>NZ_PVNC01000003.1:0-760206 GCF_003001875.1 Paraburkholderia sp. BL18I3N2
TGCTGCTCTACGTGACGGCACTGGAGGACTACACGAGGCGCGAACCGCTGCCTTGGGCCGAGCTGTTCGCGGCGCGCGGCCGCGCGCTCGCGCACGTCCTGCAGGCGCCTGCAGACGAAGCGGTGCGATGCGAGCTTGGGCGCGTGCGAACCGTGCTGCTGCAGGCAGGCTTCACGCACTACCTGGCCGCGGTCGATGGAGCACTCGCCGCGTGAGGCGAGCGTCACGCCTGTGCCGTGTCTATCCGGCCGGCCGGATGAGGTCCGCGCGTTCGCTAGTCGCAGCGCCGAAGGGAACGATAGTGCTCGCGCGGAATCGTTTAATGGGGCGAACTTCAGCTTGGGTTGGTAGGCGCATCCGCTGCAGCGATCCGATGCTCGCGTCCACAAAGGTGCGAATGTCAGGAAAGGAACCCGTCGGCAAGTCTGATGCGTCTGGCCACGATGCCCGACATGAACGAGTATTGTCCCCTTGGAAGCTGCCCTTGATATGACGCCCGCGGCAGCCTTCTCCCGCCCGGAAAGCCAGCTCGCGAATGGCGGCTTCCACGCCCGACGCGGTCATTTGGTCCCACGCAGGTTCGCCGGCCGCGTTCACAGGTGAAGCGGCCATCCGTCTTACCGGCAGTGGGACCAGAAAAAACATGCGTCCGTATCACTGATTTTTGTATCCTCCTTACCGGAAAAAGGATTCCTTGTGGAGTCAGCAAGGCAGATTTCAGTCAAAAAGTCGATAACTCCATGAATGGCATCCAAGCCCGCCGAATAATAGATGAAGGTCCCTTTCCGGTTGCTGGATACAAGGTTCGCGCGTGACATGTCCTTTAGGTGGAAAGACAGGCTGGACGGAACAATTCCTAATTGCGCAGAAATCTCTCCCGCGGGCAACCCACTAGGCCCCACGGCAGCGAGCAGCCGAAAGATAGCCAATCGCGAGTGGTGTGCTATCACGCTCAAAGCAAGCAATCTGGTGTCTTCGTCCATTTCCGTAGCTCAGCTGTTGTCGAAGGTCGTTTGCTCTCGCAGACGCGCGCGGCGACAACGTGGGAACCGCGTGCGAATACTTTTGCGCCCGCACGCGCTCCGGACCGACGCGCACGTCTGCGAGCGAATCAAGCCTTCCAGCGTGCCAGCGAAAACGCCCGTCGGTTTCCTCAGGCAATCCATCCACCATCGACCGTCAGACTCTCGCCGGTCGTGTAGCCTGCTTCGGGGCTCGCGAGATAAGCTACAGCCGCGGCGATTTCCGCCGGTTTGCCGAAACGCCCCACGCTTGCGAGCTTTGTCATCGTTGCGTGGTCTTCTGTGCCAGGCTGCGGAGCCAGTTCTGTATCGATCGGGCCGGGCTGGACGGCATTCACGGTTACGCCATATTTGCCGAGTTCGCGCGATAGCCCGCGAGTGAAGCCTCTGAGGGCGAACTTCGATGCGATGTAGAGCGTCACACCAGGCAGTGGCGCGGCTTCGCCGAAGGCCGAGCCCACGTTGATAATGCGTCCCCAGCCGGCCGCCATCATTCGCGCCGCCGCGTCTTTTGCCAGTTCGATCGGCGCACGAACATTCAAGTTGAAGTGTGTGTCGTATGACGTCTCCGAAGAATCAAGGAAGGGTCCGTACTCCACCGTGCCAGCGTTGTTGACAAGAATGTCGAGCCGCCCCTCGAAGCGGCCACCGAACGCGCCGTTCAGCGCCTCAATGAGACTCTTGACGCCTTCTGGTTGCGACAGGTTGGCGCCGACAGCTTCAGCCTCGCCGCCGGCATCGCGGATCTCCTTGACAACTGCGTCGGCCCGCGCCGGACTCGACGCATAGTGAACGATCACCGATGCGCCGTCCCGCGCAAGACGTGCCGCGATAGCTGCACCGATTCCACGCGAAGCGCCCGTAACGAGAGCAAGTTTGCCTTTCAGAGCCTGGGTCATGTTTTCCTCAACAGATAGATTTCGAAGCGGTCCTCCGGGCTGAACAGCCGGAAGAGACCGCTGCATCGGAGCCAATGTTTCGTGCATTGGTTGATGCGTATCCTCCGCTCAGGTGGCGTCGCCTGGTAGTCGCGGGTGAGGAATAGCTCCTATTCCTACTGCGAAGAGGCAGCCCGGGGCATTGGCGCCCTGGTACGAAGCGGCTAGGCGATGAGGTTCTCGCTGGAGCGCTCATTGAGAAGGTGCTCGACAAACATGACGAAGGCACGCGCTTTCATGGTCGCCATGCGGCCGGACGGAAATACTGCCCACAGGTCAATCGGCGGCAACATCCAGTCAGTCAGGACGGCCTGAACCGCGCCGTTCGAGAGTTCAGGAGCGAACATCCATTCCGAAGCGACAGCAAGGCCCATGTGAGCGAGTACCGCCGTGCGCATGCCTTCAGCTGCGTTCACGCTTATTCGGCCGGACAAGGTTACGTTTGAGTCGGAACCGTCACTCCGGCTGAACAACCACGATTCACCGCCGCCTCGCACCGAGTAGACGACCGCCTGATGACGGCTAAGGTCGACAGGCGTTTGCGGAAACCCGGCCTCCGCGAAATATGAGGGTGTGCCGACGACGACCCGCCGCCCGGTGGAGATGCGACGCGCCGTCATGTTCGAATCGTCCAGGGCACCCATACGTAACGCAACATCGACACCCTCTTCGAGCAAATCGACGGACCGATCGTCAAGTACGATATCGATGCTCAGATTGGGGTGTTGATCCAGGAAAGACTTTAATGCTGGCAAGACGTGTAGCCGGGCGAAGGTGACGGCTGCGCCAATGCGCAGTCGCCCGGACAAGCCATCCGACGATTCACGTACTGCCTGTTCTGCCCGCTCCGCCTCATCAATGGCCCTGAGTGCGTGATCGTAGAACCGTTGACCGGCATCGGTCGGCGCCAGGCCACGTGTCGATCTCAATAGCAAACGGGCCCCCAGACGTTCCTCCAACTGTGCGACTGTCTTTGAGACGGCCGGTTGGCCCAGCTTTAACCGGCGTGCCGCGGCGGAAAATGAACCCGCATCGACAACAGTTATGAAAGTCTCCATCGCCACCATGCGGTCCATGTGCAGCCTCCTGCCAGGTTGTCAGCGAAAGTGCGCAGTGTAGCGAAACGACGAGCCTCTTCGGACAAGGCACGCGTTATAGGACGCCGACGGCCCGTAGCGCAATCAGATGCGGCGGACCACTTGTTGTTTCGTGACCGCCGACTGCTTTCGAATGGAACGCGGCCCCTTGACAACTCGATCTCAAAGGCTCGCGGACGTCACCTTATGGCCAAATACGGGCGGAAGCGATTGCGCCAAACCGACCCTGAACCGCCACTCGCGCTGCGCCGGCGGACGTCCGTAGCGCAATCACAAGGCAGACGCCCGCGCCTCGCGGCCGAGCATCCGATGCGGCCATTGCCGACAACCGCGCAAAAACGCTCTTGTGGTATCCAACGAGTTGCTAGGCGACCGAGGTCACATATCCGCCTTCGGGCGCGTCGTGCGGAAGGGACCAGCCGAAATAGACCTCTGCCTCGACGATTTTGCCACCGCGGACGGTTAGCCGCTCCGTATTGCGGAATCGTCTACTGCGAAAACTCGTTCCTTCATAAACGACGAAGACCTGTTCGTCATGAACAACGACATCGATGAACTGAAAGTCGGTGATCGTCTCGCTGTTGGGCCAACAACGCGTGAAGTAGGTGTTGCGATCCAGGCGGTTATCCAAAGGGCTGGTGAAATGGAAGTCTTCGCCAATCAGAGCCTCGATGGCGGCGCGGTCCTTATGTACATAGGCGAGATAACTCGCACGGGCGATGTCGGCAGGATCTTGCTGCATATACGTCGTCTCCATTGAATGTTTTGAGAAGCACCTAAACGGCTTGTTCCTGCACATGGACCTGCAGAAAATTCAGGTGCATCGCAAGCTTCTGGCCCTTGTCGACCGGCGCCACCTTCTTTGGCCCCTCATACGTCCACGATCACTTCAAACCCGCCGTAGATCAGCCGCTTGCCGTCGAAAGGCATCGGGTTCGTGTCAGGCTGCAGCCGTGGGTCGGCCATCACCGCTTTCATTCCGTCGTCTCGTGCCTGACGCGAAGGCCAGACAACCCACGAGAACACCACCGCCTCGTCATCCTGTCGTTTGACCGCCATCGAAAAAGACGTCACCTTCCCTTCCGGGACATCATCTCCCCAGCACTCGACCACCTTCAATGCGCCGTGCTCCTTGAAGACGGCCGCTGCCGATTCGGCATGCTTCCTGTACGTTTCACGATTCGCCGTGGGCACCGCGGCGACAAATCCATCTACGTAAGCCATGAACGACCTCCGTTCGCGTTAGTAATGAAAAGGGGCGCAAAAGCGACGTCGGGACCGCATTGCCGCAATCTTGCCGCCCTATACGCACGACGAACGACGCTTGAGGAAATCGACAAAGATCACGATATATTTCGAGGTCCCCCAAAACTTACACTTGCGGGGGAACGCATCTGACCATACTGAGGTGCGGAGCCGTACGTTCTGGCGGTCGTGGAGTCAACTACACAACACTCTTTAGCCTTCTGCTTGCTCATACATCGACCAGTGCAAACCCAGGCAAAGCCTCCGGGACGAGTAACGGAAGTTTTAGCAACCCGGCAGGCGACGCTCGCGGGACCATCCCTCCCAGTCGAAGGGCGGCTCACTTAGTAGTCGCTATTGGCATGATCAGCTATTTCGGGAAGTTGAGGGGGAACTGGCGGCTGCATCGGCGAAGGGCGCCCAGGACAGAGATTTACCGGTTTAATTCACGCCGGCTTCTCGCCATCGATCCGCGCACCTTCGAAATGCATCCCAACATTGCAGTGGCGATCGTCCGCTCCCAAGCGCGGCACGATCGATGACCCTCTTCCGGAAGTGTGTTCGCGAGTGAGGTCCGGACCGCTCCGGGTGATCCGGCATCCATCACGATGCACGTTTTGTCCGGGCGAACGTCGCCTCTGTCCGTTGAGTGCGACGCGGCTCAGGCTCTAAATTGGCGGCATTAAACCCAACGGGCGTTTGCGAGAAGCAACGTTACCTCGCGCGCCACCTCGTCCGAGCAAACCGCCAGCGCAGGGGAATGGTCGGGCGACTCTAGAGGAGACACCGCCATGGCCCATCAGATAACCTTCCGTTTTGAGGACGGAGTGACCCGCTTCATCGAGTGCAAGGAGGGCGAGCGTGTCACCGATGCAGCCATTCGCGCCAGGATCAATATTCCACTCGACTGCCGTGATGGTGTGTGTGGCACCTGCAAGGCGGTCTGCGAGTCTGGCGACTACGTACTAGGTGACTGCGTGGAAGATGCGCTCAGCCTCGAAGAGGCGAGCGCCCGCCAGGTCCTCACCTGCCAGATGAGCCCACGTTCCGACTGCGTGATTCTGCTCGCCACGGATTCCGATGTCTCCGGGACCGGCCCGTCCTCCCACCAAGGACGGGTCGTCGCCTGCGAACGAGTGTCGGACACCGCGATCGCCTTCTCGGTCGAGCTTGAGAACCGCGCAGATCTCAGCTTCCTTCCCGGGCAGTACGTCAACATTCGAGTGCCCGGCACCGATCAGAGCCGCTCTTACTCCTTCAGCTCGGGGCCGTCCGAGTCGCGTATGTCCTTCCTCGTGCGCAATGTGCCTCAAGGGGTGATGTCGAACTGGCTGTCCGAATCCGCCAAGGTAGGAGACAAAATCGAATTTCGCGGCCCGATGGGAAGCTTCTACCTGCGCCCCATTGAGCGGCCGGTGCTGTTTCTCGCGGGCGGTACGGGCCTCGCTCCGTTTCTCTCGATGCTCGACAAGATCGTCGCAGACGGCGGCAGTCCGTACCCGATCCACATGGTCCTCGGTGTGAACACCGACGAGGATCTGGTCGGCATCGACCGGCTCGAAGCCTATATGCGGCGCCTGCCGAACTTCACCTATGCCTGCACCGTCGCCAGTCAAGAGAGTACCTATCCCAACAAGGGCTATGTGACCCACCACATCAGCGCCCTCCATCTCAACGATGGGGACGCGGATGTCTACCTCTGCGGTCCGCCACCTATGGTCGATGCGGTGCGCGATTTTCTGTCGTCCGAAGGGCTAACGCCGCGCAACTTCTATTACGAGAAGTTCGCGGGCACCGGCCTCGTGGTTCAGACCGGCGAGGAGCGCATCGCTTCTGTCGATGTCGATGAAGCCTTCGACCTGCGCATGGCGCTCGAACTGGGAGCGGCTCAACTGACCATGGGCCGGCTGTCGAGCGAGCAATTGATCGTGTTCCGCCAGCTCGCCGAGGCGACGGCGCGCTTCGTGTCCGGGCGGCGTTTTACCGACGTTGCGCGCTATATCGAGGCCAACCACGCTTTCCACCTGTTCACCATCGAAGCTTCCGGCAACGCCCAGCTAATCGCGCTCTACCGTCAACTGGCCGTACAGGACTACATCGCTCGCGCGCTGACCGACCAGATCGAGATCGTGGGCGATATCGTCCAGCAGCACCGGGATATCGTTGCCGCCTTTGAACTGGGCGACCTGAACGCGGCACGGGACGTGATTGCGCTGCATGCGCTTCATTCCAGGGCCACGATGAGCCGCGCGCTGGAGCGTATGACCTTGGGCAAGATGGCCCCCATCGTCGCAGCGCCACCCGCATCATCTGCCGCGCCTGTCGTGCCACAAAGTGCGCCGCAGATCTGCCCGTTCACGGCAAAGACCCTTCCGCCCTATTCACACGAACTGGACTGGCCCGAGGGGCTGGAACCATTCAAGGTGGTCGATGACGGCTCGCAAGGCGACCCGTACGAGCACTATCGCTGGATGCGGGAGAACGCGCCGGTGCTGCGTTGCCAGTCGACGACTTCGGACGTGTGGTTCCTGTCGCGCTATGACGATGTCTACCAGGCGATTCGCAACCCGAAGTTGTTTTCCTCTGAAGTCGTCAGCCCACCACCGCTGACGTTCCTGACGCTGTTCGATGCGCCCGACCATTCGCGCTTGCGCAAGGTCGTCCAGCCGTCCTTCCTGCCGCTGGCGCTCGATCCCTTTATCGAGCAGATCGCGCAGAGGGCGGAGCACCTCCTCGACGCGATGATTGCCAAAGGCGGAGGTGATGTCGTCGACGATTTCGCTATCCCGCTCAGCATTTCGACCATCTCCACGATGATCGAGGTGCCAAACGAGGACGAGGAGAAGATGAAGTTCTGGTCGGACGAGACCTTCAGCTACTTCGGGCGCCTCGCGCGCAATGCGCCGGGGACCGGCACCGACGAGGAGAGCGCGCAGGCTTTCTTCGCTTACCTGAAGCAAGCGCTGGAGCGGCTTGCTCGCACCGACAGCCAGTCGATCGGCGGGCATATCGCGCGCATGTGGAAGGACGGGTTGCTTTCGGAAAAGGAAGCGAAGGAGCTGTGCGCCTTTGTTTTCATCGCCGGGCACGACACGACGACCATCCTCGTCGCCAACGCTTTTCGGATGTTCGCCGAACAGCCGGAATTGCTCGGACGGATCCGCGAAAACCTCACCGACGCAGACCGTTTCGTCGAGGAGGTGGCGCGCTATCGTGGTACGGTCCAGCGCGTGAGCCGCATCACCACTGAGGCGACCACTGTCGCGGGCGTTGATATTCCTAAGGGCGCAGTGGTGCGATTGCTGCTGTCGGCTGCGAACCGCGACAGCCGCAAGTTCGCCGAGGGTGAGACCTTCGACATCGACCGCGATTCCAGCGGCCACCTGGGGTTCGGCAACGGCATGCACAAATGCCTGGGTGCGCCGCTCGCCAAGCTTGAGACGCTGATCGCGACGAAGGCTCTGGCCAGCAAGGTCGGCGATATTGCGCTCGACCCGGCACGACCGATCCAGTATGTGCGAGGCAACAATCTGACCAACTCCGGACCGGAGCATCTGTTCGTGAAGCTGAGTGGGTTATCGCCCTCAACCAATGAGGAGGCGAGCTCGGGTCAGCCCGCTTGTCCCTTTTCCGGCGGCACGGATCGATCATGGGCCGCATAGCGGTATTCGGTGGGTCGCAGCCCGGTCTGCTTGCGGAAGAAGCGACCGAAATAGGCCTCGTCCTGAAAGCCCAGTTCACTGGCGATCTGCTTCACGCTGAGCGTCGAATAGCCGAGCAGCCGCTTGGCTTCATGGACCGAGCGCGCATCGATTGCCTCGATTGCCGAGACTCCGAAGGTCGCGCGGCAGATGCGCGAGAGCTGACCCGTGCTCACGCCCATCTCGTCGGCATAGCTGGCGACCGGGCGCCGCTCACGGCAATGGCGGTCGAGCAACGCGCGGAAACGCTCGATCCGTCCGGCCATGGTCCGTTGCTCGGAACTGGTTGAGAGCCGGGCGCTCTCGCTGAGGCGCCCGATCTTGACGAACAAGGCGATCGTCAGTGCCGCGCCGGCGGTGAACTGCCAGCGCTCCTGGATCTCCGCCTCGCGCCCGATCGACTCGAACAGGTTGCCTAGAGACGTGCCACGCTCGACCACGGGATCGACCGACAGCACTGTCGGTGCGCGGATGAATTCCAGCAGTTCCGGCGCGGCCGCCATCGCCAGCGATTCCAGTGCGGACTGCGCGGCAGTGATGACGTGACCGTCGACGTCGCTGCGAAAATGAAAACCGTGAACCGAGCGCGCTGGCACGACGATCAGGCATGGAGCTTCGACTACCCAGTTCTTGCCGTCGATGAACGTTTCTCCGCCCCCGGCGGTGACGTAGAGCACCTGGATCAGCGCGTCATGGACGTGCGGCTTGATGTCGAAGTCGAAACGGCCGGCACGCATCGGAATGCGTTCGTAATGGACCATGTCGACCCAGGATTGGTCAGCTTCCGCGCCGTAGAGCGAGAAATGCAGAACGGTCCGTCGGCGCTGTGTGTCATTGGCCATGATGCACGTTATGTCCTGCTCTATGTGATCTCTGTCCATTGTTCCATAGGTGCCGTGGGCGTTCAATGGCCATGCGGATTTCCGCTACCGAAATCGCATCGAAAATTTCAGAAAGGATAACTACATGAGACAGGAACTTGAAAATAGCGCCGCCGCGCCGGCCCCCTACTCGCTGACCGTGGACGGAAAGGTCTGCGTGATCACGGGCGCGGGCAGTGGCATCGGCGCCGGAATCGCGCGCGCGTTCGCCAAGGTTGGAGCACATGTGGCGCTCATGGATCGGAATCTCGCCGGTGCTGAAGCTGTCGCCGCCGAGCTTCGGGCGGCCGGTGCGGTGGCTCAGGCGTTCGGCTGCGACGTGTCGGACGAAGCCTCGGTTGCCGAGGCTGCCGGCTCGGTTCGTGCAGCGCTCGGCCCGGCCAGCGTGCTTGTCAACAACGCGGGGCTGCTGCGGGCCGGACCTCTCGACACGGTGTCGATCGCGGACTGGAACCAGGCCATCGCCGTGAACCTGACCGGCTATCTACTGTGTGCTCGAGAGTTCGGGTCCGACATGCTGGCCGCAGGGAAAGGCAGCATCGTTCACGTCGCCTCGATTGCGGCACTCAATCCGCAGACCAACAGCGGTTCGTATAGCCCAAGCAAGGCGGGCGTGCTACTGCTCTCGCGTCAGTTAGCGGCGGAATGGGGTCCTCGCGGGGTGCGCAGCAACTGCGTGCTGCCCGGCATGATCCGCACCGCGCTGTCCGCGAAGTTCTACGAGGAGCCCGGCTTCGAGGCGCGCCGCGCCGCCGCCACCGCGAGCCGCCGCATCGGCGAGCCGGAAGACCTCGCCGGTCCCGCCCTATTCCTCGCCTCCGATCTGGCTGCCTACGTCAATGGCGCGGAGGTGCTGGTCGACGGCGGTCTCGATTGCATGCTGATGGACATGGTGCCGCGACCCGGCTTCAACGCCGCGCCGGCGTCCGCGTGAGCACCATCACACCATAACGACAGGGAGAATGAATATGGCGAAGGAGATGACTTACGATCTGGTCGTGGTCGGATCGGGCGCAGCGGGCCTTGCTACTGCGATCACTGCAAAGAAGCGCGGCCTCGACGTCGTCGTGCTCGAAAAGGAGCCCGTGTTCGGAGGTACCACCGCGCTGTCGGGCGGCGTATTGTGGATTCCGCTGAGCAAGTATGGCCGGCAGCAGAACCCGGCCGACACCGTCGAGCGTGTGCGCGAATACATGATGAGCGAGACCGGCGGCAACTACGATGCGGCCGCGGTGGAATGCCTTATCGAGAACGGGCCGAAAATGGTCGAGTTCTTCGAGCGGGAAACCGAGATGAAGTTCGTGCCCACGCTCTATCCGGACTATCACCCGGATGCGCGTGGCGGCGTCGACATCGGCCGCTCGATCCTCGCCGCGCCCTATGACATTCGCGGGCTCGGCAAGGACATGCGCCGTCTCAAGCCGCCGCTCGAGACGATTACCTTCATGGGAATGATGTTCAATTCCTCGAACGCGGACCTCAAGCACTTCTTCCGCGCGACCAAGTCGATTGTTTCGTTTTTGTACGTAGCCAGGCGTCTGGCCACGCACGTCAAGGAACTGGCGCTTTACCGGCGAGGAATCAACGTGACGAGCGGCAACGCACTAGCCGCGAGGCTCGCGAAGTCAGCGCTGGCGCTCGACATTCCGATCCTTACTTCGACGCCCGTCAAGGAACTGCTGAACGAGCACGGCAAGGTGGTCGGCGTGCGGGCTACAGCAGCGGACGGCGAGTTGCGGATCACCGCACGGCACGGCGTCGTGCTGGCTTGCGGCGGCTTCCCGCATGATCTCAAGCGCATCGCGCAGGTCTATCCGCATGTGAAGCGTGGCGGGGAGCATCTCTCGCCTACTCCCGCGGCCAATACGGGCGACGGACTGAACATGGCGGAAAAGATCGGGGCGGCCGTGGCGCTCGGCTTCGCCGATGCGTCGGCCTGGATGCCGGTCTCGAAGGTGCCTTTCGGCAAGGGCCGCACAGGCGTGTTCCCGCACCTGCTCGACCGCTACAAACCCGGCGTGATCGGCGTGCTGAAGAACGGCCGGCGCTTCACGAACGAATCGAACTCCTACCACGACGTTGGCGCGGCGCTGATGCGTGCCTGCGAAGGTGAACGGGAGACGGCAATGTGGCTGATCTGCGATAAGGTCGCGCTCGGCAAGTATGGACTCGGCTATGCGAAGCCCGCGCCCATGCCGGTGGGGCCGTTGCTACGCAAAGGCTATCTCGTCAAGGGGGAGACGCTGGGCGACCTGGCGCGCAATTGCGGGATTGCTTCCGAGGCGCTCGAGAAGACGGTCTCTGCCTACAATCGCGACGCCGAACGCGGAGAAGACCCGTCGTTCCAGCGCGGCAGCACCTCGTTCAATCGCTATCTCGCCGATCCGGACCACAAGCCCAATCCTTGTGTTGCGCCGATCGCG
Source organism: Paraburkholderia sp. BL18I3N2 (assembly GCF_003001875.1). Taxonomy (NCBI): domain Bacteria; kingdom Pseudomonadati; phylum Pseudomonadota; class Betaproteobacteria; order Burkholderiales; family Burkholderiaceae; genus Paraburkholderia; species Paraburkholderia sp. BL18I3N2. The sequence goes on from NZ_PVNC01000003.1 coordinate 11,308, forward strand.
ACCGGCCCTTTCTATGCGGTGAAGGTCGTGATGGGCGATCTGGGCACGTTCGACGGTCTCAGGACCAGCGTCACCGGCGAGGTGCTGCGCGCCGACGGCAGCCAGATCGACGGTCTTTATGCGGTCGGCAACGACCGGCGCAGCGTAACGGGCGGCAACTATCCGGGCGCCGGCATCACTCATGGGCCCAACATGACATTCGGCTATGTCACCGGCAACGTCATTGCCTCCAAAGCGGTGACTCACAGAGAGAAAGAGTACGCATGAATACCCGTCCCTTGTTTCTGGCAAAGCCCTTGGTAGATTTCCGGGTCTACACCATCGCGCTGCGCAAGATGCCTGAATTTCTCGATGTGTTCGACACGCTCGCGATGCCGATCCTGCGCGAGACACTAGGACATCCGTTCGGATTTTGGACAAGTATGGTCGGGCCGCAAAACCAGTTCACCCACCTGTGGGGGTATGACAATCTGGCGGACTACGAACGCCGGTGCCTTGCACGCGATACGCATCCGGATTTCCCGGCCTATCTCAAGGCGTCGGGCCATCTGATCGTGGCGCAGGAGACACGGCTCATCCGTGCCGCCGCGCTGGCCAGCGCCGCGGAGTAAGCCGATGCCTGAAGGTTTTGTTGTTATCCGAAGCCCAGAATCGTATTGCGCCGGTCTTTGATTGTCACAGAAATTCGAGTGATAGTGCGTCGGACATGGTGAGCAGACGGACAACGATTGCGGATCCGTTTCGACGGGGGCGGCGCGCGGTTGTTGACGATCTGGGCCGCACAGTCGACCGTATCTTCTTGGCCGATCGGTGCCTCGTGCAGATGCATGAGGTGGCCCGGTCAGCGGTCGGCGGGACGCGACCCGTGACCGTGCTTCGCGGACTTTCTCTAGACGTTTCTATCTTGGTGCAAAGCGCCCGTACCGGCTCGTTCCCGTAAATTCCACCAGAGACGCTCGTCAGCACCGATCTGCCCGATCTGCACTCCAGTCGAAAGTGCTAGCGTTGGTGTGGTGGGTCTTTACAGATGTCGGGAGCTACACGAGGTAGTCGAACGGTGAAGTCCGTTTCCGATTCGTCGGACCGTGCGGCTATTTCGCCGCCGCGAGCATGGGCAATTTCTCTTGCAATATAGAGCCCCAGGCCGAGGCTGTCCTCCGAGCCCGGCCGCGTTTCAGCGCCCGGACCGCGCTCAAGAGGTTCAAACACGCGACATAGGAAGGACGGCGATATGGCCGGCCCGCAGTTCCTGACGGCGATGATATCTCCCGGTCTCCTCCAGTGACAGTTACCTGCACGGCCCCCGCCGGCTCCCCGTACTTGATCGCGTTTGCCACGAGGTTGCCAAGCATCTGCTGGATGCGCCGGCCGTCGCACAGAGCCGCAGTGTCCCCAGTCACATCCAGTTCCACCCTCTGTGTCCCGTGCGTCACGCGCAGCTGCTCCAGTTCGTCGGCAACGAGCGGCGACGTCGACGGGCGCAGGCGCGACCACTGGAGCGCCGAGCGGCTGGGTAACGCAATCGACGCCGTCGATCGCGGCGCCAAGCTCGCATCCCAGCTGCTTGCCTTCGGTCGTCAGCAACCTCTCGCCCGGTCGTCATCAATCCCGCACGTCAGCTTCGCGCACTTGACGATCTTCTGCGACGGGCGCTGGTGAGACGATCGAGATCGAGTCGGTCGTTGCCGGGGGCTGTGGAATACCGCCGTCGATCCACATCAACTGGAAAACGTTATCCTGAGTCTGGCGATCAATGCGCGCGACCCAAATGCCCGACGGCGGCAAGCTCTCTCTTGAGCTATCGAATGCGACGCTCGACGACGAATATGTGCTGGCGTTTCCGGACGTCGCAGCTGGGCAATATGTGATGCGGCCGTGACGGACACCGGAGCCGGCATGAGCCCGAAAGTGATGGAGCGTGCGTTCGACCCGTTCTTCAGCACCAAGCCGGACGGTCAGGGCACGGGGCTAGGTCTGAGCATGGCCTACGGCTTTGTCAAGCAGAGCGGCGGCCATCCGCCTGTATAGCGAAATCGGCGATTGATCAACTGCGTGTTGCGCTGCAGCCCGCTGACAAGCGGCAGGCGAGCCGTCCCCGCCGGTGACAGCTAGTCCGTTACGACCGGCGCGACAAGCAAATGCACGCGGACCCGTTAGCGCGTCGCATCTACGGCTGAAATCCGCCGTTTGAATTTCCGAGGCAGCAACCAGGCGTATGACGGCCAGTGGCCGCACTGCGTCCTACGACCGAGCCCTAGAGCGCCTCTGCGCGCTTTCCGCCGATATGCAGGGCGATCACGCCGACCGCCATCGCGACGAGGGCGCGCGAGAACCAGATCCTAAACGGGCTCGGGAGATCGAAAACGTCGAATGCTTGAATCAGGCTGTAAAGTCCGAAACAGATCGACGCGATGCCCAGCGCGAGCAGGGAAACGACAAGCATCTCGGGCGCCGACCGACGACGCACATCATTTACTTCGTCTGAAGCCTTTGCTGTCGCAGATGGCTCGTGACGCGGCTTGCAAACCGGCTTCATATACTTAGCTTCCGCAACTGCGGGCCGCGACTGATAGGCGAACCGCTCGTGTCATCCGTACGCTTGCCGACCTGAACAAACTGTGCCATGAGGCACAGCACAAAGCAGAGAATCATGACGCACCGGACTGTCGAGAAGAATGCACTTTTCCCTGGCACGACGATGTTCACGACGGCTACCCTATTGTGGGCGACGACGCCTTGTGCGACGGTGGATCGTGAACTCGGCCCCTGCAGTGCGGCGGGAATGCCCTGGATGAAACGAGTGATGGCAAGCGCGCCGACGAATGCGCAAGCCACATGTAAATAGATCAACCAGGACGGCTGCGGATAATCCGGACTGTCGAGTACCAGGTTCAGGCATGCCACGATACCGGCACACGCTGCGCTCAAGGCGAACGCCAGCAGCCATGATTTGAATCGCTGGGTCATGAGTTTCGGCTTCAATGAAAGGACGCTCGACTTTAATATCGGCAAACAGTCGAAATTCTTGAGTGATCCACACGCTGCACGCGACGCTTCTGGCCGATGCACGACTAGTAGTTCAATCGTCGGACGTGGAGCGCGCGATCAACAACGCGTGCAAATCTCGCGCAATTTCGACTGGTCGTTAGCAATTTGGACAGCGAAGTCGAGCGTCCCAAATTGGCCGCGTGCTGTCCGATGCAACTGGCATATCGCGACCCTTCAAGAGCCCTCCGCTCTCCATAGTCGACATTGAGCGGTCAAAAAAGTGGGTGTGCAAGAATTGACACCTTTTTAAGGGCTACAAGCTATGAGTCGGAGTCGCCGCAACAATCTGAAAGTTCGACGGCTTACCCCAGCCGAATGGGCACAAGCATTTCCAGTCATTTCCCAGCTACGCTCCCTGGACGAAGCAGAGTTCTTGAGGCGAGTGCGGCAACAATCATATTCTGGTTACGAGCTCGTAGGCGCGTTTACGAACAGCGAGCTGATCGGCGTCATGGGCATTCGGCCGGTCCATACGCTAGCGCGGGGTGCGTATTTGCATATCGATGATATTGTCGTCACTGCGCAAGCTCGGGGAAGCGGTACGGGCCAAGCGTTGCTTGAATATGCAGAAGCCGACGCCCGTGCTCGTGACATGAGTACAGTGTTTCTCGACGCCAGACCCGAGGCCGTTTCATTTTACGAGCGTCAAAACTATGCGCTTCACCCCGCGCCCTCGATGAAGAAGACACTGTAGGTCAGCATGTCACATGCCGCAAAAGCTTGGATCTTCGAATTCTTCGCAAATAGGCGACCACACCGAACGATTCCAGCGTGCCGTCGCATTCCGCACGCAGCGGCTTACGGACTTGTCCGGGACATGCTGTCCCGAGTGGCGAATCTTTGCCACCAGTCGGTCAGTTTGCCGCACCCTTGCATCAGTAACGCGGCTTCAGGTGCCTGCATGAAGCATGCGAAGATTGGAGCGGCGTACAGATCCGCAAGTGTCACGCCATCGCCGATCAGAAACCCTCGGCTGTCCGATAGCCGGGTCAACTCGGATAAACATACAGCGGCACGTGGCAGCGCGGCGGCGATCTTGGCTTGATTTGCCAACCGGCCTTCGCGAACTGAAACCACGCTTTCAACATATATGTCCCAAACGAGCGTTCGGTATGCGTAGGCGTCCAGCATCCCAACGATCTGGTTTACCTTGGCGCGGGCTCTCGGATCTGTCGGCTGTAGTTTGCGTCCCGGAAAAGCGTCGTCGATATAGCGAACAATCGCGCCCGTCTCATAAAGACGGAAATCGCCATGTTCAAAAGCTGGAATACGGCCGAACGGGTGCCGTGTCAAATGCTCCTTTGGGACCCCCGTCTCTGCGAAGACATCCACTTCGACCAGGTCATATTTGACCTCCTTCTCTTCCAGCGCAAGCCGGGCGATCCGCACATAGACACTCCATGCGGCGCCGTATAGTTTCACCACTTCGATTGTCGGCATAGCATCGCCCCTGTCGCGCATGAGAGGCGCGGATACAACAGTCTATTTTAACGAAGCCTACGACCGCTGATTCGGTGCCCCCGATTCGCATTCGCAGGCGGCAGAATTGTCAACGGTCTACGGGCCGACACCCTTGGCTACGCGTCATACAAATCGCATCAGACTCATGTCGACCCTAAGTCGCCGTCCAATTCGCACGACCTGAACGGCTCCTTCGGAAGTGCACCTGCCATCCGCTCGTCCGGTGTGCCGAGCGAACGCTCTGCCGCCACCAGTTCAACAACAGCGAAATTTAACGCCGCGACCATGGCTCAGACGAACGGCCCGGTTTCATGCGCTCCAACCCAATCCATCGATCCTTCCGAACGCGCGCTCCAGACTTAAATCACCATGGGATCGTTTCCCCTTGCCAGCGAGTGAACGTCCCTGTGGGGCCGTCCGGACCCAGCAGCGCAACGCGCACCGCCTCGCGAGCGCCTTCCTCGACGGTCTCGGTGCCCGCATATCCGTTGAGGTTCGTCCTGGTAAAACCCGGGGAGACGGCATTGACCTTGATACCTTCTGGCTCAAGTTCGATGGCCATGGCAACCGTCAAAGCGTTGAGAGCCGTCTTGGACGCCGGGTAGACGGGGCCGAAGATCGCGCGGTAGGGGAAGGCCGAGTTCGAGTTCGTCGTCAACGACCCAAGGCCACTCGACACGTTAACGATGCGGGAGCCCGGCGTCTTGCGTAACAGTGGCAGCATTGCCTGGTACACAGCCAGCACGCCAAACACGTTGGTGTCCCACACCGCGCGCATTTCATCGAGATCCACGTTGCTGGGGCGCGTCGTCTTCGCATATTCCTCAACGGACTGACCGGGCTGCTTCCTCGTATTCGAAATGGCCGCGTTCTGGATAAGCACGTCAAGGCGGCCGAACTCGTTTCGAATGCGCTCTGCCGCAGATGTGACCGAAGCCCGGTCCGTCACGTCGAGTTGGAGCGCGACGGCACCCCGCCCGACTTCCGTGGCCGCAGCCTCGCCGCGTTCGAGGCTGCGCGACCCGACCAGCACAGTCAAACCGCGTGCCGCGAGATCCTTCGCAACCTGAAGACCGATTCCTTGATTCGCCCCGGTTACGAGGGCAACGGATTTGTCGTGCATAGCAATCTCCTGAATGTAATGCGCTCGCGCGAGTACAAGCCTTCTTCAATTCATGTCGCCGGGTCAGCGAGCCTCCGCCGCCCATGCTTCGGCATCTGCGCCGGCCGGGATGCGCATGGGCGACGACGGGTCTGTCGCCGCGCGCCAAACGGCCTCGGCGACGTCCTGCGCGCGGGTGATCGGCGAAGAGGTATTCTGCAGTCCTGCGATAACTTTGCGGGCGAGATCAGCGTACGCCTCATGGTCGAGACCATGCATCCGGGCGCGGGCGTTCTCGCCGAACCGGGTGTCGGGCGCGCGGCCCGGCAGCACCAGACGCACCTGCACGCCAAACTGCTCCAGTTCCAACGCCATTGACGCCGTGAATGCGTTCACCGCCGCCTTGCTGGCGCTGTACGCGGCAATTAGAGGCAGCGCCTTCAGCGTGACGCTCGACGTGACATTCACGACGACGCCGGCTTTGCGCTGCCGGAACTGAGGCAGCACGGCCTGCGTCACGGCGATCGTGCCGAAGGTGTTGGTCTCGAAGATATCGCGTACCGTCTCAAGTGCGACCAGTTCCGCCGGCGAAGCCGCGCCGAAGCCCGCGTTGTTGACGAGCACGTCGATCGGGCCGGCCGCCTCGACCGCTTTGCTGATACTTTCCGGATCTGTGACGTCGAGCGCCAGCACGCGCAAACGCTCTGAAGGCGCCAGCAGGTCGGTGCGCGGCGTGCGCATCGTCGCGACGACCTGCCAGTCGCGGGCCAGAAAATAGCGGGCAATCTCGAGGCCAAATCCGGACGAGCAGCCGGTGATCAGTACGGTTTTCATGGACACTCCGGTGTGAGGTGGTTTGCGTATGCCCTTACGATAGACGACCCTGACCGTACCTGCTACCATCTAAAATCCGAATTTCATTCGCAAGAGTCCAGCGATGATCGATCCCTTGGCCGAAGTCGTGACGTTGCTGCAGCCGGGCGCGCGATTTTCCAAGCTGGTTCTGGGTGCAGGCTCATGGCGCGTTCGCCGCTCGGATAGCGGGCAGCCGCTCTACTACGTGATCCTTGAGGGCGCATGCCGCATGGCGATCGAGGGACACGAGCCCATCGAGCTTGTCTCGGGAGACTTCGTGCTGATTCCCGCGGCCTACGGCGTGTCGATGTCCAGCCTCGTGCCGCCACCGCCTGGCGTTGAAACGCTCGCGCCACTCGTGCTTGGCAACAATGAATTCGGCATCGGCGATCCGGATGGTCCGGTCGATTTGCGCATGATGGTCGGCCACTGCAGCTTCGGTTCACCCGACGCATCGCTGCTGGTCTCTTTGCTACCGCAAATCGTGCATGTCCGCGGCGTCGATCGACTGGCCACCCTCGTGCAACTCGTACGGGACGAATCGCGCGCGCAGCGTCCAGCGCGTGAGGTCGTGCTGTCACGACTGCTGGAAGTGCTGCTTATCGAGGCGCTACGGTCGACGGCGGAAACGACAGCATCACCGGGGCTGGTTCGTGGACTGTCCGATGCCCGCCTTGCGGCCGCGATCCGGGTGATGCACGAACACCCTACACGCGCGTGGACGGTTGCTGACCTCGCGAAAGAGGCCGCCCTCTCGCGCTCGACCTTCTTTGAGCGCTTCAACCGCGCGGTGGGCGTAGCGCCCATGGAATATTTGCTCACCTGGCGCATGGCGCTCGCGAAGAACCTGCTACGTCGTAATGAAGGCCGTGTCGCCGAAGTGGCACAGCGCGTTGGCTACAGCTCCGCCAGCACCTTCAGCGTCGCCTTCACGCGGCACGTCGGGCGGCCACCTTCTCAATATGCGCGCGAGGAGCAGGTGTCCACCGACGACACGTGAGCCATCGGAAGCACGCTGTTTCCGGTGGCCGTAAGGCCGAGGAGATCAGTGGCTCAAAGCGATTCACCAATGACGGCTGTTTGAGCAAACAGTCATCTGAATGTTCGAGCGAGGGGATAAACGAGTGACGCTTCCTGGCCGGGACAGCATCCCATCGTCGCCCGGCGTTGACGCCTCACACCTCGGTCTGCTCCGCCATCTCCAGCGCATAGTCGACCTCGATGCCAAGGTACCGCACTGTGCTTTCAAGTTTGGTATGGCCAAGCAGCAGTTGAACGGCGCGGAGGTTCTTGATTCGCCGGTAGATCAGTGACGCTTTCGTACGGCGCATTGTGAGGGTGCCGTACGCACTGTCGTCAAGCCCGATTGACGCGATCCATTTATGTACGCCCGCAAGTACTGGCGTGTCGAGACGTGCGTTGATGCTCGGGGCCGGCTTGGGAGCAGAAAGTCACCCGACACCAGCGCTGCCGCCTTTATCCATGCTTCGACGCTGAATTGCGTCTGCTCGGTAATCTCAAACCGAACTGGCCGTTGCGTTTTCTGCTGCATTACCGTCGCCCGGCTAGCGACGTGTGGCCCGTGGCAAACATCGCAAAACCGAAGCTTTGTTCGATCGCAAGCGCGCAGTTTGCTATCGATCGCCAGATTGCACATGGCGAGGTCGCGAACTCTCGCCCAAAGCTGAAGACGGATGCGAATGGCCCAGATTTCCTTGAGCTTCAGTGGAAGCTTCTGTCCTGTTAGCTTGCCCTTGTTCCAAGGTATCCTGGCGCCGATTATTTCATCAGTCGCGTTCATGACCATCTCCTTTCAAGTGAATGGAGAATTAGTCTGGCTCGCCGTCAACGGGCGCTGCTCGCCCCCACACCGGACGGTCGAGTCCGCGGGAAGCGGACGTTCGCGAACTCGCCTGGCAACGTGTGGATGGCAATATGAAGCTTGCGGCTGTTCTGAGCCGCAAGCCACGTCGGCATCGGCGCCCGTTACACAAGCCCTTGAGCGGTCATCGCCAACAATAGTCTTTCAACGCCGATGCCGAAGCCGGCACCCTCTTGGTATGCGCCACCACCCACCACTTGCTGCTGTGCTCCGAGTTCAATACAGCGCATTTCGAAGCCCCGACCGTTCAGATAGTAGCTGAGGCCTCTACGGGCCGATCCGTCGATTTCATAGCGAAGGCCAAGCGAATCGAAAAAACCGGTCGCTATTTCCTGGCTACGTTTGACCGCCGATTTTGGATCGGGGCAGAGATACTCAAATCCCAGTTGGGAGAATTCACGGTAACGGCCGGCTTGAGGTCGTTCATAGCGGTAGCATCGAGCAATATAAAACAACATCCGTTCCCGTTGGCGGCCCCGCAGTTCGCTGCAACGCTCCTGAAAAAGTGCAGTCGCCTCTGGAATCAGGCAGCAAGCCCGTCCCTTCTTATCGGGAAAGGCCCACATCTGCCCGATGATCTCGCTACCACCGGCCTTTTGAATAAATGTATCTTGCGACCACAAGGTGGGGACAATCGCCTCCTCTGCTCCGACGTTAATGAAGATAGCTCCGATATTGGGTTTCCAGGGCGCGAATCTGAGCGGCTTCCTTGCCAACGATGAAACGTGTTCCGCGAATCATGGTCATGAGAATTCTCTTTGAAGTTGAAAATAAAAAAGGCGCCGGTGGCGCCTTGGTCATTTGTGCATGGAGAGGGAACTACGATCCCGTATTCCCTGCTATGGACGTAACGGACCACGGCGCGTTGGATGTCGACCGTGATGGTGATGGGGCAGATTTGGGACGTTACGAAGTTCCATGGCGTCGATATTGACACATAAACTGATGCCTGTGCAACGACGGCAATGCTTCCACCGTCCGATTAAGGCTGGCCGAACAGGCAGACGGCTTTCTCAGTTGTTTAGCTCAATACGATAGCGAAGAGTCTCAGCGAATCCGTAGGCCGCCGTCTTTCTGAAGCGCTCGATCAAGACGCCGCTGCACGCCGCGATAACCCCCTGCGAGGCAATATTTTCAGGATCAACCGTTAGCTCAACGTGGGGCAAGCCTTGTCGCCTCGCTTGGCCCAGCATCAAATTGAGCGCCTGCTTGGCGTAGCCGTTGCCCCTCTTCCACGGCACGACTGAGAAGCCGATATGTCCGAGTACATACGGCGGCAATTCGGCAGTTCCAGCCTGCCAACGAAATCCGATTGCCCCGCTAACATCACCGTCCCAAATCCATCGGACAACGCTTGGAAGACGGACGATGGTCGAGCCATCAGGTAGAGGAATCGGGCCGCCCGATGCGGTCGGGTCATCTAGGCCGTCGACAAATGCCTCTGCGTTCACTTCTATTGCGTGCAACTGTTCTCGCGCAGCGACCTCCTTACGAACGTTGTCAGGTGACCATCCCGCCTTGAGGGCCGAAATGTAGCTTGGCAGCAATGCGGTCGTGGGTCTCAGCAGTTCAATTGCGCTCATTTTGTTCGGTGTGTGCCACGGAGCAATGTCAATAGTTTAAGCGCTGCCGTCGAATGTCTCAAAATTGCCGAGTCCGGGCCGCCGACGAACGCACCAAACCGACCCGGACCGGTCACTCCCGCTTTCCGAAAGTGGACCTTCAAAGGCTGTAACGTCCGCTCCTGGTGACCGACGTTTGGATGCATTCTCAAGGAATATGCGGCCTCTCGTTGCGATTGAGCACAGTGGGCTTTGCGCGTTACTCCGCGGCGGATGTCGCTCGGGCAGTGGCACGCCGTATTGCTGGCTTCGTGGCCAGTTCATCCAGTGTGATGAAGAACTCGAAGCCCTTGTCATTCTCACTCGTCACCAGAAATCCAAGCCTGCGATGAAAAGCAACAGACAATCGGTTGGTCTTATAGACATGGCTTCGTAGCTCACCGATCCCTCGTTCGATCGCCAAGGTCGCGATCTTCGCGAACAGCTCATTTACCACGGTGTACGTTCGATGCAAGGGGTGCATACCAAAGGCACCAACGAACCAGCACGCTCCTGCTTCCGGGCGAAGCATGGCATAGGCCACGAGTTTCCCGTCCCGTCGCACAGAGCACACCTCATTAATCTCCATGGACTTGCACAATTTTCTCCGGTGCTCGTCTACGTCAAAGGCGTCGCCAGCTCGTTCTGTGTGCTCACGCAATGTAAGTACGTCAAGCGCGAGAAATTCATCGACAGAATGCGACATAAGGGAAGTTCAGGTAAGGGGGAGGCATGGAGAGGCACGCTGCAAGAGTACTTCAGAAAATAATTGCCGCCTGTTCGGACCACTTCAGTAGCAGACCGCGACTGGGCGCCTGCAACTGCATGCAGATCTAATAAGGTGACCCGTCCGCCTTCCGCTTGTTCGAGAATCAACCGTTCACGCGGCGCGGATTGCCTGGCCGTTCCTCACCGAATCAAACCGCGAGTCGAGCGATCAAGAAAATCGTAAAAAGGCTTAACCTCGGCATGGGCTGTTGCAATCTCAGCAATCTCCGGCTTCGCTTCGTCAAGCGTCTTCCCGCTACGGTAAAGCAGCTTGTAGGCATTCCGGATGGCTTGTATCGCCTCCTTGCTGAAGCCACGGCGTTGTAGCCCCGTGGTATTCACTCCGACAGGTGAAGCGTGATTGCCTTGCGCAATAACAAACGGCGGCACATCTTGCGCGACACCAGAACAGCCGCCCACCATAACGTGCGCTCCGATGACGCAGAATTGATGGACTGCGCACATACCGCCGATGATCACGTGATCATCCAGGATAACGTGACCGCCTAGCGTCGCATTGTTTGCCAGAATGCAATGGTCGCCAACGATGCAATCGTGGGCAACGTGCGCATTGACCATTAGAAGGTTGTCGTTTCCGACCTTGGTGATACCGCCTCCTTGGACCGTGCCGCGATGGATCGTGACACTTTCCCGGATTCTGTTGCGATCGCCCACTTCTACGACGGTTGGCTCTCCAGCGTATTTCAAGTCCTGGTTGTCTTCTCCGATCGTGGCGAAAGGGTAGATCGCGTTGTCTCGGCCAATGCGGGTGTGCCCGCTTACGACAACGTGCGACTTAAGGACGGTGCCTTCGCCAATCTCGACGTCACCGCCTATACAACAGTAGGGGCCAATGCGAACTCGAGCCCCAATGACGGCACCTTCTTCAATAACCGCAGTCGGGTGGATGACAGCCGTTTCGTCAATCACAAATTTAACCTCTCAGGAATGTCAGCATTGGACTCTAGCTCAAATTAAATCCTTGAGCAGCGCGGTGTGATTCGCTTTGCGGGCTGAATAAATAAATCTTCGATTTCGCTCGGCTATAGCTTTCAACTAGCTATCGACAACTGAAACCAGGAGAGATTGTTTACGATCATGGCGCATGCCCCGACCTCCGGAATTGGCCGGTTATCGAATTGTGCAAACTGCATGCACCGTGAATCTCGCGAGGTCGCGATCGATAGCGCGCGCCCGACAAGGGACGGTCGCATTGATTGAAAACCGGACTTCCAAACTAATGCAGCACGCAGAACTTCCCACCTGTGAGACCGTCATCAATACTTGACGCAGTAAGATTTGGAACGCCCGAAACCAGAGTGATGGAGCCCACCCGATGACAATAGCTGCAAGTCCGATTGATCCGATCACCGGTATTCTGGAAGCTTTCAAATCCAACGATGTCGTCGCGATTTGCGACGGCGGCCACGGATGTGAACAAGCTTATGCTTTTCGGATTTCGCTGATTCGGGACCCCAGATTTGCTTGCATCGTGAACGATATCGTAGTTGAAAGCGGAAATTCCCTTTACCAGGAGATGATGGACCGGTTCGTTGCGGGAGAAGACGTACCCGAAAATCAACTCCGCCAAGCGTGGCAAAACACTACGCAACCCCACGATGTGTGGGATCGTCCAGTCTTTGAGGGGCTTTTTCGTGAGGTGCGCGATGTGAATGCCTCGCTCCCTAAAGACCGTCAGATTCGTGTCTTGTTGGGCGATCTGCCGATCGATTGGTCGAAAATCAAAAACGCTGAGGAGTTCGATGAAGCTTCGAGGGCCGTAGGCGACCGCAACAGCTGTGCAGTAGAAATCATCCAACGTGAAGTGCTGGCCAGGCAGCGCCGCGCCTTGGTCGTCTACGGTGGCATGCACTTGTTGCGTAAAAACCTGTACTGGCAAACGACAAACCAAGAGAAGGCGGAACAACGATTCAATCCGCTACCGAATAGCATCGTTTCGTTGCTGGAAAGCCAAGGAGTCAAAGTCTATTCTGTTTGGGTTCCAGTGTTTGTTGATCCGGCGACCTTACAGCCCGACGTCAACTCCTGGCCGACCCCTAGCCTTGCGGACATTCGCCGCACCCCGCTCGGGGAGGCGAGTTTTCGCTCGTATTATCCGCACGCCATGTTTATCGAGCATGATGATGTCATTGTAGAGATCTACGTCGATCCTATTCGCTCTCCGGTGATGCAGGAGCAGTTCGACGCCATCCTTTATCTTGGGTCGCCTTCGGGGCTGACCTGGAGTCAACTCTCTCCCGCGTTGTCCTCAGATCCGGAATACATCAAAATGCGCTCGGACAGGCTAGCATGGGCCAGCTTCGGTGGAGGCCGCTAACTCGTTCACGTCCGTCCGATTGGATTCCGGAAGAACTGCATCACGCTGCTCGTCAGTTGCCAGCGAGCCACGAGGGGAATTTTGTCGACGAGTTGGGTGGCACCGTCGAACGTCCCAAATTGGCCGAACGCCGCTTAATGCGCTACGCATAAGCCGGGCAAGACGGAAAGTCAAATTCTTCAAAGGTGGTGATTGCGGTCGGCGGTCGACGAATGGGCGGCCGTCCGAGCGACTGGCGAAAATCTTGGTGCCAGACGATATCCCCGTCCCTACACGTTGAGCCACGTATGCCTAAAACCGACCGCAACCCACAAGCGTCCCACTCGCATTTCCCCACCAACGATGAGATTCTTTCAATTCTTTCGGATCGCGTCGATGGGAGGAGGCAAAGCGTAGGAATCGTGGTCGGCATGATCGATGGTGGCAGGCGGCGTGTCGTGAGCTATGGCCGCCACAGCGCCGACAACACCAGCACTCCTGATGGCGACTCTGTGTTCGAGATAGGGTCAATCACAAAGGTCTACACGGCATTCCTACTCGCCGATATGGTCGGGAGAGGAGAAGCAACATTCGACGAGCCGGTTCAGGATCTGCTTCCAAGCGGCGTAGCGGTACCTGAGCGTAACGGCCGGAAAATAACGCTGCAGCAGCTATCAACACATTTGTCCGGCCTTCCCAGAATGCCCGACAACTTCAATGGCGACGATCCCGATCCTTATCGGCATTACACCGTTGACGCGCTCTACCAATTCCTCGCAGCGCACGAACTCACGCGCGATGTTGACACGGTTGAAGAATATTCCAATCTTGGTGTCGGCCTGTTGGGCCACGCGCTGACGTGCCGTGCCAACAAAGACTATGAGACCTTGATCCGCGAGCGCGTCACTGGTCCGCTGGGTATGCGTAGCACATCGATCGAGTTGTCAGATTCCATGAAAATCCGTCTTGTACCCGGACATGACGCCTCACTGCGGCCGGTACTAGGATGGAATCTCGGTCCTTCACCCTTTGCCGGAGCAGGCGCACTTCGCTCGACAGTAAACGACCAGCTGACCTTATTGGAGACCATCTTCGGGCAGCGTAAATCCAGCCTCGACCAGGCGATTGAAGAAACGATGACGCTGCGCCAACGCGTAGCGGATCAAGATATTGCACTCGGTTGGGGAGCGAAAGCACTAGGCGACGACGTACTGTACGGTCACGACGGTGGCACGGCGGGCTATCGCTCGATGATGTTGTTCTACCGCCGCGCGCGGACCGGCGTGGTATTAATGTCCAACGCAGCGGGTGACGTGGGCGACATTGCGCACCATCTTTTGAATCCGGCTAAGCCGTTGAACAAAGCACGGGTGATCGTCCCGGTTGATCAGGCAGTGCTGCAATCCTACACAGGTCGTTATGAACTGCGAGCGGACTTTGTGATCATTGTGACGGAAGCGGATCAACATCTGATTGCTCAGGCGACAGGTCAAGGCCCGTTCGGCATCTTTCCCGAAAACGCCCAGGAGTTCTTCGCGGACTTCGACCTAAATGTTCAGGTCATTTTTAATGTTGATTCTCATGGCGTCGTCGTTTCCATGACGCTGCGTCAGCATGGAAAGGACACTGAAATGTTGAAAATCGGATGAGTTAGAGCAACTTCGACATCGGCGCACAGTCTGGCGTCCGGCAGAAGGAATGAACGGGATGCGGTGTATTCGCCGATCGTCGACAATCTAAACGTTACTCGCGGATGTCTTAAATTGGCCGGACTGAGCCTGAAGCCGACTGGATCATGTTCAGACAGGTGATCGGCTCCCGAGACAAGCGATCTGAGCACCACCCGTCCGGCATTAATTCAGGGATCGTTAGCGCCCGCCCATCTTCCGCTCGCGCCATAGGCGAAGCAACTCTTCCTGCTCGCCGACACTTCCTTCAAAACTAGGAATGCCATCTGGAATCAGAAACCATGGCTGCTTGCTGCGGGTGAATATGTGCGCTATCGGGGAAAATTCGCTTTGGTTTTGCAGTGTGCCTGGTCTGAGTATCGCCAGATCGGGCTGATCGATGGGCTCGGCCCAAAGCCGCGTGTCACAGCCCGCGCATGCCTTGCTGCGCCGCTGCCGCCCGCGACCAAAATCAAACGTCAGCATGATCGGCTCACCTTCCAGGACATGTAAATCCCCTCGACGGACCCACATCACAGACAGCGCAGCCCCGCCTGTTCTTCGCTGACAGGTGGTGCAATGACAAACATAAAAAGTGAGTGGTTCGCGCCGGAGCTCAAACTTGATCCGACCGCAGAGGCAGCTACCGGCATAGGGTGCGGGCATACAAGGTTCCTAAATACCGCAGATTAAAAACGGTAAACTTTGTTAGCCCGGAACGTGCGTGAGCCAGCGAGAATTGTCGACGATCCGCCGACGATTGTCGAACGGCCGTTCCTGGCCGGACAGGCCCCGTCGCCGCCCGGCGTTGGCACTTCACATCTCGGTCTGTTCCGCCATCTCAAGCGCATCGTCGACCTCGATGCCGGGATACCGTACGGTGCTTTCGAGCTTGGTGTGTCCTGGCAGCAGCTGAACCGCCCGCAGATTCCTGGTGCGGCGGTATATCAGTGACGCCTTCGTTCGCCGCATCGTCGGATGCGTACCGTAAGCCGTATCGTCGAGCCCAATTGATCCGATCCAGCGATGGGCCAGTCGAGCGTACTGACGTGTCGAGAGATGCGGCGAGCCGTGAATCCCGCTCTGAAACAGATCGTCGCCCGACGAAAGTCCCGCCGCCTGGATCCAGGCTTCAGCACTCGCGCGAGTCTGCTCAGTGATTTCGAACAACGGACCTTCGCAAAGCGCAGTGTGATTTCCTGGCTCAACGTCCCTGGCTCGCTCGCATGATGCCGAGGAGGCTTCAACTGCGCACCGCCACTGTAACCACGACAAGAGCCGAGAAGATCAGCGCCGGGGCGAGATGCCGGAACGGCTCCCTGTTTCGTAGCAACGTGAAGAGCGCGCCGGTCATGATCACACCGGCCAGCGCTAGCCCCAGCACTCTGGTTTGTTGTCGAGAAAGAAGTGCTGCACTGAGCAACTCGAGAGCACCACAAAACAATCGGAACCATGCCGGGTAACCCCAGCGTGCAAAGTCGCGCGTCACCGTGCCGAGCCCTGCCAGATTAACCGCTCCGGCAATCGCAAACAGGACCGCTACAGTCGTCGCGAGGATCGATTCGAAAAATACCGTGGTGAGCACCATCGTCATGCTCCGGTGCTTTGCTGAAAGTGCTTCTGTGAAGAAAGGTCCGCAACCAGGCCGGGGCCGCAGGGCTCCCACCCAAGAACTCGCCGGGCGTGCTGGCCACTTGCCGACTGGTCTAGCGCCAATGCGTCGGCAAATGGTCCAAGCGATTTGCGCGCGTCGTCGAGCGGCCAGAATTCGACGCGGTCGGCGCCGATCGAGGCTCGAATCGCTTCGCCTATTTCGGCAACGGCAACGGCATCTTCCGCGACAACGTTGAAGATCTGTCCCGTGACTCGATCGTCCCCGCTTGCCGCCCGCTCCACCGCGCTCAGATAACCTGTGGCGAGATCATCGACATGCACGGCGGGCCAGTGATTACGACCATCCCCGACGACTCTTACACTGCCGGTCTGGCGGACCATGCCGGCAAGCATGCCGAAGACGCCGCCGCCGTGACCGTGCACCATCGCCGGCCGGAGGATCACTGCAGCAATCGAGCGGCGTGCCGCCAGCGTCTGCACGTGTTGCTCAACTGCGGGACGCCAGGCGACGAGTGGTGTCGGGTTCAACGCCGTTGCTTCAGTCGCGGCCGCGCCCTCCGTGTTGCCGTACACCCATGTGCCCGATGTATAGACGAACGACGCACCCGGATGCAAATGTGCAAGCATCGCATCAACCGCGGCCTTGTCAGCCGCAGCGGCGGAGGCATCGTTGGTCGACGCCATGTGCATCACGCCATGTGCGGCACCGGCAATCGCAGCGAAAGACTGAGGCCTGTGCAGGTCACCGCGATGCAGTTTCACGCCGAGATCTGCGAGCGCGCTGGCGGCCACCGATGTGTCGTTGCGCACCAGCGCCGTCACATGATGGCCCCGACTGATTGCCTTACGAGCGACCGCTTGCCCGATGTAGCCCGTGCCACCTGTAATAAATAATTCCATAGCGTTTTCCTCGACGGATTGCCTGCGAAGTTGACCGACCACGAAAACGAGACTAATGAGTCTCGTTTGACTTCAATGTAAACGAGACTGGTCAGTCTTGTCAACCGTGCGACGATCTGCTATTTATCGGACATGGACATGAACTCTTTCTCCGACCTGAGCCCGCTGCAGCGCCGTAAGCGGTCCGCCATCCTCGACGGCGCGAAAACCGTTTTTTTAAGCCAGGGCTTCAGCCTGGCAACGATGGACGATGTCGCCGCGGCCGCGGGCGTCGGCAAACAGACGGTCTACCGCCACTTCAAGTCGAAAGAAGCACTCTTCGTTGGTCTGGTGAGTTCGATGTGCGCTCAGGTGGGTGAACTTCTCGCCAGCGCTCTGGACGAGCAATCCGATGGATCACCGGAAGTCGAGTTGCACGAATTGGGATGGGTGTTGGCACGAAGCCTTATCGAGCCGGATTATCTAAGGCTTTACCGGGCCATCGTGGCTGAGGCCGAGCGCCTTCCCGAGCTAGGTCGGGTCTTTTATGAAAATGGTGCGAAGGTCGTGCGCGTCTTCTCCGCAAGAATTCTGGGAAAGCGATTCGACGAATCGACTGCTGCATTGCGGGCGGCGACATTCGTTCAGTTGGTGCTCGGCGACGCGTATCTGGAACTGTCCATTGGCTACACGGTGCCCGATGTTGAAGCGCGCTTTGCGCTGCAGATCGACGAGGCGGTGTCGGCCGCGCTTCGGTAAAGGAATGCGGCATAAAGATGTCGAGCAACCGCATGCGAAACGCAATGGCCATGAAACGCGACCTGCCGCCTCGAAGGTACGGATACAGCCAGGCCGAGGTGCTCGATGCGTTACTTCTAACATGCTCAGGCCGTGTCATTGACATGCCGATCGACGCTTTCGCGCGGCCAGACCGCTCCCAACTTCGCGGATGCTTCCTGCAAAAGCGCGTGGAAGGCGTCGTAACGCTCCGGCGCGATCCGTAAGACCGGTCCAGCGATGCTAATTGTCCCGACTACCGCCCCGTCAATCAGCGAACGCACGGTCACCGCCATAGCGACGACGCCTGGCTCCGCCTCCTCGACGACGAGACCATAGCCGCGCTGCCTCGTCAGTTCGAGCTCCGGTATCAATTGGTCGACACTAGTGATCGCCTTCGGTGTTCCCGCGCCGTTGGGCTTGCCGAGTCCTCCACGCAATGCGTACCCGATGGCTTCGTCATTCGACATTGCCGCCAACCATGCCTTTCCGACTGATGTCGCATGCAATGTGATGGGACTATGCATGGACGGCGAATACATGAGACCCGGTGCCGCGCCCTGAGACGCGGCAAGCCACGCAAGCGTCCCTTCATTGACCACCGTCAGCCGGACCAGCTCATGGCACTGGGCGGCGACCTCGTCGAGGATCGGCTGCACCAGGCCCGGCAGACCAAGCCCATGCAGATACCGCTGACCGAGCAAAGAAAGTTTTAAGGTCAAACGGTATTGGGAAGTCTGTTCGTCTTGTTCGGCCCACCCCTGCTCGCACAACTGCGCAAGCACCCGATGGGCCGGACCTTTCTCCAGCTCGAGTTGAACTGCGATGTCGGACATTCGCATCCAGCGCGCTTCGCGCGCCAGCAACTCGATGGCTTGAAGCGAACGATCAACTGCTCCCTTGACAACTCTCATAATTTACGTAATATAGTTCTTAGTGGAACGGTGTTACAACAATAAAAAATACGCACTGAAAAGTCAATCCAAGACGGAGACAAGTCATGAGTGGAAGCACCCAGATTGAGGCCCATCGTCAGCGCCAGTCGAAGATAGCCGCGGCCAGCGGCTGGATTGGCTCAGCACTTGAGTACTACGATTTCTTCATTTATGCGACCGCAGCGTCGTTGCTTTTCCCGCAGCTCTTCTTCCCTTCTCGGAACCCAACAGTAGCTATCATCGCATCCCTGGCGACTTTCGGTGTCGGCTATGTTGCCCGGCCCATAGGCGCTATGGTGCTCGGCCACGTCGGCGACCGGCACGGCCGGAAGACGGTACTGATTTTCTGCATGTGTTTAATGGGCTTTTCGACGATGGGCGTGGGACTCCTGCCCACGTATCAGCAGGTCGGCATCTGGGCTCCGTTGCTGCTCGTCATCCTCCGGCTCATTCAGGGATTCGCGGTAGCGGGAGAGGTCTCCGGCGCCAGTTCCATGATCCTTGAGCATGCACCGTTCGGCCGACGTGGGTACTTCGCGAGCTTTACCCTACAAGGGGTGCAAGCCGGGCAGCTCCTCGCGGCAGCGGTCTTCTTGCCGTTGGCGCATTTCTTACCGAAAGATCAATTTGTCTCCTGGGGATGGCGCATCCCGTTTCTCCTCAGCTTTGTCGTCATCATCATGGGGTACATCATTCGCCGCCAGGTTGAAGAAACTCCCGCTTTTCGCGAGGAGCAGGCTCACGGCGAGGTGCCCTCCTCACCGGTTGTCGAGGTCCTGCGACAGAGTTGGGACGATGTCTTGCGCGTCGTCTGCATGGCGCTCGTTGCGGTCATCGCGCTTCTTGCTACGGTGTTCGGCGCCGCGTATGCAGTCCAGCCGGCCTACGGTATCGGCTTTCCTGTTGGCGTCTTTCTTTGGATTCCGGTTCTCGGAAACATCTGCTCGGTCATACTGATTCCCTTCGTCGGCAATCTCTCTGACAAAATCGGCCGCAGGCCGCCAGTTCTTGCCGGCGTGC
The DNA here is from genome assembly GCF_003001875.1 of Paraburkholderia sp. BL18I3N2. Taxonomy (NCBI): domain Bacteria; kingdom Pseudomonadati; phylum Pseudomonadota; class Betaproteobacteria; order Burkholderiales; family Burkholderiaceae; genus Paraburkholderia; species Paraburkholderia sp. BL18I3N2. Next base: position 31,234 of record NZ_PVNC01000003.1, read on the forward strand.
TCAGCGCCGGGCTGCTCTCTTTTGGTTACCTGTACGCCATCAGCATCCATAACCTCTGGCTCACGATACTTCTTTCGGTGCTGATGTGGGGCATCGCCTACCAGGGCTTCAACGGGGTGTTCCCGAGCCTTTTCCCAGAACTATTCCGCACGCGCGTGCGCGTGACGGGGATGGCCATCGGACAAAACGTTGGGACGACGCTTGCGGCACTGACGCCCACACTCTTTGTAGCCGTCGCGCCCCCCGGCACCGCCAACATTCCGCTGAAGATCGGCTTGCTAACGTTCGGCATCTGTCTTATCGCCGCGTTCGCTGTATTCACTACGCGAGAGACATATCGGATCCGCCTTAACGATCTCGGCGACCGCGATGCGGTGCCCGTCCCTAAAGCGGAGTACGAGCGCTTGCGCGGCGAAGCGATTGCCGGAACGACCAGAAATGCCGATGCGCAGGATCTCGCAAAACAGCTTCGCTCGTAGGCTTTTACGACGGCTGTATTCGTTGCGACCATCGTGTTGGCGCAACTCAGCACGAGCCAAGCCGAAGCGACGCGACGCTTGCGAACACATTGACGCTATACATAGGGTATGCACATGCACAACGAAGACACCCCCCGTTACGACGGCCCACGCGAGCTCGCGCAATCTCTGAGCGCATTTGCGCGCATCAGCGCGGCCGAGGCGCCCTGGAACCAGGAAGGCCTGCGTGCCGATTCTGAGTACCGCGACCTCGGACTCGCCGCGGTGACTAACGGTCGCATCGGCGCGAAGCACATTCGTGCGCTGAAGCCGTTCACCGATCCTACTGGCTGGCATTGGCACGACATGACCGGGCACTACCTGTATGTGCTCCGCGGATCCGTCACGTTCCGTTTCGCGGGAGTAGAAGGCGACGTGACGCTCAAGGCCGGAGAGGGTCTGTCGCAGCCCGCCGGCGTGCCGCACAACGTCATGTGGCGCTCCGACGACCTGGAGGTCATCGAGATCAACGAGCCCGCCCACTACGGGACCTGGGATCTTGACGTGCCACCGGCGCCATGGAAGTGACGGGCATTACACCGGTTCGTAATCAAAGTGGCCTGGTCTGAAAACGCATGATCCATCCCGCCCTCAGTAAGCCCAATTTCCGAGCAGTCAGATAAGACTGCGTCAACAGTCAACATCGAAGGCCACGCAGCAATGGATCCACATATCACAGGAAAAACGCGACTTTATGGGTTGGTGGGCGATCCACTAACGGCCGCCAAGTCGCCACAGTTATTGAACCAGCTTTTTACTGAACAGCGCGTGGACGCGGTTTGCGTTCCGTTCTGGGTCAACGCGGAAAATCTGCCGGCCTTCGTCAGCGGTGCGCGAGCGATGGGCAATCTGTCCGGCGTGCTGGTCACCATGCCTCATAAACAACGGATGCTCGCGCTTGTCGACGAACTTGATCCGACTGCCCGTCAGGTCGGGGCGCTCAACGTCATTCGCTGCGAACCAGATGGACGCTGGGTTGGCGCGATATTCGATGGCGTCGGCTGCGTTCTTGGGATGCAGTGGGAAGGCAACCATCCGGCGAATAAGTCCGTGCTTCTCGTTGGCGCCGGAGGCGCTGGTAGCGCCATCGCATTTGCCGTCGCAGCCGCTGGCGCCAGCAAGCTGACCATATCTGATGTCGATGAGAACCGGGCTGGCGACCTTGCGGCATCCGTCGCCGCCGAAACACGATGCGACGCTCGTTCGGGGCCACCCGACCCGCAAGGATTCCAGGTCGTGATCAATGCCACGCCGCTCGGCATGAGAGCGAACGATGCCATTCCGGTCGATCCGGAGCGGCTCGCGCCCGGCGCCATCGTCGTCGACATCATCAATGCGGCCGAGCCAACGCCGCTTCGCCGCGCCGCGCAAGCGCGTGGTTGCCGCACGCAGGACGGCGGCCCGATGCATCAGGGGCAGGCTTTCTATGCACTCAGGTTTCTGGGCTTCGATTACCACCCCAATGGACGATCAGCACCAGACGACGGCCCGCGATAAGCGCCGGGCAGGAATGCCTGACGGTCAAGTCAAAAAATATGCGCAAAGCGCCCGAGCGCCGACAGTCGCCCGCAAGTTCGGTTTCGCTTTCGAAGCATGAAGTGATTGAAAATTTTTAAAGGAGAATGCGTATGAGAGTCGCCTTGCTGGAGGTCAGCCATTGGCATGTCCCGCTCTATCTTGATGCGCTGGAGGCGCCGGGGATTGAAGTGGTCGCCGTGTCGGATGCAGAGCATGTTAAGGGAGAGGCTATTGCCGCGCGCTTCGGCAGCAAGTTGTATTCGTCGGCCTATGAACTGCTGGAGCGCGAGCAAGTCGATTTCGCATTTGTGTTCGGGCGGCATTCCGAAATGCCGGCGCTCGCAGAGGCCGTGATCGCAAAAAACATTCCGTTCGCGCTGGAGAAACCGTGTGGCATCAACATGTCGCAGGTCACCCGGCTTCGTGCACTGACCGAGGAAGCCAATCTTTATTGCGCAGTACCGTTGATCTTTCGAATGAGCGAATTGCTGAACTCGCTCGAAGATGCCGAGGGGCGCATACCGTCGGATTTCAATTACATGTCCTTCCGGTTCATCGTGGGACCACCCAGCCGGTACGAAGCAGCAGGCGCCGGCTGGGCGCTCGATCCCGAGTATTCCGGAGGCGGATCGACGATCAACGTCGCTACTCATTTCATCGACATGTTCAGATTGCTCACTGGCAAGGAGATCGTCCGAGTCTCCGCGACGATGAACTCAAGAACGCATCGAGGCGCGGTTGAGGACTATTCCCTGCTGACCATGCAGACCGAAGACGGCGTGATCGGCCTGGTGGAAACGGGATACAGCTTTCCCAGTACCGCCGACGAGCAGCGCGAATTCTCGTTCACTGTGGCATCCGATCGTATGTACGCGAAATCCGGCCCGGACCGAATCGAGATACGCGACAGAAACAACCTTTCCGCAGGCACGCGAAGCCGCCGCCTCCAGCTTGAAACTGACATCTACTACCCCTTGTTCGTCAAGCGGGTACTCGCCGAGTGCCGTACTGGCGTAACGCCAATCGCGTCATTGCGCGATGCAGAGTTGATGATGCAAGTCATGGATGCGGCCTACGCATCGGCCAGGCAAGGGGGTGCGCTTCAAACTCTCGAGCCGATTCCCAAGTGACGGATTGCCCGGATCGCAAGCTCATGCTGCAAACAGGTCATTGCAATGCAGGCAACTACCCTTCGCCGAAGGAAGGGGACTGGATCGCGCGCGAATTCCGCTTCAACACCGGCGAGGTGATGCCGGAGTTGAGGCTCCACTACCGTACCATCGGCGACCCGTCCGGTGAGCCGGTCCTAGTCCTGCACGGCACGGCGGGCACTGGTGCCAGTATGCTGACGCCTGATTTCGCGGGAGAGCTGTTCGGTCCCGGACAGCCGCTCGATGCCGACAAGTATTTCATCATCCTTCCGGACGCGATCGGAGCCGGTGGATCGTCCAAACCGTCGGACGGACTGCGCACACGATTTCCGGCTTACCACTACGACGACATGGTGCTCGCGCAGCACAGGCTATTGACCGAGCATCTGAACATCGGGCACCTGCGCCTGCTGATCGGTAACTCGATGGGCGGCATGCACGCATGGATCTGGGGTGCGCGGTATCCGGAGTTTATGGATGCGCTCGTGCCAATGGCGTCGCAACCGACGGAGATGTCCGGCCGCAACTGGATGCTGCGCCGCATGCTCATCGAGATGGTCCGAAACGACCCGGAGTACCGGGACGGTCAATACATCAGCCAGCCAAGTTCCTTGCGCTTTTCCAACGCCTTTTTTGCGCTGGCCACCAACGGCGGGACGCTCGCCTGCCAAAAGCAGGCGCCGACGGTCCACCTGGCCGACAAGTACGTCGACGCAAGGTTGGCACAGCCGTTCACATTGGATGCCAACGACTTTCTATATCAATGGGGTGCCTCGCGCGGCTATAATGCGGCTCCCGGACTGGAAAACATCAAGGCTACGGTCCTGGCCATAAACGCCGCTGACGACGAACGCTACCCGCCGGAGACCGGCCTAATGGAGCGCGCGATGCAACTTATCCCGAACGGCCGGCTGCTTCTGATCCCTGCGAGCGAGGACACGTGCGGCCACGGCACCAGTGGACTGGCTCGCTTCTACAAGCGTGAGTTGCACGAACTGCTACAAACGACGCCGCGCAGAATCGGTGAGTGACGCCCTTATAGGCCTACAGATCACCGCGCCTGCTCAGAGACGTCTTTGTCTCCGGTATCGAAGCCGGCAGTCTGAAAAAGACGGTCGCCGCTATGACACTCTCCACGCGGCATCGACCGTCTCCGAATGGCCAACCCGAGCGACGGCCATTGCACCAGACAGACCCGATGCAGACGGTTAACCTCCGGATGCCCGGCGGCAGATGTGCGATGCGGAGCAGCCTTTCAGTCGCGCTTACTTGCTTACACCGGCCGGCCCCAGGCAAACACGGCGCGGGGAAGTCACGGTCGGCTTAGCAGCATTGCGAGGCTCGAATGATATTAATGTGCGCTCACATGATTGCGCTAATTTGCCAAGGTACGAATTCGTTCTGTCCGTAACCATGCAGCTCACTGCGAGTACGGTTCCCCGAAGCGACATCTAGCAGCAATTCGAAAAGCACTCCGCCCAGTTGCTCGATCGTCGTTCTCCCTTCCAACACTTCCCCGCAGTTCAGATCCATATCGTCGGACTGTCGTTGCCAAAGTGCCGTGTTCGTTGCAAGCTTGACGGATGGCGTGGGCGCGCAGCCGTAAGCTGAACCGCGTCCCGTCGTGAAGCAGATCAGGTTCGCGCCGCCGGCCACCTGGCCCGTAGCCGACACCGGGTCGTAGCCCGGCGTGTCCATAAAAACCAGGCCGCGCGCCGTGATTGGCTGAGCATATTCGTACACCTCGGTCAGATTGGTAGAGCCGGCTTTCGCAATGCCGCCCAGCGATTTTTCAAGGACGGTCGTCAACCCCCCTGCCTTGTTGCCCGCCGACGGGTTGTTGTTCATTTGCGCCCCTTGGCGATTCGCGTAGGCTTCCCACCACCTGATGCGATCAAGCAGCTTTCGACCCACCTCGGGCGTCGCGGCGCGGCGCGTGAGTAAGTGCTCCGCGCCATAGATTTCGGGCGTCTCCGAGAGAATCGCGGTGCCGCCGTGCCGCACCAGCAGATCAACGGCTGCGCCCAGCACTGGATTGGCCGTAATGCCAGAATACCCGTCCGACCCTCCGCATTGAAGACCGACCGTGAGATGACTTGCGCTGACCGGCTCCCGCCTCACGTTGTTTGCCTCGGGCAACATGTGGCGAACCAGTTCGATACCCTTCGCGATTGTCAGTGTGGTCCCACCGCTGTCCTGGATCGTGAACGTTCGCAAGCGGTCGTGTTCCCGGAGTCCCTGCGTCTCAAGAAGTCGCGGGATCTGATTCGTTTCACAACCGAGGCCGACGACCAGCACGCTTGCGAAGTTCGGATGGCATGCATAGCCTCCAAGCGTCCGCTGCAAGATCGCCAGACCATCGCCTTCAGAGTCGATCGCGCAACCCGAACCGTGTGTGAGTGCCACGACGCCATCGACGTTCGGGAATGCGGCCAATTCATCTGGATGAATGTCGCGGCGAAAATGATCAGCAATGGCCCGCGCAACGGTGGCTGAGCAATTCACCGAGGTGAGGATCCCGATGTAGTTGCGTGTGGCCACACGGCCGTCTTCCCGGACAATGCCCCAAAATGTTGCCGGCTCATTCGACGGAACAGTCGGACGCGCAGCCTGCCCGAACGCGTAGTCGCGCGCAAAGTCGCCCATCGCGAGGTTGTGGGTGTGTACATGCTGCCCCGAGCGAATTGACTGACTCGCAAAGCCGATTACCTGGCCGTAGCGGTGCACCGCCTCGCCCTGACGGATGTCACGTGTCGCCACTTTGTGACCGGGCGGAATCAGTCCTGAAACCGTCACCGCTTCTTTGTCGATCACCGTGCCGGAAACAAGCTGTTCGAGCGCGATAACAACATCGTCGGCAGGATTGAGCCGTATGACACGAGCCGACATCGACGCAGTGGATGGCTCGGACGTGTCGGCAATATTCAACGACATGGCACTACTCCTACGTTTCTCAAGGGAAAGACCAGTCGCGTCTGGTTATTATGATTCGCGCGAACGGCCGTGCAGCGGTCCTCGGACAACGCTTGACCGCTTAGCCAGCGCTCCAGGGCGTTTTACAGCGCGTGTACTCAAGTTGATAGAGCGTCGTATCCGGTGCTGTTGCGCCGGGTTTGGGCAACGCCGCGAGTCCCGAAACTAAACGGTCCACCGCTGAACGGACATAGTCCGACCGGCACCCTTCGACTAACACGATCCATGTAGGTACCTGCGTGCCTTCCGAACGCGCCTTCTTCTCCGCCGTTTCCACCTTGCTGATCGCTTCGTCGGCAAGGCACAGGTGCACGCCCGTGATACCCGGCAGATCCACGAGGGACGGCAACACGCGCTGACGCAAACCCTTTACGACGTCTGCCCGCGCATCCGAAGGCACGTCGAAGCGCACGGTCATGAGATAGGCACCCTGCCCGACACCGTCCGAATAGGCGACGTGACAGATTGAGCGTGCGACGCTGCGAAAGGAAGCGACCACCTGCCGGGTCCACGGCGTCGGCGTATTGAGTCGAGAAAGGTAGTCTTGCGCGCCAAGAACCTCGACCGTATCGGCCTCGTAAAGATTGAAGTACTCAGGACCTGCATCCAGTGCTATGAAGCGCCGACCGCGCCTGAACCCGGGTATCCCGGCGCGTTCGGGCATGTGCTCACGGTTGTGCCACTCGTAGAATTCATCCTTCGCTTCCGGCAGCAGGTCATGCCAGATTGCTACGACGCCAGTTCCAGCAAGGCTCATATCTCCTCCCTTTAACAAATCGAATAGTCTTATGCCGAGGGATACTCGCCGCGGCCCCAAGCCGCGCCGAGTGTATCCACGTACTGCACAACCTTTTGTGTCTGCTCGCCGAGTCCGCTGCCGCCGAGCGTCATCGTGTCGCCTGCTTTGAGAAAAACCGGCGGTTTCTGACCGAGGCCTACGCCAGGAGGCGTGCCCGTAATAATCACGTCGCCCGCCATCAAAGGCATGAAGCGGCTGAGATACGTCACGATGTGCGCGATATTGAAGATCATGGTCCGCGTGTTGCCGGTCTGACGACGCGTGCCGTTGACGTCGAGCCACAGGTCCAGAACCTGCGGGTCGGGAATTTCATCACGCGTGACAAGCCACGGTCCGAGCGGAGCGAACGAAAATCCGCTTTTACCCTTGGTCCACTGGCCTTCGCGTTCGAGCTGATATGCGCGTTCGGAAACATCATTCGCGAGGCAGTAGCCTGCCACATGTTCTAACGCGTCGGCTTCGTCGATCTGCCAGGCGGGTTTGCCGATCACCACGCCGAGTTCGACCTCCCAGTCCAGCTTTTGCGCGTCTGCGGGCAAGACGACCGGGTCGTTCGGGCCGCTGATGGAGCCCGTATGCTTGTTGAACACCACAGGTTCGCGTGGTATCGGCGTGTCAGTTTCAGCAGCATGATCGGAGTAGTTCAGACCAATGCACACGAGATTACGGACGTTGCCGACGCAGGCGCCGAGACGCGTGCCCGCTTCAACGACGGGTAGACGATCTAAATCGAGTTGGCTCAGCTTTGCAAGAGCGACTGGCGAGACAGTCGTTCCATCAATGTCGCTCACGATGCCGCGCAGATCGCGGATCGCGCCGCGCGAATCGATGATGCCGGGGTGCTCCTGGCCAGGCTGGCCGAAACGGACGAGACGCATCTGATGCTCCTATCAAGACAAAAAAGTAATCGGCAATGTGCCGAGGTTGCCGAAGCCAACACGCAACTCACAGCCGATTGGCAAGTCCAGCACACCCGCGTAAGAGCCGGTGATAACAGCCTGGCCCGCAAGCAGTCCGAGGCCGCGGACACGAAGGAAATTGATGAGCCACACGATCGGCGCCAGTATGCTGCGATCAGGGTGGCGGCCTGCGAACGTGACTGCTTCTTCCCCGACGCTGGCCAGACTGATGTCCAATTCGACGGGGAGATCGGCCAGCGTCGCGCCTTCGATCGAATTAACGCGGGGTCCAATGACAAGGCCGGCATTGAACAGGCCGTCTGCCAGTAGTTCAGGGAACGTCAGCGTTTCGGGATGCGAATAACGACTGCCTAGCAATTCAAGCGCGAGGTGCGTGTGCCCAAGAGCGGCGAGCACCTCAGCTTCGCTATAGGCTTCGCGTCGTGGGGGCAGGTCGCGGTTCAGCAGACAGGCCAGTTCCGGTTCCGCCCGCACAAAGGCACGCGGAGGCCCACTCATGCGACATACGCCGCCTCGATGGATATCAGCGTCATAGATCGGCGCGGCGATGACTTTGCCTTGCTGCGGAAGCGCGCATTTCCATGCGCCGATCCTCTGACCTAGCTGGTAGCTGACCTCTTGCTGGATTGCAAAACCGTCGTCCACATTTGCAGGCAACAGTTCGACAGGTAGCCGCTCGACGAGCTCGCCTTTTTGGCGCGCTGTCACAAGAATGCGTGCTGCCTCTGCACGCGGACTGGCGATAGCCTTGGCGCCCTGTGTTGCAGCTGGCGCGTTCATGCCGCCCTACCTTTGTCAGTGCTGTTTCGACAGCGCCTGACAGAACGAACCAGTTCCCGGCACTGCGCCGCCACCGCATCGAGGATGGGCTGCACCAGCCCCGGCAAGCCGAGCCCACGCAAGTACCGCTGACCGAGCTCGGAAAGCTTCAAAGTCAGACAGTCCTGGGATGTGTGTTTGTCCCGTTTAGCCCAGCCCTGGTCGCACAGCACCGCAAGCACTCGATGGGTTGGGCCGTTCTCCAGTTCGCGTTCACCGCTGACGTTGGACATGCGTATCCAGCGTGCTTCACGTGCGAACAACTCGATGACTTGCAGTGAACGGTCAACTGCGCCCTTGACAACTCTCATAGTGTTGATAACATTGTTCTTAGTGGAACTGTGTTACAACAATAGAGAACACGCACAGAAAAGTCAATCGAAGACGGAGACAAGTTATGAATCGAAGCACCCCAGCTGACGTAAATCGCCTGCGCCAATCGAAAACAGCAGCGGCCAGCGGCTGGATTGGATCAGCGCTTGAGTACTACGATTTCCTCATTTATGCGACCGCAGCGTCATTGGTCTTTCCGCAACTTTTCTTCCCCTCTGGCAATCCGACGGTCGCGATCATTGCATCACTGGCGACTTTCGGTGTCGGCTATGTCGCCCGCCCGGTAGGCGCTATGGTGCTCGGCTACGTCGGCGATCGGCACGGTCGAAAGACGGTGTTGATTTTCTGCATGTTCCTGATGGGCATTTCCACGATGTGCGTGGGACTTTTACCCACGTATCGGCAGGTCGGCATCTGGGCTCCGGTGCTGCTCGTCATTCTCCGGCTCGTTCAAGGGTTCGCCGTCGCAGGAGAACTCTCCGGTGCCAGCTCCATGATTCTTGAACATGCACCGTTTGGTCGGCGCGGCTACTTTACGAGCTTCACCATCCAGGGGTCTCAGGCTGGGCAGCTTCTGGCGTTTGGGGTCTTCCTGCCCCTCGCGCATTTCATGCCGAAGGACCAGTTCGCTTCCTGGGGATGGCGGATTCCGTTCCTGTTCAGCGTTGTCGTTATCATTGTGGGTTACATCATCCGCCGCCGGGTTCAGGAAACCCCCACTTTTGCCGAGGAGCGAGCTCACGGTCAGGTCCCCGCCTCACCGGTCGCCGAAGTCCTGCGACAGAATTGGGGCGATGTTTTGCGTCGTCTGCATGGCGCTCACCGCCGTCGTCGTGTTTCTCGCTACGGTGTTCGGCACTGCGTACGCGGTACAGCCGGCGTACGGTATCGGCTTTCCCGCCGGTGTCTATCTCTGGATTCCGGTTCTCGGTAACGTCTGTTCGGTCCTACTGATTCCTTTCGTCGGCAGTCTCTCAGACAGGATTGGCCGCAGGCCGCCAGTACTTGTCGGGGTCTTGAGCGCCGGCCTGCTTTCCTTCGGCTTCCTCTACGCGATCAGCATTCACAGCCTCTGGCTCTCGCTGATTTTTTCCACGCTCATGTGGGGCATCGCCTACCAAGGCTTCAACGGTGTGTTCCCAAGCCTGTTCCCAGAACTCTTCCGACCGCGAGTGCGCGTGACGGGAATGGCCATCGGACAGAATGTCGGGACGACCTTATCGGCCTTGATCCCCGCACTTTTCGTCGCAGTCGCGCCCCCTGGGTCCACCAACATCCCATTGAAGATCGGTTTTCTCACATTCGGCATTTGTCTGATCGCCGCGTTCGCCGCGTTCACCACTCGGGAAACGTACCGTATCCGCCTTGACGAGCTCGGCGACCGCAACGCTATTCCTGTACCAACGGCCGAATATGAACGCCTGCGCAGTGAGTCGATGGTCGCGACGAGCAAGAATGCCGCTGAATCCGGGTTTGCCCACAACGTGCGGTCTTAAACCGTCGTCGGCCGCCTGCTCCGCGTAATCGCTCCTTGGGCACAACGCAAATCGGACATCCATGCAAACGTATAACTCGGCGCCGGACGCCGGTTCGAATGTGCACGAGTCCTCGCCTCGTCGTGCGCCGGCGGATCGCCATCGGTCGGCGCAGCTTGGGGCACGCGCGCATTCACGCCAACTCGGGTATATCGGTCTACTGATTTATCGCGTGCCCGAGTTAATTCGCAAGTTCATATATCCGAGGACGTGCAGGCTGGCGAATGCGGCTTCGATGTAGTCGAAACGTAACCGGCGGCTATTAGCAGCGCACTTAAGGTGTCGGTGCCGACCTCGTTAAACAGACGTAACTCGCTTGATCCACAATAGGAGACGCTATGAGGACTTTTGACGTGACCAAGGCCGCCGTCGTCGCGGTAATGGCATTCGCGGCCGCAGCGCCGGCGTTCGCACAAAGCAGCGTCACGCTGTACGGCATCGTCGATGATTCGATCGTTTATCAGAGCAGCCAGACCTCGCTCGGTTCGACGAGCGGTGGTCGCTCGAACGTCAAGATGGCATCGGGCATCTGGGCGGGCAGCCGCTTCGGCCTGAAGGGCGCGGAAGATTTGGGTGGCGGCACCAGGGCCATCTTCCAGTTAGAGTCGGGCTTCAACATCAACAACGGCGCGCAGCAATACGCCAACGCGATGTTCGGCCGTCAAGCCTGGATCGGTCTGACGAACCAGACCTTCGGTACGCTGACATTGGGTCGCCAGTACACGTCTTACTACACACTGATGGCGCCGTACAGCCCGACCAACTGGCTCACGGGCTACTTCGGCGCGCATCCGGGTGATCTGGACGCATTGGACACGATCTACCGCGCGAACAACTCGATCGTCTATACGTCTCCAAAGCTCTACGGCGTGACGGTCAGCGGCTCGTACTCGCTCGCAGGCGTGCCGGACAGCGTGTATCGCGGTTCGACATGGTCGGCGGCGATCCAGTATCAGCAAGGCCCGATCGGCGGTACGGTTGCGTTCTCACGCATCAACAACTCGACCGTCGGCGGCGGCATCTACGGTGCGGATTCGACGATGAATACGGCCGGCCAGTCGGGCGTGTCGGCGGTGACGAACGGCTATCAGGGCGCGCAGGCGCAGAATCGCTTCGCGGTCGGCCTCGGCTATGTATTCAATAGCGCGTGGGATCTCTCGGCGACGTACACAAACGTTCAGTACATCCCGGGTGTGCTGTCGAAGTTCACCGACGAGCAGGTTTTCAACACCGCCGGCACCGTGCTGCACTGGAAGCCCGCGACGGCATGGGACTTTGCTGCAGGCTACAGTTACACGTGGGCGAGCAAGGCGAACGGAATCGACGACGCAGCGTCGTACCACCAGTTCAACCTGTCCCAGTACTACGCGTTGTCCAAACGTACCGGGTTCTACGCGCTTCAAGCGTTCCAGCGCGCGAACGGCCGGACGCTCGGCACGCCGACCTTCACGGCGGCAGGCGCGACGAACCGTCAGATCGATGCAACCGCATCAATCGGCGACGGCTTCCAGTCGGCTCCCTCGTCCTCGCGCAGCATGTTTGCAGCAGGCGTGGGTATCGTCCACCGCTTCTAGCATCACCAAAGTTTTATCCTTATTCCGGCTACGATCGCCAACACTTTCAATGCACATTGGATCCGTACATGACCTCATATTCCAGCTATCTGCCTGACGATCTCGACGGCGCCCTGCTCGTTGGCCGCGTGTGGCGTCAAACGAAACACGGCGCGGGACCGTGCGTCGTTGCGGTTCGCGGCGGCGAAGTATTCGATATCTCTCGCATCGCATCAACCGTGTCCGATCTTTTCGATCGCCAGGATTTGGTCGAACTCGTCAGGCAGGCTTCCGGCGAATCTCTGGGTCATGTCGGCAATCTGATCGAAGCCACCGTCGCGGCACAACGGAAAGAGGATGAACCCTACCTCCTGGCTCCCTGCGATCTGCAACCCATCAAAGCCTGTGGCGTGACGTTCGCCGTGAGCCTCCTTGAACGCGTCATTGAAGAGCAGGCAGGCGGCGAGCCTGCGAAGGCTGAGGAAGTGCGCGCTGCGATCACGCGTCTGATCGGCACCGATCTGTCGAAGATCAAGCCCGGCTCAGAAGCTGCCGTCAAGCTCAAGGAAGAACTGCAGCGACGCGGTGCATGGTCGCAGTACATGGAAGTCGGAATCGGCCCCGATGCAGAGGTATTTTCGAAGTCGCAGCCTATGTCCTCAGTCGGACTCGGTGCCGATATCGGCTTGCTGCCTGCTTCAAAGTGGAACAACCCTGAGCCGGAGATCGTCCTCGCAGTCAACAGTAAAGGCGAGGTGGTGGGCGCCACACTGGGTAACGACGTCAATCTGCGCGACATCGAAGGCCGCTCCGCGTTGCTGCTGGGCAAGTGCAAGGACAACAACGGCTCATGCGCGATCGGTCCGTTTGTCCGCCTGTTCGACGGACGGTTCACGCTGGACACGATCCGGGAAACAAGTGTTTCGTTGCGCGTCGAAGGTACCGACGACGGCTTCGTGCTCGAAGGCGTCAGCCATATGCGGGAGATCAGCCGTGACCCTCTTGATCTGGTGAGTCAGACCTGGGGCAAGCACCATCAATATCCCGATGGCTTCATGTTGTTCCTCGGCACGATGTTCTCTCCGATCAAGGATCGAGATGCGCCGGGTGGCGGCTTTACGCATCACCTCGGCGACGGCGTGACGATCAGCGCCCCTCCGCTTGGCGCACTCGTCAACACCGTGCGGCTGTCGACCGAAATCGCTCCGTGGACATTCGGCGTGCGTGCGCTGTACGCCAACCTCGCCGGGCGCTCGCTGCTGAACCTCGGTTGATCAAGCAAGTATTAATCATTGACGGATTTACGATGACACAATTCAAGAATTTCATTGGCGGCGAATGGGTCGATGGCAACGACTTCGCTCCTAATGTGAACCCTTCGGACACGAGCGACGTGATCGGCCATTTCGCACGGGCCAGCGCAGATCAGACAGAGAAAGCAATCGCGTCTGCGCGCTCAGCCTTTCGCACATGGTCGCTCAGCACCCCACAACAGCGCTTTGACCTGCTCGACCAGGTCGGCAGCACCATCCTTGCGCGCAAAAACGAACTCGGTAAGCTGCTGGCACGCGAGGAAGGGAAAACGCTCGCCGAAGCAGTCGGCGAAGTGGGACGCGCCGGACAGATTTTCAAATTTTTCGCGGGCGAGGCATTGCGGGTCGGCGGCGAGATTTTGCCGTCCGTTCGCCCGGGACTGACGGTCGAAGTCACACGCGAACCGGTGGGTGTCATCGGTCTGATTACGCCGTGGAACTTCCCGATCGCTATTCCTGCATGGAAGATCGCGCCCGCGCTCGCCTATGGAAACTGCGTGGTCATCAAGCCGGCGGAACTCGTGCCGGGCAGCGCATGGGAACTTGTCAACATCCTCGATGAAGCAGGCGCTCCGGCGGGCGTCATCAATCTCGTCATGGGCAATGGTTCGATCGTCGGAGAAACACTCGTCAAGTCAGCCGACGTGGATGCCATCAGCTTCACCGGCTCGGTTGGGACCGGCCAGGCGATCGCAGCGAAATGCGTCGCCACCGGGAAGAAGTTCCAGCTCGAGATGGGTGGCAAGAACCCAATGGTCGTGCTCGACGACGCGGATCTCGACGTCGCCGTCGAAGCGTGCATCAACGGTGCGTTCTACTCCACCGGCCAGCGCTGTACAGCATCTAGCCGCCTGATCGTGACGAGCGGCATCCACGACCGCTTTGTCGAGGCCATGCAGGCGCGCATGCGCAGTCTCAAGATTGGTAACGCGCTGGATGCGTCGACGCAGATCGGTCCCGTTGTCGATGCCAAACAGCTAGAACAGGACGAGCGTTATATCGAAGTCGCACTCACCGAAGGTGGTTCGGTGTTTGGCGGGGGTCGTGTTCCTTCGGCAACCGAAGGATTTTTCCTCGCACCCGCTCTCGTGACCAACACGACCCCGGGGATGACGATCAACAGGGAGGAGGTGTTCGGTCCTGTCGCTACCGTCATCAAGGTCGCGGATTACGAGGAAGCGCTTGCCGTAGCCAACGATTCGCCATTCGGCCTTTCCGCTGGCATCTGCACCATGTCGCTGGCTCATGCGAGTCATTTCAAGCGTCACGTACAGGCCGGTATGGTAATGATCAATACGGCGACCGCGGGCGTCGATTATCACGTTCCGTTCGGCGGCCGCAAAGGTTCGAGCCTGGGTCCCCGTGAACAGGGCACCTATGCGCGCGAGTTCTATACGACCGTGAAAACCGCTTACGTCGCTCCTGGGAACGTTTGAGCAAGCGATGAAAGAGCGGGCGAGAACTGGCAGCCTCGTAAGAAGTGCTGGAGCCCTGCCTGCACTTAACACGACTGCACGGCAGACGTGAACGGTACCCGGCGACCCGTCAGCCGGTTACTCGACAGTTGACATGCGTAAACAAACAGTTCCATCGAGAAAACATTCGACGGCTGCAGGTTACCGAGAAAGGCCGTTTATAGCCGAACACGGTCCGGTGCTGAATGGATGAACGAGCCGGCGGTGCTCAGCCGGCGTCCGGCCGCCTGTCGCAAGGCACTGACGGAAATGGCCGGTCTGAGATACCACCGGACGTGAACAACGCATGCGTCATCAGTCTCGCGCACCGTGCGCCGTAGCATCGTGCCGAAGCAAATCAGGTGGCAGAAGATGATTTGCGTTTCCGATTACTACGCGCGACGGCGGGCCACGTCGAGAGCGCCTGCTCGGCAACAGCCTCTAGCATGTCACGACCGAAGCCGGCCTTCGCCTGAACCGCCATGCCGTGGGCCACGGCGCACACGTACGCGGCCAGAGCGGCACAGTTGGCTGTCTTTGGCAAATCCCCTTCCTGCTGCGCCCGTTCGAGCCGCTCGCGCAGCGACGCTTCTCCGTTTGCGCGCGCCTTGATGACCGCACGGCGGACGGGCTCTGAATCGTCCGAGACCGCGAGAGCACCATGGACGCCGAGACACCCCTTGCGATCCGGATAACGGGTGTTGAGTTCGGCCGTGCCTTTGAGAATGTACTCGGCCACTTCTCGCGAAGTCGGCCGCTCCAGTGCCGTCGAGAAAAAATCCAGGTAGTGCTCGTAATAACGCTCAAGCGCTCGACGGAACAAGTCCTCCTTGTTGCCAAACGCCGAGTAAAGCGCTGGACGCTCGACACCCGTGGCCTGCGTCAGGTCCGCGTACGACGCGCCCTCGTAGCCCTTGCTCCAGAACACGCCCACTGCCGCGTCCAGCGCCTGATCCACATCGAATTCGCGGTGACGTCCCATAACTCAGCTTGCCTCGCTTTTCTCGTAACGGTCGTGATCAATCAACGACCTTTTCCGAATATCATACCGATCGTTATCGTAACATACGTTACAGTTCACCGCCTTCTTCGCGAGGCCCCGACACATTGAAGAATCTCATCAACGAAATGGGCTCGTCCTCACGTGCAGCCACTGCTGTCGAGGCTGCTGCGGCGGCCGACTTCGTTGTCGTGGCCGTCCCGCTCAAGCTCGTCAATGACATGCCTGTGGAAGCACTCGCGGGCAAGATCGTGCTGAACACGGACAACTACATGATCTGGCATGACGGTCACTACCCGATCGTTCACTCCGGCGAAAAGTCCGTGCGCCAGCTTCGCCAGACGAAACTTGCCGCCTCCAAGGTGTTGAAGGCTTTCACACACATCCATGCTGCCAGGAGTATCAGCCTGGACGCACTCCCTGGTTCCCCGGCCGTCTTGCGCTTCTGCTTTGAGCGACTTTCCTGAAGCCATTGCACTAGAGACGCGAGTATGTGACCAGTTCCGCCTCGACACCGTCGACAACAGTTCGCTGATCGACTCCTGGCACAGTGCCCCCGGTCAGCCCGCATGGAAGCAGGAACGCCAGACGCGCTCAGAACTCGCGGCCGATCTTGCGATGGCGCGACGGCTCATCCCAACCTGACATCAATCGACGTTTCGACGACGGACCGCTTGACAGCCTCACGTCCAATAACGTAACGTTCGTTATCGTAATGAATGTTATGAAATACTTCCGATGTTGGAGGGCGTGGGCATCCAGTCACCCTGTCTGGCTTTTAACCCGCTGGCCAAGGCACCAATGTGATCTTTCAACGTGCTGGATCCTGTACTGCCGAAAGCGCTCGTCGGTACGTGAGGATCAGCCAGAAGAAGATCAAAGCCTTTAATAAACACGAAACCCAAGGAAAAGAAATGACCGAGAAATTTGGTGCGAAGACGACCACCGATGAACTGCTCTCCGGAGTCGATCTCAAGGCAAAGCGCTTTCTTGTCACAGGTGCATCATCGGGCATCGGGCTCGAAACCTCACGCTCACTGGTTGCTCACGGTGCCAGCGTCGTCGGTGCCGTCCGGGACCTTGCCAAAGCTGAACGGGCGCTTGCTTCTGTCCGTGACGCCGCGCTGCAAGCCGGCGGTAGCCTGGAGCTGATCGAACTTGATCTTGCATCGTTGCAGAGCGTGCGCGCCTGTGCCGACAAGCTGCTGGCTGACGGCCGCCCCTTCCGTGCCATCATCGCCAACGCGGGCATCATGGCAACGCCATTTGGTCGGACGGCCGATGGCTTTGAGCTTCAGTTCGGGACCAATCATCTTGGCCATTTTGCTTTGGTTAACCGGATCGATCCGCTGCTCGTCGATAACGGGCGCCTGGTCGTATTGTCGTCACAAGCGCATCGCGTCGCAGACGTCGACCTGGACGATCCGAACTTCGAGCATCAGGCCTATGACCCGTTTGTCGCCTACGGCCGGTCAAAGACAGCCAACGCTCTATTCGCAGTCGAATTCGATCGACGACATCGCAGTCGCGGCGTTCGGGCTGCGTCGGTGATGCCTGGAAACAGTCTCACTGACCTCCCGCGTCATTTCTCTCAGGAAGATTTGCAGGGTCTATTCGAGACCGTCGGCAAAGCGCGCGCCGCTGCAGGTCTGCCCCCGCCCGAGCTGAAAGAAATTCCTCAAGCAGCGGCGACATCGGTGTGGGCCGCAGTCGTGGCGGACAAAGCCGAGATCGGCGGACGCTATCTCGAAGACTGCTCGGTCGCACCGATCAACGACAAGGAGAACCCGTTTGCCGACGGCGCGCGATCGTATTTGTTCGACGTTGAGAAGGCCGGCCTTTTATGGGCGAAGAGCGAGCAGTTGATCAACGCCGCGTCCTGAGATGATCAAGGGCATGACCTCGGGTCGTCCCGCGCTTCTTGATTGTGCCAGCCGTTTCTGAGCTAAAGAGACAACCACGCTCGCCAAGACGGCGCTGTCATAAAAAGCCGCCACAAGCTGCTGCCGAGTCGACCCGTCGACGTCTTTTTCACAGATACCGGTCCCGGACGCGAACTCGTCGCTCAGGTAATCGAGCGCGTAGTCGATGAACTCATGCGGGGAGAAATGTCGGCGCGGCAACAGTAGCCGCCCCACAGTGCCAATGGGTCGCTCGACGAGCGCCGTGACATGGATCCACGCCTGGACGATGCCAACGTCATAGCGGGTCTCGTCGAAACCGGAACCGACGGATCCCTCGGCGAGCGTCAGGCCGATCGCGTTCGACAACCGTGTTTCGGCCGCCGTTGCCACGACACGAGCAACACCTCCGCCCGTCAGTCCATCAGCCGAAAGCCACTGTAACTCCTGTGAAGCGCGGAAACGCTATGGTGTATAGCGCGCTTCACGCCTTATGGTCGCGGAGAAATCTAAAGAACTCCACACCTTCCTGCAGGCGCCGTTTCATCATCTCCCAACTCACCAGCATTTCGCGGACGATTTCCCAGATTTTTGTCGGTCTGAAATAAAACCGCTTGTAAAACTCCTCGACGCCAAGAAAAATCTCTTCGCGCGACAGATGCGGATAGCCGATAGTCGATTGCTGGGTGCCCGCGGAATTGACAAGCATGATGTGCTTGCTTTCTTCCAGCCATCCATTCTCGACCGCTTGCTTATGGAGGACCGTCCCCGGATACGGCGCAGCGAGCGATACCTGGATCGTGTGTGGATTGATTTCTTTCGCATACTGGATCGTCTTCTGTATCGTTTCGTGCGTTTCCCCTGGAAGCCCAAGAATGAACGTGCCGTGGATCTTGATGCCGAGCTTGCGGCAATCCTCACTGAAGCGGCGCGCCATATCAGTGCGCAGCCCCTTTTTTACATTGACGAGAATCTGGTCGTCGCCCGATTCGTAGCCGACGAGCAAAAGCCGTAAGCCGTTTTCCTTCATCACCTTGAGGGTTGAATACGGGACGTTCGCTTTCGCGTTGCATGACCACGTCACGCCTAGCTTGCCAAGGCCACGAGCGATCTCTTCAGCCCTCGGCCTGAGATCGGTGAAGGTGTCGTCGTCGAACATGATCTCCTTCACTTCGGGCATGTTGTCCCTGATCCATTTCACCTCTTCAAGGACATTCTCGACCGAGCGGGTGCGATATCGATGTCCCCCCACCGTATGCGGCCAGAGGCAGAACGTGCACCGCGATTTACAGCCCCGGCCCGTGTAGAGCGAAACATACGGATGTTTGAGGTAGCCGCTGAAGTAGTTCTCGGTCTTGAGATCACGCTTGTAAATGGGCGCTACGAACGGCAACTGATCCATGTCTTCGAGAATGGGCCGGGCTTCGTTGTGCATGATTCCACCGTCGGGCAAACGATAGCTCAGCCCAAGAATCGACTCGAAGGGCAGTCCCTGTGCGATGTCGCGACAGGTGAAGTCGAACTCTTCACGGCACACGAAGTCGATCGAATCGCTCGCAGTAAGGGAGCCGTGGGGATCGACAGCTACCTTTGCCCCGATCATCCCGACCAGCACGCTAGAATTGCGACGTTTTAAACGTTCCGCGAATTGTGCATCGCTCTGAAACGACGGCGAGCTCGTATGGATGATGACCAGGTCGTATTCCTGAGCAATGTCCAGCGTCGCATCCACGGACAAGCGGTCTGCGGGAGCATCCACGACACGGCTATCTTCGACGAGGGCGGCAGGCTGGACAAGCCATGTCGGATACCAGAATGATCGAATCTCGCGCCGTGTCTGGAAACGCGAGCCCGCTCCACCATCGAAGCCGTCGAACGAAGGTGCCTGAAGAAACAGCGTTTTCATAAGTGCCCTCAAAGATAACAGTTCGCTTGCAGGGATCATTCGCCCGCAGGGAATCGCCAGGTTCTGACGATGTTCTCGAATTGATTCAGGCCTAAAAACTGTGCTGGTCAGTGGACCGTCGGCATGGACGCCCTCCGATCGGAATTCGGGATCGTAGTGAGGCCGCTCAAGAATACTACGACTCACGAGTTACGAATTGCAATCGTGTGGGGCATTTTTTGCGCCAACCTTCGCGCCCGATGAAACGAGATCGCTTTTACGCGCCGGAAAGTTCGACCGCGCACGCCGATTGGCCCATACTGGCAGCGAGTCAGGGCATCCAATGAAGCAGCAGCGATGGCCAGAGGCACTCTCGACGCGGAGGCGCGTGTTCACACGCTCAGTGTTCGAAAGCGGGAGGCGATGGATGACACAGAGTCGACACGATGTGGGCGGTGTTCCCGTTGGAAAAGGCGAATACATCAGCCCAGCCGAATTTTTATTGATGGCAGGCTTTCTTGCATATCGCGCTCCGCTGGCGTCGCCCGATGCGCGGGCGGCGGCCCGCCGCATATTGGTTGCCGTTCTCGAGGCCGCGGCCGCTCGTGGGTTCGCTGAATCAGATGTTCTCGAAGCGATGATGACGAATGCCGAAAAGTCTTCGCGCATGTGGAAGCTGGCAGAGCAAGCGACGGCTGCTGTCGGCAATACGGCCACGTACCTGCAAGTGATTCGCAGCGCTGGTGTCATCATCGAAGATGACATGTGAACGCTGCCGGTAACGGACGTTCTGCAGCGCGACGTTCGAAAGGTCGTTCCGTGTCGCATCGCTAGTGGCTGTTCCCCGCACCCATGAAGGGCATTGGAAGCCTACGAGCTTCGAGATCGTTCCGAGGCGCGGCAGCGGCCGGCCGTGGCCGGAGAGGCGTACAGTTCGCATCCGTCATGGAACCTCATTACCGCGGTTCTCCTCCTACGCGTTCAGCGCCACGTAGCGATGGCATTCGTCATCCCCGTCGACTGGAGGAACGTCTTCGGAGACGCGCCCGTTCTAGCCTGCTTCATGGCTGAGAAATGGCCCCGCTAGTCTGCGGTGTACAAGCAACAGTAAAGGCGTCGAGACCATCGACAGGGCGACGACCAGTGTGACAAGTGACGATTGGCGCTGATCGATGACATGTGCCGCCATTGAGGCCGCCATCACCACGAACGCGAATTCGCCCCCTTGTGATAGCAGAATGGCGAAATATCCGCGTTGCTGAATTGGCACCTTGAAACTGTCCGCCAGAAACCACTGCGCGATCGTCTTGATGCCGACTAGCGCTACGACGAGTACCGCGACACGAAGGGGCTCGCGCATCAACACGCCGAAATCGATCGACATGCCTACCGCAATGAAAAACAAACCGAGCAGCAAACCTTTGAACGGAGCCATGTCGGCTTCGATCCGGTGACGATAGTCCGAGTCCGCGAGAAGCAGGCCCGCGACAAAGGCGCCCAAAGACATCGACAGATGGACGCTCTGCATGAGCAACGCGATACCGGTGATCCAGAGCAACGCGAACGCGGTGAAAATCTCCGGTACTCCGATGCTTGTGATTACGCGCAGCACGACGTGCAGCAGATAGCGGCCGGCAAGCGCCACCGCACCAAGCATCGCAAGTGCTTTCAAGGCTACAAGCCAGCCTGGTTCCGCCGTGGGTGTGATCACCGGTGGTCCTAGCAACGGCAGCAGCGCAATCAGGGGGATAGCTGCCATGTCCTGAAACAGGAGAATGCCGAATCCGGCACGGCCGGTAGGCATGTCCATCAGCTTCCGTTCCTGAAGTTCGGACATAACCATTGCCGTCGACGACAGTGAAAGCGCAAGGCCGCCCGTCAACGCGATGCGCCACGGTAACCCAAGCCCAAGGAAAACTACCGACAGGATCGTAGCGCAGACCGCCATTTGCAACGTGCCGTAGCCGAAAATGGTCCGACGCATCGCCCACAGTTCGTCGATCCGCATTTCAAGTCCGATCACAAACATCATCAGCACGATGCCCAACTCGGAAAAATGCAGGATGGCGTCGACGTCGGTAACCAGCTTCAATACCCATGGCCCGATGAATATGCCTGCTACCAGATAACCGAGCACGGCGCCGAAGCCAAGGCGTACTGACAGGGGAACGGCAATCAGCGCCGAAACGAGAAAGATCACCACGTCTATCAGCAACTTGGTCATCCTGCCTCCCTGAAACAGACCGAAACTTGTCGATGCGGCGTGCAAAACAGCCGATCATGCACCCTGCGCCACGAGAGAAGACTGCTCGTCCGCCCGACCGTGACTCTCGTTGCTGGCGCTTCCGCCCTCGGGTGGCTCTTACAGATGAGGTCGCTCATCAGCACGCATCGAGGCGGCAACACATCCGCCTGGCGCCCCATTCGCCTGTCATACCTGCTCGAAATCCGATCGAGCAGTGCGGGATCGCGGGCGTTGGTCGAATCGAACCGCACGACAACGCTGCCATCGGCTTGCTGCCGCACGCTAGTGTGCACTCCAGTCAGAGGCGGCACGGTGCCCAACACGCAAACAGGCAGGCGCCCCATCAACGCGACGCTTGCGCACGGGCCCGTTCTGCTTCTCACCGTCTCCCTACTGCGGCATGTGGCTGGCGCCAGGCGTCACGCTGATCGCGACGATGTTGCCTGCGCCCTGGTGACATCCGGCTAACCGGTTCTACCCTAACGTATCGGGGAACAAGGCGACGGCGCCAGATCGGTGGACGCTGAGCAGGGCGTCTCACATACCCCTCAATGACGCGGGAGGTACGTCAAAAACCAGTCTACGCACTGACTGCCACGCAAGGTATTGGACCTTGGTCTCATACGTCGGGCCCGACTGGCTGACCTATCCTTCATTTGGAAATGGCTGTGCGGCACACTCAGGATCGCGACTCCTTCGCTTCAACCATCCGACAAATGCAATCCGACCATCCTATTCCCGAAGGTGGACAGGCCGCGGTGCCGGCGCGGCGATGGTTGCGTTGGCTGCCCGGCCTGATGATGCTTCAGACGTATCGGCTCAACTGGCTACCTAACGATCTTGCAGCGGGACTGGTGCTCACCACGATGCTGGTACCCGTCGGTATCGCGTATGCCGAGGCGTCTGGCGTACCCGGCGTTTACGGACTCTATGCGACGATCGTTCCGTTGCTGGCCTATGCCGTATTCGGCCCCAGCCGGATTCTGGTTCTCGGTCCCGACTCCGCGCTGGCCGCGCCGATTCTTGCCGTCGTCATCGCTACCGCCGGCAGCGACCCGTCGCGCGCGATAGCGACGGCCAGCATGATGGCCATCGTCTCCGGCCTGTTCTGTATCGTAATGGGGCTCCTGCGGCTGGGCTTCATCACGGAACTGCTCTCCAAGCCCATCCGATACGGCTATATGAATGGCATTGCGCTGACTGTCCTGATTAGCCAGCTACCCAAACTCTTTGCCATTTCGTTTGACGATCGCGGACCGCTGCGCGATCTGCTGGCGCTCGGTGCCGCCATCGCCGCCGGCAAAACCAACTGGTACAGCTTCGCAGTCGGTGCGGGAAGCCTGGTGCTGATCCTGTTGCTGAAGCGCTTCGACAAGGTGCCGGGCATCCTGATCGCCGTCGTTCTCGCGACGCTGAGCGTCATCGTGTTCCACCTGGACAGCGTCGGCGTCAAGGTGCTTGGCAAGATCCCGCAAGGTCTTCCGTCATTCGCGCTGCCGTGGATCGGCGATGCCGATCCCGTCAAGATTCTGCTTGGCGGCTGTGCGGTCGCGCTGATTTCATTTGCGGATACGAGCGTACTGTCGCGAACCTTCGCTGCGCGTTTTCATACGCGCGTGGACCCCAACCAGGAGATGGTCGGTCTGGGCGCGGCCAATCTGGCGGCTGGCTTCTTTCAGGGCTTTCCGATCAGCAGCAGTTCTTCGCGGACACCGGTGGCCGAAGCAGCGGGCGCCAGAACACAGGTGACGGGCGTAGTCGGCGCGGTGGCGGTAGCGATTCTGCTCATCGCTGCACCCAATCTGATGCGCTATTTGCCCAATAGCGCACTCGCCGCCGTCGTCATTGCCGCCGCCCTCGGCCTGTTCGAATTTGCCGACCTCGGACGCATCTATCGAATCCAGCAATGGGAGTTCTGGCTGTCCGTTGTCTGCTTCGCAGGCGTCGCCGTCTTCGGTGCGATTCCCGGGATCTGCATCGCAATCGTTATCGCGATCATAGAGTTTCTGTGGGACGGATGGCGGCCTCATTACGCCATTCTCGGGCGTGTCGAAGATCTGCGCGGCTACCATGACATCAAGCGCCATCCAGATGCCAAGCGAATTCCGGGGCTGCTGCTATTTCGCTGGGATGCGCCGTTGTTCTTTGCAAACGCCGAGCTTTTTCAGGAATGCCTGCTGGAAGCCGTCGATACGTCTCCAACGCCCGTGCGCACGATCGTCGTGGCTGCGGAACCTGTGACCAGTATCGACGTGACTTCGGCAGACATGCTTAGAGAACTGATGCGAACACTTGGCGAGCGCGAAATTGCGTTGCACTTCGCCGAAATGAAAGATCCGGTGCGTGACAAGCTTAGACGTTTCGAAATGTCCGATGTCATCGGCGATGAGCGATTTCATCCTACCGTGGGCAGTGCCGTCGATGACTACATCGAGCGGCACCCAGCACGGTAACCCATCCGCTATGAATCCGTCACGCGCGCGTCCCAGCACGAACCGGTTGGGACGGGCAGGCGCATTCATTCCTTCGCATGCTTCGTGATCGAGCGAGACCGGTACCTTCTAAAAACTAACCGCCAGGCCAAATGACACGCCATGTACGTTGTGTCCGAACACGTAACGAACGAGCGCACGCGTGCGCGTAATGACGATCGGATATTTGCTGCTGCCGAGCTCCAGGCCGACGCCCAACGACGTGAGGTCGTTTAAACCCAGCACACCCGCGCTATCGCCAAAGTAGTGCGAGTAAGCGAGCTCGAGCAAGCAGCGGACAGGTATCCGTAGTTACATGCCCCATCACAGGTTCCTGTCAGGATCGCCGAAGCGCTTTGCGCCTGGCTTCATCCACCCTCGCCTCCCGCTGCTCAAAAAACAGAAGCATCAAACACGCGTAGGCGGTCACCGCCAGAAAGAGCCCCATGCGCACGGCAAAAGCGGTATACACATCTTTACCCGCGACGGTGTCCTGCACCGACTGCCCGAGCAGAATGATCATCGTCACGAGACTGTTAAGCCAGAAGCCCGGCGAGTAACGTGTCGGACTGCCGCCATCCAGCTTGCGTCCCACCAGCAGGCCAACCAGCATCATCCACAGGAAGAACATCCACAGATGCACGAAGAGGCGGAGCGCGAACCAGGTGGCGGTAGCGAGCACCCCGCCGAGCAGCGTCGAGCCGATAAGATCGCGTGCCGCAGTGCGAGCCGTCGTCGTGCAAGACTGTCTGCCGAGGCTGACCGACTTCATAATGATCGGCATGTAGCTCGCCGGATCAGTCATCGCGAGCAGGTATGCAGGCATGACCACGAGCACGGCGCGCAGCGCGATGGCCGAGGCCTGGCCTTCTGGCAGGACTCGCGCGGCGGGTTGCGCCCGCGCACTCGCATGCTCCGGAAACAACCTGTGAGCGAGAGCCGACACCAGCACGGCAAGCAAAAGCCCTCTCGCCAGTGCACCGACGACTGTCGCCGCCAGTTGCAAGTCGGCCGTACCTGCTGCGGAGATCATCGTGAGTCCCGCTGCGAGAAAGGTCGCGACAAGATTGTTTCCGCCGCGCAGTCCGTAACGAAAGGCAAGGAAAAGCATGAGACCCGTCAGCAAGACACCGGCGAACGCGTAATGACGCAACAACGGAACGAGCAGCAGGCCACTACCCGAGGTCAGCAGAACGACCAGCGCGAGCGCCACGCCTGCCTTCAATGGCAGCGGCTGGTGCCGCGCGGCGAGCAGATACACGGCGAACACGGGCGCAATGACGGGTATCGGAAAATCGAGTCCGAAGCTGAGTGCGAGTGCTAGCGCCGTCCCTGTCGCAAGGCGCAGAGCGCGAAAACCGGGACACTGGAGCGCGCGCGGCATGGGCGTTCTCAATAGAGGTATGAAACCCAGCTCATCACGCGCAGAAACAGTCGTCCCAGCGGATTGAGCGGATTGCCTTGACTCGCGAACGCCATCACCTCGGCCTGTCCCCCGACACGCATGTCGTGCAAGCGCGAGCGCTCGCCTTGATCGAATTCAACGATCACCGGAAAGCGTTGTGCGGGGCGCAGCCAGTCGCGGCTGTTTTGCACGGTGGGCAGGGTGCCGGGTGGCGTGCTCTGGCCCACGCTTACGCCGTAACCGATGCTGCGCACGCGTCCCTCGAAGACTTCTCCGGGCAGCGCGTCCAATGCGATAGCTACCCGGGTGCCGGGTTTGAGGTGACCCAGATTGTTTTCCGTCATGTCGGCACTGATCCAGACATCGCGGATCGCGATCAACGTCATCACGGGGCTGCCCGCCGCCGCGAACTGGCCGACTTCCGTGCGCAGATCGGTGACGACCCCGCCCGAGCGGGCCTTGATCTGCGCGTTGGCGAGATCGAGTTCCGCCTTTTCCAGCGAGGCGGCGGCGCCGCGCAATTGCGCGTTCTCCGCTTCGCTGCCGCCTTGTTGCTGGCGAGCCCGCTCGACTTCGGCACGCGCGGCGGCAACCTGGCTCTGCGCCTGTTCGTGTGTCGCCCGCGCGACTTCCAGACGTCGAAGCGACACGGTGCCCTCGTCTTCGCGATACAGCCGTTCCAACCGCTCACTGTCCTGGCGCGCCTTGACTTCGTTTGCGACGGCGGCGCGTAACGCCGCGACCGCGGAATCGATGCCGGCCGTGCTGGCGCCGACCTGACGGCGCGTTGATTCGAGATCGGCGCGCGCGCGATCCGCGGCAATACGGTAGGGCTCGCTATCGACTTCGAACAGCATCTGCCCCGCATCGACCTCCTGATTGTTGTGCACGATCACGCGCGTCACTCGCCCCGACACTTCAGCGGCTACGGGTATGACGTACGCCTGAACACGCGCCTGCTGGGTATAAGGCGTGAAGCGGTCGGCAAGCAGATACCAGGTCAGGCTCACGACAATCAGGCACACAACCCATTTCACCGCCCCGCGCGACGGATCGGAGGCGGAGACAGATGCGGGCGCGGATGGTGTCGGCGGCGCGCCGGCCTGGGGATCAGATGTATCGCTCATCGTGAAGCACCTTCCGTCTGACTGCGCGAAACGGACGCCGAATCCGCCTCGTTCAGCAGATCGCCCCAGTCTGTGCGTTGCCGCATCTGCGCGCGGGTCGCCGCGTCGATCGGCGGCTGTTCCGTGTCCCACCCTCCGCCGAGCGCCTTGTACACCGCGACCAGACTGCCGACCGCATTGCTGCGATTGACGACATAGGCGTCCTGCTGTGCGAAGAGCGCGCGCTGCGCATCGAGCACCCGCTGGAAGTCCGAATAACCTTCGCGATAGATCGTGTTGGCGAGCGTGAGCGATCGACGCGCCGCGCCTTGCGCGTCGTTCAGAATCGCGTCCCGCTGCAGGCTGGCGATGAGCGCCGTGGCGGCGTCGTCGGCCTCGCGCGCCGCTTCGCGCACGGTGTTCTGGTACGCGACCGTCAACTGTTGCAGCCGGGCGTCCTGTACCCGCACGTTATTGATGATTCGGCCGTGATCGAACAGGTTCCATGTGATGCTCGGTCCGGCGACGAGAGCTAGCGTATTCGGCGATCCCGTGAGCGAACTGGCGCTCCACACGAGCGAGCCCAGTAGCGACACGGACGGATAAAGGTCCGCTTTCGCCACGCCGATCTGCGCCGACTGCGCTGCCATCTGATACTCGGCAGCGCGAACGTCGGGACGCCGCAGCAGAAGATCGGCCGGCACGTCCTGCAGAACGGCACGATTCACAAGCGGAACCACGCCCACCTTCCCCGACTGGGCATCGAGTTCCGGAAGCGGTCCAGGCGGCCGTCCCAGCAACACGGACAATGCGTGATGCGCGAGCACGATCTGGCTTTGCAGCTCCGGGATGCTGCTCTGTGTGCCCAGATACTGCGTCTTTGCCTGCTGGAAATCGAGTTCGTCGGTCTCGCCGCTCTTGAAGAGCTTTTGCGCGATATCGTAGCTGCGCTTCTGCAACTGCGCGTTCTCGCGGGCGATACGCAGCCGCGCCTCTGCGGTGCGCATCGTGAAATAGGTATCGGCGACCTGCGCGTGTAGCAGGACCAGCGCAGCGTCGCGGTTGGCCTGCGCGGCGAAGAACGCGGCATCGGCGGATTCGATGGCGCGGCTGAAACGCCCCCAGAAATCGAGCTCCCAACCGATGCTGAGGCCTGCACCGTACTGCCAGTAACCGCCCGAGCGCGTATTGAATCCGTCAGAACGCTTGCGAGCCGCGTACAACACATCCGCGTTCGCCTGCTGCACCTGCGGATAGCGGCCCGCGAGCGCGATGCCGAGTTGCGCGCGCGCCTCCAGGACCCGCAAACCGGCAATCTTCAGATCGCCGTTGTTCGCATCGGCGTCGGCGATCAGCCGTTCGAGATTCGCGTCGCCGAATATTCGCCACCATTGGCGAATATCAGGCTGCGTTCCGCGCGCCACGACCTGCTCGATCGACGCACTGCTCCAGTGTGCGCTCCACGCTTCACGCTGCGGCTGAAAATCCGGACCGACCTGCATGCAGCCGTTGAGGCAAACCGCCCCCAGCAGCACTGCGACACAACCTAGACGCGTCAACGAGGACACAGCGTCATCCTTGCAGCGCTAGGGCTGCTCCCGTGCCCCGATGTTCTCCGTGGCCGGCTGGTCTTTTACCCAGCGCCAGAAGAGCTGATAGCCGACCGCGAGCATCACGGGCCCGATGAACAGCCCGATCACGCCGCCCGTGACCATCCCGCCCAGCGCGCCGATCAGCACGACGGGCATCGGCACGGCCACGCCGCGGCCCAGCAACAAGGGTTTGAGCACGTTGTCCGCGAGGCCGGCCACGAAAATGTAAATCGAGAAGATGATCGTTGCCGTGCTGACGCCCTCTGTGACGATCACAAACGCGATCACGGGAACGGTAAGCAACGTGGCGGGCAGTTGCATGATGCCGATCAGCAGTACGGCAAGTGCGAGCAGACCTGCGCCGGGTACGCCCATCACAACGAAGCCGATACCGATCAGCAGCATCTGGATGAACGCGATGCCGACCACGCCCTGCGCCACGGCGCGAATCGTCGACGTGCAAAGATCTGCGATCTGCGGTCCGTTTTCCGGGCCTGAGATGCGCGATGCAATCTGAACCGCGCTGTAGTACCCCTTCTCGCCGTGGGCCATCAGGATGCCCGCGACAATCAGCGCAATGAAAAAGACCAGCAGCCCGGCGCCGAGCCCGGTCAATGTCGTCAGCACAACGAGTGCGGCATCCTTGAGTTGCGGCGCGAATTTTTGTGCAAGACCCGCGAGATCCGTCGACGCCTGCTGCCAGAAATCGTAGATACGCTGTCCAACTAGTGGCCAGTTGGACACAGACTCGGCAGGAGGGGGAATCCGCAAGCTACCGTTTCTGACAATCGCCATCATATTTTCGATTGAATCTGCCACGGCAGCGCCCAGCATGAATGTCGGTACAAGAATGACGGCGAACGCGACGAAAATGATCAGCGTGGCGATGAGGCCATCCTTGCCGTCAAGACTGCGCCGAAGCCGGACCTGAAGTGGATAGAGCGTAGTCGCGAGAATCACGGCCCACACCATCAGGTTGAGAAACGGGACAAAAATCCGGAAACAAAAGATGGCCAGAACCGCAACGAGCCCGGCACGGATCAGCACATCCAGCAACGCTTTGGACATTACCCGCTCTGTAATCGGTGTGAGCAGCATAGATTCTTCTTCCGCCATGTCGCTTCGCGAGTCAGGACCGGCCAGGCGATCAGCCAGTTCGTCGCCCAGCGCGCTCCGGACGTAGGGAACGCTCCCGTGCATACAGTTTCCACCGGCCTCGCATGCGAATATTTCTCAACCTGTCTTTGTTGCTCACTACGAAGTTCCTGACTTCCCGGCCGCGAGGCCCAACGGGTGCAAAGCGGTCCCCGTCCGATGTGACTGCAGTATCGGACCTGCGCTCGCAACATTCAATTGGACCTTGGTCGCATATCCATGCGTGATCGCTTTACTCCGTCGGTCAGCTTTCTCCGATTCCAACGCCAAGATCCCAGAAAATCGCCTAAAGGACTGGTTAGTCAGAATTTTTCTGGCACATAACGCATTGGTCGGTTGGGTTCTCTATAGCCGTGGGGCGCTTGCCGATCGGGCAGTTTCACTTTCTCCCGCGGCATGGTCTGGTACGGAATGCTGGCGAGCAGGTGTGTGATCAGGTTAAGACGCGCGCGCTTCTTGTCGTCCGATCGCACGACGTACCAAGGAGCTTCCTCCGTGTCCGTAGCAGCAAACATTTCGTCGCGGGCGCGGGAGTACTCATACCATCGACTATAAGAGCGCAGATCCATCGGCGACAGCTTCCAGATTTTGCGCTCGTCGTTGATGCGAGCCTGGAGCCGGCGCGTCTGCTCGTCCTCGCTCACCTCAAGCCAGTACTTAAGAAGAATGATGCCTGAGCCGATGATCGCGCGCTCGATGAGCGGGACAGCGCGAAGAAAGTTGCTTACCTGATCTTCCGTACAAAACCCCATGACGCGCTCGACACCTGCCCGGTTGTACCAACTCCGATCAAAGAGCACGATCTCACCGGCCGCGGGCAGATGCGGCATATAGCGCTGGATGTACATCTGCGTCTTTTCTCGGTCTGTCGGTGCTGTCAGTGCGATCACCCGGAAGACGCGAGGGCTCACGCGCTCAGTGATGGCCTTGATCGTACCGCCCTTGCCGGCGCCATCGCGTCCTTCAAATACCACGCAGATCTTGGCGCCCGTCTTAACCGCCCATTCCTGGAGCCTGACCAACTCGATGTGCAACGACCTGAGTTCCTCTTCGTACCGGTTGTTTTTCATCCGGGCAAGCGCTCCGCCCGCAATGGCCGAGCCTTGTGCAATTTTCTCCTTGCTGCTTTTCTCATGCCGTTTCCTGGACATCGCCTGTCTCCCCTGTTCGCCTTGCAAAGCGCGGGTTGCCTGGACTCGGTTCAGGTCTCATCTCGTGTGGGAACAACCTGAACTACCAGCGTGCGTCCTTTCCAGAACATGTTGTGTACACGCGACTGCAGAGCTCGCAGCACGTGTGCCTCGACGCCTTCGAAGCCGAGTACGACAGCAGGACGCTCGCCTGTGCCTTCGACGCGCTTGATCGTATCGAACGCCGGAAACCCATAACGACAGAGGAACTCCCTGAGCTCGTCGTCCGTCGTGTCGGCTTCCACATTGCCCATCCAGAGTTCAGCCATAACGGCGTTCTCCTCGAAGAAAGTCCCAGATCCCGCCCAGCACCACCTTCTCTCGCCCTGATGCAGCCCATGTACCGATGCCTGCAGCGAGAGTCACATCCACGCGTACGAACCCTTGTGAACACCTCTTCGCTGTCAGTTTATGCACAGACCCGGGAAAGTAATATTGGACCTTGGTCGCATATCGATTCTTCGACGCCCCGGCTGCGCGGATCGGAGGTTCCACAGCACGCGTCCCCGACGAGTCGACTCGGCACACGGGGCCCGTTGTCCGAAATTTCTACGTCCCGTCAGCCTTGTTGCTCGTGTTGGAGAGCAAGGGATCGCGGTCATCGAAAGCGTTTATCCTGCCCCGACCACGGGAGTATCTGGTTCGCCCGAACGTGAAAAAGGGCGCGGCGCACCCAATCGCATCGTCCGGCAGTCCGGCAGATTCGGCATCGTCCTCGCCGTGAATATGGAAAGGCTGGTGGCAAAGGCGCGGCGCTTTAACGTGGTTATCGAGTTCGTGCAGCAAGTCGGTGATTTTGTCGCGCTGGACGAACCCTTGTTCTATTTGTACGGCAACGTTGACGCAATCGATGAGAGCAGACTGCGCTCACTGGTCGCTTTCGGAACGGAACGCACGATGGAGCAGGACCCTATGTCCGCGTTTCGCATCCTCGTCGATATTGCGCTGAAAGCGCTGTCAGCGGCGATCAACGATCCGACCACGGCCGTGCTTGCGATCGACCAGTTGCACCGGCTATTGCGCATGGTTGGCAAACGGTCCCTGCGCGTCGAAAAGATTAGGGATGCGTCAGGGCAGGTGCGCGTGATCTTGCGGACGCCCAATTGGGAAGACTTCGTGCATATCAGTTTTCGCGAGATACGGCAATGCGGCGCTGGCAGCATCCAGATCGCGCGTCGTCTGCGCGCGGCGATCGAGAATCTCATCCAGAGCCTGCCGGAGCATCGTCATGCCGCGTTACGACTCGAACTGATACTGCTCGATCGCGCGGTCGCCTCGAAGCATCCATTTCCCGAGGATCTGGCATTGGCCCGTATCCCCGATTCGCAAGGACTTGGCGGCTCGGCAGCGTCGACAGAGAAACAACTCGCCGTGTCGGGGGTAAACCGTGGATAAACTCATAGTGGGCATCGTTGAGTTCCGCGAGAAAATGCTGCCGCTATACGCGCCCGATCGGCTCCGGCGCCGGAACGCCGGCGGCCGGTCAGCTTACGCTGCGAAAAAGCGGCCTTTCAACTTGGCTTCTGCAAATACAAATTCGCCAACTTCAATTGTGTCGAAATAATTTATGCGATGCCTTTCTCTCGGCGGCCGAATTGCGCAAGCCCCACGGGCGTACAGCTGAAAGCGTACGGCACGGCGGCGCCCGGATCTGGAAGTTACCAGATGCACATTTCCTTCACCGATTCAGGACTGGTCGGACAGACTGCCACAACCCGGACGCTAAACGCGCCTTTGCTGCAACGCCCCGACTATCCAGCGCTCCTCGGACGCCTTGAGATGTGTTCGCATTGCAGCCTGCGCTGCAAGTGGATCGGCTGCCTGTAGCGCCTTGAGAATTTCTTCGTGCTCCCCCACCGCCGCCGACCACGTCTCAGTGCTTTCCGCGTGGCCACGAATCGCCGCGGCGATCGGGTCGTGCCGGCTATCGAACATTTCAGCGACGAACCGGGTAAGTACCGAATTGCCCGCCGTCTCTGCGATCAGCATGTGGAATTGCCGGTCGGCATCGATGGGTGACTTTCCTTCCACTGCCAGTCGTTTCATCCGGTCAACCGTGCGGCGCAATTTGTCGAGCGCGGCGGCCGAAAACTTTCCGGCGGCCAGAACGATGACCGTCCCTTCGATTGCCGCCCTGGCCTGCATCAATTCCGACGGACTTTCTCCAAGGGCGGGAACCACGCTTTCGCCGCCTTCGCCTGGATTTCGGACGTAGACCCCGGAGCCGATACGTATCTCAACCTGGCCGCCGATCTCCAGTGCGATTAACGCCTCACGCAACGAAGGGCGCGATACGCCCAACCTGATCGCGAGTTCCCGCTCCGGTGGCAGACGCGCGCCGGGCGCAAGTTCGCCCTCGCGGATGAGTGCAAGAATCTGCGTGGCAACAGATTGGTAAAGCCGCTTTGATTCTGTCTGCTTCATTTTCCGGGATTTTTCCTGTCACTCGCCCGCATAGCGGGCCGGGCAGAGTCTAGCATAGCGGTAGAAACCAATACTGTCTTGCGATTGGGTCGATGCCACGGTTTTCCTTATTGGACTGGCCAGTGTGAAAAACATGATATTGGCTTGACCATTTGATCGATTCTGCGCTTTAATTTCCTTAAATTGGACTGGCCAGTTGAACCGCCCACGGTTTGGCGGTCTGCCGCGAATCCCGACGAAACGGAGACGAGATTGACGAATGCCACGCAGCGCGGGCCCAGTCCTGCGCCTGAGCCGCCCATATCCCAAGAGATCCTGCAACTCAAAGGTGTGAGCAAGCGCTTTCCAGGGGTCGTCGCCCTCGATGGCATCGACCTCGATCTGCGCGCCGGCGAAGTCCATGCTGTGTGCGGCGAAAACGGCGCGGGCAAATCGACATTGATGAAAATCATCAGCGGTCAGTATCGCGCGGATGAAGGCGAGGTGCGCTACCGCGGTGCGCCCGTGCAGTTCTCCTCCACCTCTGACGCGCAGGCGGCAGGCATTGCGATCATTCACCAGGAACTGAACCTTGTCCCGCACCTGTCGGTCGCGGAAAACATCTACCTTGCGCGCGAACCCAAACGCGGCCCGTTCGTGGATTACCGCACGCTGAATAGCAATGCACAGCGGTGTCTGCAACGCATCGGGCTGAACGTGTCGCCGATCACCCTCGTCGGCGCGCTTTCGCTTGCGCAACAGCAAATGGTGGAGATTGCAAAGGCGCTGTCTCTGGATGCGCGCGTGCTCATCATGGACGAACCCACGTCCTCGCTGACGGAATCGGAAACGGTCCAGCTGTTCCGGATCATCAGAGAACTGCGCGCTGGCGGGGTGGCTATTCTTTACATCTCGCATCGGCTCGATGAGATGGCTGAGATTGTGGACCGCGTTACGGTGCTGCGCGATGGCCGTCACATTGCAACGAGCGATTTCGCCTCGACCACGATCAACGAAATCGTGGCCCGAATGGTGGGACGCCCGCTCGACGATGCCTATCCGCCACGCCAGTCCACTCCCTCGAATCAGATCCTGCTGCGCGTGCGCGACCTGCAAAGGACAGGCGTTTTCGGCCCGCTTTCGTTCGAACTGCGCAAGGGCGAGATTCTAGGCTTCGCGGGTCTGATGGGCGCGGGGCGCACCGAAGCCGCCCGCGCGATCTTCGGCGCCGAGCGGCCCGATTCCGGTTCGATCATGCTGGGCGACGAGCCTGTCGCGATCGGCTCACCGCGCGAGGCCATTCGCCACGGGATTGCATACCTGTCCGAAGACCGCAAGAAAGACGGCCTCGCACTCTCGATGCCGGTTTCCGCAAACATCACGATGGCCAACGTCCGGGCCATTTCATCGCGCGGCTTTCTGCGTTTCTCTGAAGAGACGGCCATCGCCGAGCGCTATGTTCGCGAACTCGGCATCCGTACACCGACCGTCAAGCAGATCGCGAGAAATCTGTCGGGTGGCAATCAACAGAAGATCGTCATCAGCAAATGGCTGTATCGCGGCTCGCGCATTCTGTTTTTCGACGAGCCGACCCGCGGCATCGATGTCGGCGCGAAATACGCGATTTACGGCCTCATGGACAGACTGGCCGCGGACGGCGTTGGTGTCGTCCTGATCAGTTCGGAGCTGCCCGAACTGCTCGGCATGACCGATCGTATCGCCGTGTTTCACGAAGGGCGTATCACCGCGGTCCTTGAGACCAGACAGACCAGTCAGGAGGAAATCTTGCACCATGCATCAGGGAGAAGTCATGCTTGAAATCACATCGGGCCCTAACCAGGCTCTCGACAGGCAGGTACAGCAGCGACGCCGCGACCTGATCCAGAAATTCGCCGCACTGGGTAGCCTCGTGGTGCTGATCGTCGCGTTTTCGCTGACCAGTGCGGCGTTTTTCTCGGTCGGCAACCTGATGACGGTTGCGCTGCAGGTCACGTCCATCGCGTATCTCGGTGTGGCCGCAACGTGCGTCATCATCACCGGCGGCATCGATCTGTCGGTCGGCTCAGTGCTGGCGCTCTCGGGCGTCGCAGCCGCCCTGTTGGTCAAGGCGGGCGTACCCATACCTGTCGCGATGCTCGGCGGCATGCTCGTCGGCGCCGCGTGCGGATGGGTCAACGGTACCTGCGTCACGCGTATGGGACTGCCGCCGTTCATCGCGACCCTCGGGATGATGCTGGTCGCGCGCGGTCTCGCCCTGCAGATCACCGGCGCAAGACCGGTCTCGGGGCTTGGCGACGCGTTCGGCGAACTGGGCAACGGTGCCCTCTTCAGGATCTCCCACATCGGCGCAGATGGTTTTCCGGACACCGTCTTTCCAGGCATTCCGTACCCCGTCGTGATCATGGTGGTCCTGTTCGCGGCTGTCTCCATCCTGCTTTCGCGAACGTCGCTGGGCCGTCACATTTACGCGGTCGGCTCGAACGCGGAAGCGGCGCGACTCTCCGGCGTCAACGTGCAGGGCGTCAAGCTCTTTACCTACGTGCTCTCCGGACTGCTCGCCGGCGCCACCGGCTGCGTGCTGATGTCGCGCCTCGTCACCGCGCAGCCGAACGAAGGCGTGATGTACGAGCTCGACGCCATCGCAAGCGCGGTAATCGGCGGCACGTCGCTGATGGGGGGCGTCGGCACGATCTCCGGCACCGCCATCGGCGCATTCGTGATCGGCGTGCTGCGCAACGGTCTGAACATGAACGGCGTATCGAGCTTCATCCAGCAGATCATCATTGGTGTCGTCATTCTCGGCACCGTATGGATCGATCAACTCCGAAACCGGAAGTTGTAATCAGAAGACGAAGTCCCAACCACAATCAAGGAGCGAGACATGAAAAAGTTATCCGTGCTGGCTGCGGCCGCGGCGATGTGTGCAATGTTCAGCGCGTACGCGCAGGCGGCAGGCGGCGAAATTGCCGTGATCGTGAAAACGGCGAACTCCAACTATTGGCAGAACGTCCAGAAAGGCGCCACGGCCGCGATGGCCGATGCGAAGGGATACACGATGACCTTCCAGGGTCCCGCGGCAGAGTCCGCCATCGCGGATGAAGTCAACATGGTCGAGAACGCGGTGAACCGGCATGTCGCCGGCATCGTGCTGGCGCCGTCGGACCCCGATGCGCTCGTTCCGGCCATGAAGAAAGCGTGGGAAGCCCATATTCCCGTGGTGCTGATCGACTCAATCGTGTCCGATGCGGGCAAGCAGTATTACCAGTCGTTCCTGTCGACCGACAACACGAAGGCCGGCGAGCTCTGTGCGCAGGCGATGATCGATCGTGTCGGACAGACCGGCAAGATCGCGATCATGTCGTACGTGCCGGGCGCAGGCTCGGAAATCGGCCGCGTCGGCGGATTCCGCAAGTACATCACAGCGCATTCCAAGCTGCAGGTGGTCGGGCCGTTCTATTCGCAATCGCAGATGGCAACCGCGCTGAATCAGACGACCGACGTCCTGTCGGCCAATCCGGACCTCAAGGGCATTTTCGGCGCGAACGAGCCGACCGCCGTGGGGATGGGGCGCGCGCTGGCTCAGTCGGGAAAAGGCGGCAAGGTCATAGCGATCGGCTTCGACGGCAACCAGGACCTGCAAGGGTTCGTTCGCGACGGCACGATTCAGGCAATCGCGGTTCAGAGCTCCTACCAGATGGGCTACAAGGGCATCCAGACCCTCGTCAATGTGGTCGAGCGCAAACCCGTCGCAAAGCAGGTGGACACGGGCGTCATGATGGTCGAAAAACAGAACCTGGACTCATCCGAAGCAAAGAACGTTCTCTACTAATGAACGCGTCGGCGTGGCGTCTTTTGCAGCCGTCCGCCGGCACCTCCTCCATTCAGACATACCCTCGATGAAAGCCATTGCAACGCACGCGCTGCCACGAAGCGGATTGGCGATGACCACGCTGGGCCTCGGCTGCTCACAACTCGGCGGACTCTATAAGCCTATGTCAGCCGCAGAGGCCAACGCGCTAGTCGACTGGGCGTGGGACGCCGGCATCCGCTATTTCGATACGGCGCCGTTCTACGGCTATACGCTCTCCGAACGGCGAGTCGGACATTCGCTGCAGATGCGCGAACGGGAGCGCTACGTACTGAGCACCAAGGTCGGGCGGCTCATGCGGCCCGATGCCACCGTCCAGCCCGGCGACGACGGGTGGGCACAACCCCTGCCCTTCCGCCCTCGTTTCGACTATACGTTCGACGGCATCATGCGCTCGTACGAGGATAGTCAGCAACGTCTTGGCATACAGACGATCGACGTCCTCTATGTCCACGATATCGGCGCTGCCACGCATGGCGATCAGCATTCACGCTACTGGGAACAACTGACTCAGGGAGGCGGATTCCGGGCGCTCGCCGAGCTGCGCGACTGCCGCGCCGTTTCCGCGATCGGGCTCGGCATCAACGAATGGCAAGTCGCCGTCGACGCGATGCAGGAAGCCGATCTCGACCTCATCCTGCTGGCGGGCCGCTACACGCTGCTCGAACAGGAAGCGCTCTCGCCATTACTTGATCGATGTGCGGGCAACGACGTCCGGGTCGTCGCCGGCGGCGTGTTCAACTCCGGCGTACTCGTGGGCAACGGCAAGTTCAACTATGCCGATGCGCCGGTCGAAGTAGCAGACAGGGTTGCGCGCCTCGCCGCCGTCTGCAGGCGGTTTGAGGTTCCGCTCGCCGCCGCGGCTCTCCAGTTCCCACTCGCGCATCCGGCCGTGGTGTCCTGCGTAATCGGCGCGAGCAGTATTGCTCAGTTGCAGCAGAACATCGCCTGGCTCGAAACGCCGCTTCCGCCGGAACTGTGGCAGGCCTTGCAGCGCGAGGGGCTAATCGCAGAATCGGCCCCGGTCCCGGAGGTCTGCGCGTGACGCTCCGAATCGACGCTCACCAGCACTTCTGGCAGATTGCCAGCCGCGACGGTTACTGGCCGCCGCACACGCTGGATACCATCCACCGGGACTTCGGTACGCAGGACCTCGAACCTTTCCTCGCGCGATCCAACATTCAGCGCACAGTGCTGGTCCAGTCACTGCCGACGCCGGAAGACACGCGCTATCTGCTCGATATCGCGTCCGCATCGAGCGTCGTGTCGGCAGTCGTCGGATGGGTGGACCTGAAGTCCGCCGGGGCGTCGGCAAGTCTTGCGATGCTGGCCCGTCATCCAAAATTTCGCGGCGTTCGACCCATGCTGCAGGATCTTGAGGATGACGACTGGATCGACGACCCGATGCTCGAACCTGCGGTTGAGGCGATGCTCGAGCACGATCTCAGTTTCGACGCGCTCGTCACGCCTCGCCATCTGCACGCGTTGCTCGCGTTCGCACGCCGGCACCCGCGCCTGCGCGTCGTGATCGACCACGCGGCAAAGCCGCCGATCGCGTCCGGTCAGTCTGGACCGTGGCACGCCGCGATGAGCCGGCTTGCCGAACTTCCCAACGTCCATTGCAAGCTCTCCGGACTCTGGACGGAAGCCGGTCCTCATCCAGACCTCACCCTTGTCGAGCCATACGTGCGCGCCGTGTGTGAGTGGTTCGGGGCGTCACGGCTGATGTGGGGCAGCGATTGGCCCGTGTCCAGACTGGCCGGCCATTTTGGTGACTACGGCGACTGGCTCGCCTGGTGCGAACAATGCTGCGACCGCTTCCTCGGTCCTGAAGCGCACGCCAGCGTCTTTGGCGGCAATGCATGCCATTTTTACAGGATCGATCATCCGTCCGACGATCGACAAGCCCAATAGAGAGGATGCCAAAATGCTTAGCGTCATTTGCGAATCGCCCGGCGTACTGCGCCATGAAGAACGCGAGCCGCCTCGCCGCGCCGACGGTGAAGTGCTGCTACGGGTTCGCCGCGTCGGTATCTGCGGCACGGACATGCACATCTATTCGGGGAATCAGCCCTACCTGCAATATCCGAGAGTCATGGGGCACGAGTTGTCAGCCATCGTCGCCGAGGCTGATCCCGGCGCGCACGTTGTGCCCGGCGATGCCGTCTACGTGATGCCGTATCTGTCGTGCGGAAATTGCATCGCCTGCAGACAGGGTAAAACCAACTGCTGCGTCAACATCAAGGTGCTCGGCGTGCATCGCGACGGCGCGTTGACGGAATATCTGTCGGTACCCGCTCAGTTCGTCCACAAGGCCGACGGCGTGACGCTGGATCAGGCGGCAATGCTCGAGTTTCTCGCCATCGGCGCGCACGCGGTACGTCGTGCGGACGTGTCGGCAGGCCAGCGGGTTCTCGTCGTGGGCGCCGGCCCCATCGGCATGGCAGCCATGCTGTTCGCGAACCTGCGCGGCGCACGCGTGGCCTGCCTGGACACGCGCGCCGATCGTCTTGCGTTCTGCCGCGAGCACATTGCCGTGTCGACAGTTCAGATCGGGCCGAATGACGTCGATGAGTTGTCGGCGCTCACCGATGGCGAGTTCTTCGACGTGGTGTTCGATGCGACGGGCAACGTCAAGGCGATGAACCGCGGTTTTGAGTTCATCGCCCACGGCGGGAAATATGTGCTGATTTCGATCGTCCCGGGCGAGATCGCCTTCTCCGATCCGGAGTTCCACAAGCGCGAGGCGACCCTGCTCGGCAGCCGCAACGCGACCGCGGAAGACTTCGAAACGGTCCTCGACGCGATGCGCGCGGGCCGCATCCCCGACAAGGCGCTCAATACTCACCGCATGAGCCTCTCGGACGTACCCACCGAGTTCCCGAAACTGATGGAGCCCGGACAAACCGTCGTCAAGGCGCTGGTCGAGTGCTAACTGAACCCCGTGGTGGAATCGTTCGAGATGAGTGAACCTATTCTTCAGTTTGGCACCAGCCGGTTCCTCCAGGCACATGTCGCACTGTTCGTTTCGCAGGCGCTTGAGCGGGGCGACGCGATCGGCGGCATCTGCGTGGTGCAGACGACCGACAACCCGTCCAGCCAGGCGCGCATCGCCGCACTGGCCCAGGCAGCCAGTTATCCGGTGAAAATCCGCGGCAGGGAGGGCGGCGCGATCGTGGACACGGTCGTCGATTGCCGCGCCATCCGCGCTGCGTGGATCGCCAATCGCGACTGGGCGATGATACGGCACGCGGCGATTCATGACGTGCGCGTGATCGTGTCGAACACGGGCGACATGGGCTATCGCCTCGACGAGCGCGATTCGCCGGCCCTTCTCGCGCTGGAGGGACAGGCACCGCACAGCTATCCCGCGAAGTTGCTCACGCTTCTTCATGCACGGTGGCGTGAACGGCCTGACTCGGGCATCTCGATCTTTCCGTGCGAACTCGTCGCCAGCAACGGCGACACGCTGCGCGATCTGGTGATCGGCCTGGCTCGACAATGGGCGCTGCCGGCGCCGTTTGTCGCCTATCTGTCGCAGCGATGCATCTGGGTCAACTCGCTGGTCGACCGCATCGTATCGGAACCGATCGAACCGGTAGGCGCGGTGGCCGAACCCTACGCGCTGTGGGCGATCGAGCGGCGCGCAGGCATGGAACTGCCGTGTACGCATGAAAACATCGCACTGACTGACGACCTGCGCAGCTACGAGCAACTCAAGCTGTACTTTCTGAACCTCGGGCATACGTGGCTCGCTGATCAATGGCTCGCGCAGCGCCGAAGCGCCACCGAGACTGTCTTCGATGCGATGAACGATGGGCCGCTGCGCGACGGCATCGAGGCTGTGTGGGAGAAGGAAGTGTTGCCCGTCTTCCGTGCGATGGGTTTGCGCGCTCGCGCCGTGCAGTACGTCGCGAGCGTGCGCGAACGGTTTCTCAATCCGTACCTCGATCACCGCATCGCGGATATCGCCAATAACCATGTCGAAAAGGTCCGGCGGCGAATCCTGCCGCTGATAGAGCTCGCCGACTCGCTGTCGGTCGGATCCGGTCAGACGCGTCTGCGCGAAACGCTCGCACGGCATGGACTGACGTCCTCAACGCAAAGGGCGGACGCATCATGACAGATCAGACAATCGTCGTCCTTCACAGCGACGACAACGTAGCGGTGGCATTGCGGGCACTCGAGGCGGGCACGCCGGTTGAAGCGGGTGGGCAACGGGTCGTCGTCAGAAGTTCCATTGCGGCTGGCCACAAGCTGGCTATCCGGCGCATCGCGCGCGGCAGCGCCGTGACCAAATATCGGCAGACAATCGGTATCGCGCTCGGCGACGTTGAGCCGGGCGAGCACGTGCACGTTCACAACGTCGGCATGCCGGAGCATCATCCGCATCGCCCCACGCACAGCGACGCGGTTCGTAGCCTTGCACCCGTGGACCGGTTGGAAGCGTTTCAGGGGTTCGTGCGCGCAGATGGACAGGTTGGAACACGCAACTACGTCGGGGTGATCGCCAGCGTCAACTGTTCCGCCAGCGTCTGTCACGCGATCGCGGACGCCTTCAGGGGCGACGCCATGGACCCGTTCAGCACGGTGGATGGCGTCGTCGCGATTACCCATCAGAGCGGGTGCGGAATGTCTGCTACGGGTGACGGCATGGCCTTGCTTCGGCGCACGCTGACCGGCTACGCCTGCAACCCGAACTTCGCGGGCGTGCTGCTGGTAGGCCTCGGTTGTGAGGTGAACCAGGTCAGCGGTCTCACGAAGTCCCTCGAAGCCGGCAGCCCTGCCCTTGTCGAAACCCTTGTCATACAGGATGAAGGCGGCGTACGCGAGACGGTGGCGCGCGGTATCGCCATCGTCCGGGAGATGCTGTCGGCGGCCAGCCGCCTAAGGCGCATCGAGGTCCCTGCCGCGCGTTTGAAAGTGGGGCTGCAATGCGGCGGCTCGGACGGATATTCGGGAATCACAGCGAACCCCGCTCTCGGCGCAGCCGTCGATCTCCTCGTACGTCATGGCGGCACGGCGATCCTCTCCGAGACGCCGGAAATCTATGGCGCGGAGCATCTGCTGACCGCACGGGCGGTATCGTCCGACGTCGCCGGGCGACTGCTTGACAAGCTGCGCTGGTGGGAGCGGTATGCCGCCGAAGCAGGTGGCGACATGAACAACAACCCCTCGCCCGGCAACAAGGCGGGCGGCATCACGACCATCCTGGAAAAATCGCTGGGCGCGGTTTCGAAAGGCGGAAGTACCGCGCTCAATGCGGTCTACGAATATGCCGAGCAGGTGTCGGAATCCGGCCTGGTCTTCATGGACACGCCGGGCTACGACCCCGTGTCCGCAACCGGTCAGATTGCGGGCGGTGCCAATCTGGTCTGCTTTACGACCGGGCGCGGTTCGGTGTTCGGTTCGAAGCCGGTGCCGACCATCAAGCTCTCGACAACCACAGGCTTGTTCGAGCGGATGCGCGCGGATATGGATTTCAATTGCGGTCAGATCGTAGACGGTTCGCTCACCGTCGAACAGGCCGGCGCGCAGATATTTCAACTCATGCTGGACATCGCGTCGGGTACGAAGACCCACAGCGAACAGAACGGCATGGGCGATCGCGAGTTCGTGCCCTGGCTGCGCGGCGCGATCATGTAACAGTCGCGGCTTGCTGCAACCGATTGAAAGTCCGACGCGGCGCAGGAATCTCAGACTCCCGAGGGGATCAGGAACCGTATCCCATGGACACAAACGCACCCGAATCGACGCCGCAGGATGGCGTGAAAGAATTCCGCCTGTCAGCGCAGCAGAGATGCTTGCTTGACGAGGCGCTTGCACTGCTGATCGACACGCGCTCGCGCGCGCTGGACGTGGCGGTTCAGGTCTGTCGACGTCGAGGCAGCGCCGTCCCCGATGTGCACGACTTTCAACTGCCCGCGATCATCGAACTACAAAGGCGGCTGGAAGGAACGCGCGAGCGGTTGGACGACATGCTCCCACGGAAGTTGTCTGTGCTTGCGGCTAACGGCACGTGCGATCTTCAGTGAAGCGGACCTCCATTCACACGCCGGCGCATCGGTAATAGATCGATCCGAGACCCTTCGAGGTATGCGCCTGATCAACCCGACGCTCCAAACAATTGCACCATCACGGCGCGGAGCCAACGATTGCCCGCTTCGTGGTGATACCTGGCGTGCCAATGTTGCCGAACGGCAAAACCGTCCACGGGAACCGGGCACCGATGGACCGCCAGATCGTTGACCTTCGCCAGCGTCTCGCCGATGTGTCGCGGCAACGTGGCGATCAGGTCGGTGCTCTTGATAATTGCGCCCAGCCCAAGAAAACCCGGTAGCTCCAGCACGACATCGCGTTCGACGTGTGCGCGCACCAGCCCCTGTTCCAACAGCTGCGCGCCCGTCCCCGCCGTAATCGCGACATGCCCCTCCGCGCTGTATTGCTTCAACCTCAACCTCGCGCGCAGCCGCGGGTGATGGCGATTCGTCAGGCACACCCAATCCTGCGTGTATAGCTGCTGCTGATAAATCCCACCGCCCAGCCAAGGCACGTGACCGATCGCGAGGTCGGCTTCGCCCGATTCCAGCGCGCGTTCCGTATTGCCGTCGATTCTGGCGGCTTCAAGACGAACGCCCGGCGCCTGCGCGCGGACATGCGCCAGCATCCGCGGAAGCAACGTGATGTGACTGGCGTCGGTCATGCAGATACGGAACCGCCGTTTTGCGGTGGCCGGATCAAAGGCGATCTCCCACGCCACGAAGCGCCGCAGCGATTCGAGAATTTCCCGGCATGGGCCAATCAGCGCATCGGCTTGCGGCGTCGGCGCCATGCCGCCCGGCGTGCGGATGAATAACGGGTCCTGCAGATGTTCCCGCAATCGACCTAACCAGATGCTGACGGTTGGCTGGCTCTGTCCAAGCTGCTCGGCCACGCGGGTGACGCTGCGCACGTCATAGAGCAGATCGAATAGCTGTAATAGCTTCAGATCGGGGAGTTCAGTCGAATCCATGTCTGTATTGTCTGGCGCAATGACGCTATTGTATCCATTGCATTGCCGATATGAACGCCGAATCGTATCTTGATCTCCACATTAAGGAGACGGCAGTGAAGATTGCGATTCTGGGCGCGGGCGCACTGGGCTGTGCGATTGGCGCGGCGCTGACCGAAGGCGGCAACGAGGTCTGGCTGCTGAACCGGTCGGTGGCGCACGTGGCGGCCATGCGACGCGATGGTCTGCGGGTGGACGATCCCAATGGTTCCCGCCAGGTAAGGGTCCGAGCCACCACGCTGGCCGCGGAGGCTGGCGCCGTCGATCTGGTCGTCGTGCTGGTCACGTCGTTCCACACCGAAGCCGCGATGCGCGGCGCAATGGAGCTGATCGGACCCGAAACGCTGGTCCTTTCGTTGCAGAACGGCCTTGGGCACGAGGATGTCCTCGCCGACATCGTGGGTCGGGAGCGGGTGCTGGCCGGCAAGACATACGTCGGCGGGGTGATGCGCAGCCCGGGGCACATCGAGTCAGGCGTCGCCGGCAAGGCCACTTACATTGGCGAACTCGACGGTCAGGTCACTTCCCGCGCCACCGCCATTGCCGAAACCTTCACTGCCGCCGGACTGGCCACCACGGTCAGCGACAACATCGTCGGCACGATGTGGGACAAGCTCCTGGTCAATGTGGCGACCGGCGCGCTGACGGGCACCACGGGTCTGACCTACGGCCAGCTCTACGAAGAGCCGCTTCTGAAGGCGACCGCACTCGCAGCGATCGCCGAAGCGATGGCGGTCGCCCGGGCCGCTGGTGTGACGCTTTCCACCACGGATCCCGAGCGCCCGTGGACCC
The DNA here is from genome assembly GCF_003001875.1 of Paraburkholderia sp. BL18I3N2. Lineage (NCBI taxonomy): Bacteria > Pseudomonadati > Pseudomonadota > Betaproteobacteria > Burkholderiales > Burkholderiaceae > Paraburkholderia > Paraburkholderia sp. BL18I3N2. The sequence continues at coordinate 76,184 of NZ_PVNC01000003.1, forward strand.
TCGCCGGCGAAGGACTGTCTCCTGCCTTCAAGACCTCGATGCTGCAAAGCCTCGAAAAAGGCTCCATCACCGAAATCGACTTTATCAACGGCGCGGTCGTGCGCTGGGGAAAACGGCACGGCGTTCCGACCCCGGTCAACACGACGCTGGTGGCCTGCATCAAGGGCATCGAGCGTGCCATGACCGACCGACAACACAGCAACAAGTTGCATGGGACCAAGGAGACAACCGCATGAACGGCAGCAAGGCCTATCTGGAACATGTCGCCATCTGGGTGAAGGACATTCACTGGCACATCCGTTTTTTCGAAGACGTGCTCGGCATGACGATGCGCGAAGTCGACGGCACGCGCGAGGAACCCCGGCAGTACTGGACGCTTGGCGGTCTGCAATTCATCCATAACCCGGATTACGACGCTCCTGAGGGCCGGCTCGGACACCTGGGCGTGATGTGTGAAGACATGGAGGCCGCGCTGGCCGCCGCACAACGGTACGGCGTCAGCGAAATGCCACAGGGGCGCAACTGGTTGCGCCTGCCGGACGGCCTCGCCGTCGAACTGATCCAGGCGAAGCCGGCCTCGTGCGTCGCGCGGGCACTTGAGATCGACCCACGTGCGGAGGTGTGACATGACGATCGTTGATAAATACTGGGACGACGCCAGCGAAGGCGACGAGTGCGTGAGCCCGACCTATACGGTGACCAAAGAACGCATTCTGGCGTATGCCGACCTCACTGGCGATCACACGCCGGTGCATGTGGACGAGGAATACGCGAACGCGAGCCACTTCGGCTCGATCGTGGCACACGGCCTGTTTGGACTGTCTATCGCCGATGGGCTCAAGACTCAAAGTGACTACCGTTTCCTTCCCGGGATGTCGCTCGGCTGGACATGGGACTTCAATCTGCCCATCAAGGTCAACGACGTGCTGCACGTGAAATTCCGCGTGGGCGCGATGCGGGCGAGCAAGAGTCGACCCGGCTGGGGCATCGTTGTGTTGCCGTCCGAGTTGATCAATCAGGACGGCCAGGTCGTCCAGCATGGTGAGCACCGCCTGATGGTGCCGCGCCGACCGGGAGCGTTCTGATGCAAGCCCGTCCTCTCGAAGGTATTCGCGTCGTCGACTACAGCCACTTTCTGGCAGGCCCGTACGTGGGACGGTGTCTCGCAGCGCTCGGCGCCGAAGTCATCAAGGTGGAGCGCCCCGGCAACGGCGACGCCGGGCGCCAGCATGCCACCGTGCTCGATGACGAACAAAGCGGCTACTTCCTGCAACTCAACATGGGCAAGCGGGGCGTCAGCGTCAACATGAAGGACCCGCGCGGGAAGGACTTCATGCAGCGCCTGTGCGATTCGGCGGACGTATTCGTCGAGAACTACCGGCCGGGCGCTCTGGACAAGCTCGGGCTGGGCTATACGGAGCTGGCCGCGCGAAATCCGAAACTAGTGTACTGCTCGATCTCGGCCTATGGCCATACGGGACCGGATGCGCATCGCGCCGGCTTCGGCCTGATCGCCGAAGCGAAGAGCGGCATCATGCAGATGATCGGCACTCCCGGCGAGCCGCCGCCGCTCATGCGCATCTCGCTCGGCGACATGTACACGGGCATCCACGCCGTGGCGGCCATCAACGCCGCGCTGCTCGGTCGCGTGAAGAGCGGCCGGGGGCAGCACATTGACATGGCACTCTACGACACGCTGGTGTCGATGCACGAATACGCAGTGCAATGCTACACGCTGCAAGGCGTCGTTCCAGAACAGACTGGTCACGACATGCCCACTTCGACGCTCTATGGCGTGTTCCGCGCCGCCGATGGCGACCTCGTGATCGCGGCGCAGGTGGACGACGCGTGGAAACGCTTTGCCGGCCTCGTCGAGTCCCATGGCGGACGGTCCGGCTTCGGAGCCGACACGCGCTTTCATGACGGCGCGGGACGCAATGCCAATCGTCTGGACATTCTGTCCGTAGTCCAGCCCTGGGTTGCCAGCCGGCCGGTGGCCCAGGTGCTGGAACTACTCGATGGCATCGACGTGCCTTGCGCGAAGGTACAGCGCATCGACGAGGTGCTCGCCGATCCGCAGATCGTCGCGCGGGGCATGGTGGTCGAGCAGCAGCATCCGCGCTACGGCACGCTGCGTCTACCGAACCTGCCCTTCCGCTTCTCCGACTGCGATACGACGATCCGCGAGGTCGCGCCCGACCTCGGTCAGCACAACGCGGAAGTCGCGCAGTCACTGGGCTTCGGCGCTGCCGAAATCGACGCCATGCAGACCGACGGCGTGCTGTATTCAAACGCGAGGCCATGATGACTGACCAGTACGCGGTGATCGGCAACCCGATCGGCCACACGAAATCCCCATTGATTCACGGTCTTTTTGCGCAAGAGACGCAGCAGGACATGTCCTATACGGCCATCGAAGGTCCACTAAGCCCGCAGGAGGCGTTTGCCGAGACCGTGAACGCTTTCAGGGCCGCGGGTGGCAAAGGGATGAACGTCACGGCGCCCTTCAAGCTGAAGGCGTTTGCGATGGCCGATGAGCGCAGTGAGCGAGCGCAACTGGCCGGAGCGGCTAACGCGCTGAAGTTCGAAGACGGCCGGATCGTGGCGGAAAACTTCGACGGCGTGGGACTGGTGCGCGATATCGAAGTCAATCTGGACCTGCCGATGGCCGGCAAGCGCGTCCTGGTCCTTGGCGCTGGTGGTGCGATGCGCGGGGCGTTGCTTCCCTTCCTCGCGGCGCGGCCCGTTGAACTGGTTATTGCAAACCGCGACGTGGCCAAAGCCGGGGCGCTGGTGGCGCAAGTCGGAGCGCGCGCCTCGCTTATCGCCTGCGGCTATGGAGACCTTGCAGCGATGGGCCGCTTCGACCTGGTGGTGAACGCCACGTCGGCCAGCCTCACTGGTGAGTTACCACCGGTCCCCCCGAATGTGTTCAACCCGAAGGGAGCGGCCTACGAACTGGCCTACGGCAAGGGACTGACTCCCTTCCTGCGCCTCGCGCGCAATGCGGGCGTGCTCGGCATCGCGGACGGCGTCGGCATGCTGGTGGAACAGGCGGCGGAAGCATTCGCATGGTGGCGTGGCATCCGGCCCGAGACGCGGTCCCTCATCGACCAGCTTACCGTTCCCCTCGATTGAACACGTGACGGAGGTTCGAATGAAGAAGGTCCTGATGCTGCACGGCATCAATCACAACATGTTCGGCAAGCGCGATCCGGTCCAATACGGCACCATCACGCTGGCCGAGATCGATGCACGCCTGCAGGCCTTGGGTGTTGAGCTGGGCGCGCGGGTGGAGTCCTTCCAGACGAACAGCGAAGCGCAGATGTGCGAACGCATCCATCGTGCTTTCGAAGAGAGGCAGGATGCCGTCCTGATCAACGCAGGCGCCTGGACGCACTATAGCTACGGAATCCGTGATGCCCTCGCCATCCTCGTTTGCCCGGTCGTCGAACTGCATATGTCCAATATCCATGCGCGCGAGCCGTTCAGGCATCAGTCGGTTTTCGCGGAAATCGTCAAGGGGCAGATTAGTGGATTTGGAATACAGAGCTATCTCCTCGCTTTACGCGCGGCTGTCGCGGAGGTGGATACGAAATAAGCAGTCGAGGCGTTCAACCGGCCCGCTATCGGTCGGGCAAAAGCCCTACATTTATTTCCGGCGATGCCGTTATCGCAGCTAGTGGCAATTTTTTCCAGCTTCGAACGGCTCACCGCAATCGCCAGACTATCCCCGATGCCTTCGCCGAAAGGCCCTGATGTCGCGACGGTTGAACCGGGCACATTCATAAGAATCTTACCGTGTCTGTTTCCATTTCCAACGGAAAGCTGGCTGTGTGGGCTGGCCGACATTCCTTGATCGTCGGCGTCCTGGGTACTTTGATGGCACTCGCGGTGACAGCGATCAGCCTCGCCACGCTCCTGGCCGCGAGGAACCAGGCACTGGACCATGCACACGACACATCTGGAAACGTTACCTCCGTCCTCGTCAGCAACATCGAGCGGACCTTTGAAACGTCCGACAACGCCCTTCTGGCATTGATTGCAGCCTGGCAGAATCCTGCTGTGCAAAGCATGGACTCCGCAGATCGGCATAAAATTTTCTTTAACAGCACCTCAGCCAGGTACTTGACGGGTGCGGGCGTTACAGACAGTAGAGGCTCGTTAATCGATGGCTGCTGCGGGAATACCCATCACTGGAATTTTAGTGACCGGGACTATTTCGTGGTTCACCGAGAGTCGCCAAACGCGGGGCTTTATCTGTCATCACCTTACCGTGCACGGTCGAGAAGCGGAGTCGAAGCCATTGCGTTGTCCAGACGGATCAATCAGCCCGATGGCTCATTCGGCGGTGTCGTCATGGTGGCGATCGATCTTGCGTATTTCCGTCAGCTGCTTTCAAAGCTTGATGTAGGCCCTCACGGAGTAACTGCCGTTGTCCGTACCGACGGTACGGTAATAGCGAGAAATCCCCCCCTCAGCACGGCTCAGACGATCAAATCGGCGACTTTTTTCTCGCGTATGGTGAACCACGATTCCGGTTTCTACGCTGCGCGATCGTCTATCGACGGAACAGTTCGCTTATATACATTTCAGCGTATTCCCGGCACGCCCCTCATCGCCGTCGTCGCACCTGCGGAAATCGATATATTGGCCAGCTCCAGACGCATGACCTGGATGGTCGGCGTCTCTACTGCAACCATCGGCATTGCGTTCTGCGTAGTGGTATGGCTGCTTGCGTTTGCGCTGCGGGAGCATGTGAAAACACAGGTCCTGCTGACTGAGCTTACCCAGACAGACTCGCTGACTGGTGTCAGAAACCGCCGTGCCCTTGATGAGTTTCTGGAAAACGAGTGGGAGAGGCTTCGTCGCAACGAGAGCTGCCTGTCGGTGCTTTTCATCGATGCCGATCATTTCAAGCAATACAACGATACTTACGGCCACGCACAAGGCGACCTCGCCTTAAAACATCTTGCTACGTGTATCAGACGGCATGCGTGCCGCCGCGGTGACCTTGCAGCGCGGTACGGCGGCGAAGAATTCGTCGTTGTATTGCCCGACACCGATGAAACTGGAGCGGTGCAGGTCGCTGAAGCGATACGCCACGAGGTCGAAACCGGGCCGATCCACCTTTCCGAATCGCTGGCACGGTTTACGGTGAGCATCGGCTGCGCTACTGGCCGACGTGCGTATCCTCGATCGCTTGCTGAGCTGACAAAAAAGGCGGATTCCGCGCTGTATGCGGCTAAACGCGGCGGCAGAAACGCTGTTGTGCTTGGTTGAGCAAGCAACGGAGCGTGCTGCGCACTCTTCCCGATCTGCATGTGGTACTGGCGCGCGGCATGCGGCCTGGCAGGCCGTCACGCGAGACAGCGCGATTGAAACCTGGCCGCATCTCTACGGCTGGTAATTCGCCGCTCTAGCGAGTCGCGCTGATGAGCGCGCCACATAAAATGCTGCGCAAGGCACGCCAAACGCAGTTTTCGTACTCTTTTCAAATTTTTTTCGAGCGTCGCAGTGTGACATCGCTCACGTAACATAAGCCTCTATCGGGCCGTATAGCGCCCGTAAAATCTTGCTGATCCGTGGGCTCTTCGAGCCGACCGCAAGCATCTCGACACCAGCAGGCTCAAGACGGATTAATCGAGGACAAACAGATGGTACGGGCTGCACGAGGATACGCTGCCACTTCAGCGACGACGCCGTTAAGTCTGTTCGACTTCGAGCGCCGCAGCCTCCGAAACGATGATGTCGTGATCGAGGTGTTGTATTGCGGTGTTTGTCATTCGGATCTGCATACCACGCGCAACAATTGGGGCAACGCCAAATATCCCATCGTGCCGGGTCATGAGATCGTAGGAAGGGTCAAGGAGCTTGGCGCCGAAGCGACGCGTTTCAAGGTAGGGGACCATGTAGGCGTGGGTTGCATGGTCGATTCCTGCCAGCATTGCAAGACATGCCGCAATGGCTTTGAACAGTATTGCGAAAGCGGCGCGACCTCAACCTACAACAATACCGACCGGCACGATCAGTCCCGCACGCAAGGCGGCTATTCCGACCAGATCATCGTGTCGGAAAAGTTCGTCCTCAGAATGCCGGATAACCTGGATCTCAAGGGCGCGGCACCGTTGTTGTGTGCCGGCATCACCACGTATTCGCCGTTGCGTCACTGGCATGTCGGCAAGGGGTCGCGGGTTGCCGTCATCGGACTCGGTGGACTCGGTCATATGGCCATCAAGCTGGCCAGCGCAATGGGCGCGGACGTGACCTTGATCACGCGATCGGCGGGCAAGGAAACGGATGCCCGCGCGCTGGGCGCCCGTGATGTCGTGCTGTCGAGCGATGTCGAACAGATGGCGGCGGCAAAAAGCCGCTTTGATCTGATCATCGACACCATTCCGTATCAACACGACCTCAACCCTTATGTCGCCACGCTCGATTCCGGCGGCACGCTGGTGCTGGTGGGATATTTCGGTCCCGTCGAACCGGCGCTGAACTCTTCACCGATGGTCTCCAAACGCAAAACTGTGGCGGGCTCGTTCATCGGCGGCATTGCAGAAACGCAGGAAATGCTCGATTTTTGCGGCAAGCATGGCATCACTTGCGAAATAGAAATGATCGATATCCAACAGGTCAACGAAGCCTTCGACCGGATGCTCAAAAGCGACGTTAAATATCGGTTTGTGATTGATCTTGGCTCGCTGAAGTCCGAGATCTGAAGTCCATGATTGGCAAGGAAATCCAATGAACAATAATTGTGCCGTGAACGCTACGCCTTCAACGCAAGCGCTTCACTATCGAGACTTCACTGCGGCGGATATTCCGACGGCTCATACTCTGTCGATGGCATGTAGCTGGCCGCACCGGCCAGAGGACTGGCAGTTCGCCGCTGAGCAGGGAACGGGATTTGCCGCCGAAGAAAACGGCGTGGTGATTGGCACGGGGTTGTGCTGGAAATACGGCACGGAGCGCGGCTCGCTCGGTCTCGTGATCGTGTCGCCGGAACATCAGGGACGCGGCATTGGCCGCAAGCTGATGGAGTTGTTACTCGAAGAATTGGGACCGCGCATTACGTTCCTGCACGCCACGCCGGCAGGTCGTCCGCTCTACGAAAAGCTCGGCTTCAACGTGTGCGATACGCTCGAACAGTTTCAGGGCAACGTCGGCGAAACCCTGCCTGTCACGCTGCCCGACGGTGAACGGCTGCGTCCCGCGACTACCGCCGATTTCCCTGCGCTCATCGAACTCGCGACGCGCGCTTCGGGCCTTGAACGAAAAACGATGCTATCCGCGCTGCTGGAAATGGGCGAAAACGTGGTGCTCGAACGTGACAGCGAGATCATTGGCTTCTCGAATCTTCGACCCTTCGGCCGAGGTCTGGTGATCGGTCCGATGGTCGCGATGCGTTCACCCGACGATCTTCGTGCGAAAGCCTTGATCGGCTATTGGCTGAACAGCCGCAAAGGTCAATTCATTCGAATCGACGTGCCCACGGGCTCGAGTCTGGCCGACTGGCTGGTTGCACAAGGATTGAAGTGCGTCGATAGCATAGTGAAGATGGTCCGCAACGCACCCGCCGTCGCGCATCAAGGCGCCCCCGATCCGGTCTACCGGTTGTACGGGCTCGTTAGCCAGGCGATGTTCTAGGCGTTGCGACAAGCAGACTTGCCGACAGACGATCACCCGACACGCGACTCACGAAGGAGCTTTCACAGATGCGCGTACCGTTGACCCGCATTGATACCACCCCGACGCTGCCCGATAGCGCCGACGTCGTCGTGATTGGCGCGGGCATTGTCGGCGTATTCACAGCGTGGTTTCTCGCGAAGCGCGGCGTCAAAGTCGCGCTGATCGAAAAAGGCATGGTAGGCGGCGAGCAATCCAGCCGGAACTGGGGCTGGTGCCGGCAACAGAACCGCGATGCGCGCGAATTGCCGATTGCGACCGAAAGCCTGCGACTGTGGCAGCAGTTCGAAGACGAATCCGGCGAATCGGCCGGCTTTCGCCGCAGCGGCCTGCTGTATCTGAGCAATGACGACGACGAACTCGGCGGATGGACGCGCTGGTGCGATTTCGCCCGCACAGCGGGCGTCAAAACCGAAGTGCTCGGCAGCAAACAGGCCAACGAGCGGGCTGCCGCAACCGGGCGCACCTGGAAAGGCGGCGTGTTCGCGCCGACCGACGGCACGGCCGACCCGGCCAACGCCGCTCCGGCTGTGGCACGCAGCATCATCAAGCTCGGCGGCACGGTTCATCAGAACTGCGCGGCGCGTGGAATCGAAACCGAGGGCGGCAGAGTCAGCGGCGTCGTGACCGAGCACGGCGTGATCCGCACGAAGACCGCGGTCCTGTCGGGCGGCGCATGGGCCTCGACGTTTTGCCGGCAGCTCGGCATCCGCCTGCCCCAGGCGACCATTCGCTCGTCGGTCATGTCCGTGTCGCTGCCACGCGGCACGTTACCGGACGCGCTGCACACGAAAAACATCACCATCACGCGACGTGGCGACGACGCCTATTCGCTAGCTATCAGCGGATTGGGGAAGTTCGACCCCACGTTGCAAAAATTTCGCTATGCCAAAGACTTTCTGCCGATGTTCGCGCGCCGCTGGCAAAGCCTCAGTGCCGGCGGTCTGGAAGGCGTGCGCTCGGGCCATGAAGGCATGACCCGCTGGCCGCTCGATCAGCCGACGCCGATGGAAAAGATGCGCGTGCTGGACCCCAGCGTCGATGAAGCCACGCTCACCGAGATTCGCAGGCGTGCCATCGATCTGTGTCCGGTGATCGGCGAAGGACGCGTGGCCGCCTCATGGGCCGGCTATATCGACATGACGCCTGACGGCATCCCCGCAATCGGCGAAACGCAGTCGCTGCCCGGCTTCGTGCTGGCTGCGGGCCTGAGTGGCCACGGATTCGGCATCGGGCCGGGATGCGGTCATCTCGTGGCGGATATGGTCACCGGCGAGACGCCGATCGTCGACCCCGAGCCTTATCGTCCCGAGCGGTTCGACAGATCGGTGTGGGGCAAGGTCGCCGACTTCTGACAACGATTTCGACTTCTATTTGCGCGCTTTCGCCTGCCGGAAGCGCACGGTATCGACGCAAGGACAAGCAGCAATGAAATCACCCGTTCTTCATTTGATGCAGGCTGGCCATCTGGACCGCTTCTTTATTGACGGCGAATGGATCGCGCCTGTCGGCACGGAACGCGCCGCCGTGGTCTGCCCTTCCACCGAAGAGACGCTCTGCGACATTCCGTTAGGGAACGCCGGCTACGTCGACCGCGCCGTGCAGGCCGCGCGTAAAGCATTCGTGAGCTGGTCGGCGACGTCGCCCAAAGAGCGCGCCGCGCTACTCGACCGCGTTCATGCTCTCTTCCTCGAACGAGCCGAACTGTTCGCGCTTGCCCTGTCGATGGAAATGGGCGCGCCAATCAACTACGCGCGCGGTGCCCATGTGCCGCTCGCGGCCGAACATATCCGCGTCGCACGCGACAACCTCGCCACGTACCCGTTCGTCGCACAGCGCGGCACCACCGCCATCGCCCGCGAACCGATCGGCGTGTGCGCGCTCATCACGCCGTGGAACTGGCCGATCTATCAGATCACCGCGAAAGTCGGGCCGGCATTGGCTGCCGGCTGCACCGTCGTCCTCAAGCCCAGCGAACTGTCGCCGTTGAGCGCCCTGCTGTTTGCCGAGGTCATCGCCGATGCGGACATTCCGGCGGGCGTGTTCAACCTCGTGAGCGGCACGGGCCCGGAGGTGGGGACGGCGCTGTCGTCCCATCCTCAGGTCGATATGGTGTCGATCACCGGTTCGACGCGAGCGGGCGTGCTGGTCGCCCAGGCGGCCGCGCCGACGGTCAAGCGCGTTGCCCAGGAACTCGGCGGCAAGTCGCCCAACATCGTGTTGCCTGATGCCGATCTGCCGCGTGCGGTCGCGCTCGGCGTAGCGGCTGCGTTTCGCAACATGGGGCAGTCATGCAGCGCGCCGACGCGCCTGATCGTCCCGCGCGGCGTCATGGCCCAGGTGGATGAACTCGCCGTGGCGGCGACGAAACAGATGATTGTCGGCGATCCGTTCGCCGAGGCGACGACCCACGGTCCACTAGCGAATCGCGCGCAGTTCAGCCGGGTGCAGCAGATGATCGAAACGGGCGTGGACGACGGCACGAAGCTGATCGTGGGCGGTCCAGGCAGACCCGCCGGTTTGAACCAGGGCTTCTATGCGCGCCCGACAATCTTCTCGGATGTACGCACGGACATGCCCATTGCCCAGCAGGAGATCTTCGGGCCGGTCCTCGCGATCCTCGCGTATGACACGGTGGAAGAAGCCATCACCATCGCGAACGACACCGTGTACGGCCTTGGCGCGCATGTCCAGGGCACGGACAAGACGCTGATGCGCCAGGTCGCCGCACGCATCGAGTCAGGCCAGGTACATCTGAACTACCCGGCGTGGGACCCGCAGGCTCCGTTCGGCGGCTACAAGCAATCCGGCAACGGTCGCGAGTACGGGATCGAAGGAATGGAAGAGTACATGGAAGTGAAGTCGATCCTCGGATACTACAATTAAGCGATCGCAAGACGTCACGCAGTGACGTCGACAACCTGACGCTGTCAGCTTTCGAAAAGGTGCTGAGATTGGAAACCGCCGAGATTCCCGAGACATCGCTAACCGCGCATCAGCCGCATTGGGCAAAGTTGCGCCGCGACCTTCATGCACATCCCGAGTTGCGCTTCGAAGAACACAGGACGGCCGACGTCGTCGCGCGTGAGCTTCAGGAACTCGGTTATACGGTATCGCGCGGACTGGGCGGAACTGGCGTCGTGGCAAGCTTGCCGGGCGCGAATCCGGATTGGGGCATCGTGCTCCGTGCGGACATGGATGCGTTGCCCATCCACGAAGCCAACGATTTCACGCACGCGTCGTGCACGCACGGGATCATGCACGCGTGCGGGCACGACGGCCACACGGTGATGCTGCTCGGCGCCGCGCGCATTCTGAAAGGCATGCCGCAATTACCCGGCAGCGTTCATTTCGTGTTTCAGCCGGGAGAAGAAGGCGGCGCGGGCGCGCGAAAGATGATCGACGATGGTCTGTTCGAGCAATATCCCACCGAGGCTGTGTTCGGCATGCACAACTGGCCCGGATTGCCAGGTGGGCATTTCGGCTTGCGGGTCGGCCCGATCATGGCGGCCGGTTCGCGCTTCAGGATTACGGTCACAGGCAAAGGCGCTCACGCGGCACAGCCGCATCTCGGCCTCGATCCTATCCCGCTGGCCTGTTCGATGGTGCTGCACTGCCAGACCATCGCAGCGCGACACAAGGACCCTGTCGATCCCGCCGTGATCTCCGTCTGCATGATCCACGCGGGCGACACCGACAACGTCATTCCGGATAGCGCCGAGTTGCGCGGAACGATACGTACGCTTTCATCAGAACTTCAGCAGAAATTGCAGCGCGACATCCAGTTGATGTGCGAAGGGCTGGCGGCCGCTCACGGCGCTCAGGTCGAAGTCACGTTCTTCCAGTACTATCCGGCGACCATCAACACGCGGGCCGAGACCCAACTCTGCGAAGCCGTGATTCGCGAGACTTTCGGCGATGAACGTACGCACGCCGACGTGCCGGCCAACATGACATCGGAAGACTTCGGCTTCATGCTGGAAGAGCGGCCCGGCACGTATGTGCTGATCGGGAATGCCCATGCCGGCACGGCCGCGCCGGGTTTGCACAATCCGAAATACGACTTCAACGACGCCATCATTCCAGCGGGTGTTCAATACTGGATTACGTTGGCACGGCAATACTTCCAGACTCGTCAGCCTGAGAGGCCAGTTTAAGAAAACGGCTGTGGTGCAAACTGAGCAGGCGGGCGAAAAATCGCTCTTTTTTCGGGTCCGGCTTGCTCATTGGCTCGTGATCGTCAAAAGCTCGAGGCTAACAGCCCGGCGCATCGGAATTGCACCGCATCCCGGCCGCTTCCCACTGCCGTTTCGTGGCCTGAGCGCTGGCCCCTGATGCTCACTACCCCGCGCGAGTGAACGGCCAACGCGCCGAAGCGCCCAACGCGGCGCCGATTGATAAACAGAAAGCATCAATCGTTCAGAAGATTGCACTTATCGTTTTGCCGTCCAAGGGCCAATATTCCTGAAAGGACAAAAAGCGGACCACCGCATCGTCCGGGATTTTCAGGAGACACATCGATGCACCCCTCGCCCTCTACCCTTTCGCCGGCACGTTCAAAGGCTGCGGCGGTTTTCCGCGTAACGGCCGGAAACTTTCTTGAGCAGTTCGACTTCTTTCTGTTTGGCTTCTATGCGACCCAGATCGCCAACGTCTTTTTTCCGGCCGCGAGCGAATTTGCCTCGCTGATGATGACGTTCGCGGTCTTCGGCGCCGGTTTTCTGATGCGGCCGCTGGGCGCAATCGTACTCGGCGCTTACATCGACGACGTCGGCCGCCGCAAGGGCCTGATCGTGACGCTCTCGATCATGGCGACCGGCACCATCCTGATCGCGTTCGTACCGGGCTACGCGACCATTGGCCTTGTGGCGCCCGCGCTGGTGCTGATCGGGCGGCTTTTGCAGGGCTTCTCCGCCGGTGCGGAACTGGGCGGCGTCTCCGTGTATCTGGCCGAGATGGCCACACCCGGCCGCAAGGGCTTTTTCACAAGCTGGCAGTCCGCGAGCCAGCAGGTGGCGATCGTCGTGGCCGCAGCCCTTGGCTTCGCGCTCAACCAGTCGCTGAACGCCGCCAGCATCGCGGCGTGGGGATGGCGCGTACCGTTCTTCGTCGGCTGCATGATTGTGCCGTTCATCTTCATGCTGCGTCGTAACTTGCAGGAGACCGAGGAATTCAAGGCCCGCCAGCATCGCCCGAGCATGAAGGAGGTTTTGCGCACGCTGGTCGAGAACTGGGCCGTCGTGATTGCAGGCATGATGCTGGTGGCGATGACCACCGCGAGCTTCTATCTCATCACGGTCTACGCACCGACTTTCGGCAAGACGGTCCTGCACCTGAGCACCGCCGATAGTTTGCTCGTGACGCTGTGTGTCGCCGTATCGAACTTCGTGTGGCTGCCGATCGGCGGAGCCCTCTCCGACAGGATCGGCCGCCGGCCGCTCCTCGTCGCCATGACGCTGCTCGCCATCTTGACCGCATACCCGGCATTGTCGTTTCTCGCTCACGCGCCGAGCTTCGTCAACATGCTGCTCGCACTCCTTTGGCTCTCGTTCATGTACGGCATCTATAACGGCGCGATGGTCGTCGCGCTTACGGAAGTGATGCCGGCGCAGGTACGCGTCGCGGGCTTCTCGCTCGCCTATAGCCTCGCGACGGCGGTATTCGGCGGTTTCACACCGGCGATCTCCACGGCACTCATCCACATGACCGGCGACAAGGCCGCGCCCGGCTACTGGATGAGCTTCGCCGCCGCGTGCGCCCTTCTTGCGACATTCGCACTGTATCGCCGCCGCGCGGCGACGCTGACTCCCGCGCACTAGTTCGTATCTCGTTCTGCATGCTTCCAGACACACGCAATCCGACACGACTCCCATCATGAAAAAACTGTTTCTGAAATTTTGCGCGGCAACGCTCGTTGCTACCTCGGCCGCGGCGGCAAACGTGCAGGCCGCCGACCTGCACGTCATGAGCTCAGGTGGTTTTACCGCGGCGTACAAGGCGCTCGGTCCCAAGTTCGCGTCCGAGACGGGCAACACACTGGACACCGCGCTGGGTCCGTCAATGGGCAAATCACCTGAAGCGATTCCCAACAGGCTTGCACGCGGCGAACCCGCGGATGCCGTCATCATGGTTGGATACGCACTTGGCGATTTGATCAAGGAAGGCAAGGTCATCCCTGGATCACGGGTCGAACTGGCGGATTCGCGCATCGGCATGGTCGTGCGCGAAGGCGCGATGAAGCCTGATATCAGCTCCGCAGACGGGCTCCGGCAGACCCTGCTGCATGCGAAGTCGATCGCCTACTCGGACAGCGCAAGCGGTGTCTATATCGAGCGGGAGTTGTTCAAGAAACTCGGCATCGAAGATCAGGTCAAGTCGAAGGCGAAGATGATCCCGCGCATTCCAGTCGCCTCGGTAGTGGCGAACGGCGACTACGAAATCGGCTTCCAGCAGGTGAGCGAGTTGCTGCCCGTCAAGGGGGCGACCTTCGTCGGGAAGATTCCCGAATCCCTGCAGTCGGTCACGCGTTTCGCCGCTGGCATTCCTGTCGGTGCACAGCATCCGAAGGAAGCGAAAGCCCTCCTCGACTATCTCGCTTCGCCTGCCGTACAGACAGAAGTGAAATCGAGCGGGCTCGACACCGTCTCCTCTCATTGACGAGAACCTGACGAAGGCTTGCTTCAGGCGCCTTCCTGTCAGGTCCGCGGGGTATTTCTCGCGGGGACGTCCGCGCCGCCTGGCGCTATCGCCCCGAGCATCTGCGCGAGACGCGTACGATCGCAAGCCCCTTCCCACATTGAAACGAAGATCACTGCGCAGGCGTTGCTGATCACGCTCGTCAGGGCGCGCGCCTCGGACATGAAACGGTCGATGCCTACCAAAAGCGCCACTCCCGCTACGGGCAAATCGGGAATCACCGTCAGCGTCGCGACCAGCGCCACGAGTCCGCTACCTGACACGCCAGCCGCCCCCTTTGAAGTGAGCAGCATAACCGCGAGCATTATCGCGATCCGCGGCGCGGTAAGCGGCACGTCGCACGCCTGCGCGATGAACACCGAGGCGAGTGTCAAATAGATCGCGGTGCCGTCGAGATTGAACGAATAGCCGGCGGGCAGCACAAGTCCCACGACCCCCTTGTCGCAGCCGAGCGCCTCCAGCTTCGCGATCAGGCGCGGCAGCACCGGCTCCGTCGACGACGTCGCGAGAACGATCAGCAACTCCTCGCGCATGTAGCGCAGGAGCCGCCAAAGCGCGAAACCGTGGAGCTGCGCGAGCGGGGCGAGCACCAGCGCAACGAACAGCAGGCACGCCACGTAGAAGGACACCATCAGCATGCCGAGTGAGCCGACCGAGCGGATGCCGAAGTGGGCCACCGTGAACGCCATCGCGCCGAATGCGCCGAGCGGCGCCAGTCGCATGATCATCGCGAGGATACGGAAGAGGGTCTGGGCGATGCCGTCGATAAGGGCGAGCACCGGCCTGCCCGCCTTCGGATAGGCATTTAGCGAAAAGCCGAAGAGCAGCGAGAGAAGCAGCACTGGCAACACCTCGCCCTTGTCGAAGGCGCCAAGCATCGTCTCGGGGATGACGTTCAGCGCAAATGCGACCAGGCCGCGCGGCTGCGCGTGCTTGCCATATTGCGCGAGGATACTTGTGTCGAGATGCTGCGCGTCGATGTGCATACCCGCGCCGGGGCGGAGCACGAAAGCGGTGACAAGGCCTAGTGCGAGCGCCACGGCGGTCAGCAAATAGAAGAGCGCCAGCGCCTGAAAGATAGTCCGCGCGATTGCCTTCCCGCTCGCAAGCGACGTGATGCCCGAGACGATAGTGCAGAAAACGATCGGCGCAATCATCATCCTCACCAGACCGACGAACGCGTCGCTGAAAGGTCTGAGCCGCGCACCAACTTCAGGCAGGAAATGACCGAGCGCGATGCCGAGCACCACGCCCAGCAGGACCTGCACATAGAGTGAACGAAGCGGTCTCGCCGCCCTCACGATGCGGTCTTCCTGCCTGGCTGCGTTTTCGCCGACGCGTCATTGTCCGACGCGTCGTTGTTTGCGACGCCGCCGCGCCTCATCTCGACAATGGCTTTGTGGAACTCCCGCGCGGCCGGTGTAAGCGGACGTCCGCGGCGTGTCACGATTCCCACCCGCCGCTTCACCACCGGTTCGACGAGCGGCACACTTGTGAGGATGGGATGTTCGCGCCCGGGCATGGCCATCGACGGTACCGCGGCGACACCCAGCCCCGCTTCGATCAAGCCGAGCATGGTGGTGACGTGGCGCGTCTCGCAGACGCTCGGCGCACGCGGCGCTACGGCCGAGAGCGCCTGGTCGAGCAGAAGGCGGTTGCCGGAAGTCTTATCCAGGGAAACGTACTGGTGCTCGTAAAGCTCGTTCCAGGTCACGCGCTTCTTGAGCGCGAGCGGATGGTCACGACGGCAAGCGGCAACGAAGCGCTCCTGCAGCAGCACCTTGAACTCAACCTCGGACTCCTGGCTACCCATAAAACTCACGCCGAAATCGGCCTCACCGCTGATGACGGCGCCAAGCACCTCGTTCGCGCTCGAATCCAGCAGCTTGACCCTGATGCGCGGAAAGCGGCGATGATAGCTCGCGATGACGTTTGGCAGAAAATAGTAGGCGACCGAAGGCACGCAGGCGATCGTCACATGACCCAGTCGGCTGGAAGAAACATCGCGGATGCCGAGCAGGGCGACGTCGAGATCATTGAGCAGTTGTTCCGCGCTCGGGGCGAACACACGGCCAACGGTGGTAAGCGTGACACTGCGCGTGGTGCGCTCGAAAAGACGCACACCGAGTGCTTCCTCGAGCTTTTCGATGCGGCGGCTCAAGGCCGGCTGCGAGATGCTGACCGCCTCGGCGGCCTTGCGGAAGCTCCCCAGCTCCACCACCGCGCGAAACGCCTGCAAATCATTCAAATCGAAGTTAACGCCCACGAACCGCCCTCCACATTCTCGATGCGGACATTTTGCCTGACGCAGCTCATAGCGCCCATCGTGGACTACCCGGTTCGCCCGGCCCTGCGGCGGTACTGCTGACGTGAGGCGCTCGCGGCACCGGCAAGACCGGCGAGCGCGGATGCACGTCATTGATCGCGAGCCTCCGATGCGAGTACAGCAACACCGTCAACGGCCCGCACGCCCTCGCCTGCAGGCAACTCGAAAAGCGGCTTGGATTTCTGCTTCGACAATGGGCCCGCCGAGCCGCATCGCCATTTGCGCAAAGGCGACGATTGCGGTCACGAGGGCAACGCTACCCGTCGAGCAGCGGCCACGTTTGCAGTTCATGAATCGTCTTGAGTGGGTCATCGCGCGGCAACGGCGCTCAGATAAAGAGGAGCCGCATCGTCGTGTCCTCGCACAACTACGCGGTGACGCGGCCGTGCCGAGATATAAAGCCAGTGGCCTTGCACGCGCCGCGTTGCGCCAAAATCCGACGACATCGTCTGTCCGTTAATGGCTCCGCCACGACGCAGGACAACCTTGATTGCGATTGCAGGCCAAAATTCGTTTGCCACTTCGATTTCGAAGCACGCGAGTCGCAGGCCAGATTGACTTGCGAGCCGCGCGCCATGAACTTCTTACAATCTCTTTATTATCAATCACCTAGCCTGCGCCCTTTGGACAGCTATGGTTTGCGAGCCACCACAGGCCTGGCGTGCTTTCAGCACCTGTTTAAAGAAGCGCGATCACCCGCACGTCGCCCTGCTCCGCCGAGGCCACGACCTTATCGCCGATGCGGCGGAACGTGATCGATACCGAGGCATCGCCCACCCGCAGGTCGCCCACTTCGAGCCAGTCGATGCCTTCGGGCAGCATCGGCTGCTCGATCAGCACTTCGCGCCGCTCGGCGTCGATCGTGATGCCCAGACACGCTTCGAGCATCATGAACGGCGAGCCCGCTGCCCATGCCTGCGGCAGACAGGCGACCGGATACGCGGTGGGCGGCTCGCCGCGCCGCCGTGGGAAGCCGCAGAAGAGTTCAGGCAAGCGCATGTCGAAGTTGACCGCCGCCTGAAACAGCGCCTGCAACAGACGCACCGCCGCCGCCTTGCCGCCGTAGCGCGACAGGCCGCGCGCGCACAGCGCGTTGTCGTGCGGCCAGACTGAGCCGTTGTGATACGCCATGGGGTTGAAACGGGACTGGCTTGCGGCCAGCGTGCGCACGCCCCAGCCCGTGTGGAACAGCGTGGAGTCGAGCGCGCGCACCACCGATTCGCCACGCTCGCGCGAAGGCAGACCGAAGGCCAGCAAGTGTCCCGCGTTCGAGGCCATTACGCGGCACAGGTCACCGTGTCCGTCGAGCGCGATGCCGTAGAAGCCGGCCTCTTCCATCCAGTATTTTTCTTCGACGCACTGGCGGATTTTCTTCGCACGCTCGCTGTATTGCGCCGCGGCGTCATGCAGGCCGCGCAGCTTTGCGAAGTGCGCCATGGTGTCAAAGGCGGCGCTCGCATAGGCCTGCACTTCGACGAGCGCAATCGGGCCGTCGGGGAAGCGGCCGTCGGCGTGAAAGACGGAGTCGTGGCTGTCCTTCCAGCCTTGATTCGCGAGACCGCCGTCCGATTCGCGCTGATAGTCCAGCAGGCCGTAACGGTTCTTGTCGCACACGCCCGCGACCCACTGCGCCGCGCGCTCCAGCGCCGGCCACAATTCGTCGATCAATGCGAGGTCGGCTGTGCGTGCCGCATAGGCGCCGGCCAGCACGATGAACAACGGCGTGGTGTCGACGCCGCCGTAGTACAACGCGAACGGCACTTCGCCGGTGGCGGCCATTTCGCCCTTGCGCATCTCGTGCATGATCTTGCCGGGCGCGGCGTCGCGAAACGGCGAGTTCTCGCGCGCCTGATGTTCGGCGAGAAAGCGCAATACGCCCGAAGCCAATTGCGGCTGCAGCCACAGCGTTTGCAGCGACGTGATGACGGCGTCGCGGCCGAACGGCGTGGAGAACCACGGAATGCCGGCATACGGATACGGGCCGGTCACGAGGTCCGTGGTCAGGAGGCCAAGGTCGGCGAGCGAGCGGTCGATCCATGCATTGAAAAGCGGATTGCTGGAACGCACGCGCGCGGTGACGCGGCGGCGCTCGCGCATCACGAGGTGGGCGTCGACGAGCGCGGCGCGCACAGCCGCGCGGCCGACGCGCGGACGCTCGGCGTCGATCTGCGACAGGTGCGCTTCGCTCAATGCATGCGTGGGCTGCGAGACGCCGGCAATCGGCTTGTCCGTCTGCGCCACGACCTCCACCGACACCGACAGATAGATCGACACGCACGCCTGAGCCGGCAGCTTGACGGTGTAATCGGCGCGGTCGGCGAACAGTTTGTCCGGTTCGGGCGAGAAAGCGATCCGCACATTGCGCGCTACGTCGTCGAGGCCCACATAGCCGAGCAGCACTTCCCGATTCTCGACGCGCGCCGGTTCGACGCGGCCCTGCTTTTCGCGCTTCAGGCCGCGCACTTCGAACATGTCGCGAAAGTCGCTGGCGAACGATATGGACAGCGGCACCACGGCGTCGCTCGTGCCGTAGTTGGTGAGTTCGATGGCTTCGTTGAGCACGGTGCCCGACAGCACCCGCACGCGCTCGACGTGAATGACGCCCTCGGGCGTGCTGTCACCGCCGAGCGGCGGCAACGGACGATTGGTCAGATGCGCGGTGAATGACGTGTTGTCGCTGCTGACACTGCCTGACAACAGCGAAGGCGCGCGTCCGCCGAAAGTAAGGCGCAGTTGCGAGAGAACACGGGTGTCGTTGACGAACAGGCCGTCGTCGTGGCCGGTGATGTCGCCAAGCGGATCGTTGACGATGAAGGTGTCGCCCGACTTCAGCACATGCTGAGTGGCGCTCGCCACATTGAGGTTTTCTGTCGGGATGAATACGCCGTCCGGCTCGGGTTCGCGGTGATCGATTCCGCCCGAAAGGCCGCCGAGGGCTTCTGGCTGCTGCATCAGGGTCACTCCTATGGGTTCGCTGCTGCGTTCACGCTGTTGCGTTCGGTCTACATCCGGTTGTTACCTGAGTCGCTTCCGATTGTAGAGGGTCTGTCCGCATCAGACGAACTTATCACAGGGGAGTTTCGGTTTTTTTTCAGTGGCACAGGACGTGCAGAGGAAGGGCGCGGCGCTCCTCGTGAGAGCGCCGCGCGGGCGTCGTGCGGGTGAGCGCCCCGACGCTTTAGCGCTTCGCCAGCGGCGTGGCTTCGCGTTGCGATTCGCCGACGAACAGCTGACGCGGGCGGCCGATCTTCTGTTCCGGATCGGCGATCATTTCGTTCCACTGCGCAATCCAGCCGACCGTACGCGCCATCGCGAAGATACACGTGAACATGGCCGTCGGAATACCGAGCGCGCGCTGCACGATACCCGAATAGAAGTCGACGTTCGGGTAGAGCTTGCGCGACACGAAGTATTCATCTTCCAGCGCGATCTTTTCGAGCGCCATGGCGAGCTTGAACAGCGGGTCGTCGTGCAGGCCCAACTCTTCCAGCACTTCGTGGCAGGTCTCGCGCATCAGCTTCGCGCGCGGATCGTAGTTCTTGTAGACGCGGTGACCGAAGCCCATCAGCTTCACGCCGGAATCCTTGTCTTTCACCTTCGCGATGATTTCGGGGATGTTGTCCACCGAGCCGATTTCCTCCAGCATGTTCAGCGCAGCTTCATTCGCGCCGCCGTGCGCCGGGCCCCACAAACATGCGATACCGGCCGCGATACACGCGAACGGATTCGCGCCCGACGAACCGGCGAGACGCACGGTCGAGGTCGATGCATTCTGTTCGTGGTCCGCATGGAGGATCAGGATGCGGTCCAGCGCGCGCACCAGCACGTCGTTGACCTTGTACTCTTGCGCCGGGCTCGAGAACATCATGCGCATGAAATTCGCGCTGTACGACAGGTCATTCTTCGGATAAACGAACGGCTGACCCACGGTGTATTTGTACGCCATCGCCACCAGCGTGGGCAGCTTCGCGATCATGCGGATGGCAGAGATATCACGGTGCAGCGGATTGCCGATGTCGAGCGAGTCGTGATAGAACGCCGACAGCGCGCCGACCGCGGCGACCAGAATCGCCATCGGGTGCGCGTCGCGACGGAAACCGCGGAAGAAGAAGTGCATCTGATCGTGCACCATAGTGTGCTGCGTAACGGTCTTGACGAACTCTTCCTTCTGCTGCGCGTTCGGCAATTCGCCCTTCAGCAGCAGGTAGCAGGTTTCGAGGAAGTCGGCGTTCTGCGCCAGATTGTCGATCGGATAACCGCGGTACAGCAGCTCGCCTTTGTCGCCGTCGATATAGGTGATTTCGGAGTTGCATGCCGCCGTCGACATGAAGCCCGGGTCGTACGTGAACTTGCCGGTCTGGCCGTACAGCTTGCGGATGTCGATCACATCCGGGCCGAGCGTGCCCTGATAAATCGGCAAATCAATAGTCTGGTCGCTGTCGGAAAAGCTCAGCGTTGCGTGTGTCTTCGAGTTCATCTACACGTTCCTTTTACTTTCACATCGCACACGTGCCGGCATGCTCGATCGTCGTAAGCGCTTTGGCATGCTCAGGCTCCGCTCGGCATTCTAAGGTCCCGCGGCCTTCCTATTGCGACGATTGACCGCAACAATGCATCTCGGCTGGCGCAACATTCGTTGCCGGCATTTCCTCCTACAAGGCTCGGCGTCGCGAGGATACCGGCTGCGCGCCGGCCTGCACGCACTGCCAGCAAAATGAAAGCTGAGCACTTACTGCAACAATGTTTTGCGACAGTCAGGCTGCGAAGGCAAGGAGGCATCTGCGATACTGCATTCGTGTTTTGCTTCCCCTGCGAACACATCGCTGTGTTTGGCCCGCCGTCCTGCGGCGGGCTTTTTTAATCAGCCAGAAGAACAGGAAGGACCACATGAACGCCTCGCTCGAAACGCTGTTTCCGGATCACGTCCACACCGACGAGAACATCGTCACCGCGCTGAATCACCAGGACATTGTCGTCGCACTCTCGGCAGCGCTGAAGACGCAAGACGTGGCGGTGTTGCATATGCTTTACCCGCGTACCGACGCGCGCACGCATCGCAGTCTCGATGCGCTCGTGGACGTGCTGCACGGCCACGGCCTGCATGAAGTCGCGGATCTGATCGCGCAGGAAGCGCACTATCTGCTGTTCAAAGACCCCGTGAAAGCGTGGAAAGCGTTCCACGAAATTCGCAACGACTCGCTCGCGATCGGCGTGCATCTGTACTACCACGGCCTCGTTGGCGAAGCGGCGGAACGCGCGCTCGATAAAGACGCGCATCGCAAGGCATGAGATCGAGCGTTTGAAGGGTTGCCGGGATCGAGCCAGCTTGCGGATCATCATCGCGAGCGCGAGCCACCCGGCGCGGTGCTGTCGTGCATTGATTGCACGTTTATTACGCGCTCATTGCGTTCGCTGCCCGCTCACTGAACGAATGAATTCGTCGACGTAGCGATTGAACGCCGACGGATGCGCGAGGTTCATTCCGTGCGATGCGCCGCGCACCGTTTCGCGGCGCGCATCCGGCAGCCAGTTTTGCAGCGCGGCCGCGGTACGGCGAAACATCTCGGGACTCTTTTCTCCGTCGATCAGCAGAACCGGGCAGCGCACCTCGGCGGCTTGCTCGGGAACATAGGCGGGCAACGGATCGCGGAATTGACGCGCGAGGGTGTGCGCGTTGTCGGTCGCCATTCTGCGAAAACCGGGCGTGCTCATTGCCCAGAATCCGGGCCGGCTCACCGAGTCGACGAACAACTGCAGGCCGGCCTCCACTTCCCCGCTTTCAATCAGGTGCGCCGCTTTCGCGCGCAACGCATTGACCGTCTCCGGCAAACTCGCGGGCGGACGTCCGGCAATCTGCAACGGACCGCCCGGGTCGGCGAGCGTCAACGTCCGCACGTGTTCAGGATGACGCCGCGCGAAATGAAACGCCACGCAACCTCCGCGCGAATGTCCCACCACGTGCGCCGGCCCCGCGCCGAAGCGCTCGATGAATTCCGCCACTTCGTTCGCGTGCTCGCTCCAGCTGAACGGCAGGCCGGGCTCGGCATCGGTATCGGCCGCCGGCCAGTAGTGCGTAAGACTCACCGCGACACAACGATAGTGCTTCGACAGGCCCGCGAGTTGCGGTTGCCAGTAGCGGTAGTCGCACAACGAACCGTGCACGAACAGCAGCAACTCACCCTCGCCGGCTTCCACGTAAGGCATGCGCAAACCGCTTCGCAGTTCGATGAAAGATGCCGAAGAAGACGAAGCGCGCACAGATTGGTTCACGAGTAGTTACGGGCAGCGCGGCAACGCCTGACTGCGACGCTGTCGGCTCGACATGGAATGGGGTAAAGGAAACGCGTACACGTCCCTGAATTTGGGACGCGAAGCGTATTGTCACATAGCCGGTCGATCGGCGTAGCAGCCTGCTTCAGCGGCTGGACGCGAGCATGGCGATGGCAGCAGCGCCGCAAGCGCCGCGCGCAAAATCATTCGTAAGCGAATTCGTCCAGCAGGCCGGCGGTGGCCGCCGTGCCCGCGCCGCGCACCGCGCAGGTCAGCGGTTCATCGGCGACGCGCACGTCGAGGCCGATTTCGTCCGTCAGGCGGCGGCTCAGGTTGCCGAGCAGCGCACCGCCGCCGGTCAGCACGATGCCGCTGTTGGCGATATCGGTCACCAGTTCGGCCGGCGCCTCTTCGAGCCCGCGTTTGACCGCGCCGATCATCTGACGCAGCGGACCTTCGATCGCATCGGCGATATCGTGGTTGCTCAGTTGAACCGTGCGCGGCATGCCGTCGTCGACGCTGCGGCCGGTCGCGTTCATATGCTCGCGCGGCACGTCGCGCATGGCCGAGCCGATGCTTTTCTTGACGTGCTCAGCGGTCTGTTCGCCGAGCAGCACGCCGTACAGATTGCGCACGTAGTTCACGATCGCCATGTCGAAGCTGTCGCCGCCCACGCGGATCGAGCCGCTATACGCCATGCCGCCCAGCGCGATCACGCCGACTTCCGTCGTGCCGCCGCCGATATCGACCACCATCGAACCGGTCGCCTCCGACACCGGCAAACCGGCGCCGACCGCCGACGCCAGCGATTCGCCGATCAGGCTCACCTTCCACGCGCCGGCCGCCACGGCCGCTTCCTTGATCGCGCGGCGCTCGACGTGGGTCGCTCCGGCCGGCACGCACAAGGTGAACGCGGCACGGCGGCTGAACAGCGGCCGAGGGCGCGCCATCTCGACGAATTGCTTGATCATGTGTTCGGCGGCGGAGAAGTTGGCGATCACGCCGTGGCGCATCGGCCGCACCGCTTCGAGGTTGGTCGGCGCGCGGCCCAGCATCTGGCGCGCCTGGGTGCCGACCGCGGCGACGCGTTTTGGCCGGTCGGCGGTGTCTTTCTGGAAGCACACGACGGACGGCTGATTCAGCACGATGCCGCCGTCGTCGGTATAGATCAGGGTATTGGCCGTGCCGAGGTCCACCGTCACGGATTGACGGAACAAGCGGTCGAAAAGCGGGTAATGCGGCGTCGGTCTGGCCATAGGAAGGCTCTGATGTGTCGTTATCCGCCCGTACCGGGCAGTCTGGAAAATGCGCCCCCGGTCACCCGAGCCGCTTGGGCCGCCCTGTCAGGCGTTCCGCGGTCCGCGCGGCGGGGGTGATTTTCATGCTTATGAGCAATTAACGGCAAGCAGATCAGAATCTTTAGCGCCGCTTTTCGATCGGAGCGTGTCAGCCGCGCGACAACGCGCCCAGCGCGTGCTCCAGCGCCTCCTGGCCGAGCGCGACGCCGTCGGCGTTGATCGTGTGGCCAATGCCGGGCAGCGCATAGGCGTCGACCGTATAGCCGGCGCTGTTGAAGGCGTCGGCGGCGGATTCGAGTTCCTGCACGGGGATCACTTCGTCGTCCTCGCCGTGGATCAGCGTGAGCGCCGTGCCGTTTTGCGCGACGATCACCGAGGCGAGCCGCCCCGAATATGCGACCACGCCGGCCGCGCCTTCCGCGCTGGTCGCCACGTGGTGCATCGCCATGATCGAGCCTTGCGAGAATCCGACCAGCGCCAGGCGCCCGAACGACACCTGCCAGTGCGCGAGTTCGGTTTCGAGCATGCGTCGCAACGCCGGATAGGCCGCGGCGACGCGTGCCTCGCGATTGCCTTCGTTGACGTCGCGCAGGCTGAACCACTGGCGTCCGCCGAAGCCGCCGTCGAAGGCGTCCGTGCCGTCGAGCGAGGTGAAGGCCACATCGGGCAGGCTCTCGCTCCAGATGTCCGCCAGCGGCATCAGATCGCGCGCATTGCTGCCGACGCCATGCATCAGCACCACCAGCCCTTTGGCAGGCGCGCTCACCGGTGCGCGCCGCCAGCCGTGTTCGAATTGCTCCCAGGCCATATTCGTTCCTTTTCTCTCTTGATTCGTGGATGGTCGTCCCGCACGCGCGGATGCACGGCGTCGTCATGGATGGCGCCGTGCGCTGCGTACAGCCTCAGCCGCGAGCATACGCTGCCGGATTTGTTTTCGCCCCCGCCTTGCACGCGCCGACGACGTCCAAACGTGAATACAGGTATGCTTTTGCGAGCATTCAGCGGACCTGCGGCCCGGCGCATCGCACCGGCATGAAATACAACCTTAACGCAGCCCGTCCGCGGCACACCGATCCGGAGAACCGCTTGAGCCAGCCCACTTCCGCGCCCGCCGCGCCGCCGCCCGCCCCACCGCCGCCGCTGAAGGGCGGCCAACTGGTGCTCGCCACGATTGCCGTCGCGCTCGCCACCTTCATGAATGTGCTGGACACGTCGATCGCGAACGTTGCCATTCCAACCATTTCGGGCAACCTGGGCGTCTCGGTGGATGAAGGCACGTGGGTCATCACCGTGTTCGCCGCGGCCAATGCCGTGTCGATCCCGCTCACCGGCTGGCTCACGCAACGCATCGGCCAGGTGAAGCTGTTCGTCGGCGCGATCCTGATGTTCGTGCTGGCATCGTGGTTGTGCGGCATTGCGCCGACCCTGCCGATCCTGCTGCTTGCGCGGATCTTCCAGGGCGCCGTGGCCGGCCCGCTGATTCCGCTGTCGCAAGCCATTCTGCTCGGCTCGTATCCGAAGGAGAAATCCTCGACCGCGCTTTCCTTGTGGGCGATGACCGCGACCGTCGGCCCGATTGCGGGCCCGGCGCTGGGCGGCTGGATCACGGATAGTTACAGCTGGTCATGGATCTTCTACATCAACATTCCGGTCGGCATTTTCGCGGCCGGCGTCACGTGGATGATCTATCGGACCCGCGAGTCGCCGACCCGCAAGCCGCCCATCGACGTGGTCGGTCTCGGTCTGCTGATCACGTGGGTCGCCTCGCTGCAGATCATGCTGGACAAGGGCAAGGATCTCGACTGGTTCTCGTCGCCGGTGATCGTGATTCTCGGCATCACCGCGCTCATCAGCTTCGCGTTCTTCCTCGTGTGGGAATTGACCGAGGACAATCCGATCGTCGATTTGCGGCTGTTTCAGCAGCGCAATTTTCTCGGCGGCACGATTGCGATTTCGGTCGCGTATGGCGTGTTCTTCGGCAATCTCGTGCTGCTGCCGCAATGGATGCAGGAGTATCTGAATTACCGCTCCGTCGACGCCGGTCTCGTCACCGCCCCGCTCGGCATATTTGCGGTGATCCTCGCGCCGGTAATGGGCCGCGTGCTGCCGCGCTCGGACGCGCGCGTGATCGCCACGATGGCATTTGTCGGCTTCGCGATCGTGTTTTACATGCGCTCGAAGTATGTGATCGAGATCGACACGTGGCATCTGGTCCTACCGACGCTGCTGCAAGGCATTCCGATGGCGTTGTTCTTCGTGCCGCTGACCGCGATCATCCTGTCCGGCCAGCCGCCGGGCAAGATTCCCGCGGCGGCGGGTCTGTCTAATTTCGCCCGCGTATTTTGCGGCGCGGTGGGCACCTCGATCGCCGGCAACGAATGGAACAACCGCACCGTGCTGCATCACGCGCGGCTCACCGAGCAGGCCTCCATCAACAACCCGACATTCAATCAGCAGATCGATTCGACCCAGTCGCTGCTGCAGCTGAATCCGCAATCGGCCCATGCGTTGTTCGATTTCACCGTGAACACGCAGGCGGCCATGATGGGCCTGAACGATATCTTTTTCGTCTCGGCAGTCATCTTCATTCTGATCATTCCGCTGATCTGGATTACGCGGCCGGCCAAGGGCGGTGGCGGCCCGGACGCGGCCGGCGCGCATTGAGCGCGACGGTGTCTTTGAGGCTGCCTCGAGCAGCCTGTTACCGCGGGCGGGCAACGGCGATGCGTTAGCGGAAATAACGCGCGGGTGTGTCGCCGAACGCGTCCCGGAACACCGCAATGAACGACGACACGTCGCTGTAGCCCACTTCGAGCGCCACCTGTGTGACGCTCGCACCGCCGCCAAGGTGTTCCAATGCGACCAGCAGGCGAAGTTGCTGGCGCCACTGCCCGAAGGTTTGCCCCGTTTCCTTGACGAACAGGCGCGCCGCCGTGCGGGCCGTTACGCCGGCCGCCGCAGCCAGGTCTTCGAGTACCGCGGCGTCGGCCGGATTGGCGCTCAGCGCGTCGGCGATCCGCTGAGCGCGCGGATCGCGCGGCCAGTTCAACCCTAGCGGCGCAGTGCGCAGACCCGGCAGCCGGTCCAGCAACACTTGCACAAGACGCGCGGCCGGTTCGTCGAACGGTTGGTCGTGCGGCAGATCGGCCGCGGCGATCAGCAACGCCGCCACCAGCGGGTCCGGCACGACGGCGCCGCTGTGCGGCGCAAGCGGCGCGGCGTCCGGCGCGACATGGAGCGAATGAAATTCGACGGGACTGGCGGCGGACAAGCGGTGCAGCAGACCCGCGGGCATCCAGACCGCGTGCCCCGGCGGCACCACCCAGCGCTCGGTTTCGGTGCGCACGATCAGCACCCCGGCGCTCACGTGGATCAGCCGCGCGCGACGATAGGCGCCCAACGGTTCGTCCAGCGTCTCGTACCGCTCCCCGGTCACGAACACCGGTTGTTCGACGCCGTCTGGATTAAAAGTCTCCATCATGGAGTCCGTTTTGCCCGGTTCTTGCCGGAAAGGCAGCAAGATTAGCATAGCCGGTCGAGACGCTCGCCGAACGTCGCTGGTGCCGGATTGCGGCGCACGGCGCTGTGCCGCACGAGCAATTCGCTCCGGCTTGCCAGTAGAATTGCGGCTCCAACGGTCCGAGCCCAATGAACTACGCATCCATCCTCGAACAGATCCGCGGCGATCTGCAGCCTTATCTGGGCACCGGCAAGGTGGCCGATTACATTCCCGAACTCGCCACCGTGCCCGCCGACAGTTTCGGCATGGCGATCGTCACGGCGTCGGGTGAAGTCTTCCGCACCGGCGAAGCCGACACGCGCTTTTCCATTCAGAGCATTTCCAAGCTGTTCGCCTGCACGCTCGCGTTCCAGTTGCTCGGCGACGCGCTGTGGGAACGCGTCGGCCGGGAGCCGTCGGGCACCGCGTTCAATTCGCTCGTTCAGCTTGAAAGCGAGCGCGGCAAGCCGCGCAATCCGTTCATCAACGCCGGCGCGCTGGTCGTGACCGATGTGCTGTGCCGCCGCTTCGTGCAGGCCGAGACGGCGCTGGTCGAATTCATGCGACGGCTGACGGGCGAAACGAGCATCGACTACGATTCGCGCGTCGCTCAGTCGGAGCTGCAGCATGCCCACCGCAACCGCGCGATGGCGCATTTCATGGCGAGCTTCGGCAACATGGAGATGCCGCCGGAAGTGGTGGTCGATGCTTACTGCCGTCAGTGCGCGATCTCGATGAGTTGCGTCGAGCTGGCAAAGGCGGCGCTCTTCCTGACCAATCACGGCGTGGCGCCGGCCACCGGCGAACGGATTCTCGACACGAGTTCGGCCAAACGCCTTTCCGCGCTGATGCTGACCTGCGGCACCTACGACGCGGCGGGCGACTTCGTCTACCGGGTCGGCTTGCCGGCGAAAAGCGGCGTGGGCGGCGGGATCGTCGCCGTGCTGCCGGGCGAGATGGCGGCGTGCGTGTGGTCGCCGGCGCTGGATAGCAATGGCAACTCGGCCGCGGGGGTGCTGGCGCTGGAGTGGTTGACGACATATACGGGGCAGTCGATTTTTTGAGTGCGATGGCTGGGTGAGCACGCGGCGCTCACCCGCCCTTGCGCCCCCGGCACGCTTCTTCAGCACAGTCTCGTAAGCAGTCGCCCCAGCCACCCGCTCGTTCACCCCATCCTCGAACTCGATCCACCCCGAGTTGAATCCGTCGATGGTCCCAATACGCGGTGCCGGCCGCGCCGTACCTTGCGCCAGAAACGGCGCCTTCCACTGATCGCGCGGCACCGCGTGCGCCTTCACCGGGCGGTCCAGCACACCGGAATTACAAGCATGCTCGTCGCTTCTCGACTACCGCGCATGCCGCGCGGAGAAGCAATTTCGGCGGTCCGAATCAATTTCAATGTTTTCACGCCCGCGAAAATCTCGCAAGCCATGACCTTTCGGCAGATCGAACCGCAACGCCGTCGAGCGCCAGGCGTTCATTGTTTCGCTAGCGCCTCAAGAAAATTGCGTGCGGCCATGACGCGCCGAGCCGCCGCCATCCATATCAACATCCTACGATCCGTTTAGGTCCGTCTTTGCGGGGCGAACCGGCAGTCGCGGCAAAATCAGCCGGATGTCGTACCTTGTCCTGGTTTCCGCCAAGCTACCAGCCTTGCGTTTTCTTCAACGACCTCTCAAATTGCCTGCCGCCCGCGCAGAACCCGCAGGAGCCAGGGCATCCTGCACAATCATTGCCAGTTCATGAGAAGCCACAGCGCGAACATCGCGACGCCAGACACCCGGTTCGTTCATGGCCACCTCGTTCGTTCCGCTGTGCCCTTCAGCGTCGGGTGCCGCCCGAGACAGCGCGGCAATACATCGATGCGAATGACGGCGACCGATGGCTCGGGACGCTCGCAAATTACGACTTCTGCGATACCCGAATCCGAGGTGTTCTAAGTGCCTCAATGCCAGTAGATCATCGGCCCTTGAAGACCGGCGGGCGCTTCTCTACTGATGCCCGCGTCGCTTCACGCGCATCCTCGGTGTACATGAGCTTCGTGCTGTACCCCTGCTCGTGCTCGTACGCGGCCTCGAGCGGCATCGATTCGATGTCGTTAAGCGCTTGCTTTGCGTAACGTAATCCAAGCGGGCTTTTGGCGGCGATCTTCGCCGCGAGTTTGAGCGCCGTGGGCATCAAGTTTTCGGGCTCGACCACTTCATCGATCAGTCCCAGCCGGAATGCTTCCTGCGCTCCGATCGGTTCGCCCGTGAAATACATTCGACGCAGCGCGCCCTGCGGAATAAGGCGGCCGTGATGAGCCGCACCACCGCAGCGGCCGACATTGATCTCAGGCGTGCCAAAACGTGCATTGTCCGCAGCGATGCGAATGTCGCACACCGTGGCCAGTACGGAACCGGCACCAAGCGCCGGACCGTTGACAGCAGCGATGACGGGAATCGGGCAACGGTAGACGGCAGAGAATGTCCTGCGCACGATGGCCGCGCGTTCGGGATCCTGCTCGGGCGTTGCGCTCAAAAATTCGTTCAGGTCCAGGCCTGCGCAAAACGCGCGATTGCCCGCACCCGTGAAGATGGCGCAATGGACATCGAGCTCCTTGCCAAGGCTTTCAAACACATCGGCAATCTCGGCATACAGCGCAAGGGTCAGCGCGTTGACCGGAGCCCGGTCAATGGTAACGATCGCGACGCCGTCGCGCTTTTCAAGAATCAATGACATGGGTTGCCTTTCGGAAAGTGACTAGCGCAATCAAGCGTCAAACCGGTAAATGCGTGCGGGGTTATCGACAAGGATGGTCCTACGCAACGAGGCGTCATCCACCCAATCATGGAATGTATCCAGCAAGTTGCCCACGTCCGGCGCAGAATCGCCCATTCGGACGTACGGCCAATCCGAACTCCATACGAGCTGTTTCGCGTTCGCTTCGACCATCAGATCGTGGAATGGACGCAGATCCTCATAGTGCGGGGCTCGCTTCGACACGCGACACAGCGCCAGCTTTACGCCGATGCGTCCCTCGCGCAGTAATGCGAGGATGTTCTGGAAGTCGTGATGGCTGGCCCCGAGCGATGGATCGAAGCATGCCATGTGTTCGAAGACCACAGACAATCCTGCCCGCTGGAGCTTCTCGGTGATGGCGGGAACGTCAGCGCTTCGCGCCCAAACCTGAGCGTGCCAATCGAGTGCCTTCATGCGGCTCGCAAGCGAGAGCGCAACCTCCAGCCCGACACTGCCAGCGAACGGCTTGCCCGTCTGCGGACTCGGCATCTCATTGAAGCGCAGTGCGCATACGCCATTGCTATTGAGGTGCTGCAACTCATCGTCGGTCGCATCTTGCTGTGCGACTGCGACGCCACGAATCCTTCCGGCACCCGCCTTGAGCGCCGCCACGAGCGCCTCATTGTTGGTGCCGTATGGCGCCGGCTGAACGAGCACGCCACGTTTGGCGCCAATCGTGTCCAACATGGTGAAATAGCTGGTTGAAGGCGCGAGCGGCGGCGGGTAGTTAGACGGTGTCGCAAACGGAAAGTCCTGGTACGGACCGAAAACATGCGAATGCGCATCGCAGGCGTCCTCGGGGAGCGGCACACTCGGTGCACTCGGCATTCGCGGGGGCACAACCTCCACCGGGCGCAGGGGATCCGTAAAAACGCTCATGGCTTCATTCCCCACCGCCAGGTTCGGTGCGGCGCATCGAGTCGCGCTCGGCGAATCGCGCATGCCACGCTGCGAGCATCGGATGGCCGTCGCGCCATTGCACATCGGGCAGGCGGAAGTCGTAGTAGGAAAGTACGCAAGCTATGGCGATATCACCGATCTGGATCGCGTCGAGCCGTAATTGAGGCGCAAATTTCTCCAACGCATCGAGCGACGCCGTCGACTTAACTTTGAAAGCTGCGAGCCATTCCGGGCGCTGTTGAGACTGCGGCTTGTTGCGCTCCTGTCGCCAGAGCAGCAACATGTCGAGCAAGCCGTCAGCAAAAGCCTGTTGTTGCAGCGCGACGAAGCGCTCGCGGCCCTCGCCTGGAAAGAGCTTCGCACCATCGTGCAACGTGTCGAGGTATTCGCAGATGACCGATGAATCGAACAGGGCGAATCCATCGTCGAGTACGAGCGTAGGCAACTTGCTCAATGGATTGTCGGGCAAAAGATCGAGATTGGGCTTGTCCATTGCCACTGGAGAACGCACGCATTCGAACTTGTCGACGATACCCGCCTCGTACGCGCACACCATCACCTTGCGGACGAACGGCGAGCGCGGCGACCAATGCAGCTTCATGTGCTTATCCTTGAGGAACGTTGAAGAACACACGAAACCCGGCCAGATCATTGATCCGCGATGCAATCTGCTTTTCGTGTTAGGTCAATTATATGGTCTTTTGACCTAAAAGCATCGAAAAACTGATGGGTGAAAACACTGATACGGGAATGGCGAGCGCCGCCCTTGGCGGCACCCCTTACACGACTTAGAGTGCGACTTTGATATCCAGGCGAATGACATCGCCCCGATACACACCGTTGCCTACGAAAACGATGGTTCCATCGGCAGTGGTTGCGGTGCGATAGGCATGCGCAACCGGTGCGTTGAGCGGGATTTCCAGCATTCGCGAAAGCTCCATGTCGGCGGTGCCAATTGTAATTGTCTGGCGAATTTCCTGAAGCTTGAGATCCGGCATGTCGCGCAGGATGCGCATGGTCGTGTACTGCTTGAATGCGGACTTCGGGATCCGGCGGTTCAGGCGTTCGTCAATATACGCATCGCCGAGATAATAGGGCTGGCCTTCGCGTGAATGGCGTCGGCGCCAGTGGTGATAGGAAGGGGCGAGCTTCCCGCCGGTGTGCAGGATGTTGGTGGGCATAACGCCCTTTTCGGACTTCAGCAATTCGATGCTGGCCCCCTCCGCGGCGAGCAGCAGGCCGGACAAATCGGTGGGCACCTCGCACCAGAGCTGGCTTTGTGGCTTCTGAGTGACGAAGGTACCTTTGGCGCGAAAGCGTTCGATGAGCTTGTCTTCCTCGAGGATGTCAAGCGCCTGCCGGACGGTGGCGCGAGCGACGGCGCATTCTTCGGCCAGTTCATCGACTGTCGGAATCTGCGTGCCGACACCCCATTGACCCGACTCGATGCGCCTTCTGAAGAGCGTCGCAAGCTGGATATAGCGGGCTACTCCGCTCAGGCTGAAATCAATGGCTGGTTCCTTCAGGGCCGCCTCTATGCTCATTCCAACTCCGGATGGATGTGAAGTGGCTCTTCCAGCGCGGCTGCCGAGAGCAGCCCGCATGCCGGGAGCCCTCGTAGTTTAATCCAAAAAGCCACTAGTCTAGCCTACTGACTTTTTGTGGCTGCCCGACCGGGGGAACACAGATTCGTCC
This sequence comes from Paraburkholderia sp. BL18I3N2, assembly GCF_003001875.1. Taxonomy (NCBI): domain Bacteria; kingdom Pseudomonadati; phylum Pseudomonadota; class Betaproteobacteria; order Burkholderiales; family Burkholderiaceae; genus Paraburkholderia; species Paraburkholderia sp. BL18I3N2. The sequence continues at coordinate 109,335 of NZ_PVNC01000003.1, forward strand.
CCGTTTCCGGCTTCCGCATCGGATGGCGGACATGACAAGGAACTACGCGCAAGAGTTGGCAGCGCCTCGCCTGATTCATTCGTATGAGGCAGGGGCGCGAGCGGCGGCGACACGTCGTCGGGCAACGGGATCTGGTGGACGTTGAGCGTCATCGATACGAGCGTGTAGTAACCAATCACCGCCCCAAGCTCAACTACACCGACGTTGCCCCATCGATGCATGACGCGCTGGTAGACCTCCTCATCGACATTGCCGGTCTGTTGCAGTTGTCGCGCGAATTCGTAAATATCAGCTTCTTCTGCGTCATCAAATGCGGGCTGCGCGCCCGTCCTGATCGCGTCCAGCACGGCTTGACTCAGACCAGCCCGCAGGCCCGCCTCGGCGTGAATATGCCATTCGAGCTGACTGTTCCAGCGCCGTGCCGTGACAACGATTGCCAGTTCCGTCAGCCGCGCCGGCAAGGTCGTTCCATAGCGCAGGATTTCGCCAAACCGCTGCCAGCGGTCGGCCAGGTCGGGGCGATGCAACGCAGCGCGCAAAGGACCGACGACAGTTCCGCGTGGTCCGTCGACGACGGCCCGATAGACGCGCTCCTGTTCGGCGGTCATCGATTCGGGAGAAAAAAGGGGAATGCGTGCCACGTTCAGTCCTTGCAAGTTGATGTCATTTGACCTGCATCGCCCGCTTCACGCGCGCGTGATGCCGAGCTCACGCAGCACCTGGTCCGTATGCTGCCCGAGCGTCGGGGGTGCGCGGTCGAAGCTCAACGGTGCATTGCGCAGCCGAATCGGACTCACCACTTGAGGTACTGTGCCCGAGACCGGATGAGGAAGATGGCGCAGCATCTCGCGGTGTTTGACCTGAGCGTCTTCGAAAACCATTGGAATGGTGTTGATCGGCCCACACGGTACCGTCGCGGCATCAAGTTTGGCGAGCCAGACCGCGAGGTCGTCTTCGAGCAGCGCTTCGCGAATAATCGCGAGCAGCGTGGGAAGGTTACGCACGCGTTGCGCATTGGTCGCAAAGCGCTCGTCATCAGCAAGTCCGGAACGCGCGATGACGTCGCAAAATTTGCGGAACTGGCCGTCGTTACCGACCGCGAGGACCAGATAGCCGTCTCGGCACTTGAACACGTCCTGCGGCTGGATATTCGGATGCTTATTGCCGTTGCGAGCCGGCGTCTTACCCGAGACAAGATAGTTCATCGCCTGATTGGCGAGAAACGCGACCTGAACGTCGAGCATCGCCACATCGATGTACTCGCCTTCGCCCGTATGGTTGCGCCTCGCGAGCGCGGCGAGAATGCCGACCGTTGCGTACATGCCGGTCATGATGTCGACGATCGGCACACCAACCTTTTGCGGGCCGCCACCCGGTTCGTCGTCACGCTCCCCCGTCACGCTCATCAGCCCGCCCATCGCCTGAATCATAAAGTCGTAGGCGGCGTTTTCCGACTTCGGGCCATCCTGACCAAAACCCGTGATCGAGCAAAAGATCAGATCCGGCTTGACTGCCTTCAAGTCGTCATAGGCAAGGCCATAACGCTTCAGGGCGCCGGCCTTGAAGTTCTCAAGCACAACGTCGCACTGCGCCGCCAACGCACGTACGGTCTCCTGCCCCTCAGAGGTCGCCAGGTCAACTGCGACCGAGCGTTTGCCCCGATTCACGGACAGAAAATAGCCTGACTCCTTCGACGGCGTACCATCGCCTGCTTTCAGGAACGGCGGCCCCCAACTGCGGGTGTCGTCGCCTACTTCGGGGCGTTCCACCTTGATGACGTCGGCGCCGAGGTCCGCAAGGATCTGGCCACTCCAGGGGCCGGCCATGATGCGGCTGAGGTCGAGCACTCTGATGTGAGAGAGGGGTCCACTCATGATCTTTTCCCATTCCGATCGATAGTTCGCGTGACGACTCGTTGTCGTTTCAACGTACGTCACAATCCATGCGTCGTATTCTGTCTGTTCCTGGACCCCGGCGCTGCCGGCAAAAACCCTATAGGTCATGTTATTGACTTTTACATATCCAAAGTCTTTAATTCGGCTACCGAGTGCGCTTGCTCGCATCGAGCCTGTTCAAAGACGGAGACAGCAGTGACCATTCAGACATCCACCTCGCCGACTGGCAACCTATCCGCTGGCATTACGACGGAAAACGCCGTCTATAAGAAGCTGCTCTGGCGCTTAATGCCGCTTCTTATGCTGCTTTACATCGTTGCTTTTATCGATCGCTCTAATGTCGGCTTCGCGAAGCTGAGCTTCCTGCGCGACTTGGGGCTCTCTGAGACAGTGTTCGGAATCGGGGCCGGCATCTTTTACGCCGGATACATGCTCTTCGAAATTCCGAGCAACATGCTGCTAGCGAAAATCGGCGCCCGAAAGACATTTCTTAGGATCATGGTTCTCTGGGCAGTGTGTTCGGCCGGGCTGGCCGCCATGAACAGTCAGAACGGCTATTACCTTTGGCGCTTTCTGCTCGGCGCTTCTGAGGCAGGACTCTTCCCCGGCATCCTGCTCTACCTCACCTACTGGGTGCCGGTCTCCCACCGGGCACGCTTTACCGCCCTCTTCATGGCCTCCATTCCTATTGCAGGTGTGATCGGTGGCCCACTGTCGGGGATCATTATGCACACGATGGATGGTGTTGCAGGGCTGCACAGCTGGCGCTGGCTTTTTCTGATTGAAGGCATGCCCCCATTGCTCTTGATCTTCGTCGTAGTACGGCGGCTGCATGATACGCCGGCTAGTGCGCCATGGCTCTCGTCGGACGAGGTCGCCATCATTGAACGTGACTTGCGTGCCGACCGCGAGGCGACCAGCGTCACCGCCCACAATTCCTTTGGAAAGGTGCTGCTCTCGCCTCGTTTTTATCTGTTGACAGGAATGGGCGTCGCGCTTCTCGCCGGCGCGTCGAACGTTTTCTTCTGGTTGCCTACAATCATCAACCGAACTGGTATTACCGATATGTGGACGATCGGCGTATTGTCGTCGCTCCCCTTCGTCGCTGGATTCGTCTGTCAGTACCTCGTGGCTCGACGCTCCGACGCGCGCAAGGAGCGCCGCTGGCACGCCGCGCTTTCTGCTCTGGTCGCAGCGGCGGGCTGGGCCGCTCTGCCGCTAGTGTCGGCAAATCCAGCGCTGTCGGTCGTCGCATTGATCGTGACCGCAGCCGGCACGTTTTCCGCGATGGGACCGTTTTGGTCCATGCCCAGCCTCTATTTAAGCAAAGAAGCCGCCGCCGGTGGGATTGCGTTGATCAGCACGCTTGCGGGACTTGGCAGCCTCGTCAGCCCTGGCATCATCGGCTGGCTTAACCAGACCACACACACGCTTGCCGCGGGCCAGTTTTACCTTGCTGCCCTGATGCTGATTGGCGCCGTGACTGTCGTCGCGGTGGGTCGTCACGACAAGCCGATCAAGACGAAAAACGTCTGAGCAGCACCGAAGAGCCGAGGATCGATACCTTGGCATTGCTCGACAACACCACTACGTAACTGTCAACGAGAGCCACCGTTTCTCGGCCTCTCTGATGGCGAAGCCTTGCCCACGCCTTTATAAAACCGAACCCTGGAGACTGTTAATGAAAAAGCCTTCCTACTCGCTTTGCACGATGGCAGCGCTCGGCGCCTTCGCCACCGCCGCGTATGGTCAAAGCAGCGTTACGCTCTACGGCATTGTTGATGCCGGCTTCAACTATCAGTCGAACGCCAATGGCGGACGTCTGTTTGCCATGGTGAGCGGCGTTAATCAGGGAAGCCGGTTCGGACTTTTCGGGAGCGAGGATCTCGGCGGGGGGCTTAAAGCGATCTTCCGGCTGGAGAATGGTTTCGACGTAACGAACGGGCGACTCGGCCAAGGGGGCCTGATGTTCGGCCGGCAAGCCTATGTCGGACTATCCAGCACGTACGGCACCGTTACATTCGGCCGACAGTACGACGCGCTTACCGACTTCGTGGGTCAATACTCAGTGAGCAATCAGTGGGGCGGCTACGTTTCGGCTCATCCGGGTGACCTCGACAATTTCAACTACAGCTTCCGAAGCAATAACGCGGTGAAGTTCAAAAGCGCTGACTATGCTGGCTTTTCATTCGGTGGCACGTACAGCCTCGGAGGCGTAGCGGGTGACGTGACGCGAAATCAGATCTGGTCATTGGGCGCTGGTTACACGCGCGGCCCGCTCTCCCTCGGTGTCGCCTATCTCAATGCCCGGAACCCCAACACAAGCTTGTTTGGAGGCAACTCCGCGACGGCTGCAACGGCGACCGCGGCCAATGCAACATCACCCGTTTATCGCGGTTTCCTCTCCGCGCATTCTTATCAGGACATCGGTGCCGGCGCGTCATATACATACGGCGCATCCACTTTCGGCGCAACGTATTCAAATATCAGTTTCCGTGGCATGGGCGATACGACCTCTGGGCCAAACCCGAGCCGATATGCGAGAAATGCGACATTTAACAACGCCGAGGTGAACTTCAGCTATCAGATCACGCCTGCGTGGATGGCGGGCGTTGCTTACGACTACACCGAGGGTAGCTCGAACAACGTCAATGACGGGGCGACTTATCACCAAGCCGAGGCCAGCACGCACTACTTCTTGTCCAAGAGAACGGACGTTTATTTAACGGCCGTCTATCAGCATGCCTCAGGTGTCGATTCTACGAACCATAAGGCGGTTGCGGCCATCAACGTTCTGACGCCATCATCATCGGACAGCGTCACCATGGTACGTATCGGCCTGCGTCACAAGTTCTGACGACGGCGTGGAGGCGCCCAGATACCGCACGGTCCGGTATGCAACATGCGGTCCGGCATCGTAAGTCAGGCTTAAGCGGTTTTCGAGCGGAAGCTTTAAGCGACAAATACCCGAAACAAAGGAGAAGACCGTGGCGATCTCATACGATCAGTTGAAAGCAGTGACGGCGCAGATGTATGACCGCTCGCTCAGACGGGTCCCGGAAGATGCCAGGCGCGCTCTCAGCGCAGCCCACACACGAGAACGCAGCGAAGTTGCCAAAAATACGCTGACCATCATGATCAAAAGCGCCGAAGCTGCAGAATCGCGCAACCACTTCGTATGCTCGGATGCGGGCTTTCCCGCCTACCTGGTGCGAATCGGATCAAAGGTGACCTTCGAGGGAAGTGTCAAAAAAGCAATTCGTGATGGGTTCAAAGAACTGACCAACACAATTAACCCTCCGCTACTGCAGCACATAACGAATCCCCTCACTCTCGAGCGCAGTTACGAGGGTAAGGATATGCCGATTATCACGTTCGACGTCATTGACGATGCCGACTACATTGACATCACCTGCTCTCCTAAAGCGTTAGGATCCGGGCGATGGGCGGCTCTCGAGATCTTTACATTCCCATCCTTGGAGACCATCGAGAAATTCATTCTGGACACGGTCATTCGAGCTGGCTCACAGGCTTGTCCACCTGTTGTTGTAGGCGTGGGAATTGGCGGGAGTTTTGACTATGCCGCCAAGATGGCCAAGGAAGCTACGCTTCGCCGGATGGAGGAAGAAAATCCTGAGCCGATTCTGGCCGCTATGGAAGAACGCTTGTTAAAGGCGATCAACTCTATGGGTTTTGGTCCTATGGGGACCGGTGGGGATACCACCGCCATGGCGGTCCACATCAATTACGCCGCAGGACATGGATTCACCCCTGTAGCCGTGTGCTTCAACTGCTGGATCGATCGTCGTACGCGAGTGCGTATCAGCAACGAAGGCGAAGTCACGACGATTGAATAGGACTATAAATCATGCTCAAGACACACAACCTTCATTTGCCCCTCGACGAGAGCTCGGTGCGGGATCTATCGGTAGGTGACCTCGTCTATTTGAGCGGAGAGATTGTCGTATCAGCCGGGCTTCCCACCTATCAGCGCCTCACGGAGTTCGTCAACGACAAAAAGCCACTTCCGCTCGACTTCTCTGGCGGCACTCTTTTTCACGTAGGAAGCATGACCCGTGAAAATGAAGACGGGTACGAGATGCTGTATCTCAACCCCACGACCAGTACGCGCTTCAACCAATACATGCCAACATTGATTCGTGGGCTTGGCTTGCGTCTTACTGGTGGTAAGGGCGGCCTTGATCTGGAAAGCGTTCACGCCATGAAGGAGGCTGGGTGTATATACCTATCCTTCCTGGGAGGCGGTTGCGCACTACTGTCTGAAGCGATCCGCGAAGTCACAGACGTGTATTGGAAAGATCTCATCACGCACTACCGGCTAGTTAAAGTAAGAGTCGAAAACCTCGGTCCGCTGACTGTTGGAATAGACGTGCATGGCAACAGCGTCTATGAGGGGCTTACGCAAAATGCCCTCTCTAAACTCCTGGAAATCCTGACGGCTCTTAAAGACGAACGCCAAGCAGGCTCACACGAGTAAGGCATCGTTAATAACATCGCCTGAAGCACTTCGGTACACTTTTAATGCCAGCGAGTACTGCGGTGCATTAAGAAAAGGAAGAACATGCGAATTTTGTAGTGGGCGCCGGCGCAATCGGCGGCTTCTTTGCCGCACGCCTGGCGAAAGCCGGTCACGATGTAAGTGTGCTCGCACGCGGCGCAACGCTTTTTGCGATTGATAAACGGGGGTTGACTCTACAAAGCGATGGGCAGACGATTCACACCCGGCCTCGGGCAAGCGATAACGCGAACAGAGGTGGCGCCGTTGGTTCGGACAGTCAGATCAATTTTATAAGTGGAAGCGCCGGGGTCATCAAACTGCCGATTTGATCGCAGGCAGTGTCGCGAAGTATCCGACACATTCGGCAACATGACTATGCCATTGTGTGCGAGCTCGGCTTCACGAAGCCGAGTGCACTTCATCGCGGCCTTTCGCAAATGGACGGGCACGAGCCCCGGCGCGTTTCGCCGCGAAGTGCGAGTGCGTGACGCGGCATCGGAATGCGTGGTTGAGGGGAAACGCTGACGGCAGGGAGGCTATTTTCGGAGCGGTAGATTTGCACATCGATTGATGTACCGTAATCATGCAGAAGAGCTGCCACTCGCGTGTCGCAGTTCTCGCCATGCCCGCGGTGACATCGCAAAGCGCTCACGGAACACACGACTGAAATGTGACATGTCGTTGAATCCCCAGCGCAACGCGATGTCGGACACACGCATCACCGCATACATAGGATTCGCGAGATCTTCCGCGCACCGCTCAAGCCGCAGATTCCACACGTAGCGCATCAGCGACGTATTTTCCGCCTCGAACAATTTGTTGATGTACCGCGAAGAAATGCCGATCGCCTGCTCGATCATTAGCGGGTTCAGTTCCGGGTCGCGCAAGTGCTCAAGCAAGTGCCGTTTCACGCGCGTCAGCGTCAGTGCTTTCATCCGCGACTGGGTGAAGTCGTTGCGCTGCAGGTTTCCTAGCGTCATCCCGATTAGCGCGATCGCAGTATCCGAGAGTTGCAGCAGCTCGTCATCGGACACGTGACGCATCTGCGACGCCATCTGTACAAGAAACCCGCGCATCACGTTGCTGACGCCCTGCGCGGTTTGAATCGGGTGCGCAGTGCGTTGTTCAATTCCGACGACGAGCTGGTTCAGCGTCGGGCGGGGAATGCTCACGACGATCTCGCGCCACGACTGGCCGAACCGCAAGTGATGCGGCCGTGTCGCGTCGTAGATTGCGAAGTCCCCAGGATGCAGTGTGACGATCTTCCCGTCCTGCTCCACTGACTGGCTGCCCTCGAGCATCAATACCGCAAAATATTTGTCCTCATACTCGTCCCGCGCCTGACGATAACGCCGGGTCACCGCCTGCTCGCCAGCGGAGATTTCTGAGATCCGCATCTTGTCGCACTTGCGCTGCCGCACCTGGCCGAAGAAATCGGCTTTCTGCACGGCAGCTATCTGCACGTCCGCGAACAAACGCAGGATCGCTTCACGCCAGAACTCGATGCGCTGGCTGACGGAGCCCTCGGCAGCGACCTCGATTGAAGAGTCCGTCCATTTGACCGGCGCGCCGTTGGAGTCCCGGCCGGGAGCGTCGCCGCTCCCGGCGCGAGGGAAAGGAGGCATCGTCATGATCATGCTCCAAATGGAAGAGCGGATAAGCAGCGCGTAGAGTGCCGGTTCAAATACGCGTTGTCCAGCCGATTCGACAGCTTACCGCTCGCCGCCGCGCCGGGCACGTTATGCGAACGTCGTCTGGCTCCAGTCGGACGATTGTTCGTATGCAAATGCGCATCGATAGATTGTCGCCTCGTCGAAGCAACGGCCAACCAGTTGCAGCCCGATCGGCAATTCTTCGGCGATCCCGCAAGGCAGCGACATCGCCGGATGCCCAGACACGTCGAAGGGCGCGGTGTTCGCAAGCATTTCGAACGCGCGCGTCAGCGAATCGGACATCGTGCAGCCCGGCTCGGGCAGCCTTGACGCGCGGACTGGAACGGTCGGCATCAGCAGCAGATCGAACGATTGCAGCGCTGCGTCGTAGTCGGCGCGCAGCCGCCGCGCAAGATTCTGGCACTTCGCGTAGTAGCGACCGCGATAGCGGCTCGTGAAGTATTCGCCGAGCAGCATCGTAACCTTCACCGTGTCCGGCAACTCGTCGGCGCGCTCTCGCCAGCCTGCATGATGGTCAATCATGCCGGTCATGTACAGCCCTCTCCAGTTAAAGCCGTGGCTGTTACCCTTCATCATCTGCTGCGTCGCACCTTCGGCCGCGATCGGCAACCAGATAGCGGTGCCGGACGCGTGCAGCGGCACCGACACCTCGTCGACGATCGCACCTAGCTTGCGCAGCCGGTGCGCGGCGACCAGTACAGCCTCGTCGACAACCGACTCCGAATTTGCAAGCCCGAAACCTTCGCGCAGGATGCCGATCCGCAGCCCGGCGACACCTCTGTCGATCCCGTCGAGCAAATTGGCACGCGGCGGCAACGCGCGTTGACGCGGGTCGAGCCCGTCGTCTCCGGCGATCACGTCGAGCAGCCGCGCGTTGTCGAGCACGCTGCGCGTCAGCGGACCGAGATGATCGACGGTCGCTTCGATCGGCATCGCACCGGTGTACGGCACGAGCCCGTACGTCGGCTTCATGCCGTAAACTCCGCAATACGCCGACGGAATCCGCACTGAGCCTCCCTGATCGCTGCCGAGCGCCATGTCGACCTCGCTTGCCGCGACCAGCGCGGCACTCCCCGACGACGAGCCTCCGGACGAATGCCCGGCCTTGCGCGGATTCTGTACCGGCCCCGACGCGCTCGTGTGTGAGCCGCCGGAAAAGCAGTAGTACTCGCAGGTCGACTTGCCGGCGATCGTTGCCCCAGCATCGAGCAGGCGCGTAACGACGGTCGCGTCGACGTCCGGCACGTAGCCCTCGAAGGTGCTTGCGCCGTTGCGCATCGGCACGCCGGCGACGCTGATGTTGTCCTTGATCGCAACGGTCCGACCATGCAGCTTGCCATCCGGCGCACCGTGGATCGTGCTCTTGCGCGCCCACGCGCCGTAGCGGTTCTCATCGCCTTCAGGCCGATAACCGGGTGTGCGTGGATACTCGACCGTGGGCAGATAGTCGGGCAGCGCGTCGATCGCGTCGTACGCGTCAAAGTTCGCCTGCAATGCGTCGTCATAATCGGCCAGTTGCCGGTCGTCGACATGGAAGCCAAAACCGGCCGCGATATCAGAAAGTTGCCCGCGGGTTGGGCGCTTGATAGCCATGACATTCTCCAGTTTGTTGAGGCGGCGCCGAACGCGAAGCACGGCGCGCGGGGGGCGTCAGCGGGCGGCGGCGATAGCGTCGCGCAACATCCCGGTTCGCGGATGGCAATTGACGTATTCGTACAACTGATGTTTCGCGTCGAACACGGACACCTCGTGATACAGACGCAGCTTCTCGAGCCCGGTCACGACGCGGAAGAACGTGACGAAGATCCGCAGATGAGTCGGATGCGACTCGGCCCAGCGTTCGAGGCGATCAAGCGAGCGCCAATGGCCGATGTTGTAGCTCTCGTCGAGCAGGTTGCCGTCGAGGTCTATCGACTGCACGTAGCGGTTGCTGTAGCAGCCAACCTCCGCGCCGTTGTCACGCAGGAAGTCCATCCCGGCGCGCAGCGTCGGTTCAATCTCGTCCAGATACAGCCGGCGCTCGTCGTGTTCGGCTGCGCGCCAGTCCTGGCCGGAGCGGATCAGCGCGACGTTGTCGTGCGCGCGCACGACAACGCGACCGCCCTGCGCCGGGTCGCCGGCGACGATCCGCAGTTCGCCGTCTGCGCGCATCCAGTCGGTCTGCGAGATCGGGAAGCGGTCGCGCATCGAGCCCCAGTAGCCGTGCTCCTCGATTTCGCCACTGACGTCGTCCATCACCGCACCGACGCCCGGGAAGTCGCTCGTGAACGCGTATAGAGTCTCGAACTGCTCGGCGCGCGGCGCGACGATCTCCCGGAAATAGCCTAGGCCGTCCTTGAGCCGCTCCTCAGACGCCCACCAGCCGGCGACATCCGGGGACGCGATCCAGCGCGCATACGCGTCCGGGTCGCGCCAGTAGCCGACCGCGATCAGGTTGTTGTAGCCCTCATCGTCAGTGTGTTGCGTCAGATCGTGGTTGCCGGGGCCGTCGGAGACGCCGAAGCCGGCGACGATCCGGCGCAGCGCAGCGAGCGCGGCTGGACGTTGTTCCGCGCCGAGATACTGGACGCCGAAGTAGCCCATCACAACCTGGTTCAGGTCTTCGGCCGCCCGGGCAACGTACATCGGGAACGGCGGCTGGTAATCGTCGGCGACGCGGCGCGACAGCGTGCGCGGGCAGACCAGATGTTTGTCGATGGCGGATTCCATGAATGGCCTCGCTGGGATGACTGGTTGATGAAATGGAGAGACGAAAAGGCCTTGCTGAGGACGTCGATGCAATGCGCGGCGTTAAAAAATGTGCGCGTAGCGCAACCCGACGAGGACGCTGTCGCGCGGGCCGTTGTGAACGCTGAGATCGGTGCCGAGCTGGATCTGCACCTGATCGGCCCTGGTCACAAACTTCGACGCGGTCAGCCGCATACGCGTCGTGCGCAGCGCGTCGTGGTTGTCGGAGCCGTCGACGCTCGTCGCGCCGCCCCAGAACTGCGTGACGCCGAGGCCGAACGACGTGCCCGGGTCCGGCATGTAGCGGACCATCGCCTGCGCGCTATAGCTCATCCGCTGATGCAGCGTCGCTCCGCTTGTGCCATACGACGTATTGTTGCTGTACCAGATCGCGTCGCCGACCAGATCGAGGGCCCATTGCGGCGAGAAGTGCTTGATGTACGCGGCCTGGAAGTCGAGCGACCAGCGGTTCGCGCCGAGATTCAGGCTGCGGTTCTGGTCATAGCTTCCGGTCGGCGCATACAGGTAGACGGTCCCAGCGATCACGTCCTTCGCGTCGTTCAGGCGGAATTTCAGCGGCGCGGTCAGGATCACGTCCCCGACGCCGTTCGTGCTGCTGAGCCCGCTCGCGTTGCCGAAGCCACTCACGTGTCCAAACGGCAGCAGGACCTGCGGATCGATCGTCAGCCGGTCGGTCAGCGCGAATACGTGCAGCAGACGCGCGATGCCGACGTTCGACTGCAGGTCGAAATCCGACGTTTTGCTGCCGTTCGCGTAATACGCGTTGGTCGCCGAATAGTTGTAGTAAAGCACGCCGATCGTGGCGCCGACCGGGTACTGTTCGTAGTCGCCCGGATCGACCTCGACCGCACCCGCATAGTGTGACGCGATCAGAATCAGCGATGCGCCGATCGCGCGCACGATCCGCTTAAATTTCATGCCGTTGACGGATTCCATCATTCCCCATACCTGGATGTGCAGACACCTCCGCGACCGGCGTGCGGAAACGGACGTCGCGCCGGACGCCGGTATCGGGGTGCGTTGCCTGGCTGTTATATGGCGACGCGCGACGCGCGCTACCGATTCGCGGCGCCCGTGACCGACATCGCTTGAGGGGATAATAGAAAGGCAAAATGCGCGTTTCTGTTTCGCAGCGGAACAACAAGTTGACTGTGACGGGCTTCGGCACGCGGCGTCATCGAAATGCCATCCGGCAAGCGGCGGCGGGTCAGGCAAACGTGAGGATGTGCATGGTGGCGCGAGGGAATCGCTCGCGATGACGCGCGGCGCACGGATGCGTCGTCGCCTGTATACAGCGGCGGTATCGTGTTCCGTGCCGCCGGCTACCGCTCTTCTCAGACACTTCCGTCTCAGCACAGTTTCTGATCCGCGTCGACACAGATGCGCGCTTTTTCTCTTCTTACCCTGCTCGTTGAGCGTGACCGCACGATGCGGCCGCGCCTCGCTTCGACCGACGGCTGCGTGGCATCGCGAACGCGGTCGTTCCGAACCAAGACAAGGAGTCCCAACAATGAACGCGACACCCTCCGCACACACGACCTCGACGCCAGGCGAACGAGCCTGGGCGCTGTTCCGTGTGATGAAAGAGAAGAGCCTGATCCCCGACGGCTACGTCGAAGGACTGACGCAGATGATGTCAGAGCAGTTCGATCCGGCGAACGGCGCGCGTGTCGTCGCGCGCGCCTGGGTCGATCCGGCATTCCGCGAACTGCTGCTGAAGGACGGCACCGCCGCGTGCGCGCAGTTCGGCTACACCGGCCCACAGGGCGAATACATCGTCGCGCTCGAGGACACGCCAACGCTGAAGAACGTGATTGTCTGCAGCCTGTGCTCGTGCACGAATTGGCCGGTGCTTGGCTTGCCGCCCGAATGGTACAAGGGCTTTGAATACCGCGCGCGGCTGGTCCGCGAAGGCCGAACGGTGCTGCGGGAGCTCGGTACAAATCTGCCGGACGACGTCGTCGTGAAGGTCTGGGACACGACGGCCGAAAGCCGCTATCTGGTGCTGCCAATGCGCCCAGCCGGCACCGACGGGATGAACGAGGCGCAACTGCAGGCGCTCGTCACGAAGGACGTGCTGATCGGCGTCGCGCTGCCACGCCTCGGCTGAACTACACACTTACCCTCGACATTCATTTCGGAGATCTCAATGGACGGTTTTCACGACCTGGGCGGATTCCAGGGCTTCGGCCGCGTTCCGCACACGATCAACAGTCTCGATTACAAACCCGTATTCAAGGAAGACTGGGAGCATCTCGCATACAGCCTGATGTTTGTCGGTGTCGATCAGTTAAAGAAATTCAGCGTCGACGAGGTGCGTCACGCGGTCGAGCGGATCGATGTGCGCCAACACGTCGGTACCCGCTATTACGAGCGCTACGTGATCGCGACCGCGACGCTGCTCGTCGAGACCGGCGTGCTGACGCAGGCGGAGCTCGACGCCGCGCTCGGCTCTCACTTCAAACTCGCAAATCCACCCCATTCGAACGGCCGCCCGGCGCCCGCCGGTGGCGCGCGCTTCGAGGTCGGCGACCGCGTTGTCGTCCGGGACGAATACGTCAGTGGCCACATCCGCGCCCCGGGCTACGTGCGCGGCAAGGAAGGCGTCGTGTTGCACCGGACGACAGAATCATGGCCCTTCCCGGATACCATCGGCCACGGTGACACGTGCGCCGTCCATCAGCCGACATATCACGTCGAGTTCCGCGCGAGGGATCTGTGGGGCGACGCGGCGGACGACGGCTATGTTGTCGCCGACCTGTTCGAGGGCTATCTGAACCGCGCGCCGGTGCGTCCCGCCGATGCGCCCACCGGGTCCCACGCGGCGGAGACGACCGCGTGAACGCGCAGGCCAGCACGACCGAGACTGCGCTTGCCGACGCGCAAGTCGGGCCGGCTGAACCGCCGACGCGTATTCCAGTGACGGTACTGTCCGGTTTTCTCGGTGCCGGCAAGACCACGCTGCTGAATCACGTGCTGCGCAATCGCGCCGGGCTGAAGGTCGCCGTGATCGTCAACGACATGAGCGACGTGAACATCGACGCGGACGACGTGCGCCGCCACGTCGAGCTACATCGCGGCGACGACGAGCTGGTGGAGATGAGCAACGGCTGCATCTGCTGCACGTTGCGCGCCGATCTGCTCGAGCGGATCAGCACGCTCGCGCGGCAACGGCGCTTCGATTACCTGCTGATCGAATCCACCGGGATTTCGGAGCCGATGCCGGTCGCAGAGACGTTCGCGTTCCTCGATCGCGACGGCTCCAGCCTCAGCGAACTCGCGAGGCTCGATACGCTCGTGACGGTCGTCGACGGCGAGACCTTTGAGGACAGGATCGCGTCAACGGAGTCGGTCACGAACGATGTCGCGCGGGATGCAAACGCCACGGACGGCGGTGATGCCGCCGCGTCGCGCCCGCTGTCGGATCTGCTGATAGAGCAGGTCGAGCACGCGAACGTGATTCTCGTCAGCCGGGTCGACCGCATCGGCGAAGCGAGTTTCGACCGGCTCCGCGTAACGCTTGCGTCGCTGAACCCGTCCGCGCAGATCCTGCCGATGCGAAACGGAGAAATTGATGCTTCTATAATCCTTAATACACGACGCTTCAATCTGCCAGCCCTCATGGAATCTCCCGGGTGGATGCAACGGATGCAAATCGATGAACGGCCGTCGGAGTCGGAGTCGTACGGGATCGCGTCGTGGGTCTATCGAGAACGTGCGCCCTTTCACCCGGCACGCCTTCTCGCGTGGCTACGTCAACCGTGGACCAACGGCCGGCTGCTGCGCTGCAAGGGCTACCTGTGGGCCGCGCACCGCCATGCTGAGATCGGCATGCTGGTGCAGACGGGTGGGCGGTTCCAATGGGGCTATGTCGGCCGCTGGTGGCGGTTCGTCCCGCAGTCGGACTGGCCGCGCGACGACTATCGCCGCGACGGTGTGCTGAACAGATGGGAGGAGCCGGTCGGCGATTGTCGGCAAGAGATCGTGTTTATCGGGCAGGCGATCGATTGCGAGCGGTTGAAGTTGGAACTTGATGCGTGTCTGTTGACGGTCGAGGAAATCAATTCGGGACCGGAATCGTGGGTGCAACTTCCGGAAGCCGGCACATTCGACGCTCTCTCAACCATTCAGTAGCGACGGATTTAAAAAACACCACGGCCTCCTGTTGCAAGTGCGCTACCACCCGGTAAGTGACTTCAGTTCCCGGGCAAAGAAGGCCGACGCTTTTTTGGTAGCGCATTGTCCTCCCGCAATTGCCGGTTCTCTGCGTCAAGTTGCCGGATGCGCTGTTGTTCCGCCGTCAGCGATTTACCTTCGCCGGCGCCGCCAGAGTGTTCCGCATCGTACTGCGCCACCCAGTACCTTACGGCTGTCTTAACGAGGTCCCTCGACCGGCTGACTTCGCTGACCGATAAATCCTGATCTCGTACACATCCGTACCATTTCCAGCCTGAAGCTGGCGTCAAATTGTCAGCGCCTTCTTCATCTTGCTCTGTCTCTTCGGCAAAGGCCGTTTGCAAAGACGCAGTCTATTCCCTGGTTTGCATTGCAAAGCAGCAGTCGACGAAACGGGAGAACTGTCATGGTCAAACAGCAACCAACAGGGCTACCGGCGGATTGTTCCTTTTTATTGGCTGACACATGTTAGTTCACGCAGACGCCCGAGCTTTCCGATTTTGGAAACGGTGCCTACACCAAACGGCTCAACACGTGCCCTGGTTTGGATCAAAATGATGTCGTGGCGCACGTGCCTTTCCCATTCCAGATAGCCCGGCGCGCCGCCCAACTCAACGACATGACAGTGATGGAGACAATGCGGGCCCTGAACATCCTTCTCTCCGATGTGGCCGCGCGCCACTTCGACCGCGAGATCGCGCGCACGCTCGGCGCGACGCCTTTCCGCCTGCTGTCACCCGGCGATGCGTCAGGCGCCGAGGCGCAAATCGTGTTCGTGAGCCGCGACGTGACGGGCCGTTCGACCAAGCACGACCTGATGCCGGAAACCCGCCACTTCTACGACATACTGCGCGCCGCGCCGAATCTCCGCTGGGTGCATGCGCATTCCGCGGGCGTCGATCGGCCGATCTTCGTCGAACTGCGGCAACGCGGCGTGCAGGTGACGTCGTCCTCCGGCGCGAACGCGCGCACGGTTGCGCATGCTGCGCTTGCCGGTCTGCTGGCGCTTGCGCGCCGCCTGCCGTTGCTGCACGAAGCGCAGCGCGAACGCGCATGGCGTCCCTTGCTGCTCGATGCCGCTCCGCGCGACCTGGCCGGTCAGACCGCCGTGATCGTGGGCTACGGCGCCATCGGTCAACGGCTCGCCCGCCTGCTCGATGCGCTGGAGATGAACGTGATCGTCGTACGCCGCGAGGCACAGGGCGAAGGCTTCATCGATTACTCGATGCTAGACGACGTGTTGCCGCGCGCCGACTGGCTTGTGCTCGCCTGCCCGCTCACGCCGCAGACGACGAAGCTCATCGATGCAAGCCGTCTGGCGCATCTGCCGAAGCAGGCGCATCTTGTGAATGTCGCGCGCGGGGAAGTCGTGATCGAAGCGGATCTGATCACCGCGCTGCGTAGCGGTGCGCTGGCGGGCGCTTATCTCGACGTGTTCGAGCACGAACCACTGAGCGCGGCATCGCCCCTATGGGATATGCCGAACGTGATTCTCACGCCGCATATGGCGGGACAGTCGGACAGCCAGTACGCAGCGGTCGGCCGCATCTGGCTCGACAACCTCGCGCGCTGGCAGCGAGGCGAACCGCTGCTCAACCTTGCGCGCTGAAGCGGCGACCGCACGCCGCTCCCCAATACGAGGCGGCCCGCGAGCCCGGCCCATAACAAGGACTAGAGATGAGCTTCAGCTTCGCTACACCCGTGTCGCCGGGCACAGCGAACCCTTGGCAGACGAGGCGCGGGAACGCACGATCTATCTGCCGAAAGGCTCCGCAGCGGCGGCCATCGCGCACGTCAACGTGATCGGCTCGCTCAGCGGCGCATCGAGCACTGCCGCGCTGGCTGGATGAGCCGCAGCGTGGAGCGCTTGAGCATGGGACTCGCGCTGCTGGGCGCGGTGATCGCATGCGGCGCGGCCGTGTTGCTGGTGACATTCCCAGCGCGCCTGCTGCGCCAGGGTGCGTCGCTGTCGGCGCGCAATCGAGACTGAGGCATATTCAATTCAGAATAAAAGGAGACACCATGCACGAAACGACACCCGCCGAACTCGACGCTGCCACGCGTCCATTACGTCGCCGCAGCGCGCTGCGCTCGATTGCGGGCGGCTCCATCGGCAATCTGATCGAGTGGTACGACTTTCACGTTTATACGACTTTTTCCATTTTCTTCGCGGCTTCGTTCTTTCCGCGTGAGAACCGCACCATTCAATTGCTTTCGACGGCGGCGATCTTCGCCATCGGCTTTCTGCTGCGGCCGGTCGGAAGCTGGCTAATCGGCCTCTATGCCGATCGGCGCGGACGCCGCTCCGCCCTCACGCTGTCCGTCATCCTCATGTGCGCGGGCTCACTCGCCATCGGCCTGTGTCCCACCTATCCGCAGATCGGCATGGCCGCGCCGCTCGTGTTGTTGCTCGCTCGGCTCGTACAGGGTTTTTCGCTCGGCGGCGAGTACGGCGCGAGTTCGGTGTATCTCAGCGAGATCGCACGGCCCGGCCATCGCGGTTTCTACAGCAGCTTCCACTACGTCACGCTGATTCTCGGCCAGTTGCTCGCCACGCTCGTGCAGGTTGTGTTGCAGGCGCTGATTCCGCGTGCGGAACTGATCGACTGGGGCTGGCGGGTGCCGTTCATCACCGGCGCGGCACTCGCGCTAGTGGCATGGTGGGTGCGTCGCAATATCGATGAAACCCCGGACTTCCGCGCGCTCGACGAGAAGGACAAGCGCGGCGTGTCGCTGTCGTCGTTGCGCGAGCACTGGCGGCCCGTTTTGCTCGTGTTCGGGCTAACCACGGGCGGCACGCTCGCGTTCTTCACCTACACGGTCTATATGCACAACTACCTCGTCAATACCGTTGGGTTGAGCGCGCAGACGAGCGCGTGGCTTTCGCTGTCGACGTTAACGCTGTTCATGGTTGTGCAGCCGTTCTTCGGCGCGCTGTCGGATCGTATCGGGCGACGCGCGCTGTTGTTGTGGTTCGGTATTGGCGGCACGTTCGGCACCTGGCCGCTGCTGACGGCGCTCGCGCACACACATAGCGCAACAACTGCGTTCCTGCTGCTCGCGCTTGCACTGATGATCGTCTCCGGCTACACGTCCGTGTGCTCCGTTATGAAGGCCCAACTGTTTCCCGCGCGGCTGCGGGCGCTGGGCGTGGGCGTACCGTATGCCATCGCGACGGCTGTATTCGGCGGCACGGCCAGTTACGCCGGGCTCTGGTTCAAGAGCATCGGCCATGAAAGCGGTTTCTATCTGTATGCGTCGGCATGCATCGGCTGCACGCTGATCGCCACGTTGAGCCTGCGCCGCAGCGACATGCAAATGGAGTCGTAAGCGGCGCGCCCTGCTCTTTCCGATCACCTTTTGATGAGGAATCTCGAATGACCAAGCTTCCCGAATTCTCCATTCCATCGATGTTCGAGCAATGCTCGGAAGCCGAATGGAAAATGCGCGTCGACCTGGCCGCATGCTACCGGCTGATAGAGCTATACGGTATGTCCGACATGGCCGCCAACCATATCTCGGCGCGCGTGCCAGGCGAGGAAGGCTCGTATCTGATCAATGCTTACGGCATGCTGTACGAGGAAGTCACAGCTTCGAGCCTGATCAAGATCGATATCGACGGAAACATTCTCAGCAAGCCCGCGTTCGTTGGCGCGGACTACGGCATCAACCGCGCGGGATACGTGATTCACGGCGCGATTCACGAGGCGAAGCCCGAACTCGAATGTGTGATCCACACGCATAGCTGGCCGGGCATGGCCGTGTCGGCGCTTAAGTGCGGGCTGCTGCCGCTCACGCAGACTTCCATGCGCTTCTACAAGATCGGCTATCACGATTACTGCGGCGTGGTGCTGGATGTCTCCGAGCGTGAGTCGCTGTTGCGCGATCTTGGCGAGAACAATGCGCTCATTCTGCGCAATCACGGCCTGCTTACCGTCGGCAAGACCATTCCCGAAGCGTTCAACGCGATGCATCGGCTGGAGTTGTCGTGCAGGACGCAACTCGCAGCCATGGCGTGCAATACCGAACTGAATCCGGTTCCGCGCGACGTGCTCGAAGAAACATACATGAACTATCAACCGCAGACGCGCCGCCCGTACGGCTTGATGGAATGGCCTGCATTGCTGCGCAAGCTGGATCGCATCGATCCATCCTATCGCGACTGAAAGCGCGAAAGCCCGGCGCGAAGCCGGGCTTCCTGAAAACGCGACGATACAATCGCTATCAGGCGGACGACGCCGCCGACGCGCTGCTGCTCGCGCGGCGGCGGTATAGCCCGAGCGTCGCGCACAAGCCGCAGAGCGCAGCGAAGCTCAGCCAGTAACCGGGCGCGGCCTTGTCATGCGTTACCTGAACAAGATACGTGGACACTGCCGGTGTAAATCCGCCGAAGACTGCCGTCGCCAGACTGAATGCCAGCGAGAAACCCGCGACCCGCACTTCGACCGGCATCACTTCGGTCAGCGCGGCGACCATTGCGCCGTTGTACATGCCGAAGAAGAACGAGAACCATAGCAGCACGATCAACATGCGTGCGAAGCTCGGTGCATCGGCGAGCCACGACAGCGCCGGATACGCGGTGAAGATCGCCAGCACCGAAATGGCGAGCAACAGCGGCTTGCGGCCAATGCGGTCGGACACCGCGCCGCCAATGGGCAACCAGACGAAGTTCGATACGGCCACGAGCAGCGTCACCATCAGGCTATCCGCCGTGGACAGCTTCAGCACTGACCTGCCGAAGGTCGGCGTATAGACGGTAATGAGATAGAACGTCGTAGTGGTCATCGCCGTCAGCAACATGCCACCGATGACGATGCGCCAGTTGGCAAGCAGCATCGAAAAGATTTCACGCGCCTGCGGATGATGCTGCCGCGCCTCGAACGCGGCCGTTTCTTGCAGCGAACGGCGCAGCATGAACAGGAACGGCACGATCGCGCAGCCAATGAGGAACGGCACGCGCCAGCCCCACGCCCCGATCTGCTGCGCGGAAAGCCACTCGTTCAGGCCATAGCCAATGGCCGCTGCCATGACGATGGCAACCTGCTGGCTCGCCGACTGCCAGCTCGTGTAAAAGCCCCTGTTGCCGGGCGTCGCCATCTCCGCGAGATAGACGGACACGCCGCCCAGTTCCGCGCCCGCCGAGAAGCCCTGCAGCAGCCGGCCGAGCAATACGAGCGCAGGCGCAAGCAGGCCGATGCTCGCATAGCCCGGCACGCACGCAATCAGAACGGTGCCGCTCGCCATGATCGACAGCGTGACGATCAGCCCCATGCGCCGCCCCACTTTGTCGATATACGCGCCGAGAAAGATTGCGCCGAGAGGACGCATGAGAAAGCCCGCGCCGAACACGGCGAAGGTGAGCATCAACGAGGCGAATTCGCTGGTCGAAGGAAAAAAGATTTTCGAAATGAAGGTTGCGTAAAAGCCGAACAGAAAGAAATCGAACTGTTCGAGGAAGTTGCCGCTGGTCACGCGCAGCACGGCGGCCGCGCGCGTCGAGCGCGAAACGCCGGACGTCGCGGCGATCGGTTCTGTGGGGTTCATTGCGTCTCCTGCTTCTTGTCTATGTATCTATGCGGAAGGACGCCCGCGGCGCCCTGTCGATGCTAGTCCGAACCGACGCTCAGTGTGTTGCGCTGCCGTCTCTCAATAGACGATTTGAGCAGCGCCGCCGAACGGAATACGCCGTGTGCAAACTTGCCGTAGGGCAGCGTTGCGAACAACGCCATCACAATGCCCAGATGCACCGCGAGCAGCGACGGCATGGCCGACGTCGTGCGGAATGCGAGCAGCGCAAGACCGGACGCGCTCGTCAACAAAAGGAGCGCAATGAAACCGCGGTCCATCGGACGCTGACGGGCATCGCCCCGTTCAGGCACGCGGTTCAGGTTCAGCCACAACAGTCCCGCTGGGCCCACGATCAATCCGATGCCCCCCGCCGTGCCCAGCAGCACCGGCAAGCTGAACAACGGATACGGCGCTTCCAGCTTGAGCGCATAGTGATAGACCGTCGCGACGGCAGTGGCGGCGAAGCACAGCACGAAGCCATAAAACGTCAAATGATGAAACCGGCGTCGAGCGAGCGTGAAGGCGTCGTTATTTTCGTTGCAGCCATCGCCGTGGCCGCCATCGAGATACTTCAACGTCAGCGCATTCTTCGCCGCTTCCGCGACCGCGGGCGCGCTCGCGCTCGTCGTTCCCGCCGCCACGTCGCGCCAGAAACGCGTGACGCCCACGCCGAGCGCAAGAATGGCGAACAGGAACACGATGCCGAACATCGCGGCCAGCAGGTTGTGCGGGAAGATGGCGTAGAAGTTCGCCGGCGCGACATCGCCCGACAAGCGGCCGTGCAACGCCGTGCCCAACAGCAGGAACAGCGCGAGCCCCGCCGACAATGCCACCGACAACGTAAGCCCGTTGCGCTTGTACAGCGCGCCGAACGACGCCGGAAACGCGTATTCGGTGTACGTTTCCAGGCGCACTTCAGCCATGGCCTTCGGCACGTTCACGCCGAACTCGTGCGGCGGCGCATACTGGCACGCGTGATAACACGCGCCGCAGTTGTGGCAGAGATTTGCCAGATAATTGACGTCCGCCTTGCCGAATTCGAGGCGGCGCGTCATGGCCGGAAAGACGGCGCAGAAGCCTTCGCAATAGCGGCACGCGTTGCAGATCTGCATCTGCCGCGCGACTTCGGTTTCGCTCCTGCTCATCGGCACAATGGAAACCACGCGCGCCGTCCTGCCGTGGGTGGTGTGGTTGGCCTCGCCCGGCGACGCAGTACGCGTGCGGTCGGGCGCGAGCACGTCAGACTGCTGCACTGGCTGCCTCCGTTGTGTTGAGTGCGACGCGCGCCGCCCGGGCCCCGGCAATGCGCCCGAAGGCCGTGCCGATCGACATGCCGACACCCGCCGTATAGCCCTTGCCGAGCACGTTGCCCGCCATCATCTCGCCGGCCACGAACAGGTTGTCGCTGGCTTCGCCGCCGAAGTGAACCTGCGCGCGATCATTGGTCTTCAGGCCGAGATACGTGAACGTGATGCCAGGCCGCAACGCGTAGCCATAGAACGGCGGCGTATCGATACGGCGCGCCCAGTGCGTCTTCGGCGGCGTCAGGTCTTCGGTATGGCAGTCGTCGAGCGCGGTATGGTCGAACGTGCCGACGCGGCAGGCATCGTTATAACGCGTGAGCGTTTCCATGAAGCGCGCTTCCGGCAGCCCGAGCTTGCCCGCAAGTTCCGCCAGCGTGTCGGCCTTCTCGCCCGGAAACACCGGCGGCATGAACCGGCCGATGGCTTTCGAGTCGATGATCGAATAGCCGGTCTGCCCCGGCTGATGCGCGACGAGCCGCCCCCATATGGCATAGCGCTTGGGCCAGAAGTCCTCGCCTTCATCGTAGAAACGCTCGGCATCGCGATTCACGACGACGCCCAGCGATACACAGTCGATGCGCGTGCAGATGCCGCCGTCATACAACGGCGCGCGAGCATCGATGGCGACGCAGTGCGACTGCGACGGATCGCCGATCATGTCCGCGCCGGCATCGCTCATATGCTTGATGAGCACGCCCTTGTTGAAGCGCGTGCCGCGGATCAGGAAGTTGTCGGCGGGCCATTCGCCGCGCTCGTTCTGCCCCCACGCTTCGCGCAGCCATTCACGATTCGACTCGAACCCGCCCGCCGCCAGCACGCAGGCGCGCGCCTCGAAGCGCTGCCTGCCGCTGCTCGCCGCGATAAAGCGGCCGCTGTCGAGTTCGAGCGAATCCACGGGCGTCTCGTAGCGGATTTCCACGCCGAGCGCTTCCGCGCTGCGGTAATACGCGTTGACCAGCGCCTTGCCGCCGCCCATGAAAAACGCATTGGTGCGCGCCACGTGCAGCGCGCCGGACAGCGGCGGCTGGAAGCGCACGCCGTGCTTCTGCATCCACGGACGGCAGGATGACGACGCGCGAATGGTTAGCCGCGCAAGATGCTCGTTTGTGATGCCGCCCGTCACCTTGAGCAAATCCTGCCAGAACTCCTCTTCCGGGTAGGCATCGACGAGTACGTCTTGCGGTGCGTCGTGCATGCAGCGCAGATTGCGCGTGTGTTGCGAGTTGCCGCCGCGCCATTCGCGGGGCGCCGATTCGAGCAGCAGGACCGACGCGCCGGCTTCACGCGCCATCAATGCGGCGCATAACGCGGCATTGCCTCCTCCAATTACGAGCACATCGACCATCAGACTTGTCTCCTTTCCGACGCATCGTAAGGGTCTCGTGCCCGCTTCGCTACCAGCGCGCCGTCAAGAGGTCTTCAGTTTTTGTGAAGACCCCGGCTCGCGCAGCCGTGCGCCGGGCCAGCGGCCTTCCTGCACGAGTCGACGGACAACATCGGCGAGCACGACGCGGGCGGCGAGGCCTGCGGGTGAGAGTTCGTCGTCGGAGATGCTGGCGATCATGTTGGGCCGCGTGGCGTACTTCTCCGCCACGGGTACGCTCGTCAGGGCCAGGTTCTCAGGCCGGGCCAGCGCCGCGCCGGGCTGAATGGTCGCGCCCAGGCCGCTGCGCACGAAGTCCATCAGCAGCGCGAGGCCGTCCACTTCGGCGACGATATTCGGCTCGTGTTCGGCACGTTTGAACGCCGATGCCAGCAGCGAGCGCAACCCATGCGCGCCACTGGGCAGAATGAGCGGCAGCCGGCCAAGATTCTTCAGCCGCACGGATGCGCTCACGGGCATGCCGTCGAGCTCACCCGCGCCGATCAGGAACAGGCGTTCGTCGAGCAGCGGCATGAGGCTCAAGCGCTGCGCGGGCTCCTCGCGGAACAGCACGGCGAGATCGATCTGCCGCGCGCTCAGCATGGAGGCGAGATAGCCGGAGAGGCTTTCGACCATGTGCAGCCGCACGTCGGGATAACGCGTGCGCATGGCCTGCATGAACGCGACGCCCAGCACGCTCGCCGTGCTCGGCGCCATACCGACGCTCACGTGACCGGACAGACGAGCGGAGCGCGCGGCGAGCGCGGCATCGTCGATGTGACGGAGAGCGAGTTGCGCCTGACGCCAGAACGCGAGGCCCGCGTCGGTCGGCACGACGCCAGCGGACGTGCGTTGCAGCAGACGCGTGGACAGCTCGCCTTCGAGCCGGCTGATCTGCTGACTCAGTGCCGATGTGACCACGCCGAGTTCCAGCGCTGCCTTGCCCATGCTTCCATGCTTCACGACGCTAAGAAAATAGCGTAATTGTCTGAGTTCCATTTAGCCGTTGGACAGAGAGTAGAAATGCATTCCGGCAATAAATCAGCGATACGCTGTTCCTGCTTTGTCTGGACGGGAGTTCCGCCTCGTTACAAACAGCAGGATCGAGATGCTCCATATGCGCTCTGCGGACATTAAAGTATCGGGAACTCTGCGGCAAGTGAGAGAGACCTGCCCTTGTGCGCGAAGTTGTAGTCGGATGTTCGGGATTCAGACTCCCCCGTTGCGACCGCCACACGCTAGTCCGAAGGGGCGACTATGGCAAGCGAACGATCCGCACATGCCATCGGTCGAAGGCGAATCATCCACATTAGCCGGCGTCCGCCCCTTCAACCTACGCCCAGGGAGTTGTAAGCGACTCACTTGGGCGTCGTCTCAAGAACCATGTCCCGGATTGTTATAGTGCTGGTTCAGCAGCTAAACCATTCAATGGCGATAAAAAAGCGCCACTACCTCCGATAACCGACTTCCGTTCAACAGTCTGGCGCCCGAATATGATGAATCTTGATCTACAGAGCCTTCGTATCTTTGTTTCGGCTATTGAGTCAAAAAGCCTAACCAAGGCGGCAGAGGAGAACGCTCTTGTGACTTCAGGAGCCAGCAAGCGAATCGCTGATCTCGAGAGCCGGCTCGGAGTCGATCTTCTGATCCGTCATGCGCGTGGCGTTCAGGGTACGCCTGCGGGTCTGTCGTTGTATCATCATGCAAAAGCAATCTTGCGCCGTGTAGAAATAGCACAAGACGTTGTCGCTGAATTTGGAAAGGCGGGAAATCCCAAAGTCAGATTAGCCGCAAATCCATCATCAATCATTGCGTATATACCTCCAATAACGCGGAGATATCTTTCGGAGTCTCCTACCGCTCGCATTGATCTGCAAGAGCGCTACAGCTACGACATTCCGCGGTTGGTCGCGGAA
This sequence comes from Paraburkholderia sp. BL18I3N2, assembly GCF_003001875.1. Classification (NCBI taxonomy): domain Bacteria; kingdom Pseudomonadati; phylum Pseudomonadota; class Betaproteobacteria; order Burkholderiales; family Burkholderiaceae; genus Paraburkholderia; species Paraburkholderia sp. BL18I3N2. Next base: position 134,497 of record NZ_PVNC01000003.1, read on the forward strand.
AATGATGCGGACGTCGGCATTTATCACGCATTGTCGCCGGCGCCAGGAGTGACATCTTATCCGTTCAAGCGGGACCGTATTGTCCTTGTTACACGCCGAGATCACCCACTCGCGCGTGTTGATGAGATTTTCCTGGAACATGCCAATTCGTACCCCTTCGTGGGATACTTTCCACGGCACACCTATGACGCATTCTCATCGTTTGCTGGACGAAGCTTGTCACGTCCGCTCGATGTCAAAATTGAAGTTGGGAATTACGAGGCCAGATGCCGTCTCATTCAAGAAGGGATAGGAATTGGCGTGATTCCGGAACCAAACGCCTCTCCCTATCTAAATCTTTATAATCTAAAAGCGCTCAAATTGCTGGACGAGTGGGCAGAGCGACAACTTTACGTTTGCATTTCGAATGATAGAGATTTATCGGACTATCCCGAGACGAAACGTTTCCTCGATTGCTTATTAGCTAAATCTGACTGAAGTCTGAAACGCCGTTTGCAACTCGTCCGGAACCGCCCCGGGAATCGTGGAGGCTAGTTGGTTTAAGTTGATACTGATGCAGCAGCGATATTGCTGTGTTGCCTGTAGTAGTTTGCCTCAGCTTCAGCGGGCGGGATATGGCCGAGCGGTTCCATGAGCCGATGATGGTTAAACCAGGCCACCCATTCCAGCGTCGCCAGTTCGACGGATTCTCGCGTTTTCCACGGTGCACGACGATGAATCAATTCTGCCTTGTACAGGCCGTTGATCGTTTCTGCCAGCGCGTTATCGTAGCTGTCGCCCCGGCTGCCAACCGACGGTTCGATACCTGCTTCGGCCAGCCGTTCGCTGCTGTGCACCGTGCTACCGTGATACCTTCCCGGTTCATCTGCTTCCAGACTTTGTCCGCGCCGTAGACCCGCATGTTGTCCTGGAGACACGCTTGATCTGCGGCCGCAAAAACTCATCGCGTTTCGCACGGGCACAGCGCCGCGACGGATCGCGAAGCTGTGCGGCATGACGCCGGTAGCCCGACGGGGCAATCCGCAAGACCTTGCAGATCGGCTCGACCCCGAAGGTGTCGCGATGCTGATCAATAAAGGCCTTCAGGACTTCAAGCGGCGGTCGAGCTCCGCCTGGGCGAAAAATGCGCTCGCCGGCTTCAGGATCTCATTGGCACGACGCAGTTCCTTGACCTCGCGCTCCAGTGCCTTGAGGCGTTCGCGTTCCGACGTGGTCACGCCATCACGTTCGCCGCTATCGACTTCTTCTCGTTTGACCCACCCCAGCAATGTCTGGCTCGTGCAGCCGACCTTGGGGGCGATGGATTCGATTGCCGCCCACTGTGACGGATACTCGTCGCGATGCTCCCGCACCATGCGGACGGCACGTTCCCGGACTTCAGCAAAAATTTGTTCGACTTGTTCATGGACGGCGTTTTCTGCCTTCCGCAGACTTTCGTGTGCGCCGATACATCGCAAAAAGGGGTTTGACAAACTATCTTTAGATATATATCTTAAGACACATCTTAAGACACAAGCGAGAGTCCAGATGCGTCATCATCACCGTTTTTCCCGTCCGCGTACGGCGGACGACAGTTTCCCGCTCGGCCACGGACGCGGCGCACTCCATGCGTTTTGGCATGCCTTCACCCACGACCGCGACTACCGCGGAGAACGCGGCGGTGATGAGCGCGACGAATTCCATGCTGTCCCCCGCGGCGGCCCAAGCCGTCACGACTACGACCGCTTCGCGCTGCACGCGCTGTGGCACGCCATCGGCCGACATCACGAGCATCGCGGCGGCGGGCGTGGCGGGCGCTTTGGCGGCGGCCCGGGCGGCTTCGGTGGCGACGGCGACGGTTTTCCGCGCGGCCGCAAATTCAGCTCCGACGACCTGCAACTGCTGCTCCTCTCGATGATCGGCTCGCAGCCCAGCCACGGCTACGAGCTGATCAAGGCGCTCGAAACGCGCTCGAACGGTTTTTACAGCCCGAGCCCGGGCATGGTCTACCCGGCACTCGCGTACCTGGAAGAACTCGGCTACGTGACCGTGCAGCTCGAAGGCAACCGCAAGCGCTACGAGCTGTCGGAAACCGGCCGCGAATATCTGGCCGCCAACCGCGACCGCGCCGAGTTGATGCTGGCCAAGCTGAGCCATATCGCCCGCAAGATGGATTCGGTACGCCGCGCGTTTGCCGGCGAAGAGCCGGCCGACATCAGCGAAGGCGGCTGGCTGCCCGAGCTGAGCGAAGCGCGCCGCGCGCTGAAGCATGCGTTGTTGCGCCGTGACAACGCGCCGGCGGCGCAACAGCGCCGCATCGCTGAAATTCTGCTGCGCGCGGCCAAAGAAATCGAAAGCGAAATCAAGCCGGACAGCAGCGAAAACGGCGACAACGCCGAGCCGGCCGCTTGACATCGCACCGCCCGTTGCCGGCGCGCTCATGCGCGCCGGGAGCCCTCGCTTGCGCGCGTGAACGCTCGCGCATCGAACGAACAGGAGAAGCACTCTTATGCTGACTAAAGACCATCAAGCCGCGAACCAACCCGACAGCCAAACCGACCTCGCCGTCCACCGCGTGCGCCATCCGCTGAAATTCCGTCTGCTGCAAGTCAAGCGGGTGCGCGCGCTGACCCCGCATCTGATCCGCGTCACGTTCACGGGCGAAGATCTGCACGACTTCGTCTCCGCGTCGTTCGACGACCACCTCAAGGTGTTCTTCCCTGAACCCGGCGCGGACAAACCTATGCTGCCGGAAGCGGGTCCCGACGGTCCGGTGTTTCCCGCCGGTCAGCCGCGTCCGGTCGCACGCGATTTCACGCCGCGCCGCTTCGATCGCGAGGCGCGCGAACTCGACATCGAGTTCGCCATGCACGAAGCGGGCCCCGCGGCGACGTGGGCGGCGCAAGCCAAAGTGGGCCAGTATCTCGGCATCGGCGGCCCGCGCGGTTCGCTCGTGATACCTAAGGGTTTCGACTGGCATCTGCTGATCGGCGACGATACCGCGTTGCCCGCCATCGCCCGGCGCCTGGAAGAGCTACCGGCCGGCACGCGCGTCGCGGCGGTGATCGAAGTGGCCGATCCGTCGGCGAGAATCGAATTCACGACGCAGGCCGAGTTGCATCTCGTCTGGCGCTATCGCAGCGAAGCGGGTGTGCGCGGCGAGGCCTTGTTGCAGGCGGTGCGCGACACCTACCTGCCCGAGGACGGCGAAGGCTACGTGTGGGCAGCCGGCGAATCCGCGACCATGCGCGCGGTGCGCTATCACCTGTGCACGGAACGCGGCGTCGCCAAATCACGCATTCGCGCGGCCAGCTATTGGAAACAGGGCGCCGAGGCAGTGCACGAAACGCTCGACGATTGAGCGTCGACCGTCTGCGTGATCGCATGCGCTGCGGGGCGTGTTCGATCCGGCGGCGGCGCAAGTCGCGCGAACGTTGTGCTTCCCAAAACAACAACAGAATCTCGGGAAGTTCTCGTTCATTGCACTGCGCGACATGGATAAGATCTTGCCCCTCATTGCCCACTAAAAGTGATAGACGTATGCCGAATACCCTACCTTGTCTTGCAGACGGGATTCCTACCGAACGTATGACGCTGCGAGTCGCAGACGAAGGAAGTACGGTTGCGTTGCACGCATATTACGTATCAAATCGTGCCCACCTTCAGCCGTGGGAACCAGCTCGCTCCAGCGGCTTCTTCGAGATAGATGCCGTTGCAAGCAGGCTGCGGTCAATGGCTACTCAGACTGCAACGGGAAACGCCCTCCATTTATTGTTATTCGAGCATGAAAGTGGCGAATTGCTGGGCGACTGCAACTTTACCAATGTCGTTCGAGGACCGTTCCAGGCGTGTCATGCTGGATTCTCTATCGCGATGGACGCGGAAGGGAAAGGCCTGATGAGAGAAGCTCTGACGGCGGCGATTCCGTATGTGTTCAAGATCATGGGATTGCATCGCATCATGGCGAACTATCGACCTGAGAACATCCGCAGCGGACTCCTGCTAGCTCGCCTTGGTTTCGAGAAGGAGGGTGTGGCTCGGTCCTATTTGCAGATTAATGGTTCGTGGGCCGACCATGTGCTGACCTCGTTGATTAATCCGGATGATCTTGACTAAAGAAGGCACCATCTGAATGGGCCCAGCGCGCCGTTGAATTACGCGGCTCTTGACACAAGCTGGCAAATCGCCCCTGCTGCTGGAAACCCATTGCCTCGTATATTGTTCCCGCATGGGAGGTTTCATCTGCAACCATGACAAGCCGGTCCGACCGCCCGGCTGACAGCCTGATAACCTCGGTCACCAAGGTTTTGCAAACATTTCGGTTTCGATGCTTGGCCCCAGTGATAACTGCCTGGAAACGCCCGATTCCGTCAAGAAAGAACAGACCAAGACTTCCTACCTGCTCATCCCCGATAAAGGCTCCCCACCAGTTTCCCAGACCGCGTTCGATCAGGCTCCTGTAAGCCCTCTGTTGATGCGCCATGTAGCGCTGTGAGGTAATGTCGTTCGGATCTGGCATGTTGGCGAGTTGCATTCGGGACCAATCGTCCCATTCCTGCTCCATGGCAAACGGGCGCACCTTGAGCAAAGAATTGGTCGCAACTGGATTTATCGCACCAGGATGGGCCACCAGCACCCGAAAGACGGCTGCGTCGTAGCCTTGCTCCACGAATGTGTCGAGGGTCACCACGCTGTCGGCGCTTTCCGGCCAAGCGAATGTCCGGTGTGCAATGAGCGGTGGTGTCCCGATGAGCTGGCCGAAGTCATGCTCCAGCAATTTCAGGTCACTTGCTGAGGGTCGCTGCCGCAGGACGAGCATGTTGCCGAAAAAGTATTCGGGCGCGTCTGGTGTGCGGACGACGATGTAGTCATCCCGTGACTCGACCTTCCCGATCTCCGAATGCAGCAATAGATCAGTAGCGAGACCAGGGTTATCGGGGAAATATTGCATTCTTAGTATCGTTATCAACAAACGGAAAACGTTTCTTTTGCTTGTATGCGAATTGATTGCTCGGCGAAATCGGATCACAACCCGCCGGTGACAGCGTCGAAATTCCGCCCCACAGTTGCGATTGTCAGTGATCTACTCGGTCGTGTCGATCGGCCCGCGGATGTCAATTTGAAGGCCGAACCGCTTACACCTCGCTCGTGACTGGCTGGCGAGGAATCCGGTAAACGCAGGATTTGTACTTTGGTGTCACGCGGCTTTCCACGATGACGCCGCCTAACGATTCGGCGATGCGTCGGCTGGGGCGATTCTCTTCGGCAACCGGATAGGTAAAGCTTGCACAGCCAATGCTTCGCGTTGCCCACTGCGCAACAAGAGTTACGGCTTCGCGGCCAAAGCCATGTCGATGGCGATCTTCACGAATCCAGATGCCGAGTTCCGGGCTCTCGGTGCGTACGCGGTGGAGTCCGACCAACCCAAGGAAACTCCCGTCAGCGCGTTGCCGTATCGCGAATACATAGTCCGATCCGTCGTCTATCGACGGTAACCAGGACCGCCACACACCGTCGAAGTCATGCCGGGATGCCGGCGGCTCCCACGCCATGTGACGGGTGAGCGAAGGGGTGATGCATGCGAACGTGGCATCCGCGTCGTTGGCCGAAAACGGTTTGATCAAGAGTCGGGTTGATTCAATCTGGATTTCTGTCGGCCGCAGCAGCATCTCAGGTTTTCCGTCGAGGTGTGTTTATATTCACCAATTGTCGGCGAATCAAAAACCTGTGTCGAACGGCTGTTCATGGGCGGGCGCTGTCCCGGACTTTGCAGACAGTGACGCCGCTTCAACAAGACCCTCTCCCGACTATGCGCTGTCGACCGGCGAACGCTTGCTTGCGCACCGGCACGTCGTCCCCTGCTGCTATACACCCCACCTTAGTGCCGGCGTGTGCACCGCGCTGTCCCAATGCTTCGTCATCTCTTCGTCGAGGATGCAAAGTGTGATCGAAGCGCCTGCCATCTCGAGTGAAGTGGTCAGCGCGCCCACCTGCACACGCGCAACTTTCAGATCGCGCTTTTGAAGCCACGCGCGCGTTGAGTTGAAGAGAAGATAAAGCTCGCCAAGCGGCGTGCCGCCAAGGCCGTTCACAAGCACCAGCAGGCTAGCCCCCGCAGGTGGCTTGAGATCGTCGACGATAGCCGTTAGCAACTCCCCCGCGATCGTATCGGCCGATGCAAATTTCGCCCGCCGCCTGCCCGGCTCGCCATGAATGCCGACGCCGACTTCGATCTCATCGTCGCCGATCTTGAACGTCAGCGTGCCAGCTGCCGGCACCGTGCAACTGGAGAATGCGACACCCATCGAAGCCGTGTGCTTGTTGATCCGGTCGCCGAACATCTTGCATTCATCGAGATTCGCCCCGCTTTCAGCCAGCCCGCCCACCAGCTTCTCGACGATCACCGCGCCCGCAACCCCGCGCCGTCCGGTCGTATAGCTGGAATTCTCCACCGCGACGTCATCGTTGATGAGGACCATGGCATTCGGCACCTCGGACATCTCCGACGCCATTTCGAAGTTCATCAGATCGCCCGAGTAGTTCTTCACGATGAAGAGCACGCCCGCACCGGTATCGACGGCCTTGGCGGCGGCCATCATCTGGTCGGGCGTCGGTGACGTGAAGATCTGGCCCGGGCAGGCGGCGTCGAGCATGCCATGGCCGACAAACCCTGAATGGAGCGGTTCGTGCCCCGAGCCGCCGCCCGATATCAGCGCGACCTTGCCAGGCTTCAGGTTCTTGCGCCGCACGAACACCGGTTCGCTATTGAGTACGACCAGGTCGGCATGGGCTGCGGCGAATCCCGCGAGACTCTCGGCGAGAAAGTCGTCGACATGATTGATAAATTTTTTCACGGTCTCCCGCTCCTTTATCCGTTGTGTTGCGCGAGCCGCGCGCATACCGAAGCAATCATGATCTGGCTGGAGCGCGCGCCGGGATCGATATGTCCGCGCGAACGCTCGCCGAGAAACGACGCCCTTCCCTTGGTCGCCAACATGTCGCGGGTCGCAAGCATGTTTTCCTCGGCGATTTGCGGCAGCGTGTCGAGCACCACGCGCGCCGCGGGGCTTTCTGCGGCAAGTTCCTCGAAGCGCTTCGCGACCGGAATCAACACGTCCATCATAGTCTTGCTGCCGACGCCGGTCTTGCCGCGTTGCCCGACGGCCTCGACGCCCGCCGAGAAGATGTGGGCGAAGCCGGCCACGTCCATTGCATTGATCGCGGACGCTTTCGCCATGCCATTCAGCAACGAGAAGAATAAAGGCCCGGACGATCCGCCCACCGTCGACAGCACCTTGGAAGCCGCGATGTCGAGCGCGGGGCCAAACGCTTCGGCCTCGATCTCCGCACGCACCGCAAGCAGGGCTTCCATGCCGCGCAGCAGATTGAAAATGTGATCGCCATCGCCGATCTGCTGGTCGAGTGACGCGATCTCGTCGGTATGCTCCTTCAACGCCGCATAGGCAGCGTCGATGCACGCCATGACCGTTTTGCCGTTCATGTCGGGATTCTCCTGCCGTCGGCACGGAAATATAAAAGGCTGCGCGCCGGCAGCGACACGCCGACCGATTGCCCCGGCGAGAAATTGCGCTCCGCAACGGTCGTTACCACGACGGCGGTTCCCGCGCGATCAAGAATCAGCAGATGGCGCAGCGGCGAATATTCGAGCACCGTCAGATTCAGTGCGTCCTGTACGCCACGCGCATCGCCCACATCAGGGTCATGCAGCACGATATCCTCAGGACGGATAGCGACAGTCGTCGTTCCCGCCGGCATGTGAGTCAAATTGAGCAGCGTGGGTGGCAGCAGGTTGATCGGCGGAGAGCCGAGTCGCTGCGCAGCGCTCAGCGACACCGGATTTCCATACACCTCGCGCGGCGTGCCGAGCTGCACGAGACGCCCCTGGTCAAGAATGCCGATGCGATCCGCGAGCGTGGTCGCTTCGACCTGATCGTGCGTGACGTAGATGATCGTTGCGCCGATCGCACGATGCAGGCGCTTGAGTTCGATGCGCAACTCTTCACGCAGCTTCGCATCGAGCGACGACAGTGGCTCGTCCATCAGAAACACCTTGGGTTGCCGCACGAGCGCGCGCCCTATCGCCACGCGCTGCATTTCGCCGCCGGACAGATGCGTCGCCATGTTGTCGAGCTTTGATTCCATGTGCAGCATCTCCGCGACCGCGTGAACGCGAGCACGCACGTCCGCCTCGCTGCTGCGCCTTCTTGGCGAGCGCAACGGAAACGCCAGGTTGCCGAACACGGTCAGATGCGGATACAGCGAATACTGCTGGAAGATAAACGCGACGTCGCGATCGGACGGATGCACGCCGGTCGCAATGCCGCCGTCGATCAGCACGTCGCCCGCGTCCGGCCGCTCCAGCCCGGCGATCAGACGCAGCGTCGTGGTCTTGCCCGCACCGCTCGGCCCGAGCAGCACCACGAACTCGCCATCCATCACGTCGATAGAAAGATCGTCGACCGCGACGATATCGCCAAACCGTTTCGACACATTGCGCAACTGGATTTCAGCCATTAGCTTCTCCGTGTGCAGGAATGGTGCGAGCGGCGCCCGGCAGCAGCCGGCCGCTCTGCGCGTCGTACAACAGCGTGCGTTCCTTGCGAAACGACAAACCGACCGGCGATCCGGCAGGCAGACCATCGTCTTTTCCCACCCGCACCCTCACCACGCCCAGCGCGGTCTCGACTACCAGCACCTGATGCGAACCAAGATATTCATCGGCAATGACCTTGCCGCGCAGCGGGCCGTGCTGATCGATCGCCACATGCTCGGGACGAATGCCCAGCAGCACGCGCTCCGCGGCGGCTTCGCAGCGCGGCACCGGGACCTGTGCGCCGTGCAGGCGGACTTCTTCGTGGCCCGCGTCCACGCCGCCATCGACTGGCAGGAAATTCATCGGCGGACTGCCGATGAAGTTGCCGACGAACACCGTCGCCGGAAAGTGATAGATCTCCTGCGGCGGACCGGCCTGCAGCAACTCACCCTTGTTCATTACGACGATGTCGTCGGCCATCGCCATCGCTTCGCTCTGGTCGTGCGTAACATAGACGGTCGTAGCGGCAAGCGCGTTATGCAGCTTGCGCAACTCGAGACACATCAGCTCGCGGAAATCCGCATCGAGCGTGCCGAGTGGCTCGTCCATCAGAAACGCCTTCGGCTGCCGCACGATCGCGCGGCCCAGCGCTACGCGCTGCCGGTCGCCGCCGGACAGCCCACCGGTCTTGCGATCGAGAATGTTCTCGATACGCAGCATGTGCGCGGCCGCAGCCACTCGTGCCGCGGTCTCCTTACGCGACACATGCTCGTTCTTCAGCGGAAAAGCGATGTTATTGCGCACCGTCATATGGGGATATAGCGCGAACATCTGGAAGACGAACGCGATATCGCGCTGACGTGCGCGCAATGCCGTCACGTCCTCACCGTCTATGAAAATCTGGCCGGAGGTCGGCAACTCAAGGCCGGCAATCATCCGCAGCGTGGTGGTCTTGCCGCAACCCGATGGGCCGAGCAACACGACAAAGCGGCCGGCGCCGATCGTCAGACTGGTGTCGCGCACCGCGACGAAGTCGTCGAAGCGCTTATGAAGGTTGGCAAGAACGATCGTGGACATGGTGTCAGTCCGGGAAATGGCTGGTCACGACGAACGCGAGTGCGCCTACCAGAACGACCGGAAACGACCATGTGAACAACGTCAGCGAAAACGGCTGCACCAGCATCGCCACGCCGAGACCAATCAGTGCAGTCGACACCGCTTCGCTGTAGCCACGGCGCAGATAATTTTTTTGCGGCAAAACGAGGTCTCGTTTCATTTGCGCACCGCTCCGAAGGTGATGCCGCGCAACAGATGCTTGCGTAGCACCACAGTGAAGATAAGGATAGGCAGCACGAAAAGCGTCGTCGCCGCCGCGACGGCCGGCCAATCCTGCCCGCCTTCGCCGATGATGAATGGAATGAACGGCGGCATGGTCTGCGCATCGCCGCTTGTAAGCAGTGACGCGAATGCGTACTCGTTCCACGCGAAGATCAGGCAGAAAATCGCGGTCGCGGCGATGCCGGTGATCGCCTGCGGCAGCACCACTTTGACGAAAGCCTGCAGGCGCGTGTACCCGTCGACGAGCGCCGCCTCCTCGTATTCGCGCGGGATCTCGTCCATGAACCCCTTCAGCAGCCATACCGCCAGCGACACATTCACCGCCGTATACAGCACGATCATGCCGACATAGCTGTCGCTCAGACCTAGTGCCCGATACATCAGGTAGATCGGAATGGCGACCGCGATCGGCGGCATCATGCGCGTCGACAGGATGAAGAACAGCAGGTCGTCGGCGAGCGGCACCTTGAAACGCGAGAACGCATAAGCCGCCAGCGTGCCGAGAAACACTGCGAGAAAGGTCGAACCGAAACCGATCACGAGCGAATTCACGAAGCGCGGCAAGACCTTCGAGGGTCCCGCGATGACCATGTTGCGCTTGCGCACATCGCGCTCATACCAGGTCCGCGCGGGCGGCAGACTGGCGATGAACTCGGGCGTCTGCCGCGAACGAATCGTGAACAGGTTCACGTAGCCTTCCATCGACGGCTGAAACAGCACGACAGGCGGATAGGCAATCGCGTCTTCCTGCGTCTTGAAACTCGTCAGGAAGATCCACACCATCGGCAAGGTTGCAAGCAGCGCGTAAGTGATGACGACCGCCGCCGCGAAGCGCTTGCCGCGCGGCGACGACGCCACCACTGAATGTTGGGTAGCCGTCGGTCTCATCGCTGTTTCACCCGATTGAGCGCCTTCACGTAGATGTTCGCCGCACCGAACACCGTCACGAACAGAATGATCGCCAAAGCCGATGAATAGCCCGTCTGCCATTTCTCGAACGCGGCGCGCTTTAAGGTGATCGACACGGTTTCGGTGACCGAACCCGGGCCGCCCGAAGTCAGCAGATTCACCATGTCGAACATCTTGAAGTTCTCGATGCCGCGAAACAGCACGGCGAGCATCAGGAACGGCAAGGTCATCGGCAATGTGATCGACCAGAACTGCCGCCATGGTGTAGCGCGATCCACTTCGGCCGCTTCGTAGATGTAGTCGGGAATCGACCGCAGACCCGCGAGGCAGATGAGCATCACATAGGGAGTCCACATCCACGTATCGACCATCACAATGGTCCACGGCGCGAGCGACACGTCGCCGATCATCTGAAATGAGCCGGGCGCAATGCCGGTGAAGAAGCCGACGATATCGTTGAAGAGGCCCGTTTGCGGTTGCAGCAAAAAGGTCCAGAAGTTGCCTACGACTGCCGGTGACAGCATCATCGGCAGCAGGATCAGCGTGGTCCAGAAACTATGACCGCGAAACTGCCGGTTGATCAGCAACGCGAGGCCAAAGCCCAGTAGAACCTCCAGCCCGACCGACCAGAATACGAAACGCGCCGTCACCTGCATCGCGTACCAGATGTCTTCGTCGGTGAGAATGTCGACGTAATTGTCGATACCGACAAAGCGCGCCGGCACACTCGGCATATTCGACTTGAAGTTCGTGAACGACAGACGTAACGCCCAGATTAACGGAAAGATGTTGATCGCGAGCAGCAACAGGATTGTTGGAAGGATGAACAGCCACGCAATGGTTCTGTCCGATAACCCGGCCAGACGTGTGCGCGCACGCGCCGACGCTCGCGACTCCAGTGCCGCCGATGAAAAAGGCTTGTTTGCCAACATGCCTGGCTCCTTTAAGCGGACCGGCGGCATCCGTGCAGGGACGCCGGTCCATTCCTGGATGCACGCTAATTTTTCCCTTCGGCCTTGAAGACCTTGTTCCAGTCTTTGACCAGCAGATCGAGCGCCTCCTTGGCCGTGCCCTTGTCGGCCACCACATAGTCATGCACGCGCTTTTGCATGTCGAGCAGCAGTTCTGCATAGGCGGGTTCAGCCCAGAAGTCTTTCACGATCGACATCGACTTCAGGAATGCCGGCGCAAAAGGTGCACTCTTCGGAAAGTCGGGCGCATCCACCACCGACTTCGCCGCCGAATAGCCGCCTAACTGCCACCATTTCTTCTGCACATCGGGTTGCGCGAACCACTTGATGTATTCAAGTGCGTCTTCCTTGTGGTCCGAGTACGACACGACCGAGATGCCCTGTCCGCCGAGCTGCGTGAACTGCTTGATCTCACGCGGATTCACGAAGAAGCCGATCTTGTCGCCGCCGACGTTCGGGTCTTTGTAGAGTCCTGGGAAGAATGCAAACCAGTTCATCTGCATCGCCACCTGGCCAGACTTGAAGGCGTCCAGTCCCTCCTGCATGTACGCGTTGGTCATGCCGGGCGCCGTGCAGCACTTGTAAAGCGCCTTGTAATACTCCAGCCCCTTGACCGCGCCCGGCGAGTTGACGAAGCCATCCAGGTGATAGGGTTTCTTGGGGTCCTCATATTCGAAGCCGAAGTTGTAAAGCGCATTGGTCACTCCCATCGTGATGCCTTCAGACCCGCGCTCGGTAAAGATATAGGCACCGTATACGGTCTTGCCATCGATCTTGCGGCCCTGAAAGAACTCCGCGATTTGCTTGAGTTCGTCCAGCGTGGTTGGCGGTTCGAGTTCACGTTTATATTTCTGCTTGAACTCGGCGCGTAACTCAGGGCGCGCGAACCAATCCTTGCGATAGGTCCAGCCCACTGCGTCGGCCATTGCCGGCAACGCCCAGTAATTCGGCGTATTCTTTGGCCACTCCGCATAACCGACGACGGTCGCCGGCACGAAGTCGTTCATCGATATCTTGTTCTTCGCGAAGAAATCATTGAGCTTGACGTAGTGGCCGTTGACCGCTGCGCCGCCTATCCACTGGCTGTCCCCAATGATCAGGTCACATAGTTTGCCATGCGAATTAAGTTCGTTGATAAAGCGATCGGCGTAGCTCGTCCATGGCACGAACTCGAACTTCATCTTGATGCCGGTTTTGGTCGTGAAATCCTTGGACAGTTCGACGAGTGCATTGGCCGGGTCCCATGCCGCCCAACATAAGGTCAACTGCTTTTCCTGTGCTTGCGCGCCCGTTGCCATGCCGAGTCCCAACGATACTGTGGCCGCCGCCATTACCCTTGCTGACGTAAGACGTAACATTTGTCTTCTCCTTGTCTTTTTCGGGTCTCCAACCTGCTGTGGAACAGCGCCCATGCGCCGGGTGCTGTGTATCGGCTCCAGCGGATTCAAACGCAAATCCGTGTGTCGCGAGCTTCAGGCATGCGCATTCTCACGAAGATAAATCCGGGTTTCCGGCGTTGGGATGGCGAGCGCGCCACGTACGTCGTTAAGAAAATTGATGGCGGCGAGGCCTGCCCAATGAACGATGCCGCGCACATCCTGATCGAGGATTACGTCGATCGCGCGCTCGGACAGTTGCGCGCGAGTCTCCGCGGTGCATTCATGCCCGATCAGTACCAGGCGTCCCTTGTCGCCCGATTCCTGCAATGCCGTTGCGATGCCTGAGATGCCGCCACCTGTCACATAAACCCCGACCAGATCCTGGTAACGTGCAAGGAGGCCCTGCACGGCAAGACCTGCGCCATCGTCATCTTCGGCGAAGTCCGGTTCGGCAATCCACCGCAGATTGCGAAAGTCCTCTTCCAGCACCTGCGATAAGCCGGTGCGTCGTTCCAGTTGATCGTGCAGGCGCGACGAGGCCGATAAAATCGCCACCGTGCCAAGTCGCGCGCCGAGAAAGCGACCCATCAAAAGTCCTGCGGTGCGTCCAGCAATCCGGTTATCGACGCCGACATACGCAGCGCGGCGACTCGCGGGCAAATCGGAGAACACTGTGACAACGGGCACGCCCGCATCGCTCATATCTTCAATGAGGCGTTCGACCGCTGGGTAGTCGAGCGGCACAAGCACGAGTGCGTCGTAGTCGATCACCTGCTCAGCGAAAGCAATGGTGTCTCGATGAGTCGTGAAATCGCAGCGGTAGAACGACGGAATGATGCGGTGCTCGCGAAAGAAGCTCGCGGACAGCGCGATATTGCGCTCGACGTGGTCGAGAAAACGTGAGTTGACCTGAGGTAAAACGAAGGCCACGCGATACGTGCTTATCTTGGCTGGGCGACCGCGACTTGCCCGTTCGTCGCGCAGGGCCGCCAGCGCAAGATGGACACGATCAGCAGTTTCCGGACGCACAGCCTGATCGTCGCGCAACACGCGATCGACCGTGGCGACGCTGACGCCCGCACGGCGCGCAATCATCATACGTGTTGCCGGCATGTGTCTCTCCGGTGCCGAGCCAGAAGATTTTTGTTAAATCAAGGTAGCTTTTTCCGGAGGAAATGCAAGTTTTTTTGCGGCAATAAACGCATCATTCTTGATGGCATTGGTGACTCACGGTTCGGCGCAAATGAGTGAACGCATGAATCGCCTAAATCAATGGACGGTGCGATGCACAAGAAACTTTGCGGTCGACTGCTGGTGGCAGCGTGCTGCGTTTCGCTGGCGCACCGCCGGGAAAATGACATCGGTAAGCAAGAGGTCATCAAGCCTTTCCTTTTTTCTTTATGCGACGCGACCAAGGTTCAAAATGGGTTTCAATGGCTGCGCGCGCCGACTATCATCTTTTGTGGAAGTCCCAGGTAGAAGAAGCCGACAACGCCGTGCGGCGTGGCCCGACGTCGGATGCAAACAAGCAGACAACGGATCCGGCATCGTGGTCGACAACGCGATTCGAAAGATCACCGATCACCTGACTGACTTCCTGAGAATGGAATCAGCCGGCGGTTTGCTGCTTGCCGCCGCCGCAATACTCGCGCTGATCTGCAGCAACTCACCGCTTCGACAGGCGTACGACGGTCTTCTAAAGATCCCTGTAGAGGTACGCTTCGGATCGTTTGTCATCGCGAAACCACTCCTGCTCTGGATCAACGACGGCTTGATGGCCATCTTCTTCCTCCTGGTTGGCCTGGAGGTCAAGCGCGAGGTGCTCGAAGGCGAACTGTCGACGCCCGCACAGATAGTGCTCCCTCTCGTGGCCGGGGTAGGCGGAATGGTGGTGCCGGCACTCATCTATTTCATGATTTGCCATGGAAACGCGGCAGCCCTGAATGGCTGGGCGATCCCTACGGCCACGGACATAGCGTTTGCACTCGGAATCCTCTCCCTCCTGGGTAATCACGTGCCGGTGTCGCTGAAGATATTCCTGACCGCCGTGGCGATTGCGGACGACCTGGGGGCAATCGTCATCATTGCGCTGTTCTATACGGCCGACCTCTCTGTCCAGATGCTGATTTTCGCGGTCATGGCAATCGCAGCGCTATTTATCCTGAACCTGCTGAACGTCACACGTATCGCACCTTACGTTGTGGTTGGTGTGATCCTGTGGGTATTCGTTCTGAAATCCGGCGTCCACGCAACTCTCGCAGGGGTTGCCATCGCCTTCGCTGTACCGTTGAAGACGAAGGACGCCGAAGGTCACGCTCCCCTGCACCTGCTTGAACACGGCCTCCACTCCTGGGTGGCCTTTGCGGTTTTGCCGATCTTCGCGTTTGCCAACGCGGGCGTCTCCTTCGCTGGCGTCACGCTTGCCGCGCTGGCAGAGCCGCTGCCGCTCGGCATCGCTGCAGGGCTTTTTGTCGGCAAGCTCGTTGGCGTCTTCGGGGCGAGCGCCGCACTGATCAGGTTCGGTCTCGCCAGGCTGCCGGACGGCGCAAGCTGGCGCCAGTTTGCTGGCGTCGCCGCACTGTGCGGGGTTGGCTTCACCATGAGTTTATTTATAGGGTCTCTCGCTTTCGAAGGCCCCGAATATTTCACGCCGCTGCGATTGGGCGTGATTGTGGGATCCGTACTGTCAGGTGTTACCGGCTTTCTGCTTCTCAGGTTCTCATCGAGTCATTCAACGGGAAATCCCATATCAAAGGGCTGACTGATCGACCTCGCGACTGGAGCCGAACATGCTCAGGCTCGATACGCCGGAAACGTTGATGTCCGCGGCTTTGGTTCTTCTGCTCGGCCGCCTGATCCTTGCAAAGGTGCGCATACTGCGCACTTATACAACCCCGAACTGTTGTCGGTGGTCTGCTGAAGGTGCCCGATGCAGCGACACTGCCGCACTTCGAGCGACGCTTGCAACGACCTTGAGTTCGCCGCATACCGCTTTACTCGAGCTTCGCGTCGATCCGCCGAACCGATCACGACAACTGAGCGGCTGAAGGCCCGATCTTCGCAGCACGCGGCTCAACGACCCGCCATCTGAGCGACCATTTCGCCCGAGCGGCATCGGTCTTTGCGGCTCCTCCGTGGCCCGATTCATGCTGCGCTGGTATCAGCCGGCAGGAGGCCATCATGAAAACCCGCGTTTTCACCTACGTCGAATGCCCATGCGGGCATCGCGGCGCCCTGATCGAAACCCTGGACGTCGGCGACCTTAAAGACCGCCGCCATCGGACGTGGCTGCGTAACCTGGTCCATACCGGGACGTACGACGGAGAAGACGGACTGTTCGAAAAAATGAAGCCCGGCTGCCCTGCGTGCGGTCGAAGTCTGGGTCCGGACGATGTCGTCGGGCGCAGTGAATTGCACGGGTCGGACGAAGTGCTGCGGCCGAGTGACGATTCAGGATCGGCGAAGACCAACCTTAGTATCGGTCGCTGACAGGCGCGCATCACACGTCCGCCTGATGGCTTGCGTTCGCGCCGCGTGACATGCAGCCGCTTCCAGTTCAAAGGTTCACGGGCAGACCGACCCCGCTCGCGCTATGTTCGACCCACTCTTCCCACAGGCGCCCTGATGGACATCGACATCAACCCGTCCGACAAGCCGGACCCCGAGGTTCAGTCGTGGCTGGAAAAGCTCGGCCCGGGCCTGGTTACCGGCGCCGCGGACGACGATCCCAGCGGTATCGCGACCTATTCGCAGGCGGGTGCGCAGTTCGGCTTCAACATGCTGTGGACCATCGTCATTACCTATCCGCTGATGGTCGCCATCCAGATGGTCAGCGCGCGACTGGGGCGCGTCAGCGGTCATGGCCTTGCAACAAACATCAGGCGTCACTATCCCGCATGGCTCCTCTACGGTTCTGTGATCCTGCTGCTGGTCGCCAATACGATCAACATCGCGGCCGATCTCACTGCGATGGGCGCGGCGGTCAACCTCGTGATCGGCGGTCCAATACGCCTTTACACCGTTGCGCTTGCACTGATATCCGTGCTGTTGCAGCTCTTCATTCCCTATCGCAGTTACGTACGCGTGTTGAAGTGGCTGACGCTCGCGCTGTTCGCCTACGTAGCCACGGTGTTTGTCGTGCAGATCCCATGGCAGACCGTCCTGGTGCGTACCTTCATTCCGCATCTGTCCTGGAGAAGCGATTACCTCACGACCGTCGTCGCTGTACTGGGTACCACCATCAGTCCGTATCTGTTCTTCTGGCAAGCTTCACAGGAGGTGGAAGAGATGCGCGCCGAAACAGGCCAGCGCGCACTTAAGCATGAACCTGCGCAGGGCCACGCCCACCTGCGCCGCATCCGGATGGACACCTGGATCGGCATGGGATTCTCGAACGTGGTGGCTTTTTTCATTATCCTGACGACTGCCGCAACCTTGAATGCGCATGGCGTGACTGACATACAGACGTCTTCGCAGGCCGCTGTTGCCCTGAAGCCCATCGCCGGAAATTTCGCGTTCACTCTTTTCAGTTTGGGCATCATCGGCACTGGCCTGCTTGCGTTGCCGGTGCTCGCGGGCTCCGCTGCGTATGCGATGGCGGGTGCGTTCAACTGGCGAAACAGCCTCGCCTTGAAACCGCAACTGGCAAAGCGTTTCTACGGCATCATCGCCTTGTCTACGCTAGTCGGTGTCGTGATCGGCTTCACGCGGATCGATCCCATCAAGGCGCTGTACTGGAGCGCCGTGATCAACGGCGTGGTGTCCGTACCGATCATGGGACTGATCATGTTCATGGCGGTGAATCCGAAGATCATGGGAAGCTTCATCATTCCAGTGCGCCTTCGCATCACTGGCTGGGCCGCGACGATTGCAATGGGCGCTGCCACGCTCGCCATGTTCTGGTTCATGCTCGCTCCTTGAGCGCATGAGCAGCGCGGCCCCTGTTGCGAAGCGTACGGCCTCCGCTTGGGCGCCATCAGCAGCCTGTCGTCTGGCAGAAAGACTGCCTCGAACCGGCAAGCATGCGCGCATGATTGCCGGCGTCCAGTGATCCGTTTCTCGTCTTGTCTAAACTGCGTGTCAACGCCTTACGATCGGATCCCAAGCCGTTCCCAAACACGCCGCCGAGTCAGTCGGGCTTCTTCAGCCCGCTCGGATTCTCAGGTCCACCGCGCGTCACCCCATGATCATCCGGCGCGCTCGCACCGTGGTTTTCAGGCGTCGTCCAGGGTCGTCCGGAGGCCACCGACGCAGAGTGAGGCGCGCCGGTCGTGCCGGGCATGCGTGATCGATCGCCACCCGGAGACGTCTCCGCAACGCTGAGGCCTCGCGTACTCGCCCCGGCACGGGCCGTCCCTACACCACTCACTCCCGTCTCGCGGGCCGCGCCTGAATTCTGCGCGGATCCGGTCGCCGCAAAAGTTAACATCAGTGCTGCAGCTGCGAAGCTTCTGAAGAGAGTTTTCATTTTCGTCTCCATCGTCAGGTGCACGCATCTATCGGTGCGCATACGGGTTAACTCGACGAATCGCCGCCGCAAGGCTTCTTTTATGAACGCGGACTGAATCTCCTAAATCCTCATCGACGTGAACTGATGTTCATTGCCGTCGGGATAAAAAACCGGCATCTCGACCAGAGCAAACACCGTACCCCATCCATTAAGCCCTTCAAGTCCTTGATGAAATCTGGAGTGCAGTACGCGGGTGTAGGGGCAACGAAGACGCTCGCTTGAGTATGTCCCCACTAGGAGATCGCCTCCATTTGAACGTTGCGCCCGGATCCGGTATGCGCGAGACAGCCCACGGTACGCGCTTTGCCGTAGCGATGCTTTCATGTTAGATCCGCTGAACGACGGTCCCAGCATTTCTTTTACATCCGACGAAATTGCGATGGAAAGCTGGCTTTGGAGAGCGCCGACGTCGCCAATGCGTGCGTCAGCGAATTGTCGAGTTAGGCCCAACTTTTGCGCAGCATCTGGCACGCCGCCCCGTTGCCGAGCCACCGTTTCACAGAGGCGTGGTTCTCGGCTTTCAAGCCCGGCGCATTTTTACCCGTGCGGGTTGAGCGCACTCACATCAGGAGCAGAAAATGGAAACGACGAAAGCAGAAGGAGCGCAAAAGGAAGTTGCTGGCAACGTGCAGCAATCCGCCGGGGAGTTGCTGAGCGACGTCGGTGCGCAAGTTAGCGGAACGGCGAAAGAGTTGAGTGGCAAAGCGCAGCAACTCTATGCCGATTTTGCAGAGGTCGTGCGCGAGTCTACTGTGGAGCGGCCGTTCGCGGCGCTGGCAATTGCCGCTGGCGTGGGCTTCATCCTTGGAGCGCTACGCGCAGCAAATCGCTCAAGGCCCGATAGCGGCGTAGGCGACTGGCGAGATCGGGAGTAAGGCCATTTACGCCTGGCAGGCCGTCACGGCGTTTCCGCAACAAGCCAGCCCCGAGGAGTCCCGCAATGTCCATCCGTTCGAAAGTCACGAAATGGCGAAACGTCGGCAATTTCTGTGTCGAGCGAGCCACCGATTACGGTGAACTACTCGGTGTCGAACTTGAGGAAACCAGGAAGTCTCTGGTTCGCGAGTTGAGCGCACTTGTTGCCTTGGCCGTTGCTGGCCTGTTCACACTTTCGTTCGTGTGCATCGCGATCATTGCGACAGCGTGGCGGACGCCTTACTTCCTACCAGTGGTCTGGGGCGTCGCTGCGACGTGGATGGTTGTTTCCATCGTGTCCCTGCTCTTCGTCCGCTCCCAGAAACCGGGACGTTCGTTTCATGTTCTGCGCAGGGAGCTCCGGAACGATCTCGACACGTTGAGGGAGGCGTTAAAATGAACCGCCGACACACCAACAGGGAAAGAGAAAGCGCCATCCTTGCACGCATGGCGGAATCACGCGCAGCGTTGCTAGCAGCGAATTGCACTCCTCTATCCGCCCCGGCCGTGCACGGACGATCGCGGTCTCCTGCGGTCGGCCTGGTCGCTTCGCTGGCAGACGCACCACGCGTCACGTTGCTGCTGGCGCTGTGCGCCGGCGCGATCGTCCTCGGACCTCGCCGGACTATTGGAATTGTCAGCCGCTCGGGGATCACAGCGTGGTTAGGCGGCACCGTCCGGAAGGCCATTCTCAGGTCTGTGTGAGTTGCGTGCGTGGGATGGCGCGCCAGGACAGGTTGATACACCGGGCATTCGAACCGCTGCGCCTCCTGATAGCGCCACGGCTATTCGTTGGCCCGTTCATTCACGGGAACTCAACTCCTTGACGGAGCAAAGCACTTGCGTGTCGCAATAGACGGCACCGGCGTCATCGCTAGCCTCACGCATGCGCGATACGCGATACGCGATACGCGAATTCAAGTACAGTGAACGCCAAAATTTTCAATCTCCCCCGAAGCGAAATGTACGATAGACAGGCGCATCGCGGCTTCTCGATCACCGTTGCGAGACCAATCAGCCTTATCCGGACGAAACCTATGCCGCTACCGCAAGCAGAAGCGGCCTCGTTGAGAACCTCGCCAACTTTTACACGCTGTTAGCGGCTTTGAACGGATTCGCACATGCTCCGTGACATCAGGTTTCCTTAAGGTGACGTCATTAGCATTGCGCATGCATGCACGGTGCCCATCCCAAGTGTCTATTTAACGAGTCGCGGGGCCATGTGCTTCGTCGATCTTGTGGTGCTGGGCAAAGCGGGGAGCGTGAGTGGTGAAGCAATACGAAGTGAGAACGCCAGCCTACGGCGTGGTGGCGCGCGCCCTTCACTGGTTGGTGGCCCTGTTGATCGCGTTGCAGTTTGTGATCGGCTGGACGATGCCCGATGTCCACAAGGACACCAAGCCCGTTGGCCTGATTGCCTGGCATCTCGGCGTTGGCGCGACGCTGATCGCCGCGATGGTGCTCAGGGTGATCTGGCGGCTAACTCATCGGCCAACACCAGATGAGTCACGGCCGCTGCTCGACGTCCTCTCGCGCATCACTCACTTTCTTCTCTATGTCGCCCTGTTGCTTGTCCCGCTCGTCGGCTGGATCAACGCATCCTCCCGTGGCTGGACAGTTCGTCTGGCGGGGATGGTGCCGTTTCCGTCACTGAGCAAACCGGAATCATCTTTCGGCCACCAGATGGGTGACGTGCACGGCATCCTGGCATGGGTGCTGTTCGCACTTATCGTCTTGCACATTGTCGCCGCGTTGTTTCATCGTTTAGTGTTAAAAGATCACGTATTGCAGCGAATGCTGCCCAGCGCCGGGCCGTCTCGCGAGACCCGGTGAAGTAATAGCTGAGTCGGACGCTGCCAAGAACTGAGGGCATCGTCGAGAACTAGTGGGGAGACCGGCGCCCGTATCCGAGGAAAGCGGCAGCAAGACCGCCAAGCCGCACCACATTTTCGTGCACGTGGACGCCGAACCTCTCGGTGCATCCATAGAGGCGCCCCTGCTTCCGGAGAGGATTCCCGAGGCGTACGCAGCTTCAACGACGGCATGGCAACAGGTTGCCCAACGAACTTCGGACGTCCGGGAAATTTGTCCATAACAAATTCCATCGGCTCAATGTGTATGACGCGGCGAATCTTATTCTTTCGACATTTTTCTCTCGCAATCCTTTGTCTTTGTTCAGTCCAATCACATGCGGAAATCCGACATAATTTTGGCGCCGTTCTTTCAATGGAATTCGTCAATCCAGAGCAGAACGTATCGTTTTGCCACGCTTCGACGATCGCCTACAAAGACGGCAGTCTGGTAGCCGCATGGTTGGCGGGCAATAAAGAAGCAGGGAAAGACGTCGGCGTGTGGGTAGCGCGCTTTTCCGGCAATCACTGGGCAGAGCCTGAGCGCGTCGCCGATGGCGGCTCGCCCGAAGGTGGAGCGCGGACGACAATTAATCCGGTGCTCTTTGCTCCCCACAACGGCCCCTTGATGTTGTTCTTCAGCCGGGGAAAGCTGCCTGCCGATTGGCATCCTCTGCGCATGACCTCGATTGACGGTGGCAGGACATGGTCAAAACCGATTGCCTTGGGCCCAGGTGTCTCGGGTCCAGCGAAAAACAAGCCCGTCCAACTATCAAATGGAGTGGTGATAGCCGGAGGCAGCACCGAGGATGATGGATGGAAAGTTCACTTCGAGCGTTCACTGGATGGCGGCAACACGTGGGAGGTTGTGTACCCGCCGGTCGGCTCGCGTCCGATCCAGGCGATCCAGCCCGCCATCCTCGATCACGGTCATGGACACCTGCAGGCATTGGTGCGAACGAAAAACGGCTTCGTATTCAGCACCAGGTCGAGAGATTGGGGAAAGACATGGAGCTCTCTCTCGCCGTTGAATATTCCGAATCCGAACTCAGGTCTCGACGGCGTGACCTTGGCTGATGGGCGCGATCTGATTGTCGCGAACCCCCTGCCTTACGTCGAAGGTGGCTGGGACCGGCATAAGCTGTCCATCTTTATTTCGGCCGATCATCAGACTTATAGCAACGTGCTGGACATTGAGAACGAAGCAAATGAGGAGTTTTCCTACCCGGCGGTTATTCAGACCCCGGACGGCAAAGTTCACATTACGTACACATGGAAAAAAACTCACATAAAGCATGTCGTCGTAGATCCCCAAAGGATTCGTACTTTCCGTCAAACGCCGCTGCTCGAGACTGAGCGTCAGTGAGATTCTCAGCACACCCATTGACGAAGCGGTGTACCGGCCGAGCGCCTCATCCGACGGCCTGTTAGATTTCGCTGCGTTTGAGCAGATAGTCGAGACCTCCCACGCGATACCAGCGATAGCCGTAGGGCTCAAGCACCACCGTATGCCGCCCGGTTGCATCGGACTGACTGTGTTCATCAGAGAGCAGGTTGACGAGCCGGGCGTCGCCTGGATCGCGTATCCCGGTTTTGAAACTGACCGTGCACGCGGCCGCGCTGAAGTTATGCAGACACACCACCGAGTTGTTGCGCCAGTCGTAGCGCAAGCCGAGCACGTCCTTGCGCGATATCCGCAGTATCGAGAAGTCACCCCAGCTGATCTCGGGCACCTCCCGGCGCATGCGGATCAGTCGTTCCATCCAGTTCAGCAGCGAATCTGGATCGCGGCGCTGGCTTGCGACGTTCACGCGTTCAAAGCCGTATGGCCCTCCTGAAATTACCCGTGCGACGGGCTTTGGGTGCTTCGTGAAACCGCCGTGCGGCTCGGTCGACCACTGCATCGGCGTGCGCGCGCATTCGCGCTCCGGCAAGCGTAAGTCGTCACCCATCCCGATCTCGTCGCCGTAGCGAAAGACCGGCGTTCCCGGCAACGTCAGCATCACGCTATAAGCGAGTTCGAGGCGACGCCGGTCGCCGTCGAGCATCGGCGCAAGCCTTCGGCGAATGCCACGCTCGTAGAGTTGCATGTCGGGCGTCGGTCCGAATGCGGCGAATACGGTCTCGCGCTGCTCTGGCGTGAGACGTCCCAGGTCGAGTTCGTCATGGTTGCGCAGGAACACGCCCCATTGCGCTGTCGCCGGGCGCGGCTTTGTTACGCGAAGCGCCTTCGTGAGCGGTTCAGTGTCGGCGCTTGCCATCGTGTAGAACGTGGCCTGATTGACCTCAAAGTTGAACATCATCTGCAGTCGCTCGCCCTCGTAGCCGAAATACTGCATGTCGGTATCGGGCAGAACGTTTGCTTCGGCGAGGATGATCGCATCGCCCTTACGCCATTGCAGGAACTCGCGGAACGTCCGCAACATGTCGTACTGCTCGACAGGCCGCCGCACCTGCGGGCCCTTTGTCGCGATCACGAAGGGCACCGCGTCCATACGAAAACCTGATACTCCGAGCTGGATCCAGAAACCCATGATCTTCAGCAGTTCCGCCTGAACGTACGGGTTCGCCGTGTTCAGATCGGGCTGGAATTCGTAGAAGCGGTGGAAATACCAGAGGCCTGCTTCCTTGTCGTAAGTCCAGGTGGATTTCTGCACGCCGGGGAACACAATGCCGTCTGTCGCGTTCGCGGGCTTCTTCTTCGACCACACGTACCAGTCGCGGTACTTCGACTTTGCGTCGCGGCGCGCGCTCTGAAACCACGCGTGCTGATCGGACGTGTGGTTCACCACCAGATCGATCATCACCCGAAGGCCCCGCTGACGGCACGCGTGCGTGAACTCGGCAAAGTCGCCGAGCGTGCCATAGCGGGGATCGACGTTGTAGTAGTCGGAAATGTCGTAGCCGTTGTCGCGGCACGGAGAAGGCTGAAACGGCATCAGCCAGAGCGTCGTGATGCCGAGGCCCTGCAGGTAATCGAGCCGGCGCATCAAGCCCTGAAAATCGCCGATGCCATCGCCATTCGCATCCATGTAGGTGCCCACCGACAGGCAGTAGACGATCGCGTTTTTGTACCAGAGGTCGTTTAACATGCGCAATGAGTGTCGTGGAGCGCTCCGCCGAGCCGACCTCCTATGAAGGCGCCAACAATTCCGACGATGATGTTTACGACAATGCCGAGGGCGCCGCCGTCGACGATACCACCGGCCAGTGCGCCGGCGATACCTCCGATAATCAGCGAAAAAATGATTCGATGCGAGACGGCGTCCAGGTTTCTTCTCCTATAACACCAGACCACGTTAGCGGCGAGCAAGCATTCCAATGATCAGTCCGCCGATGAGTGCCATCGCAACCGCTTTCCACGGAGCCTCGTGAACGTAATCGTCGGTCGATTCGGAGACGACACGGTACCGGGTCTTGACCGCCTCCTGCGCACCCGCAATCTTGTCCTTCAGGTCGGATAGCGTCTGTGAACTGCTTAGTCGGTCTGCGGTAGTGGGTTGGTGTGACTCGGACATTTCAACCTCCATGTTTCGTTTGAATGTTCCAAGGTTCAGCAAGTGGCGTGCCTCGTGAAAACATTCGACGTGGGCGTCGCCATTAGCAACCCCTCGAGTCCCAAGGTTTGTGGCACCGACGCTCAAGGTCCAACACCGGCTAGGCCTCGCATCTATTTCTGTTCGCCATGTCACGGCTCAGCCACGCGCTAAACGTGACCCCGCTGCGTTGGACCGGCCACGGACCGGAATACTGCGCGCGCCGTTTATGGAAACCCTAAGACCGGCTCGGTACGCTCTGTCGGGCTCACATCAGCGTTGTTATTTTTCCGTCTGCAACCTTCGATACAACTTATCAGGTCCTCCGCGCAGATATCGAACAAAGACCGTTCTTCGCATCTCTAACTCATAACAGAAGGAGAAAACCATGATCAGACTATTTACTTATTGGGGGACGGACTGGCCGGCTGTATCTCCGGCTCCGCCGTATGGCTAAGGTTTCGAGCCGCCGTCCGCATATGAGCCTGCGCCAAGCTTCGACGATATGCGCCCGCCTATTACTTGACGACGGCCTCGGACGTTGGCATAGACTTTGGCTTCGGTGGCGATGGGGCGCACGGTGGACATCGCGGTCGTGGCAGATATTGTTAGGCATCCCCATGATACGCAATTTGGCTACCTACTCAAACACCCGCGCTCGCTGCCGGCGCAACTCGCCAATCCCTACAGGGCCGCCTACTTGGCTTCTTGATCGTGATCTGCCCTGGTTCTTCGAGCGGATCACTGTCGAAATAAGCATCAAGCGGCACGTGTAAATAGCCTGCCGTGGTCCGCCTGGAGACGATAATGACTATGATGACAAGATGGATGCTGACGGTCTGCGTGATGTGCGCATATCTGGCCAGTGCGAGCAATGCGGAATCGAGCGACCGCCTTTTAAAGCTGCTGCAATTGCAAACCTTGAATCGCATGGCATCCGATTCCGCGCCCACGAAGAAAAACGCTTCGAGCGACGACAGTGCGCGTCAGGATCGTGGCGCAGACCGCCGAGGGTCCCAGACACAGCCAGACAATAGTGGCGGCACTAACAATTTGCCGGCGCGAAAGCGATAGCAATCGACGGCGGGGCATCTTATGGCAGGATCCGCCTGGCCACGCGGCCCGGACCGCGTATGCTACACGGCAATCATTATGGCAACCTTAAGGCTGCGCATCGTTACGCCGTGTTACCAAAATCGCAACCCTCTTGCACCTGCATTCCGCAGTCCTCCCTACACTGCGTTCAATCTCCACTGGCATCAATTCTCATACGGACGACACGAAAGTCATGCGCAAGAATTTAATATCAGCGATTGTGGGCGGTGCGATATTGGTGGCCTCCTCAATGGCTTCAGCTCACGTAGACGTGGGCATCGGCATTGGCATTCCGGGACCAGTGTTCGTACCGGCGCAGCCAGTCTACGAGGCGCCGCCGCCAATCGTCTATGCGCCTGCTCCGGTAGCCGCCTATGGCTACGCCGATGACTGGCGCGAGCGCGAGTGGCATGAACGGCAGGAGTGGCGCGAACGACAATGGCGCCATCACGAGCACGAACGCGAGCGGCGGGAGCGCCGTGGATGGGACGAGGACTGACCGACCCGCGTGTGCTGCGCGCGGCATCGTGTAAGCGATGCCGGTGGCGGCACGCTCGCGGTCACGAAATCAACACGCCTGATAGCCACTCCACCCGAAACGCACAAGCTCCGGCGGCATTCGGGCCGGAGCGACAGGGAAGGCTGGTCACCAACGAGGTGATCACCATATCGAGTTGGCCCTCAGCGCGTGCGCATATGCGATCGGGCGCGGTCGGAGAACCCGATCGGTTGTTGTAGTGCCTCGATCATTAGCATCCTGTCGTCGCCGCGACTCAGACTATTTGCGCCGGCCTATTGCGATAGAACCATTCACTCGCCCGGTATCACTGCGGATAGCCGCCGAACGTGCGTCCATCCTGCCCACCCTGTGAGCCCGACAGCCGATAGACGTCGGCGCTGCCTGCCCCGGGTTGCCGCCGGGAGCCACCAATCCGCCCTTGAGGCCGTCGCTGCCGGGTTCGACCGAGGCCCCCACGGGTAAGACGTGCGTGCCAGGCGCGATCGACTAATGCCTTTAGTGATGCCCTCAACCAAACACCTGTGTGACCTGGCATGTGTGGCTAACTGCGCTCCGCCACGCTGCGCAGAGCCGGCAAATTTGCAGCGCGAGATTGCACCCGGCATGTCACCGCCACGTCTATGGAAGTTTCAGATTCATTACGGGTATAGCGTCCGCGTAATGCAGACCATAAATAAGTTTTACTTTCCGATTTTCCGTCGCGCCTCCATTGTGTAAGCCAGACAGCCGGTCTGTCGCCACAATTCATACACTGCGCAGCCGAATCCAAAAAATGTGGTTATTTCTTTAAGCGCCGATTTCTTAAGATTCCTTAAGAAATGGTTCTTCGAGGAATGTCGTTCTGGAGTTGGACAAATTTCAACACGCGGCCCGATCAACGCACCGACGGGCTAGCCGATAAACAGAAAGGAGACGAATCGATGGAAAAGCGCATGATGACCTTGATGTTGCTCACTGCGGCTGCATTGGCCGCCTGCGGGGGTGGAGATGACGTCAGTGCACCAACACCGCCGAAGCTACTGACGAACATCGCCGTGCCCAATGCTTCCAGCCCACCATTTAGTTTCGACATCGGTTACATCGAGGGCGGCAAGTACTTCCTTACCGACCGTAATAACAAGGCAGTCGACGTCGTCGACACCAGATCGAATACGTTGATCGCACAGATCCCAGGGCCATTCGTCGGCGCCGGCGCCACAACCAATGAGTCCGGTCCCGACGGAATTGTCGGCATTACTGGCACGAACACGATCTATGTCGGCGACGTCGACTCAGTGAAGGTGATCGATACAGCCGCGCAAAGGACAGTCAACACAATCGCCGTCAGCAATTCCGGATCGCGCGTCGACGAGGGCTGCTACGATCCTGACGATCATCTCGTCATGTACACCAGCCCCGGAGACTCGCCGCCGTTCGTCACGTTCATTTCTACGCTGACGCAAACGGCGGTGGTAAAGCTTCGTTTCAACGGTTCGTCTGGGCTCGAAGCGTGCACATATGATCCTGCCACGAAGAGCTTTTTGATCAACAATGACGGGACCTCCGCCAATCCTGACGGCGAGCTCGACGTCATCACTGCCAGTTCCGCGGTAGCAGGCAGTCCTTCTGTCAGCAAGTCGTTTCCACTAGGGAAATGCGGCCCGTCGGGGATCGTCCTTGGCCCGAATAACGACGTGCTCGTTGGGTGCGATCCGCCGGCAGGCGCCCCTCTAATCACGCTCATCCTCGATCGTGCGAGTGGCGCAATACAAGCCACCCTGCCATTTGGTGGAGTAGACCAGGTCAATTACGATCCGGCATCCAACCGCTATTTCCTGCCGGCTCGGCACTACGTCACCAGCGGTACCGCTGCAGCCTCAGGATTTAGCCCGCAGATGGGCGTAGTCGATGGCGCGTCACGGCAGTTGCTCTTTAAGGTTCCGGTGGGAACAGGGGCGCATTCTGTCGCCATCGACAGCACGCTCGGGCAGGTGTATGTGCCGTTCCAGCCCGGCGCGGCAGGGTTCCCGAATGGCGGTATCTCGGTGTTCTCGACCCGCTAGTCTTCCGATACGGGTTATGGCCTGGCGGCCCGGATTGGATGACGATCACCACCGAGACGATTCGACAATGTTCGATGGGCGCGCCACCAACGCTCCACGATCCGGTAGGTTACGGATCTGGAGCGCCGCTAACGCCGGCTTTCATCGTCGCTGGAACGGTCGCTCGCAGGCGAGGTCTACATGGCTCGCTTTGGCCAAGGCGTGTGAAAACGTATTGGTCGCCTGCACTGAATCAACGCGTTGAGACCGGGTGACTCATGAAGCGATTCGTTGAAGGCGATGACCGCGAGCAGGTCGCACTGCTTCCCGAATGCGTCGATGACTACATCGGGCAGCACATTCCAGTCAGCGTCATCGACCGACCATGCGACAGCACTGCCTTTTCTGCGGGGCAGGTTCTCGTCAAGGAAAGTGAATTCAAAAGCGCCGGCACGAAGGAGCGTGAGCGCAGTTTTGCCATCGTGGGCGATAGCAATCCAGCGGGAAGCCAGAATGTCCGCGACAGACTGATTGACGTCAGGATCGACCGGATTCAAAGCTCGAGAACATCGTGCAAACACCGGATACGTAGACGGACCAAATATGTCGCGATCTAACCAACAGCGCCAGGCGGAGAGTTGGATCTGAGCCACCGGCCGCAGCGTGTACGTCTGCCTGCCAATTCGGGCTGGTCGCCATTAAAGTTCAATATTTTCAACTAGTTGCGCGATCGCTTACCGCGGCGCCACCGTTTGGCACGCACTTTGCCCTTATCCTCATCGAGGAGTAGCGACATCCTCGAAACAAGCTCTGACATTCCTGATTGACTAATTTGCCCTTGGAGAATCGAAATGAACGCCCTGGTAATCAAAGACCTCCCCGTAGCCGTCGAGATGGACCGTACTGCAATGACCGCCGTCAGCGGCGGCAGGTTGCCGCAACAGATCGTGAACATCATCCAGGCCGTTTCCGACTATGCAAATGACGCTCCTACCCAGCACAGTTTTACTGGCAGTGGCGCTTCTGTAACGTACTAACAGAAACACGGTGATTTCGTACCTTAAGGCTCCTCCAACGAGGGGCCACTTTGAATTCGCTTCAGGTGACTTTATCCGCGCTGCCCGATACCGACCGATCCTCCTCACCCGACGGGTCGTTGTGACGGTCAGCATTTTTTCCAAGGGCATTACGAGCAATTTCTTGTTCACGACGGCACCCCAACCCCACCGTCAGTACAGAGGAAATACGAAGTCTGGCACGGGCGTAAACTGAATGCCGGTCTCCGGACACATCACGCGCCCTTTCACGGTGACCCGCTGGTGCAGATACGGCAACAGGATCGTGGGGTCGGGCGCACTACCGTTCCCAAGAAGGATGTCAGTCACGACCTTGTCGTTGCAGGGCGAAGCCGCCGGACGGTCAAGCAGGATGGTCGTGTAGTCTCCCGCCGCGTACTTTCCGTTGCCCTTCTGGATCGTGCCCGCGATCCAGATGTCCTGTTGTAAAGGCAATGGCCGCAGCGGGTGCGCAGCAGCCCTCACCTCCGCCGGAAATACGACGGCCGCCAGCGTAGCCGCGGCGAGCAGCGCATAGGACCTCTTTTTCATGGCAGTGTCCTCCTTCGACATCCGCCGCCCTCACCCCGCCCGCAACTCACGGGCGGGACGTCGCCGGCGGCTGGGTAACGGTGCAATCCTCCCTACGGTCATCGGATCGGCGGCACCACGCCGAGCTTTTCAGCCAGCATCCTTTCGTAGACACCGAAGTGCAGATCGACCTCTTCCTGCGTGACCGCAGTCACGACAATATCGATCTGCGCGGGCTGCAGGCCCAGGACCGTCGCGATTGCCGTTTCCAGCTGCTGCGCGCATAGCCGGTCGTCGGCGAACGTGGTGCCGACAGCAATCTCGTAAGCGGATTCCTGCTGGAATACCACTTCAACCAGCCGCGCACGGGCGCTCATGTTGCTGTCGATCGCCAGCCGGATGACCTCGACCGCCGTGCGCATCGTCTCGGTCGGGAAGCCCTTGGTGGAGCGTAACCGGATCCGGTGCCGACCCAGGGTGAGCCAATCGTATGCGAATTCCATGGTGTCCTCGCATGGTTCGTCAGGGGCGTCGTGAAAATAGGGATTGGCCGCCTGAATTCAAGAACAGAAAAGTTGCAATACCCCCTTGAAATTTTCGCCTGAAATCCTATCTTGAATTCCGCTCAGGCAGTCGCGCCAGCAGTCCGGCGCGCTGCGTGTTTCGATTTGTTTGCCCGCAGCACGGCAGACGGACTGGAGCGCGTAGGCCGGTTCGTCTTCCTGCTGTTTTCAGGAGGAAATGACCATGAGCGATCTCTACTCCGGGAACGACCTTTTCAGTGAGTTCGACCGTCTGCAACGGCAGATGGCGAGCCTCTTTGGCGGTTTCCCTTCCAGCATCCGTTCCGGGCGCTTCGGCGCGTTCCCGCAGGTCAACATCGGCTCGACCGACGACTCTATCGAGATCGTCGCGTTCGCGCCGGGTGTCGATCCGGCGAAGCTCGATGTGTCGATTGACAAAGGGCTGCTGAGCATCAGCGGCGAGCGCGTGAGCGCACAGCCGGAAGCGGCTGGTGACGACACGCGCACTTACGCGCAGGAACGGTTCGTCGGCGCTTTCCGGCGCGTCATTGAACTGCCGCAGCACGCGGATCCCGACAAGGTCACGGCGCAGTACACCAATGGCTGTCTGACCGTGAGTATCGGCAAGCGGGAAACATCGAAGCCGCGCGCCATTAGCGTCCAATGAAACCCGTCGGACACTCGAGGAGGACATCATGAACGACACGACAGAACTTGCCAGGAAAGATGAAACGGCGGTGGGCCGGCGCGAAGATGAGCAGTCACAACGCCGGATCACGCTCACGCCACCGGTGGATATTTTCGAGGACAGCCAGGGCATCACCCTGTGGGCCGACCTGCCCGGCGTGACAAAGGACCGGCTCGATGTGAAGGTACACGATGGCAACCTGTACATCGAGGCGGAGGCGGTGGTGCCCACGCCTGCGGGGTTGCGCCTGCAGCACGCGGAGATCCGTCAGCCTCACTTCGCACGGGCTTTTTCGCTGGGGGCTGAATTCGACGCATCGAAAATCGACGCAAACCTCAAGGACGGCGTGCTGAAACTGACGATACCGCGCCGCGACGAAGCCCGGCCGCGCCGGATCGAAGTGCGGACGGACTGAAGTCGGCAGGCGGGCAGCAACGGCAGGAGAAAGCCGGGTGGCGGCCGTCTGGCCGCCACCTTCCGAACCTTCCGACTATGGAGGCCCGGATGCAGGACGCCATACAGGAACGCGGACGCGGATAAGCGGTCGGCGTACGGGGTGTCTGGTGCGAGAGCTTCAGGACGCGCCAGTCCGTTCATGATGGCTATTCATGCCGGTCGCTCGTGAGACGCAGTCGGAAATCTCGGGCGACAGAATCGCGTCTTCGGCGTACAGACAGGAATCCGTTTCTCCTGCCGGACTTTTTAGAGGAGGATACGATGAACACCGATCCGAAAAAGTGGAATCCCTTCAAGTTCCTTCGCGGGGCAGCCCGCAAGTCCGATGCGGACGGCCCGGAAAGCCCACCGGCGAGCGAACAGTGGCGTGCCCCCGGGCCTGACATACCGCGGCTGTTCTCAGGCGAACCGTGGCGCGCCCTGGAGGAGTTCTTTCGTGACCCGTTCGCGGGCCGTGGCGCGCTCGAACGGTGGTTTGGCGACTTCAGTTCGTCGCGCTTCCAGCCGCGCATCGACGTGGTCGACGAAGGCAAGGTACTGCGCGTGACCGCCGAACTGCCCGGGATGGAGCGCGAAGACCTGAACGTGAGCGTCGAGGATGGGGCGATCGTGCTGCGCGGCGAAAAAAAGCAGGATGTGCGCGGCGAGGAAGACGGCTGCTACCGGCTGGAGCGCGCGTATGGAAGCTTCACGCGCACGATCCCGATGCCGGAAAACGCCGACCCTGACCACGCCTTGGCGAAGTTCGACAACGGGGTGCTTACGTTGACCGTACCGAAAACGGAGCCCGCGCGATCTGCGGGTCGCACGATCGATATCGGCTAGGCAAGCAGCAAACAATCCCCTTATGGCAGCCGGATATTGGGCGAGGCGGGCCGTTAGCTCAGCTGGTAGAGCAGCGGACTTTTAATCCGTTGGTCACTGGTTCGAATCCAGTACGGCCTACCAAAGAATTGTGCTGGAAAAACAAGGGCTGCGCGAGCAGGCCCTTTGTTTTTTCTGCTCCGAAAGGATCGGGAGGCAGAACTGACTGCGGTGGATTGCGCCAGCACGCTTGCAACTGCGTACGGTTGCGCTCCGGCGCGCCAGCCAGCTCATGTCATCAGGTTCGTCGTCCGTCGGTCACTGGCCACTCGCCAGCGGATAAAACCCGGGGCTACACGCTGTTCCATCCACTACCGGAGCAGCCCATGAGCCGTCACCACCCCCTCCCCCACTGGCTGGCGAACGTCATTGCCCGCCCGCTGCCGGCGGCGGAGGTCCGAGATGCTGAGCATCTATCGCCACCGCAACACCTGGCAGGCCAGCGTGACCGGCCTGATGATTTGCACCCAGGTAGTCGCCGTCATGCCGCCGAAGAAGACATAGATGACCATCAACGCGCCGGCGAAAGCGACTGCACCTGCACGGGAGCCCCGGGCTTACCCGACACCTGGGGGGCGACCACGAGGTAGCGGCGCTTGTCTGCGGCGGTGCTCACTCCCGGTGTGACCAGTTGACGAATCTGGCCGAGAGCATTGACGATCGCCGAGCCGGCCGGATTGGACATGAAATCCGCAAGCACCTGCACATCCCCCGACCCATCCGGATTATCGGCAAGACCGAGTACATAGGGCTGCTTCGGTTGCAGGCCAGTGACAGCGGCCTGGAGAACCTGCACGAGCCCCTGGTCGAACAGCGCGACCGTCGTAGGTGCGTTTGCGGCATCCGCCGTCTTGCCCGCCCCCACCGGCACCATTGCAATATGGACGCTCTGACCCGCCAAACCGAGTGCCTGCAGGTTCTGCGTACCGTCACCTTCCGGCACCGCATTTGGAACATAGGTGACAGCCTGCGGCGCCTGGCCGATAGGCACGGTCGCGATGACGGTGTTGGTCAGTGTATCGATCGCAGTCATCGCGTCGGCGTTCTCGAGGCCGACATAGATGCGGCTGCCATCCCCCGATGGCCATAGCCCATGAGGCAGGTTGCCGACGGGGATTGTCGCGACCTGCGAAAAGTCGTCGGTTCGAAACACCTTGACCAGGTTCAGCCCTCCAACGGTGACGTACGCGAACGTGCCTTTGGCGTTATGCACGATGTTCACGTGATTCGTGATCGGGCCGGTGTCCAGCGTTCTGATGTGCGCGAATGGCGGCATTGCATCGAATACCTGGACCTTGCCGGTGTCCTTGAGCGTGAACCAGACCTGTTTGCCGTCGGGCGTCGCCGCGAGGTCGGGACAGAAGGGGCTGGCCTGGCTGACCGTGCCGACGATCTTGTGATCGGCGACGGACACCACCTCAGTCTCCGGGTTGAAGGACGAACAGACATAACCGTACTTCCCGTCCGGCGAGAAGATCTGCATGCCGGGGCCTGCCGGGACGGTAATGCGAGTTTTCTCCTCGTACGTCTTGCCGTCGAGTACCGCGACGTAGTTTTCGCCTCGCACGGTGACCCAGACTTCTTTTCCATCGGGAGTGAAAAAAGCCTCATGAGGCGAACGGCCGACGTAGGTGACATGCTTGACGGCGTTAGTCTGCGTGTCGATGAATGAAACTGAGTTCGATCCGATCGAGACAACCGCAATCGTGTGATGGTCGGGCGAGAAACCCATGCCGTGCACGAGCAGTTGGCCTTTGTACAACGGACTGAAATTGCCGGGTGAGGGATCGCCGAGACGAATCACGCCAACCAGCCTGTTGTCGGCCGGGTCGATCACCGACACCGTGTTCGAAAACTGCTCGGCAGCATAGACGCGATCGTGGTGGCTTACAGGAATGTCTCGATCGGATAGCGATCCCGGCGCCTGTCCGGCCCAAGCGAATTGCGCTGCGGCTAGCGCAGCTACCGACAACGTATTTGTAAAAGTCGATTGGCGGTTCATCACTGCTCCTCGCGCAAAGGGTTCGGCGTATCCATTCGCATCACAGGACCGGACGTGGGGTGGCCGGGCGCGGCAGGGACAGAAGCTGGTTTTTGTTGGTTCGGAGCAGGGGCCGGTGGCGGTAACGGCTGCCCGAGAGCGACGCGCATGGCCACGATTTCCTGTTGTTGCTCGACGACGATCTCTTGCGCGATGCGGCGCAACTGTTCGTTATTCCCGTAGCGCAGTTCAGCCTGTGCCATGTCGATTGCGCCCTGATGATGAGGCACCATCATTTCGACGAAATCTCGATCGACGTCGCCCGTTGGCTTGACGGACATGCCGTCCATCATCCTCGTCATAGCGGTGTTGTTCTCTGCCAGGAAGGGCGCTTCGTCGGACGCCGCAGTTTGCACAGGCGCAGCGGCGGCAGGCGCGCCGCAAATGGCCGAAATTGTCAGCGCAATAACGATGCTCAGGATCGTCCGCTCGGTATGAGAAGTTGGGGTACGCACCACGGCTCTCCGGTTGTGTCAAACAGACATCGCGGCGTTTTCCTCGCGCTCCGCCCCTCGCCCATACGGCCTTCTCGACGTGCACGATCCCATGCTGCATGGCGCCGATCGGGCAGATCGGCATCCAGTTGTTGTTGCCGCGGCAGGTCGGACGGCCATCGGAGCCTGTCCCCTTTGCGTTGGCCTTCCCGCCTGCACCCGAGGCGCGCCGATGACGTGGTACGACCGGCTGCTTTTGGGCTACGTCAGCGATTCGAGACGTTGCTCATGAATAACAACTCTAGGCGGTGATTGGTGCGTGAACAATTGCCCGATGGTGTAGCAGCAACTTCATCGCTGCGAAGGGATGTCGTGTTACACCTGATTCAAAGTGCAATTGTGGCTCCGGCGGGCCCTTCGTCAATTGCTCAGGCTATTCGTGAATGCGCGGGCGGCGTTGCCGCTATTGCGGTCCCGTGTCGCGCTCGACCGCGAGAAACGCGGCCCGAACTTCGTCCACCGTCTGTTCAGGCGCTTGCAGATGCGGAAAATGGCCGAGTTTGGGGAGAACCGAAAGCTTCACCCCGTTACGGTTCGCATACTCAACGCCCATTTCCTTGCTGATAGATATCCTGCTCGCCCCACACCACCTTCACGGGGACCTTCAGCTTTGCCATATTGGCTTCGAAGTAGTCCTCGTCGCGGGTGAAATAGGAGTAATAGTGGGAGAAGGCATCTGCCGACGTGACGTCACCGCCCCAACCTTTCGCGATATCGTCCCTGCGGAGAAACTGCGGCGAAAGCCCGGCTTTCACCGCAGTCGATTGAGTTCCAGCCCCGGCTAGTTGCGGACCTGACTGATGCACTCAACCCTCGCCCGGCTCAAATGGCGACGCCCGGTTTTCCAGCTTCCATTTCTTCTCAGCTTCCGTGTCAGGCCGAGGTGGTCGAATATTATCGATCAACCACAGTTCTCGCGGCGTTTCGCCGACGTGCAGCTCGTAGTGATAGCCCCGCTCCTGAACAAATGGCGCAATCGCAGCGTTCGCCTTGCGCAACCACGACTCAGTCCATACGGGGTCTTTGGCGATGTGTCTGGCGAATTGATCTAATCGGATTCTGACAAAATCGTCCCGCGACTCTCCCCCCATGAAGAAGGAGTCTTTCGGCTGTTCGTGAAACAGAACGCCGACATAGAAGCGAGGGATGATGTAAATATCGGCAATTCGGTTCGCCATCTCCCGCTTGTCTTCCGCCGTGTAGGCACCGACGGGATGATAGATATTCCACAAAGGCATTTTTCTCTCCATGCATCGATAGATGCCGCGTTTCTTATGCTGGAACATCCAGGTCTCCTGAAACAAAGGATGAACCAGACATGAGTGAGGCGGCGGTATGAATAGCCAAAGGATAGGCTACCGTTTGAAGCCAATGCTTTCGCGATGCAGCATTGTTAGTGAAGTCAGTCCCGTATCTATTGGCGACGGGAAAGGCCGAGTATGTTGCGAGCCTCCTCAGGTGTTGCCACGTCCGCGCCAATGCTTTTGACGATACTGACCGCGCGTTTGACCAGTGCGGCGTTGCCCGGCGCCAGTTCCCCTTTGGCAAGATAAAGGTTGTCCTCGAGGCCGACGCGGACATGTCCTCCGAGAATCACACTCTGCGCCACGATTGGAAATTGAGCACGCGAGATGCCGAATGCCGACCAGCGAGCGTTCTCAGGCAGATAGCGTTTCATCTGCAGAAGGCTCTCAGTGTCGGCGGACGCGCCCCATGGCACCCCAAGACATAGTTGGAACAGTGGGGCCTGCAGAATGCCCTGCGTTTCGATCAGGTGGCGGGCCAGACGCACGTGGCCAAGATCGAATACCTCGATTTCCGGCTTCACGCCCGCTTCCTCAATCAAGCTTGCCATCTTGATCAGATGGTCGGGCACGTTCACGAATGCGCGACTGCCGAAGTTCATGGTCGCAATGTCCAGGGTGCAGATTTCCGGACGTAACTCGAGCACATGCCGCACGCGCGCTTCGGGCGTCATCATCGTACTGAGTTCGCTACCCCGATTCGGATCTTCGTCGCTGGGGACGAAACGCGCGCCTGGGCCCGTCGTCAGATTGATCAAAATCGGGCACCCGCTATCGCGGATACGCGAAACGACCTCTCCATAGAGCGACAACTCGGTGCTCGGAGCGCCTGTTCCGGGATCCCGTACGTGAATGTGCGCGATGCTCGCACCGGCTTCACATGCAGCAATGGCCTCGTTGGCGATTTGTTCGGGCGTCACGGGCACCGCCGGGTTCAGCCGCGGTGTATCGTCGCTTCCTGTGAGTGCACAGCTGATAATCGTCTTGCTTGTCATGATGTTCGTTCAAAGGAAATGAAAATAGGCACTACCATCGCGCGTTCACGCGGCCCGCGCGGGGCCGAACGGCGCAGCTCCAACGGGTGCAACCCGGATCAGCTTCTTATTGACGAATTCGTCGAAACCCAGCTGAGACAGCTCCCGGCCAAAACCTGAACGTTTGACACCACCGAACGGCAGTTCCGCCGCCGTGCCGAACGGCTGATTGATGAACACCATCCCGCTGTCGATCTGCGCGGCGACCCGCTCGCCGCGCTCGGTATCCGCGGTGAACACCGACGCACCGAGACCGTACGGCGTGCCATTGGCGAGCGCGATTGCGGCGGCTTCGTTCTCTACGACGTGAAAGGCGGCGACCGGGCCGAACAGCTCCTCGGCGAACACGGGATTCTGTGGCGAGATGTCGGTCAGGACAGTCGGCTGCAAATAGAAGCCCGGGCGCTCGACGCGCTTCCCGCCACACACGATGTGCGCGCCGTGCGAAGCCGCGCGATCGATCTGCTCCAGCAGCAGATTCAATGCGCGCTCCGACGAAAGCGGTGCGACTGCGGTGGCCGGATCCGCTGGATCGCCCGTCGATAGCGCTGCCATCTGCGCGGCAAAGCCTTCAAGGAAAGCGTCGCCGCGCGCCTTGCCGACCACGATGATTCGCTTGGAACCAACGCAGCATTGACCCGCATTGAGCATGCGGCCCGCGACGGCGCTTTGGATCGCCCAATCAAGCGGCGCATCCTCGAGCACGATGAACGGATCGCTGCCGCCCAGTTCGAGCACGACCTTCTTCAGATTGCGGCCGGCACGCTCGGCGACGGCGGAGCCGGCGCGCTCGCTGCCCGTCAGGGTGACGCCCTGGACGCGCGGATCGTCGATGACTCGACCGGCCTGGTCGATCGAGATGAACAGATTCGTATAGACGCCTTCGGGCGCGCCCGCTTCCTCGAACAACCGGGCAAAGGCCAATGCGGACTGCGGCACGCTTTCCGCATGCTTGAGCAGCAGGACGTTGCCGACCATCAGTTGCGGGCCGGCTACGCGCGCGATCTGGTAGTACGGAAAATTCCACGGCTCAATCCCGAAAAGCACGCCGATTGGTTCGATGTGCACGGCCGCGCCGGGCGCTTCCGCGAGCGGACGGGGTTGCAGATAGGCATTCGCATGCTTTGCGTAGTAGTCAAGAATATTTGCCGCCGATTCCACTTCCTTGCGAGCTTCGCCGCTACGTTTTCCCATTTCCAGCGTCAGATATCCCGCGTATTCGTCGGCGTTCCCACGCAACAGCGCCGCCGCGCGCGACACGATGCGCGCCCGATCGCTCACGGGACGACGGCGCCAGTCAGTTTCAAAAGCGCGCTGCGCGGCAGCGAGCTTCGTTTCCAGCAACTCGTCGGATATATCGTCGTAGGTGGCGAGCAGTTCGCCTGTTGCAGGATTGGTAGTCGTGTACGGCATGAAGTTCTCCACGAAAAGGTTGGCACCGAGTCATTGCGTCGGCTTATGCTAACACCGTTAACACTAGCTCAGACCAGCTTTTTTTAGCCAGGAAAAACCCTCATTGATATTGATGTTTGTGCTGTTAACATTGTCATGTGCCTTCAACCGGAGAAGCGAAATGGCAAAAGGATATTGGGTGGCAGCGTATCGGGCGGTCCATGACGCAAGCAAGCTCGCGGCGTACGGGGTCCTTGCGACACAGGTGGTGAAGGCGGCGGGTGGAAAGTTTCTGGTGCGAGGCGGCGAAGTTGTTGCGTTCCAGGCGGGTCTCAAGGAACGGACCGTGGTCGTCGAATTCCCGAGCTTCGAGCTGGCTCTCGCCACGTTTCAGAGTGAGGCCTATCAGGAAGCGCTGGCGGTATTGGGAGACGGCGCCGAAAGAGATGCACGCGTAGTCGCCGGCCTCGAAGATTGACACATTCCGAAGTGACCACCAAGGTCATTTTAGTTCGCCAGACTCCTTATATCGCGTCACAAACCACGACTCGTGTCGTGCCGTAGCCGGACTTTCACCGCTACGACACACAAAAT
Organism: Paraburkholderia sp. BL18I3N2; assembly: GCF_003001875.1. NCBI lineage: Bacteria > Pseudomonadati > Pseudomonadota > Betaproteobacteria > Burkholderiales > Burkholderiaceae > Paraburkholderia > Paraburkholderia sp. BL18I3N2. The sequence continues at coordinate 174,050 of NZ_PVNC01000003.1, forward strand.
AACCTCTTCGGTTGTCACTTTTTTCAGCCAGGCAAACTCTGGCATCAGTGTCTTGTCAAAATGTTATGTCCGTTAACATTCAGGCGAAAGAATATTTGAATCTGACGAATGGAGCAAAGAATGAACGAGGCAATTGTTCAAAGAGAAATCAAGGGCCACGTGACGGTCCTTACGATGAACCGTCGACCGCACAACCTGATGGGACCGACGCTGTATCGCGCGCTACTCGATGAATTCGATCAGGCAGTGAAACGCGGCTCGCGTGCGATCCTGCTGCGCAGTGGTCTGCGGCACTTCTCGGCCGGCGCTGAAGTAGCGCTTTTCCCCGATCGCATTGCCACGCAAGGCAAGGCGCTGATGGATCCGCTTGAGGTGCTGCGCGGCTTCGAGACACTGCCGATCCCGATCGTTGTCGCGGTGAACGGAACATGTCTCGGCGGGGGATTCGAAGTGGCGCTCGCCTGTGACTTCAGCGTCGCCGCCGAATCGGCCAGGATCGGCTCGGTTGAGGTCGCACTCGGTTTGCATCCGCTGCTCGGCGGCATTCAGCGTCAGGTGATGCGAGCCGGTCCGGCGCGCGCGAAAGAACTCGCGTTGCTCGGTCGCCGATATGACGCGGCCACGCTCGAACGCTGGGGCCTGATCAACCTCGTCGTGCCCGACGACAAGCTCGATGAAGTGGCACTGTCGATTGCACAGGAACTGGCCGCCGGCCCGACCGTCGCGCATGCCGCAACCAAGCAACTCGTGCGTGTCGCAGTCAATGAGGGCGTTGCCGCCGCCGACGAAGCGATGTTCGATCTGCAAAAGCCAATCTGGGCGTCGCAGGATCTCAAACGCGGACTGGACGCCTTCGATAAGGCTGGCCCCGGCACCGCCATTTTCGAAGGGAATTGACATGGCCGGACCGCTCGAAGGACTCAAGGTCGTCGATTTTTCCCGCGTGCTGGCCGGCCCGCTGTGCGCGCGGACGCTCGCCGATCTCGGCGCCGATGTGATCAAGATTGAACCACCGCGGCCTGACGTGTCGCGTGCCGCGTTCCCGAATTGCGACGGCATGTCCGGCTACTACGCCCAGCAAAATAGCGGCAAGCGCAACATCAGCATCGACCTGAACGCACCAGGCGCACGTGATTTCGTGCTCCGCCTGTGCGACGAAGCCGACATCATCGTCGAGAATTTTCGGGCCGGCACGCTCAAGGGTTTTGGACTCGACTACGCGACGCTCGCGGATCGCAATCCCGCGCTGGTCTACGTTTCGATCACGGGCTACGGCCAGCACGGCCCATGGGCGTCCCGCATGGCCTATGCGCCGACCGTGCAGGCCGAAACGGGATTCACGCATAACACGCTGCGACATTTCGACAGCGCCAGCGACGGCCGCAAATGGACCGATCCCCTGTCGCACGCGGATGTCTATGCGGGCCTGCAAGCAACCATCGCCGTGCTCGCGGCGGTGCGCAAGCGTGAAGTCACCGGGCGCGGCCAATACATCGACGTCGCGATGGCGGCCGTGATGCTGTCGATCAACGAGCGCGCTCACCTCGATCTCGCGGGTGTCGAGACGGGCGCCGAGCCGGGCATCCTCGGTGCCGCCGACGGACCGCATTTCGTCGGCCCTGGTGGCGAAGAGTTCGTGGCGGCGCAAAGCATCGTCGGCAGCAACACGTTTCCGAATTACTTGAGGGCGATGCGCCGTATGGATCTGGCGCACGATTCGTGTTTCTGCACCGCTGAGCGCCGCCTGCAGAACTACAACGCACTGCACGCAGTGATCCAGACGTGGATGCGGTCATTCCGCGATCTCAAGACGCTCGATGCGCAACTCGACGAGGCCAAGATCGCAATTGGCCAGATTCGTACGCTGAAGGAATTGGCCGACACCGATTGGGCAAAGCAATGGGGGGCGGTGCACGAGATTTCGGATCGCCGCGGCGGCTCCTATCTGATGCACGGCTATCCATGGCACTTTTCCGATGACGACCTTGGAATGCGCAGCGCGCCCGCATTTCGCGGCGAGCACAACGAGCAGGTTTTCCGCGAAGCGGGTTTCGCGGATGCCGAAATCCGCAATGCAATCGAGAGCGGCATTCTGATCGGTGGACCGCCGCCATCAACGAAGAAGATCGAAGATTCCATTGGTGCGCAAGCGCGTGAGTCGCAGAACGTGACGGACGATCTTTGATCACCGCAGTACGCCTCGTATTAGCGGTTCAACACAACACGTCGGAGGACTGGATGGAAGTGATGAAACAAGCCTGCGTAGAGGCGTCATCGTTGGATGACAACGCCCTCCTTCGGAAAGCCTACGCTTTGGCGCAATGGAGGATACTGCCAATACTGTTTGGCTTATGGATGCTGGCGTGGGTCGGTCGTTCGAACGTTGCTTTCGCGAAGTTGCAGATGGTCGTGGATCTGCGATTCAGCGAGACAGTCTATGGACTGGGCGCCGGCCTGTTCTTCGTCGGCTACGTGCTGTTCGGCATCCCTACCACGATGCTGCAAAAGAGGTTCGGCGCACACACCGTGCTTGCTGGTATCGCCGGCGCCTGGGGATTGACGAGTGTCGCGATGACGTTCGTCGATAGCGCGCCGACGTTCTACGCGTTGAGGTTCCTGCTCGGTGTGTTCGAGGCCGGATTCTACCCAGGCGTCGTGTTGTACTTCAACGCGTGGTTCCCGGGAAAAAGGCGCACGCGCAACTTCAGCATCTTCCATTCAGGGTCGCTCTTCTCGACCGTCACGATTGGCCTGACGGGCGGCTTCGTGCTCGAGCACATGAACGGACTGGCGGGCTTTCAAGGCTGGCGATGGATGTTCTTTGCTCAGGCCATCCCTACGGTCGTGTTGGCGTGCGTTGCGTTCATGATACTTCCGGATCTGCCTCGCCGCGCCAAGTGGCTGTCGGCGCGACAGCGTGCGCTCGTCGAGGACGATCTCAGACAGAACGCCGAAGCGATTAACGATACCGACGACGACCGGCCTCTTCTCCTCAACCCCGCCGTCTGGATCTTGAGCGCGGCCTACTTCTCCCTCCTCGCCGCGACGGCCGCACTGTTTTTCTTTTCCCCGACGATACTTCGTGAGGCGGGATTCGGCGGATACAAAGAGATCGGCCGTGCAGTTGCGGGTGCCTGCATTTCAGGGGCTTTGGGCAATGTGCTCATCTGTAGCATCGGGGGCAGTGCGCAGCGTCGGCGGATCTTCTGTGTGCTGGCGTCGGTTTTTACTGCGGTGAGCCTTTCGGCGCTCGTTTTCGTATGGCACAGCAGTACCATTGCGACGTTTTTCCTGCTTGCTCTGGGCTTCGCAGGAACGGGAGCGGGTATAACGCTCTTCTGGCAAATGACTGTCGGCCTCCTCAGCGGCAAATCGTTAGTGGTCGGCGTGCCGTTGATCAGTTCTGTCGCCAACGTCGCAGGTTTCGTGACACCCTTTCTGATCGGATATCTCCGCGACGCGACGGGAACTTACGCCAGCGGGTTCATAATGATTGCCTGTGTCCAGGCACTCGGCGTTGCGGTTCTCCTTTTTGGCGTGCAGCACATTGTCAGGAGGCGATCGCCCGTTGACGCTGTATCGGATCGATGCCCAACGTGACTAGTCGATGCCGGCGGGGCGCGCCGGGTAGTCATGGCGAGCGCCCGCGTTGCGTACCGAAAGGCTGCTTTGGGCGCTGCACGCTCGGAGCAGATGGACAGGCGGTGTAGCCCTGACGACCAACCGCGCCACCAGGCCGCTAGAATGCGTGTCGTGACGCTCGCTTGTTTAGCGCCCGATCCGCGATATTGCTTGCCTGATTGCGCAGAATTTATAATCGATCCCTTGTTTTGCTCCACGAACGAAGGCCACGTGAGTCCTAAGTCATCTATCACAAAGAACGCGGATTACCACCATGGCAATCTCCGCAACGCGCTCATCGAAGCCGGGCGCAATGCGCTCACAGATGTGTCTGCGCAAGACTTGAGTCTGCGCTATCTCGCGCGAATGGTGGGCGTATCAGAAGCCGCGCCCTCGCGACATTTCGCGGGTATCGACGAACTTCTGGCCACGATCGCGGCGAGCGGTTATCGCGACCTCGCTGCGTTGCGCGTCGCGATCCGTGACAGCGACGATACCGCGCTTGCCAAAGCGTATCGGATGATGCGGGTGTATGTTGAATTCGCGCAGCGCCACAATGGACTGTTCGGTCTGATGATCGGACCTCGCATCGTGGCGCATCAAGCGTATCCAGAACTCACTGAGGAAAGTAACCGGTCTTTTGGGTTGTTTTCCGAGACGATTGAGGCGCTGGCCATCGAGAGTGGCTGGGCACATGCCGATCTCAAGCTGGTGACTCATGCGGCGTGGAGCATGGAACATGGTCTCGCCACGCTGATCCTGGCGAACCGCGCACCGCGTGCGGACAACAAGGTCGCACTGCCCAAGTTGATCGATTTCGTCTTGATGACGTTGCTAAGCGCGATCACGGCCGGCCCGGACCATCTCCAGCGCGTGATCCAGCAGTGCATGCTCTCAGAAAAACCCGTAGTTACGCGCACAGCACGCAAGCGCGCCAAAGCGTAGTCGTCGTCGCTGTCGAATGTAAGCCACCGCCCCAGCACACTGTTCTAAAGGTGTGCGGCATCGTGATCAATGAGGGGCGCTGCGGAGTTCAGTCGCACTCCCAGCGTGATCACGCTGTGAAACGAGCCCGGCCGTCGAGAAGACTTGAAGGCATTCATGTAGTGGTTGAATCCGCCAGAGGCTTCGAATCCAGTACGGCCTACCCGGCCCCGCTTTAACGCAATGTCACGTCAGCCCTGCTCCGCGCCCAACGCAGCCAGCGGATGCGCATCGCTCTTCCACGGCGATGCGAGGAAATGCCTGACGCGCTCCGGTCGCACCTCGGCGAGCGTGGCGGGCGCCCAGCGGGCTTTGCGGTCCTTGTCGATCAACTGGGCTCGCACGCCTTCGCAGAAGTCACCCTCCTCGATCACGCGTTTGACGATGCCGAGTTCCATGCGGAAGCACTCCGCCAGGGTCATCTGCCGGCCGCGCAAAAGCGCCTCACGCGTGACGTAGAGCATAGTGGGCGAATGGCCGGTCAGCGCGTCGTAGGTGGATTGCAACCACTGCTTCACCTCGCGCGGCGGCTCACGCAGCAAATCGTGCCGCACCGTCGCGACCATCCGGTCGATGGTCGAACGCCGATCGAAATGCCGCAAGATCAGTTGGGTGAACGCCGCCAGCGGCGCGTGCGGAATGATATTGCACGGCGGCTCGAACACGCCGCGCAAGGCGCCCATCAGATCGCCTTCGAGCGGCATGCGCTGCAGACGCTCTTCGAAACTGGCGAGCCATTCGGCCGGCACGCACAGATCCGCCAGTTGCAGGCGCAACGCGTCGGCGCCGGACAAGGTCGCGCCGGTTAGCCCGACATACAACTCGAGCTCCGCCGGCATCGCGCTCAGAAAACGCGTCGCGCCGACGTCCGGCAAAAATCCGATGCGCGTCTCCGGCATGGCGATCTTGCTGCGCTCGGTCACGATGCGCAGCCGCGCTCCCTGGCCGAGCCCCATGCCGCCGCCCATCGCAATGCCGTCGAGCAACGCGACCACCGGCTTCGGAAACGTGTGCAGCGCATAGTCGAGCCGGTATTCGTCGACGAAGAACGCGAGCCAGCGGCTGTCGCTGTTCTTCGCGAGCCGCTGCACTTCGCGCACGTCGCCGCCGGCGCAGAAACCCTTGGCGCCCGCGCCTTTGAGCACGAGCGCGACGATGCCGTCGTCGGTGCGGCAATGTTCGACCAGCACGGCGAGTTCGCGCACCATCGCGTGCGAAAGCGCATTGAGCGCGGCCGGCCGGTTCAGCGTGATGATCGCCACGCGATTCACCACGCGAAACAGGATCTCGCGTTCCGCTTCCAGGCTCGTATCGTGCGCGACGCTTTGCAAGGCGCTCATTGACGCGTCTCCGGTTGCGAGGCGTCGGTCTGCGCGGCCTGCGTCACCTGCCAGCGCGGCGGGCGCTTTTCGAGGAACGCATTGACGCCTTCGCGCTGATCGGCGCCGTCGAACAGATCGACGAAGCGCTCACGCTCCAGCGCCAGCGCCGCCGCGCGCGGCACGCCGTTGCGGCCCTGATGAATCAGCGTCTTGCTGAAGCCGACCGCCTGCGGACTCAACGTGGCGACGCGCGCGGCCATGACCAACGCCGCCTCGCGCGCCGCGCCCTTTTCCACCACTTCTTCGACCAGACCGATGCGCAACGCCGTCGCCGCATCGACACGCTCGCCGGTCAGAATCATCCGCTTGGCCCAGCCTTCGCCGACCAGCCACGGCAGCGTCTGCGTGCCGCAACCGCAGGGCAACAAGCCGACCGCGGTCTCGGGCAACGCCAGCAACGCATGCTGTTCCGCGATGCGGATATCGCAAGCCAGCGCGCATTCGAGACCGCCGCCCATCGCATAACCGTTGATCGCCGCGATTACCACGGGCCGCGCGTTCTGCAAGGTTTCAAACGCCGCGCCGAAGCGCGCCGCCGCCGTGCGCGCGACTTCGCGATTGCCGTCGGCGAAGGTGTTCAGGTCGGCGCCCGCGCTGAAGAACTTGGGGCCGTCGCCGGTGATCACGATAGCGCGCACGCGCGCCTCGCCGTTCAAACGTTCGACGGTCTGCTGCAATTGCAGCAAACCTTCGGGCGTAAACGCGTTGGCCGGCGGCCGCTTGAGCGTGAGTTGCGCGACGGCGCCGTCGTGCGCGTAGTCGAGTTCGATCATGCCGCGCCTCCGTCCTTGCCGCCCAGGCTGTCCTGACGATACAGCTTGATGACTGCGGAAAAGTCGAGACGTCCCGCGCCTTTCGCGCTCATCGTTTGATAGAGCTGTTGCGCCAGTGCGCCGAGATAGACCGGTTGACGCGCGGATTTAGCGGCGTCGGTGGCGAGACCGAGGTCCTTAAGCATGAGATCCGTGCCGAAGCCGCCCGTGTAGCCGCGCGTGGACGGCGCGGTCTCGATCACGCCGGGCATCGGATTGTAGGTGTCCGAACTCCAGCAGCGCCCCGTCGATGTATTGATGATGCCGCCCAGCACTTTCGCGTCGATGCCGAGCGCCTCGCCGAGCGACATGGCTTCGGCAACGCCCGCCATCGTGATGCCGAGCACGAGGTTGTTGCAGATCTTCGCGACCTGGCCCGTGCCGGTGTCGCCGCAATGCACGATGTTCTTGCCCATCGCCGAAAGCACCGGCTTGACCTGCTCATACGCGCTCGCGCTGCCGCCGACCATGAAGGTCAACGTGCCCGCCGCCGCGCCGCCGGTGCCGCCTGAAACTGGCGCATCAACGAAGGTGTTGCCGTGCTGCTGCGCGAGTTCGGCGAACGCCTTGACGCTCGTAGGATCGATCGTGCTCGAATCGATGATCGTCACGCCCTTCGCGATGCCGGCGAACACGCCGTCGTCCGCGGTCAGCACGCTGCGCACATGCACGGCGGCGGGCAACATGGTGATCACGCATTCCGCGTCGGTTACCGCGGCTTTCGGCGATGCGGCTGCTTTCGCGCCCGCATCCACGAGCGCCTGCACGGCTTGCGCATTGAGGTCGAATACATTGACCGCGTGACCCGCCTTGAGCAGGTTGTGCGCCATCGGCGCGCCCATGTTGCCGAGTCCGATAAAGCCTATTTTCATGATGTCTCCCGTGGACGCCAGGACTCAGCGCAAGCTGATGGTCGTGTTGACGCCGTCGTTGACGGTGTCGTCGTCGAACCAGCGCGCGGTGACGGTCTTGGTCTGCGTGTAGAACTGCACGACCTGTTTGCCATAGGGGCCGAGGTCGCCGAGTTTCGAGCCGCGCGAGCCGGTAAAGCTGAAGGACGGCACCGGCACCGGAATCGGAATGTTGATGCCGACCTGGCCGATATCGATCTCGCTCTGGAATTTGCGCGCCGCCGCGCCGCTCTGCGTGAACAGGCCCACGCCGTTGCCGAACGGATTGCGGTTGACCAGCGCGATGGCGTCATCGAGCGTCGCCGCGTTCAGCACCACCAGCACCGGGCCGAAAATCTCCTGGCGATAGATTTCCATCTCGGTGGTGACATCGGAAAAAACCGTCGGGCCGATGAAGTTGCCTTGCTCGTAGCCCGGCACTTTAATGTCGCGGCCGTCGAGTGCGAGTGTCGCGCCTTCTTTCACGCCCGCTTCGATCAAGCCGAGAATGCGCTGCTTCGCCGCGCGCGAAACCACCGGGCCGATGTCCGTGTTCGGTTCGTTGCCCGCGTTGACTTTCAACGTCCTGGCCTTGGCGACCAGATCCGGCAACCATTGCTGCGCGGCGCCCACCAGCACGACCACCGAGGTCGCCATGCAGCGCTGTCCCGCCGCACCAAAACCAGCGCCGGCAAGCGCATTCAAGGTCTGCTCGCGGTTCGCATCGGGCAGCACCACCGCGTGGTTCTTCGCGCCCATCATCGATTGCACGCGCTTGCCGTGTTCGCTGCCGAGGCGGTACACGTGCGTGCCGACCGCCGTCGAGCCGACGAACGAAACGGCCTTGACGAGTTCGTGCGTACACAGCGCGTCGACCACTTCCTTGCCGCCGTGCACGACATTCAGCACCCCCTTCGGCACACCGGCTTCGAGCGCGAGTTCGACCAGTTGCATGGTCGAAAGCGGGTCCTGTTCGGAAGGCTTCAGCACGAAGGTATTGCCGCACACGATCGCCATCGGGAACATCCACAGCGGGATCATCGCCGGGAAGTTGAACGGCGTGATGCCGGCGCACACGCCGATCGGCTGGCGCAGCGTGTAGGTATCCACGCCGCCCGCCACGTTCTCCGCGAACTCGCCCTGCTGCAAGGTGCCGATCGAGCATGCATGCTCGACCACTTCGAGGCCGCGAAAGATATCGCCTTCGGCATCGGGAATCGTCTTGCCCTGCTCCGCGCTCAAGGTCCTGGCGATACGCGGCGAATGCTCGCGAATCAGCGCCTGGTACTTCAGCATGATGCGCATGCGCGCGCCGATCGGTGTGTCCTTCCAGGTCTTGAACGCGGCGTGGGCGGAACGGATGGCTTCGTTCACTTCGTCGGCGGTGGCGAACGGCACGCGCGCCAGCACCTCTTGCGTGGCGGGATTGACGATGTCGCGCCATTCGGTGGTCTTCGACTCGACGAACTCGCCGTTGATCAGCAACTTGACGGTGGCAACGGCTGCATTTGCGCTCATTCTGGAACTCCTCTGCGGTGGCCGCGAGGCGGCCGGACAGTGACTGGAAACAAAAGGGATCGACGCAGGGAATCAGCGCAGATCCGGGAAATCTTCTTCCCAATACTCGTCGGGCAGGCGCGCGGGTTCGGCCTCGCGCTCCATTTCGCGGCGTCGCAATTCGACGCGGCGAATCTTGCCGGAGATGGTCTTGGGTAATTCGCTGAATTGCAGGCGCCGAATTCGTTTGTACGGCGCGAGTTTTTCGCGCGAAAACGCGAATACGGCGCGCGCGAGTTCGGGGCCGGCTTCGTAACCCTGGCGCACGGTGACGAACGCCTTGGGCACCGACAGACGCAGCGCGTCGGCGCTCGGCACCACGGCAGCCTCGCCGATCGCCTCGTGTTCGATCAGCACGCTTTCGAGCTCGAACGGACTGAGGCGGTAATCGGACGATTTGAAGACGTCGTCGGCGCGGCCGACATAGACGTAGTAGCCGTCGTCACGGCGCAGCGCCACGTCGGACGTGCGGTAGAAGCCGTTGCGCATGGCTTGCGCGGTGGCGTTGGCGTTGTTCGCGTAGCCGGTCATCAGACCGAGCGGCCGTTGCGCAAGTGGCAGCGCGATTTCGCCTTCGGTGACGGGCTGGTCATCGGCATCGATAAGTTCGATCGTGTAGCCCGGCAGCGGACGCCCCATCGAACCCGCGACGACCGGCTGGCCCGGCGAGTTGCCGATCTGGCAGGTCGTCTCGGTCTGGCCGTAGCCGTCGCGGATCGTAATGTCCCACGCGTGCTTCACGCGCTCGATGACCTCGGGATTCAATGGCTCGCCGGCACCGACGATTTCGCGCAGCTTGACCGGATAGTCGCTCAGATGCTCCTGCACCAGCATGCGCCAGACGGTCGGCGGCGCGCACAACGTGGTGATGTTGAAACGAACAAGCGCGTTCAGCGTGTCTTTCGGCACGAAGCGCGGAAAGTTGAAAACGAACACGCAGGCCTGCGCATTCCACGGCGCGAAGAAACAGCTCCACGCGTGCTTGGCCCAGCCCGGCGAGCTGATATTCCAATGGATGTCGTTCGGTTGCAGGCCGATCCAGTACATCGTCGACAGATGGCCGACCGGATAGCTTTGATGCGTGTGTTCGACCAGCTTGGGCTTCGAGGTGGTGCCTGAGGTGAAGTACAGCAACATCGGGTCGGTGGCCAGCGTGACGCCTTCGGGCGTGAATTGCGGCGATGCGTCATAGGCCGCGGCCAGGTCGATCCAGCCGTCGCGCGGCGTGCCCACCGAGAGGCGCGTGAGCGGCGCTTCGAGCGCATCGAATTTGGCCAGCTCCGCGCTATCGATCACCGCGAAATTCGCGCCGCCGATCTGCACGCGATCGCGCACGTCATCGGCGGAAAGCTGGGTGGTGGCGGGCAGCACGATCGCGCCGAGCTTCATGGCCGCGAGCATCACGTCCCACAGTTCGACGCGGTTCGGCAGCATCAGCAGCAGGCGGTCGCCGCGGCCCACGCCCACGCCGCGCAGGAAATTCGCCATGCGCGCCGAGCGCTCCGACATCTGCGCGTACGACAGGCGCAGGCCGTTGGTGGCGGGATCGTCGACGATCCACAGCGCTGGGTTGTCGTTATCGCGCGCGATTACGTCGAAGTAGTCGAGCGCCCAGTTGAACTCGCCTAGTGCCGGCCACGCGAATTCGCGGTAGGCGCGCTCGTAGTCGGTTCGATGGCGCAATAACAGGTCACGCGCGTCGAAAAAGGCCTTCGCTGCAGTCATTGTCGTCTCCAGTTGGCGCGGTGTATCCGCTTCGCTCTTTTGTCCCGCTGCTGCACTGCTTTCTATCCGGCGGCCAGACTATTTTGCACTCAAATGCCGCTTCGTTTGCATTTACACATGCCGCGCGATCAGCATGCGTTGCACCTCGCTGGTCCCTTCGTAAATCTGCGTGATGCGCGCATCGCGATAGTGGCGTTCCACCGCGTAGTCCTCCAGATAACCATAGCCGCCATGAATCTGAATCGCGTTCGAGCAGATCTCCTCCGCCAGTTCCGACGCGAACAGCTTGGCCTGCGAAGCCTCCGACAAGCACGGCTTGCCCGCCGTGCGCAGCCGCGCCGCGTGCTGCACGAGAAGCCGCGCGGCATTCAAACGCGTGGCCATGTCGGCGAGCATGTTGGCAATAGTCTGATGCTCCTTCAACGCTTTGCCGAACTGGATGCGTTCGTTCGCATAGAGACGCGCGGCATCGAACGCGGCCCGAGCGATGCCGACCGCCTGCGCGGCAATGCCGATACGCCCGCCTTCGAGATTCGACAGCGCGATCCGCAAGCCCTCGCCCGGTTCGCCGAGCAGATTGGCTTCGGGCACGGCGCAGTCGTCGAGCGAAATCGGACAGGTGTCCGAAGCGCGAATGCCGAGCTTATGCTCCGGCTTGCCGACGTTGAAGCCCGGCGTATCGGTCGGCACGATGAAGGCCGACAGACCGCGCTTGCCACGGTCGGGATCGGTCACAGCGAAGACGATCGCGAGGTCGGCGCGGGAGCCGTTGGTCACGAACTGCTTGCTGCCGTTGAGTATCCACTTGCCGTCGCGCAGCACGGCGCGGGTGCGCAGATTGTTCGCCTCGGAGCCGGCCTGCGGCTCGGTCAGACAGAACGCGCCGATGCGGCGGCCGGTTGCGAGGTCCTGCAAATAGCGGTCTTTTTGTGCTTCCGTGCCGAAGTTGAGGATCGGCCCGCAGCCGACCGAGTTATGCACGCTCATCAGCGTGGCGCAGGCGGCGCAGCCCGCGGCGATCTCTTCAAGCGCGAGCGCATAGGCCACGTAGTCCGTGTAGGAGCCGCCCCATTCCGCCGGCACGATCATGCCGAGAAAACCGAGTTCGCCCATCTGCCTGACGACCTCGGCGGGCAGTTGCGCGTCGCGATCCCATTGGCCCGCATGCGGCGCGAGCTGTTCGGTGGCGAAGTCGCGAGCCGCGTCGCGGATCATCCGTTGTTCGTCGGTGTAGAAGCTGTCCATGGCGCTGGGTCCTGTGCTGTGCGTTTGATCGCGGCTGGTTCTCCGCCTCACGTTCGGGTCTGTGAGGCCACGCGGAGCGCAATCGGTTGAGGCTCAGTGTAGGCAAGCCGACCGGCAGGTTCGATGCTCAGCCCGATCATTCTGACTGAGCGCATTTGCCATACTGGTACGATATGAATCCGCATAAGCACACGATTTCAGGCACTTGGCGAATCGCCACAAGGAAAATGTTGAGCGCTTTTGCCAGCTTCGCCGTCAAACCGGATACGCATGAAAAACGATAAAGGGACGATTTCCGTCAGCATGGTCGAGGAAGCGCTCGCGCTGGCGCGCTCGCGCGGCCTCGACGCGCTGCCGCTTGCCGAAGCGGCCGGCATCGCCGCGCCGATGCTGGCGTCGCCAAAAAGCCGCGTGTCGTCGGCGCAATACGGCGCGCTGTGGGCCGCCATCGCCCGAGCGCTGGACGACGAGTTCTTCGGCCAGGATTCGCATCGCATGAAAAGCGGCAGCTTTATCGCCATGACGCAGACGGCGCTCACCGCGCGCAACGGCGGGCAGGCGCTGGCGCGCGCGGTCGCCTTCATGCGTCTCGTGCTGGACGACCTCGGCGCGGAGATCGAAACGCACGCGCAGCGCGTGCGCCTGCGCTTCGTGGAAAACGCCGGCGCGCCGCCGCCGGCGATGTTCGCCTATGCGACCTACTTCATCGTGGTGTATGGGTTGTTGTGCTGGCTGGTCGGGCGGCGCATTCCGCTGCTCGAGGCGCGCTTTCGCTGCGCCGAGCCGTCCGCCGCGCACGAGTACCGGCTGATGTTCTGCGATCACATGAGCTTCGAGCAGGCCGAGTCGTACGTCGATCTCGCGCCGGAGTTTCTCGAGTTGCCCGTGATCCAGACGACCAAGTCCGTCAAACCCTTCCTGCGCGACGCGCCCGGCAGCTTCATCGTCAAGTACCGCAATCCGGGCTCGCTCGCGGCGCGCGTGCGCAAGATGCTGCGCGCCATGCCGATGGCCGGCTGGCCCGCCGCCGATCAGATGGCCGAACGTCTGCACGTCGCCGAGGCCACCATGCGCCGGCGTTTGAAACAGGAAGGCTATACGTACCAGTCGATCAAGGACGACTTGCGGCGCGATATCGCGATCGGTGAGCTGCAGGACACGGACCGCACCATCGCCGACATCGCGACCTCCGTCGGGTTTGCCGAACCGAGCGCGTTTCATCGCGCGTTTCGCAAGTGGACCGGCATGCGGCCGACCGACTACCGGCCGGCGCGCGCGGATTTCACGCGCAAGGCGGAATCGGACTAAGCTGTAAGAAGCAGGCCAGCCTTCTTTTGGGGTATCGGCCCGCGTCGGCCGATGCATGTCGGCAGGGCGCGGCGGCCGTCAGCGATGAGCACGTATCCACGTCTCCCGTTCCGGCAGTCCGGCTCGCGCATGTCGCTTATCCGCAGCGACATGGCGGGCCGGTTGATGCGCGGCATGACCGTGCTCGGCATGCTTTTGGCGTTTGGGTTCGCGTCGTGCGAATCGAATGTGACGCTGCGCGCCGCCGTCGTCCCCAACAGCGTCGTTGTCATTCCAGTGAACGGAGCGATCAGTCCGGCCAGCGCCGACTTCATCGTGCGCAGCCTGCAGCGCGCCGCTGAAGATCGCGCGCAGCTCGCCGTGCTGCAACTGGATACGCCGGGTGGGCTCGACACGTCGATGCGGCAGATCATCAAGGCGATTCTCGGCTCGCCGGTGCCGGTCGCCACCTTTATCGCCCCGAGCGGCGCGCGCGCGGCGAGCGCCGGCACGTATATCGTCTATGCAAGCCACATTGCGGCGATGGCGCCGGGCACCAATCTCGGCGCGGCGACGCCGATCCAGATGGGCATCGGCGGCGCCGAACCGCCCGGGGGCGGTGGAACGCCGGGGTTGCCGGGTATTGGTGGCGGTGGTGGTGGTGCGGGAGGCGGTGGTGCGGGTGGCGGTAACGCTGGCGCTGCGGGTAACGGCGCTGGCGATACCGGCGCCGGCAACCCGAGCAAACCTGCGGCATCCGCGCCCACCGGCTCCGCCAGCGCCCTGCCGCTCGACACCCAATCGACCGAGATGCGCAAGCAGGTCCACGACGCCGCCGCCTACATCCGCGGCCTTGCGCAGATGCGCGGACGTAACACCGACTGGGCCGAGCGCGCGGTTCGCGAAGCCGTGAGCCTGTCGGCGGCGGATGCTCTCGCGCAACACGTCGTCGATCTGAATGCGCGCGATGTGCCGGACCTGCTGCGCCAGGTCGACGGCCGCACGCTCGTCACGAGCGCGGGCAACGTCAAGCTCAACACAGCCAACGCCCAGATCGTCACGCTAGAAGCCGACTGGCGCAGCCACTTCCTCGCCGTGATCACCGATCCCAACGTCGCGCTGATCCTTCTGATGATCGGCATGTATGGCCTGTTCTTCGAATTCGCCAATCCGGGCTTCGTGCTGCCCGGCGTGGTCGGCGCGATCAGCCTGCTGCTCGGCCTGTTCGCCATGCAGATGATGCCCATCAACTACGTCGGCCTCGGCCTGATCTTTCTCGGCGTCGCTTTCCTGATCGGCGAGGCGTTTCTGCCGACCTTCGGCTCGCTCGGCTTCGGCGGCGTGGTCGCGTTCGTGATCGGCGCGCTGATGCTGATCGATACCGACGTGCCCGGCTACGGTATCCCTCTGCCGATGATCGCCGCCGTGACCGTGTTCAGTGTGGTGTTCGTGCTGGGCGTGTCGCGGCTCGCGCTGAGTGCGCGGCGCCGTCCGGTGGTGACGGGTTCGGAAGGAATGATCGGCAGTGTCGGCGTGGTGCTCGACGGTGGCCTCTCGCCGGCGGACCTCACGGCGGACGGCGCGCTGGGCGGTTGGGCACAAGTGCATGGGGAACGCTGGCGGGTGTCCAGCACGGCCCCGGTCGCGGCGGGCCATGCGGTGCGCGTCACCGCGCGGCGCGGCCTGACGTTGATCGTGGTGCCAACGGAAGCACGACAACAAGGAGAAAGCTCATGATCGGTTTCACATTCGGCTTCACCAGCATCCTGATTCTGCTGGCGGCCGCGCTGGTTGCTTCATCGATACGGATTTTTCGGGAGTACGAACGCGGCGTCGTGTTCATGTTGGGGCGTTTCTGGAAGGTCAAGGGGCCAGGCCTCGTGCTGATCATTCCTATCGTGCAGCAGGCCGTGCGCATGGATCTGCGCACCGTCGTGTTCGACGTGCCGCCGCAAGACGTGATCACGCGCGACAACGTCTCGGTGAAGGTCAACGCGGTGGTGTATTTCCGTGTGGTCGATCCGGAGAGAGCCGTGATCCAGGTGGCGCGCTACTTCGAGGCGACCAGCCAGTTATCGCAGACGACCTTGCGCGCGGTGCTCGGCAAGCACGAACTCGACGAACTGCTGGCCGATCGCGAGCAGCTCAATGCCGACATCCAGAAAGTGCTCGATGCCCAGACCGACGCGTGGGGCATCAAGGTGTCGATCGTGGAAATCAAGCACGTGGATATCAACGAAACGATGATCCGCGCGATTGCCCGCCAGGCCGAGGCCGAGCGCGAGCGGCGCGCCAAGGTGATTCACGCGGAAGGCGAATTGCAGGCCTCGCAGCATCTGCTGCAAGCGGCGCAGACGCTGTCGCGCCAGCCCCAGGCCATGCAGTTGCGCTACCTGCAAACCCTCACGACGATTGCCGCCGACAAGAATTCGACGATCGTCTTCCCGCTGCCGATCGACCTGCTGAGCGCTGTATTGGACCGTTTCAGCAAGCCGTCGGCGCCGTGAGCCGCAGGATCATTCAGCCCGGGTTGATTCACTGGGCGAAATGGTGCATTGCCTTCAATCGCCTTACTCGAAATGCATGCCAAAACTAGAATGCGGGGGTCGTTTTTAACCGCTCCATAGGAGCTCGTCATGAAAATCGTTTCTATAGTTGGACTCGGCGCGCTGTTGGCCGCCGTGAGTATGAGCACCGCGTTTGCGCAGTCGGCGCGGCCTTACGATCCGTCGGCGCCGAAAACGCGCGCCCAGGTGAAGGCCGACCTGGCCGAATGGCGTGCCGCCGGCTACGATCCGCTCGACTGGATCGACTATCCGGAGAATGCGCAACGCGCGGGCCGCATCGTCGCGGCACGGCGCGCGCAGGAATCGGGTGGGACGATGACGCAGTAACGCGGGCCACCGCGCGGCATGCGGGGCTGCCTGCGACTGCAACGGTCGCGGGCGTGGTCGGGCCCGCATGCCTTTCCTGGTTTTCAGGTTTCCCGCTTCCCGCTTTCCCGCTTTCCCGCTTTCCCGCTTTCCCGCTTTCCCGCTTTCCCGCAACATCGTAAATTCGCTTGCCGCGCCGCCCTGCGCGCTGGCAAGGTATCATCTCGCCCCTTCGACAACCCGCTGCCGGAATCCGAACCATGTCAATCTGGGTTGACGCCGACGCCTGCCCCGTCGTGATCAAGGACATGCTGTACCGTGCCGCGCGCCGCACCGGCATGACGCTGACGCTGGTCGCCAATTCGTTTCTGCGCGTGCCGCCGTCGCCGCTGATCCGCGCGATCCAGGTGCCGGCCGGCTTCGACGCCGCCGATGACCTGATCGCCGAACGTGTCGCCGCGGGCGATCTGGTGATCACCGCCGACATCCCGCTCGCCGCCGCCGTGCTGGCCAAAAACGCGCAAGCGCTCGATCCGCGCGGCAACTGGTACACGCCCGGCACGATCGAAGAACGGCTGCGTATGCGCTCGATGCTCGACCAGTTGCGCAGCAGCGGCGTCGATACCGGCGGGCCTTCGGCCTTCAGCCAGCGGGACAGCAAAAGCTTCGCGGGCGAACTGGACCGCTGGCTCTCGCGCCAACCGCCGCAGCCTGATGCATCGGCGCCACAATCTCCCGACGAACCGCCCGTCGAATGAGCCTTTACTCGGCCGCCGAGCCGCACAATGCGGCACGCCACCGCCAATCCTGACTACAATCCGGCCGTAGCACAGCGCCCGTCACCCCGGCGACGCGGCGCCTTCACCGCTCCAATCACAACAAACGCTTTCTGAACGACGAGAGACCCGCCTCATGGACTCCATAAAACGCTACTTCGGCTTCGAATCCGCCGGCACCGACCTGCGCACCGAAGTGCTCGCCGGCCTCACCACCTTCCTGACGATGGCGTACATCATCTTCGTCAACCCGGCGATTCTCGGCGACGCCGGCATGCCGAAGGACGCGGTGTTCGTCGCGACCTGCATCGTGGCCGCGCTCGCCTCGCTGATCATGGGTCTCTACGCGAACTATCCGATCGCGCTCGCGCCGGGCATGGGGCTGAACGCGTATTTCGCGTACACCGTCGTCAAAGGCATGGGCTTCACCTGGCAGGCCGCGCTCGGCGCGGTGTTCATTTCCGGCTGTCTGTTCCTGATCGTCACGCTGTTCCGCGTGCGCGAGGTGATCGTCAACGGCATTCCGCATTCGATACGCATTGCCATCACCGGCGGCATCGGCCTCTTTCTCGCGATCATTTCGCTGAAGTCGGCGGGCGTGGTGGTGGGTAATCCCGCGACGCTCGTGACGCTCGGCGATCTGCACAACCCGCATGTGATTCTCGCGGTCATCGGCTTCTTCGCGATCGTCACGCTGGATCATTTGCGGGTGCGCGGCGCGATCCTGATCGGGATCGTCGGCGTGACGGTGCTGAGCTTTTTCTTCGGCGGCAACCAGTTTCACGGCATCGTCTCCGCGCCGCCGTCCATCTCGCCGACGCTGTTCCAGCTCGACATTCGCGGCGCGCTGTCGGGCGGCGTGCTGAACGTGATTCTCGTGTTCTTCCTCGTCGAACTGTTCGATGCGACCGGCACGCTGATGGGCGTGGCCAATCGCGCGGGGTTGCTGGTGGAAGGCAAGATGCATCGGCTGAACCGCGCGCTGCTTGCCGACAGCACCGCCATTCTGGCCGGCTCGATGCTGGGTACCTCGTCGACCACCGCTTATATTGAAAGCGCTTCGGGCGTGCAAGCCGGCGGGCGCACGGGCGTGAC
Source organism: Paraburkholderia sp. BL18I3N2 (assembly GCF_003001875.1). Lineage (NCBI taxonomy): Bacteria > Pseudomonadati > Pseudomonadota > Betaproteobacteria > Burkholderiales > Burkholderiaceae > Paraburkholderia > Paraburkholderia sp. BL18I3N2. The sequence continues at coordinate 192,297 of NZ_PVNC01000003.1, forward strand.
GGCCATCACCGTGGCCGTGCTGTTTCTCGCGGCGCTGTTTTTCGCGCCGCTGGCAAGCGTGGTGCCCGGCTATGCGACGGCGCCGGCGCTGCTGTACGTGTCGTGCCTGATGCTGCGCGAAATGCTCGACCTGCCGTGGGACGACGCCACCGAAGTCGTGCCGGCCGCGCTCACCGCGCTGCTGATGCCCTTCACCTATTCGATCGCCAATGGCGTCGCGTTCGGCTTCATCTCGTATGCGGGCCTGAAGCTGTTGACCGGCCAGGGGCGCAAGGTGAAGCTGGTGGTGTGGATCATTGCGGCGATTTTCCTGTTCCGCTATTTCTACCTCGGCAGCGAATAGGCGCACGGGCGCCCGTGCGCCGAACCCCGGTCTGGATCAACGACGGTTTATTGACGGTGCCCATTCGGGTGGGGCACCGTTTATCATCCGATGATTCAAAAAACCATCGACCAGGCCACGGGAGTTCCCTACATGTCTTACAGCCGCACCTCGGACCGCTATACGGCGCCCGCGATTTTCTTCCATTGGGCGATGTTTCTGCTGATCGCGCTGGCTTATCTGGCGATCGAGATTCGCGGGCCAAAAGGTAGCGACAGCCGCGTATTCTGGAGCAGCGTGCATTTCTGGTGCGGCTCGCTGGTGCTCGCGCTGGCCTCTCTGCGTCTGCTGTGGCGACTATGGGCCGGCGCGCCCGCCGAAGTGGACGGCAACCGGCTGCTCGCCTTTCTGGCGCGGGCCGCGCATCTCGCCTTGTACGTTTTTATCTTCGTCCAGCCGCTGCTCGGCATTCTCATGATCAACACCGGCGGACACCCGGTCACGCTGACGTGGCTTAACATCGACTACACGCTGGTCGGCGCGGATCCTGCTGCGCGTCCGTTGCTCAAGACGGCGCATGAGTGGCTCGGCAATGCGTTTTATTGGGTGATCGGCTTGCACGCGCTGGCGGCGATCGCGCATCACGTGGTGCTCAAGGATCGGACGCTGCGGCGGATGGTCTGAGAGCGCTGGCGCTCGCAATCGCGCTCGTATTTGCGCGCGCTTCGAGTCCGGACGCCGGCGGCACAGCTGGCCGCGGACGGGTTGAATGGTTTCGATGCCGCGCGTGGGTTTCCCGGGCTTCTGCTTCTTGCGCGGCGTTCCTGCTTGCGGCGTCGACCGGCCGAGGGTCGGAAACGCCCTCAGTCAATTACGCCAGTTTGCCTCGTAGAAGCGCACATAGCCGCTTCTCAGCACGAGACATTGCGCCCTCGTTTCCGAGATGAGGCGACGCGTAGCGGCTTCGATCCGGGCGCGATGCGTGTCGAATGCGCCGACCATGTCCTCCAGACGCGGCGATGCGGCGCCGTAGTGGTCTTCCAGTGCCTCCGCCGTGATCATGCATTCCACCCTCTGCCCATCGACCATCGCCGGGAACGCCAAGGTGAGCTCGCGACCTGAATATTCAGGAGTTTCATTTGGGAATAGGATCTGCATGGGACTTCACCTGGAAGGTAGGTGCTGCGCATGGTGTAGCCTGGTAGTGCGCATGCCGGTTGCGTCTGATCGCGCCGCTAGCTCCAACCTCCTTGTCCAATGCCGGCGACGCGGGCTTGTCACCCGACTGCGGCAGCGGAATAGTTCGCGCGCCGCGGAGGTGATTTGATCACTTTAGACGAGTTCGGGCGCGGCGCAAGTTTTCCTTTCCGTTTGCCTGAATTTGGTGCCGTGCGCGTTTTTTTTGAGGCATGGCGCGCCGGCCGCCTCCGTTTTTTCCCTGCCGTGCGCAGCACGATTCGTCCTGTAATATCGGTGTTCGGCCGTGTGCGCGCATGTTGCGCTGCGGCACTGAGCGGAGGGCAACGTACCCGCCGTGTCCGTTTCACCGGAGACATGCCTTGACCCAAAGTTCCGCTACGCCGCACGCTATCAATCGGCCCGATGTCATCGCGCACGCTCACGCCCGCTCGCTCGAAATCGGCTTGCGCGCTTCGGAGACGCCGGACTTTCATCCGTTGGCCCGGCCTGCGCTGCGTGAACTCGTCGAGCGCAATCAATCGCTGTTTACGCACGCGCTGCCGGTCATGGAGACGCTGCATGCGCAGATCGTCGATACGCAGAGCATGGTGCTGCTCACCGACAATCACGGCGTGATCCTGCACAGTCTTGGCGACAGCGACTTCGTCGAAAAGGCCAATCGCGTCGCACTGTGTCCGGGCGTGTCGTGGGCCGAGGCGGATCGCGGCACCAATGCGATCGGCACCGCGCTTGTCGATGGGCAGCCGACCGTCGTGCACGCGGGAGAGCATTTCCTGCACGCCAACCGGATTCTCACCTGCTCATGCGCACCGATTGCCGATCCGTTCGGGCGCACCATCGGCGCGCTCGACGTGAGCGGCGACACGCGCGGCTTTCACAAGCACACGCTTGCGCTCGTGAGAATGTCGGCGCAGATGATCGAAAATCATCTGTTCTCCAATCAATTCGCCGACGCGATCCGCGTGCACTTTCACGCGCGCGGGGAATTCATCGGCACGTTGTTCGAAGGGCTCGCGGCGTTCGCGCCGGACGGCACGTTTCTGTCGGCCAATCGCAGTGCGCTGTTTCAATTCGGGCAAGCGCTCGCCGAACTGCAACGGCAGCCGTTCGATGCGCTGTTCGGCGTAACCATCTCGAGGCTGTTGCAGCAGATTGCGCGCGCACCCGGTGAGAACATTCTGTTGACGCTGCCAAGCGGCGTGCGCGTGGTGGCGCGCGGCGACTATGCGCTGCCGCGTTATGTCGCGCCGGCGGAGAGTCTCGCCGGCGCGTCACGTGCGCCGTTGTCCAGCGACGCGCGTCATGCGCCGCGCTACGCCGATCCCGCGCCGCTAGCCACGCTCGAAACGCTCGATACCGGCGACGCGCAAGTCGCCGCGATCCTGCGGCGCGTCGCCAAACTGCAAGGCCGCGATATTCCGATTCTGGTGCTCGGCAAGACCGGCACCGGCAAGGAGTGGCTCGCGCGCGCCATCCATCACGATTCACCGCGCCGGGCCGCGCCTTTTATCGCGCTGAATTGCGCGTCGCTGCCCGAGACGCTGATCGAGGCGGAGTTGTTCGGCTACGAAGACGGCGCGTTCACCGGCGCGAAGAAACGCGGCAGCGTCGGCAAGATCGTGCAGGCCGACGGCGGCACGCTGTTCCTCGACGAAATCGGCGACATGCCGCTCGCCCAGCAAGTGCGCCTCATGCGCGTGCTGCAGGAGCGCAACGTGGTGCCGCTCGGCGGGACGCGGGCGATTCCGGTGGATCTGCGCATCGTCTGCGCAACGCACCGCAACCTGCGCGCAATGATCGAAGCCGGCACGTTCCGCGAAGATCTGTATTACCGGATCAATGGACTCGTCCTGACCTTGCCGGCGCTGCGCGAGCGCACCGATCTTCGCGCGCTCGTCACTCGCATGCTGGAATTGCAGCCCGCCGGCGAACGCTTGCCGCGTCGCGTGTCTGCCGACGTGCTCGAACGCTTCGCGCAATGCCGCTGGCCGGGCAATCTGCGGCAACTGGCCAACGTGTTGCGCACTGCGAGCATCATGGCCGAAGGCGCGGACCAGATCGAACTCGACGATTTGCCCGAGGACTTTTTGCAGGATTGCATCGACACCGCGGCCGAGCCATGCGTGCAGTCGCCGGCAACGCGTGCGGGCTCCGGGTTCTGCGATGACGTCCAAGCGGCGGCGCCAACGCGAGGGCAGCCGGCGACCAGCAAGATGGAGGCATGGCAGGCCACGCTGATCGCGCAAACGCTCGAACGGCTCGACGGCAATGTGTCGGCGGCGGCGCGTGAGTTGGGCCTGGCGCGCAATACGGTGTACCGGTATTTGCGGCGTGGCGGCTCGACTCATTGAAAACGCGACCGGAGAGGCAACTGAAGCGGCAACGTGTAAAGTGTGGCGCAATCCGTCACAGACTCACACGATGTCCGACTCCACCCGCCCGCCTCTAGTTCGCGTCGAGCCGCTCGGCTACAGCTTCGAAGCGCCCGATTCGCTGACGATTCTCGAAGCCGCCGGCTTTGCGAATCTGCGTTTGCCGCGCTCGTGCCGCAATGGGACGTGCCGCACGTGTTTGTGCAAAATGACGGCGGGACGCGTGCGCTATACGATCGAATGGCCTGGGCTCAGCCGGGAAGAAAAACAGGAAGGCTATATTCTGCCGTGTGTAGCGATCGCGGAATCCGATGTGGTGATCGAAGCACCGGACGCGGTAGAGCTACCGCCGCTCAAATGAACGCGGCGCATCCGCGCCGCGCACCCAGGCCTTACCGCACATTACCCATCGCCCTGGCGATTTTCTTGTCGGTGTTGTACTGGCTCAGCGCATACACCGACCAGATGGCGGCCGGAATCCAGCCGATCAGCGTGATCTGCAGGATCAGGCAGATGATGCCCGCGAACGGGCGGCCGATCGTGAAAAACTGGAACCACGGCAGAATGATGGCAAGCAATAGACGCATGCAGATTTCCTGTTGTTGATAGCGACTAGTTGATCGGCGCGAAGCGCGGCACCTTGGCGCCGTCCACTTCGACCATTTCGAAAAATACTGAAGCCGGACGCGTCCAGATCGTACCATTGCCCGCTTTGTAGACGATCATCGTGACCGTCGGATCGGACTCGAGCGTGGCCTCGCAAACCAGTTCGTAAATCCCGCCTTTGTAGTGCCGGTAACGCACCATTCTTTTCTCCCTGAATCGACCCATCTCGACGAAAAAGCACGGCAACGGCCGAACCGTCAGCCGCTCTCTTTCATCTGCTTGAGAATCTTGTAGACCGTGGCGCGTCCCATCGTCAGCACGGCGGCCACGTAGTTCGCGGAACTGCGGCCGCGAAACGCGCCTTGTGCGTGCAGCGCCTCGACGATTTCCCGCTTGTGCTCACGCGTGAGCGCATTGATGCCGATCTGCCGCTCGCGCAGCCACGTGTGCAGATACGTGTTGATGCGGTCCTGCCAGTCGTCGCGGAACAACTCCTCCGCGGGCGCGTCCGTCAGGTTGCCGCCTTTGATGAACAGATCGAGCGTGGAACGCACGTCTTCGAACACCGCGATATTGAAGTTGATGCAGAGCATGCCGGCCGGCTTGCCGTCGTCGTCGAACAGGATGTTGCTCACGCAACGCATGCGCCGGCCGTCCCAGTTGAGCTTTTCGTACGGGCCGATGGTCTGTCCGCGCGCCGCGTAATGGACTTCGTCCAGCACCGACGGCCCGCCGACTTCGAGCTTCGACAGGTTGTTCACGAGATAGGCGATGGTCTGATCGCGCAGGTCGTGAATCACCACTTCGGCACACGGGTAGAAAAGCGCCGCGATGCCGTCGGCGATGGGAGCGTAGCGCTCGAGCAGCAGGTCTTTCACGGGAGACACGTTTGGGTTGCGCATGGGGCAGTCGCAGTGTTCGAAGGATGCGGCAACTCGCCATTGTAGCCACCCGGCCCAAGCACGGCGACCATGACGCCGGGCACGCCCGCAAAAAACGAACGCTGATGCGCTTCGTCACGCGGCGAATTTTGTCCGCTTGGCGAGCGATTTTTTTTCGTGCGATAAAAGACCCATCTATTTCACGGAGCAACAGATGGCCACGCTTGAAGCGTTTCGCACCGTGCTGGATGACGAAGGCACGCCGGAAATCATCCGCAATCACATCATCGATTCGCTGCAATATGCGCTGCGCAATCACGGACAGATCTTCACGTCGAAGGAAGTCGAATGGCTGGCCAGCTGGGATGACGCCCGCATTCCGCTGGCGGCGTCGCGCGAGTTGCAGAAGCGTGTCGCCGAAACTTCCCGCTGAAGCACGAGTCTGTTGATCGTCCAGTGCCCGCGCCGCGATGGCGCAACCCGTCACCCGGCGCGGCGTTCATAACCCGGCATGCCGGCCGCGACCGCTGTGTCGCCCTCGAAGCCCCGCCTGCCGGGCGGTTTGCCCCTGCGTGGAACTTTTTGCTATCCAATTAGCCCCATTTAGGGCATCATATTGGAATAGCTGTGCCCCGCATTCGCATTACCAGGCAACAACCGGCTTGACCAGGCAACATCAGGCAACTCCGGATAGTCTCGAACCGGCGTCTGCGCACCACCCCCGACTGTTCGACCGCCACCTGTCGGCGATCCCGTCACTCCGGCAATGCGTCGCATGCATTCGCCGTCGCGAGTTGTGCAGCTGAGTGTTCAGCATTTACGCGCCCGGTGTCCGCGCGACATCAGCGTGTTTCTTCTCCATCGAATCCGCGATTTTGCGCGGCCGCGCTCAAGCCCTTGCCAGTGGGCCTGTGCCAACCTTTTTCCATGGCGGCGCGCCCCAGGGTGCTGCGCTGCCCGGCCTGTCGTGCCGCGCGTAACACGCGTGACACAGCGGCCACGTAATACAGGACATGTGCTTCATGAATTCAGTTGTCAAGACGTACAAGGGTTATGAAATTCACCCGCTCGTCTATCCGCGCCGCCCGGCGGACGGTCAGACGAGCCGCAATGCGGACGCCGGCTACGACGCGTCGGTACGCATCTGCCGTGTGGGCGCCAACCCGTCCGCCGACGGGCGTGTGTTCCGTCTGCAGTACCTGTTTCCGTTCGACGGCACGGGCAAGGCGCGCATTGCGTGCATGGCCCACGCCGAACAATTGATCGACGGCCGTGTAGATGGCCAGTCCGTCGCCGATCTTTGAGCGGTATTATCGGCACATAGGCCGATACCGCAGTACGGCGGGCTCGAAAAGCCCGCTTTTGCCCCCATCTGATGTTGTGCTGCCCGGCGTGGGCGACCAACACCCCTTATCCCATCGACCAGGAGTTATGCATGGCGAAAGAAGAACTGCTTGAACTTGACGGTATCGTCGACGAAGTACTTCCGGACAGCCGTTACCGCGTGACGCTCGACAACGGCGTCGTGGTTGGCGCTTACGCGTCCGGACGCATGCGCAAGAACCACATCCGTATTCTCGCGGGCGACCGCGTGACGCTGGAACTGTCGGTCTACGACCTGACCAAAGGCCGGATCAATTTCCGTCACAAAGACGAGCGCGCCACCGGTGGCGGCGGTGCTCGCAACACGCAATTCCGTCGCCGTTAAGGCTGGCGGCACGCTGACCGCGCCCCGCACGGTCCTGGCGTGATCCATTGCGATTGAGTTGTACGCGAAGCCATTCGCGCGCCTTCTCCGGCTTGACTCGCTGATCCATTGATTCGAGCCTGAGCGGCGCGCTGCGGCATCGCTTTGTCGCAACCTGGTTTTGCTTGAATTTCTCCGGCACGGGCGCTTTCTGTCGCCAGCGGGGGTTTCACCCCGTCCTTGCTTCCTCCGCCTTTGCGTCCGCAATACGCACGCTTAACGCCCGAACACCGCCCCGAGATCTTCTCCGGCGGCGCTTTTGCGTACCTGCTCGACGACCCGCTCCTCCAGTTCCGCCAGATGTTCGCGCATGGCCGACAGGGCAACGTCGAGGTCGCCCGCGTCGAGTGCGTCGATGATTTGCGTGTGTTCGTCCGCGGAGCAGGTCGAGCCCTTTGACGGGTCGAACAGCGCTTTATACAGCTCGGTCTTGGCGACCAGTTGGCCGACCAGCCCAAGCAATTCCGTGCCGCCCGCCAGCTCCGTCAGCAGCACATGAAACTGGCCGGCAAGGCGCACGGATTCTTCGATGGCGCCCGCGCTCGTTGCCTTCGCCTCGCTGCGCACATGCGCGCGCAGGCGCCGCTTGTGTGGCGCGCTCAACGCCCCGCACAGCGCCGCGACGATGCCCGCCTCGACGATCTGCCGCGCGCGATACACCTGGCGAATGTCCTCTTCCGACGGCGACGGCACGAACGCCCCGCGATTTGCCTCCAGCACGAGCTTGCCCTCGAAGCCCAGCCGCGCGAGCACCTTGCGCAGCGCGCCGCGCGTGCAGCCGAACGCGGCCGCGAGATCGCGTTCGACGAGCTGTGCGCCCGGCCGCAGCCGCCCTTGCAACAGCGCCGCGGTAATCGACGCATAAATGCGCTCTTCGACGCTGATCGCAGCGTCGTCGCGTGCGGCGTGAATGGGCGCTTCGGTGTCGGCAGGCGACGAACGGCGGGGACGTGGAGCCATGAATTCAGTAGTCGGGAACGGAGCGATATCGGCAGGCATTCTAGCGGCATCGGCTCCGGCCGTCAGTCGCGCTCTTATCGGCCCATGTTGAGCACAACCCTGAATCGCGCAGCGCCGCTCATCATCCGGTCGTAGGCCTCGGCGGCTTTGGTCAGCGGGAATTCTTCGATCATCGGCTTGATGCCCGATAGCGCGCTGAACGCGAGTGTGTCCTGAGAATCCGCCGATGTGCCCGACGGCCAGCCTTGCACCGAGTTCCGCCCCATGATGAACTGCGCGATCGGCACCTCGACGGGCTCTTCGGAGAGTCCGACCATGATCAGCTTGCCGTTCAATCCCAGGCCGCCCACCACGGCGCTCATTGCCTTGCCGCTGGTGACGGTTGCAAGAATGACGCGAGCGCCGCCCAACGCCTGCAGCGCTTGCGCGACGTTCGCCGTCGTGCTGTCGATGTAGTGATGAGCGCCCAGCTCTTTCGCCAGACTTGCCTTGTCCTGCCCGCGCGCAATGGCGACCGTGACGAAGCCCATCTTTCGTGCGAACTGCACGCCCAGGTGACCGAGTCCGCCGATGCCCAGCACCGCGACGACATCCCCGGCGCGTGCGCCGCTGTTGCGCAGCGCGTTGAATGTCGTGATGCCCGCGCACAGAAGCGGCGCGGCATCGACGTCGGAAAGATCATCTGGAATGCGCGCCAGCGCTTCGACCGGGGCCACCATGAACTCCGCATAGCCGCCGTCGTAGCTGATGCCAGGCACGAGCGCGCGCTGACACAGAACGAAATCGCCGCGACGGCAATGCTCGCACCGTCCGCAATGTCCGCCGTGCCAGCCGACGCCGACGCGCTGCCCCGCCGTCCATCCTTCAACGCCCGCGCCGACGGTATCGATGACGCCTGCAATCTCGTGCCCCGGTACCCGCGGGTATTCGAGGCCCGGCCACTGCCCTTCTTTTGTCAACACGTCGCTGTGGCAAATGCCGCACGCCTGAATCTTGATGAGCACCTGTCCGGCGCCCGGTTCCGGCACGTCCCGTTCGACGAGTTCCAGGGGGCCGCCAGCCTTTGCCACCTGCACTGCCTTCATCGTCCGCATCGCTTTCCTCCTTATGCAAGAGACGAACGCGAGTTGACCGAGCCCGGTTCGCAGATTTGCCTTCGACGTCACCCTCCGGTCAAGCGCTCAGCTTACGCCAAAATTTTGGCGGCGCGACCCGGCCTCGCCGATCTCGCGAGCGGTGTCGATTCTGTTTGGACCGGGTCTTGCAATCGGAATCGGGGTGGGCGAATACGACGTGATGGCGTTAAACAAAGCCGCTTTCAGGCCTGCGAATCGCGTTGGGTTCCAGCCTGCGGCTGCGGGCGCGAGCATTCAATTCGGGAATCGATCCGCAGGTGGCAAAGCTCATTCAAGCGCCGGGTTTAACCCCCAGCCCGCTTCGCGTCGTGGCCAGCCTTCTTTAGCGCCTCGATGACTCGCTCGCAATGATCGCCCTGCACTTCGATCACACCATCCTTGACCGTTCCGCCGGAACCGCAGGCTGTGCGCAACTGCTTGCCTAGCGAGGCCAAGACAAGAGGATCGAGCGCGAGCCCCTTCACGAGCGTCACGCTTTTCCCGCCTCGGCCCTTGGTCTCCCGAGACACTCGCACCACGCCATCACCTGCCGCTCGTGTTTTGGCGGCCGTCTTGCAGACACATTGCGCGAGCGCCCGGCTGCATTCGGGACACATTCGCCCGCCATCGGTGGAATAGACAAGGCCGCCTTTGGAACTACTTTTCATGATTGGCTTACTCAAAGACGCTTAGGTCGGGAAGCGTGACGAATTCCGGCAATGCCGTCAGCAAGTGGCGGTGCCGCGCACGCCGGTCCGCGCCAGTTCAAGCCGATTACCGCCAAGCGATTTCGCGCGGCATAACGCCTGGTCGGCCGCTGCCAGCAGGTCGGCGAGCGTGGGCGCCCGAGCCCATCGCACCGGGCAGGTCGCGACGAAACAAAGCGGCGGCACAGCCGATTGCGAGGGTGGCGTAGCCGGCTGCCAGTATCCTTAATTCCCTGCTGCTGCGGGGATGAGTTCGATGCTCCCAGAGGGTCATCGCGCAACCGGTGAGGAGCGTTCCGACGACAAGGAGATAGAGGGTAAGAAGATCGACATGCATCGCTGACTTGAGAGCTTTACGCCGGCATATCGCGGCGCCAGCGGCATTTTACGCTGAAAATTTTTACGGCATGACGATTGGCAGGATTGACGCTCGGCAAGCGCCCTCTGCGCGCCCCGCTCGTCGCGCGGGCGACGTAGCCTGTCGCCCGCGTGGGTTGCCAATGCGGCAGTAAGAGGCGTCGCGACGCCCGGACCGGCTTAGTGCGCGACAGGCATCGCGAATTCCGCACCTTTGGCGATGCTGTCCGGCCAGCGCTGCATGACGCTCTTGTAGTGCGTGTAAAAACGCACGGCTTCCTCGCCGTACGCGTGATGATCACCGAACAGCGAGCGCTTCCAGCCTCCGAACGAATGCCACGCAGGCGGCACCGGACTCGGCACGTTGATGCCCACCATGCCGATCTGAATCTGCCGGGAGAATGCGCGCGCCGCGCCGCCGTCGGATGTAAAGAGCGATACGCAGTTCCCGAGTTCGTGCGCATTGACGAGCGCAATCGCGCTCGCGAGATCCGGCACGCGGACCACCGAGAGGACCGGCCCGAAAATCTCTTCCCGATAGATGCTCATATCAGGCTTCACGTCGTCGAACAGCGAGCCGCCGAGAAAGAAGCCCTCTTCGTGGCCGGGCACGCTATGGCCGCGACCGTCGACGACAAGTCTCGCGCCCGCCGCGACGCCCGCATCGATATAGCCCAACACCTTGGCGCGATGCGCGGCGCTGATGAGCGGCCCCATGTCCAGATCCGGCTCCATGCCGCCGCCGATTCTGAGCGAGCGCACGCGCGGCGCGAGACGCTCGATCAGTTCGTCGCCGATACGCCCTACCGCCACCGCAACCGAGGTCGCCATGCAACGCTCGCCGGCCGAGCCATACGACGACGCGATCAGCGCATCGACTGCCTGATCGAGATCGGCGTCGGGCATGACGACCAGATGGTTTTTCGCGCTGCCCAACGCCTGCACGCGCTTGCCGCGCTTTGCGCTTTCGCTGTAGATGTATTCCGCGACCGGCGTCGAGCCGACGACAGATATCGCGGCCACGTCGGGATGCTCGATCAGCGCATCGACGACGGCCTTGCCGCCATGCACGACATTGAAGACGCCTTTGGGAAAGCCCGCCTCGATGAACAGCTCGGCCAGCCGGATCGATGTCGATGGCGTGCGCTCCGAGGGCTTGAGCACGAACGTGTTGCCGCATGCCGCTGCCATCACGAACATCCAGCACGGCACCACCATCGGGAAATTGAAGGGCGTGACGCCGGCCGCCACGCCGAGCGGCTGACGCAGATTCCAGTTGTCGATGCCGCCGCTGATCTGATCGGTGAAATCGGTCTTGAGCAGGTTCGGAATGCCGCACGCGAATTCGACGATCTCGATACCGCGCACTACCTCGCCTTTCGCGTCCGAAAGCAGCTTGCCGTGATCGCGCGTGATGAGTTCGGCGAGTTCGTCCGAATGCGCTTCGAGCAGTTCCTTGAACTTGAACATCAAACGGGCGCGCTTGAGCGGCGCGGTTTCGCTCCAGGCCGGGAACGCGGCCTTCGCGGCGGCGACGGCCGCGTCGACTTCGGTTGCGTTCGCGACCGGCACACGAGCCGTCACCCGGCCTTGCGCCGGATCGAATACATCGCCGAACCGCCCGCTTGCGCCAGCGGCGCGTCGGCCGTCGATAAAATGACTCAGCTCGCGCACAGCGGCCTGATTTCCTTCGCTCATGTCTGCTCCTATGGCGGGATGCGGGCGCAATTGGCGCCGCGTATCCTCGTGTCTTCGAACATGGGTTGTCCGGCCGCAATGCAGATCGCGCCGACCGCTCCGATAGCCCCCAATGTAGGCGCATTGATTCGGATTTCGAACACCCTCGTCCGACAAACAGTCTTGCGCTGCAGGAACAAATCCATATTTAGCTGCAAGGCTTGATCCGCCGCCGTGAAGCTCGCGCTCGCAAAGCGCTTGGCGTTATACCGGGCATCACGAAAATGGTTAACCATTTTTTGTTATTATGGTTGACCAAAACCGAGCCTCGCACGGTTTCTCACGCTGCCATTCCTCTCCGCCAGGACCCTTGTGAATTCGCCCTCCAGCGCCAACCCGATCCGCACTCCCGCTCGCCACGCCACCGCGGCGCCAAGCTGGCAGGACGTCTTCTGGCTGGCGGCGATCGTCGTCATCGGCATCAATCTGCGCCCGCTGCTCACCTCGATCAGCCCTTTGATGACGACGATCCGCGCCGCAACCGGCCTCAGCTTCTACGGCGCGTCGTTGCTGACCAGCCTGCCGGTCGTCGCGATGGGCATCGGTGCGTTCGGCGCGGGTGCGCTGACTCGCACGATCGGCGAGACACGCGGTGTCGCGCTCGGCTTGCTCGCCATCGCGCTGGCCTGCGCGGCGCGTTGGACGGCGTCGAGCGGCGCCGCTCTGCTCGCAACGGCGTTGCTCGCGGGCGTGGGCGTCGCGGCGATTCAAGCGTTGCTGCCCATCGTGATGAAGCAGCGCTTTCACGCGCGCGTGCCGCTCGCGATGGGCGTGTTCTCCGCGTCCATGATGGGCGGTGGCAGCTTGGGCGCGAGTTTGAGTCCGTGGGTGAGTCGCGCGGCGCAGTCATGGCATGCGGGACTCGCGGTGTGGGCGCTTCCGGCTTGCGTCGCGCTGCTCTGCTGGTGGGCGTTGAACCGGCGGTCCTCTTCGAACAGCGCCGCCGCCCACGCCGCGTCCACGAATGCCGCCACCGTTTCGCTGTGGCGCACGCGGCGTGCATGGACACTCGGCCTCTACTTCGGCATCGTCAACGGCGGCTATACGAGTCTCGTCGCGTGGCTGCCGGCGTTTTATCAGCAGCGCGGCATGAGCGTCGCGGCAAGCGGTTCGCTGCTGGCAGGCATGACGGTGTTCCAGGCCGCCGCGGCCCTGTTGCTGCCGCTCGCCGCGGCGTCGTTCCGCGATCGCCGGCCGTGGCTCACGCTCGGCCTCACCGCGCAACTGGCCGGTCTGCTCGGCTTGATCGTCTGGCCCGACGCCGCGCCCTTGCTGTGGGTCGGCGTGGCAGGCGCGGGACTGGGCGGGACTTTCTCGCTGACGCTCGTGACCGCCATGGATCATTCGGCCGACCATCGTGTGGCCGGCAAGCTGGTCGCGTTCACCCAGGGCATCGGCTTCATCGTGGCGGCTATTGCGCCGGTCATGGCCGGCGTCGTGCGAGGTTGGAGCGGGAGCTTCGGCGTCGCGTGGATCATGCTGGCCGGCTGCGTAGTCGCGATGATCGCGGTCGGTTTTCTGTTCTCGCCCCGCAGCTACGGCGAATGGCGCCGATGAGGTGAGCGGCGCCATCATGCGCCGCTTCGGTGCATCGGCCCGGCGTGCCCCGCGTAGGTGCAGCCGCGGCTGTCCGTGCAGCCGCTAAGTCTGTGATTGCTTTCGCTTCGCCGCCGCATGCGTCGGATGGCATAACCGTTGCTTTATGGTTAGCTAGCCGTCGATAAAACCCCACTCCATGCTGCGCGTTCTCCTCGTAACCGACACCGATAAGCCCATCGGCGACCTCCGCGACGCCCTTGCCCGCCTCGGCTACGAGATGCTGGCGAGCACAGCCACGCCGCAAGCGCTGCATCGCGTGGTGCAGAGCGAGCGGCCGGACGTCATCATCATCGATACGGAATCGCCGTCGCGCGACACGCTCGAACAGCTTGCCGTGATGAACGCCACCGCGCCGCGCCCGGTGCTCATGTTCAGCCACGACGCCAACCAGCAATTGATTCGCGACGCCGTCGGCGCGGGCGTCACGGCCTATCTCGTCGAAGGCCTCGCGACCGAGCGTCTCGCGCCGATCCTCGAAGTCGCGCTCGCGCGTTTTGCGCAGGAATCGCAGTTGCGCGAACGTCTCGCGCAAGTCGAGAACGAACTCGCCGAGCGCAAGCTGATCGATCGGGCCAAACGCATCCTGATGGATCAGCAGAAAATCACCGAACACGCCGCCTACGCCAACCTGCGCAAACGCGCGATGAACCAGGGCGTCAAACTCGCCGAGGTCGCGCGCGCCATCGTCGCGGCGGCTGACTCGCTCAAATGAAGCGCCGTCCATGAACTCTCCTACTTCACTCGCCGCCACGTCCGCATCGGGGCAACTCGAGAAGACTCACTTACGGCTCGGTTTCGTGGCGCTTTCAGACGCAGCACCACTCGTCGCCGCCAAGCTGCTGGAATTCGGCCATGCGCACGGCCTCACGCTGGAGTTGTCGCGTCAGCCGTCGTGGGCCGCCGTGCGCGACAAACTGCTGTCGGGCGATCTGGATGCGGCCCATACGCTCTACGGACTCGTCTACGGCGTGCAACTCGGCCTTGGCGGACCGCAAACGGAGATGGCCGTGCTGATGGTGCTCAACCGCAACGGCCAGGCCATCACACTGTCAAACCGTCTCGCGGATGCGCTCGCCGAACACGGCACGCTACCCAGGGCGCTCGCGACGCTCGGCCGCAAACCGGTCTTCGCGCAAACCTTCCCGACCGGCACGCACGCGATGTGGTTGTACTACTGGCTCGCGTCGCAAGGCGTGGATCCATTGCGCGAGATCGAGAGCGTGGCGATTCCGCCGCCGCAAATGGTCGCGGCGCTCGCCGAAGACAGACTCGACGGCCTGTGTGTCGGCGAGCCCTGGAACGCGCAGGCCGAAGCGCTCGGCGTCGGCAGGACGATCGCTTATACGAGCGAAGTGTGGCCGGATCATCCCGACAAAGTGCTGGCATGCCGGCGCGATTTTGTCAGCGAGAATCCGAATGCCGCGCGCGCCCTCGTGCAGACCATGCTCGAGGCGTGCCGCTGGCTCGACGGCGCGGGACATCGCGAGGAAATCGCGCGCTGTCTTGCGCGGCCCGAGTATGTCGGCATCGATGAAACGTTGATTGTGGCGCGTCTGGGCAACCAGATTGCCGCTTCCGCGCCGGGCGGTCTGCCCATGCGCTTCTTCGACAACGGCACGGTGAACTACCCGCATGCGTTCGAAGGCGCGTGGTTTCTCACGCAGTTCGAACGCTGGGGCATGATCGATGCGCGTGCGGATTATGCGGACGTTGCCGCGCGGATCAACCAGACGCAGTTGTATCGCGAGGCGGCCGTCGCTGTGAACGTGGCTGTACCGGAACAAGGCGTTTCTCAGATTTTGATCGACGGCGAAACGTGGAGCGACGGTACGTCACCCACTGCTTACGCACAGCGCTTTTCGATTCGCCGCTGAGTGGCTGAGTGGTCAAGTGCCTAAGTAACGCCGCATGGCGTTATCGCTTAGATCGCCGACCCGTTCAGCTAGCAGATCGATCTGCCCTGTCACGTCGACCCGCTCGTCATGCTCGAAAGCGGGATCGATACCGAGCGAGTGTGCCACCCGCAATAAGTCGAGCGTCATGCTGCGCGCGACCTTATGAAGCGGCACCGCCGCCCTCTTGAGTGTATAGCCTCTGTCCGCATTGAGCCGCGACAGCAAGAGCCACCACCGCACGCTATGCCCCGCCTTCTGCAAAGCGCGATTCAGCCGCTCTAAATGCCCCCCTCTCTGTCGATCGTTAGTGACCCTATCTTTCCCGACACCGATATCGCCGTGGCTGCGACGTAGCAGCGCACGCGCGCGCGTATCCGGTTTCGTGAGCGAGAATGGCTTGGCGAAAACAGTCGCCGGCACCGGGACCGAGACCGAGACCGCGCACGCGCTCTACCGCCGAGACGTGCGCGTTGAGTATCGGCACGTCGCACTGCATTGCGACGGACATGCAAACGGCGCAGCACTTCCAGTTCCGTCAAGCCTGGACAAGCCGATGTCGAGAATCACCAGCGCGTAGTCCCGCGCGCGCAACCCATGGCCGGCGGCTCCGCGTTCGTGCATGCAGTCGACAGCGATTGTCTCGCTGGTCAGCGCGCCGGTGAGCAAGCGGACGTGATCGGACTGTCTTCATTCGCCTACACAAAACCAACACCAACTTATCTGGAGGACGACGTGCAAACCATCTTCAACGCCTTGGCTGTCGCTGTCGCATTCGCAGCAAATTCAGCGTGGGCGGCCATTCCATCCGGCTACCCCGGCGACTACCAGGCTACGATCGACGGCGCGAAAAAGGAAGGCAAGCTGATCGTCTATTCGGTCACGGACACCGCGCTGGTACGTCCACTCATCAAGGATTTTGAAAGCCTCTACGGCGTCAAAGTCGAATACAACGACATGAACACCACCGAGCTGTACAACCGCTACATCAGCGAAAATGCGGCCAGCAGCATGAGCGCCGATGTGCTGTGGAGCTCGGCCATGGACCTGCAGATCAAGCTCGTCAACGACGGCCTGATGACCACGTACGAATCCCCCGAAGCGAAGCAGTTGCCGCAGTGGGCGCAGTACCGGAAGCAGGCGTACGGCACCACGTACGAGCCGCTCGCGATCGTCTACAACAAACGCCTCATGCCGGCTGGCGAGGTGCCGCAAACGCGCGCCGATCTGATCAGACTGCTGCAAGCCAAACCCGACAGATTCAAAGGCCGCGTCACCACTTACGACATCGAAAAGTCCGGCGTCGGCTTCAACTATCTGACCCAGGACGCACACGTCAACCCGCAGGTCACATGGGATCTGGTCAAGGCCATGGGCGCCACCGGCCCGAAGCTGCAATCGAGCACGGGCGCGATGATGGAGCGCATCTCCTCCGGTGAGAACCTGATCGGCTACAACATTCTCGGCTCGTATGCGCTGATCAAGGCGAAGAAAGATCCATCGATCGGCTATGTCTACCCGAAGGATTACACGCTGGTGGCGAGCCGGCTCGTGACGATTTCGAAGAAAGCGCGAAGCCCGAACGCCGCCAAGCTGTGGGTCGACTACCTGCTCTCGCGACGCGGCCAGACGTTGCTGGCGAATCAGGCGAACCTGTTCTCGATTCGCGCCGACGTGGAAGGCGAAACCTCGATGGCGGCACTCACGAAGCAACTCGGCAACTCGCTTAAACCAGTCCCGATCGGCGCGGACCTGCTGGTCTATCTCGATCAGTCGAAGCGCCTCGAATTCCTCAAGCAGTGGCAACAGTCGATCAGGCGCTAGCCGTTCGCGTTTGACACCCGAGCGGCCGCACTGACACGCGCGGCGGCCCTTCTTTCCATACCTGTCGATATGCGGCCAGCGTGCCGCAGGGGAACCCTCATGCCTTCCACTAGCGCAACCGGACACCGCGCCGCACTATCGCACGCGGCAAACGGCCGCTCCAGCGACGCGATACCGCGCGGCGCACTTCAGCCGTTCATGGGGCTGCTGCGCTGGCTCGTCATTGCGGTTCTAACAGTGGCGGTGGCGCTGCCGCTCGGCTTCATCCTGTTGCAGAGCGTGCTGAACGCGCCGTTCTTCGACGCGAAGCGCAGCTTCGGCCTCACCGGTTTCGAATTCATTTTCAGCGACCCGGACTTCTGGTCCGCACTGAAAAACTCGTTTGTCATTGCCGCCGGAATGCTCTTCATCTCGATTCCGCTCGGCGGCATTCTCGCGTTCCTGATGGTGCGCACCGACCTGCCCGGCCGTCGCTGGCTCGAACCGCTGCTGCTCACGCCAGTGTTCGTCTCGCCGATGGTGCTCGCCTTCGGCTACGTCGTCGCGGCCGGCCCGGTCGGCTTCTATTCGGTCTGGTGGATGGCGCTGTTCGGCACCGCCGAAGCGCCGTGGACCGTCTACTCGGTGTTCGCCATCACGGTGATCGTCGGCCTCACGCATGTGCCGCACGTGTACCTGTATTCGTCGGCGGCGCTGCGCAATCTCGGCTCTGACGTCGAGGAAGCGGCGCGTGTCGCCGGCGCGCGGCCGTTTCGCGTGGCGCTCGACGTCAGCCTGCCGATGACGCTGCCCGCGCTGCTATTCGCCGGTGTGCTGGTGTTCTTCCTCGGCTTCGAAGTGTTCGGCCTGCCGCTCGTGCTCGGCGATCCCGAAGGACACCTCGTGCTGGCCACGTATCTCTACAAGCTCACCAACAAGCTCGGCGTGCCTTCGTATCACCTCATGGCCGCGGTCGCGATGTGCATCGTCGCGATCACATTCCCGCTCGTGCTGCTGCAACGGCGGCTCCTGAAGAGCGCGAACCGCTTCGTGACCGTCAAGGGCAAGGCGGGACGTCAGACTGTGCTGCCGCTCGGCGCGTGGCGCTGGGTCGCGCTCGCGATCGTCGCGCTGTGGCTGCTGCTGACGGTCTTCGTGCCGATCTCCGGCATTACGTTGCGCGCGTTCGTCACCAACTGGGGGCAAGGCGTGCCTCTCGCCGAAGTGCTCACGCTCGCCAACTTCACCGAACTGTTCGCGCAGGACAACCTGGTGCGCGCCATTCTGAACACGCTCGGCATCGGCGTGGTCGGCGGGGCGTTGGCGGTGGGCTTCTATTCGCTGGTGGCATTTGCCGGCCATCGCCGCAACGACTGGGCCACGCGTCTGCTCGATTACCTCGTGCTGCTGCCGCGCGCGGTGCCGGGGTTGCTCGCCGGTCTCGCGTTCCTGTGGATCTTTCTCTTCGTGCCGGGACTGAAGGAACTGAAGAACTCCATGTGGAGCATCTGGATCGCCTACACGGTCGTGTGGCTCGCGTACGGCATGCGTCTGGTTCAAAGCGCGCTGCTGCAGGTCGGCCCCGAACTCGAAGAAGCGGGACGCAGCGTCGGCGGCAGACGTGCACGCGTGAGTCTCGATGTGACGCTGCCGCTCGTGCGCTTCGGCTTGCTCGCGGCGTGGCTGCTGATCTTCATGATCTTCGAGCGCGAGTACTCGACCGCCGTCTATCTGCTCTCGCCCGGCACCGAAGTGATCGGCGCGCTGCTGGTGTCGCTGTGGGCGACCGGCGCGGTCGATCAGGTGGCGGCGCTTTCTGTCATCAACATCGCGATGGTCGGCGCCGGACTCGGCGTCGCGCTGCGCTTCGGAGTGAAATTGCATGGATAAGCTCAAGGTCGACGACCTCTTTCTCAGCTACGGCGACAACCGGATTCTCAAAGGCGTGTCGTTCGAGCTGGATCCCGGCGAAGTGGTCTGTCTGCTGGGCGCCTCGGGCAGCGGCAAGACCACCCTGCTGCGCGCCGTGGCCGGTCTCGAACAACCGTCGGCGGGGCGCATCGAACTGGACGGCAAGGCGTTTTTCGACGGCGCCACGCGTATCGATCTGCCGGTCGAGCAGCGCTCGCTCGGGCTCGTGTTCCAGTCGTATGCACTGTGGCCGCATCGCACGGTGGCCGAGAACGTCGGCTATGGGTTGAAGCTGCGGCGCGTCTCAACCGTCGAGCGGAACAAGCGTGTGCAGGCCGCGCTCGACCAGCTCGGCCTCGGGCACCTTGCCGGACGTTATCCGTACCAGCTCTCCGGCGGCCAGCAGCAGCGTGTCGCGATTGCGCGAGCGCTCGTCTACAACCCGCCGGTGATTCTGCTCGACGAACCCCTCTCCAATCTCGACGCCAAGCTGCGCGAAGAAGCGCGCGCGTGGCTGCGCGAGCTGATCGTGTCATTGGACCTCTCGGCGTTGTGCGTGACGCACGACCAGACCGAAGCGATGGCGATGTCCGACCGCATCCTGTTGCTGCGCAACGGCCGCATCGAGCAGGAAGGCACGCCCGCCGATCTGTATGGCGCGCCGCGCTCGCTTTATACCGCCGAATTCATGGGCAGCAACAACCGCATCGACGCGCGCGTGGCCGCCGTCGAAGGCGAGCGCGTGACGCTTGCCGGCGACGGCTGGCAGTTGCAGGCGCAAGCACGCGAAGCGCTCACGGCCGGTCAACACGCCCACGCCGTGATTCGCCTCGAACGCGTGCAGGTCGCCGACGGTCCCGGCGCGAACCGCCTCGAAGCCGAACTCGTCACGTCGATGTACCTGGGCGACCGCTGGGAATACCTGTTCCATTGCGGCGAGTTGCGGCTGCGCGCCTTCGGGCAGGTGCCGCGCGCCGCCGGCCGGCACTGGATCGAATTCCCCGCCAACGATTGCTGGGCCTTTGCTCAGGCGAGTTGACAGGGGCAGCGCCCTTACCGGCAAAAAAGACCAATTACGGGAGACTGGTCATGAAGTCGAACATGAAGAAGGCGACTTTGAGCTTCACCTGCGCCGGACTTTCCGGACTTGCAGCCGGCGTGCAGGCGCAATCGAGCGTGACCGTGTACGGCATTATGGACGCGGGGGTCGAGTACGTGAACCATGCGAGCGGCGCGGGCGGCGAAGGCGGCGCTGTCCGTCTGGTGTCCGGCGGCAGGAACACCTCGCGCTGGGGTTTGCGGGGCGTCGAGGATCTCGGCGGCGGCATGAAGGCGGTGTTCCAGTTGGAAAGCGGCATCAACATCGCCAACGGACAGTTCGACGACGGACCCGACTCGATCTTCGCCCGGCGCGCCTTTATCGGTCTGAAAACCCGCTACGGGCAACTCACGCTCGGCCGCAATTTCACGACCACCTTCGATTACATGCTGCCGTTCGACCCGATGGGTTATGCGCCGAACTACTCGTGGGGTGTCTCCTCGACAGCGGCAGCCGGCCGGCGCGACCTGATCTTCGTGCGTTCGGCCAACGCCGTGCGTTACGACGGCACGTACTCCGGCTTGAAGTTCGGCGCGCTATACGGCTTCGGTAATGTGCCCGGCAGCATGAAGACAGGCTCGAAGTACAACGTCGGTCTCGGCTACGAGCAAGGTCCGTTCGCCGCGGTCGCGACGTTCGACCGGCAGAATGGCGCGAGCGATAGCGTCATACCCGCCGACATCACCGATTACATCCAGGGCATTCATGCGGGTGTGAGCTATGACTTCGGCGCCGTGAAGGCGATGGCGGGCTATCGCACCTATCAGCGCACGTTCCGCACCCAACAGCAAACGCAGCGCAGCAGCACGTACTGGATCGGTGCTCAATACGAGGTGACACCCGTCGTGACGCTGTCCGGCGCGCTCTACCATCAGGACGTCAAGAACAGCGACGGCGGCGATCCGACGCTGTTCTCGGTGCGCGGGCAGTATGCCCTGTCGAAACACACCGTGCTGTATCTGTCGGGCGGCTATGCGATGACCGGGCGCGGGAAGCTGGTCAGCGTGTCGCGTGACCTGGCAGGCGCGTCGGATACGCAGGTGGGTGTCACCGTGGGTGTTCAGCAGCGCTTCTAGGGTTTGTTGCTCGCCAGAATTTGAACTGCGCTAATGTCGCGCGCGCTTCGTGTATGGACGGCAAGCTGTCGGCTCAGTTGATGATGCAACACGCGTGACGCTACGTTTTCGACTTGTGCCATCCGTAAAGCGGAATTTTCCCCAATCAGATACGGCCAACGTGATGCTACGTTTGATCCGTTCACCGCACCCGCCGTGACCGTGGGTCCACAAAGAGAGGTGTGGACTCATGTCCAAGCCACGTGATTGAGAAAGGTTAAGGGATGTCTTACCTAGCAAACATGACCGAAGCAAATTCTCTAAAAGGACACCTTGTCGGAAACGGGCAATGTGTGACATTCGTGCACGCTGTCGTTTCCGTTCCACCTTCCTCGTCGTGGCATCAGGGAGAGAAAGCAAGAACCGCCAATCTGATTAGTCCGGGAACGGTTATCGCGACATTCGACCCTAACGGCAGGTACGGAAACCACACTGACGGGCGCAGCCATGCAGCCATTTATCTCGGCCGCAACGCAGCCGGCATCCAGGTTCTGGATCAGTGGAATGGGCATACGGCGCAGCCCGTCCACGAACGCACCATCCGTTTCAGGAACGGACACGGAATGAAAACAAACGACGGAGATCAATTCCATGTGGTCGAGTAAAGCGCTTTGCGCGCTCTTCTACGCTTTGGCAAGCGGCGCCGCGGTGGCAGCGCCGGTCGCTTGTCCGGTTAGCGTGCTCGATTCCGGTGTGCGGCATGCCCTGAACAACGCGGCTTTGTACGATGGTCCGCCGGACCAGATGGCGAGTCTTGTACCCGTGCGCGCTGGCCGCGTGGATCGCTGGGACATCGACCAGATCGACCCCTATCTCGTCTGCAAATACAAAGGCACCGCAAAGACCATTACGCTTCACGCGAAAAACGTGAGTGAGTGTGCAGCAGGCATGACGCCATTCCGGGCGCGCTGCAAATAAAAATCACGAGGCGCGTGAGCCATGCATCGGCCGCGCGCCTCGTGCTTCATGCCCTGGCGATCACGTCAGCCGTGCGACCTCCGCGCCGCAAGCATCGCCGCTCAGAAGTTGAAGTTGTCGATATTGCTGGAGTCGAACGTGGTCGGCGGTCCAAGAATAATTTCGCCTTGCGCTCCGATGCTGCGTTTGCCGAGCTTGCCGGCGTCGAACGACTCGCCTTCCTTGCCGCTGATCGTGCCCGACGCCAACGCCGCCGCGGCATACGCGGCCAGGTAACCGAGTTGACCCGGATCCCACAACTGGAACGCCTTCACTGTGCCATTCTTCACGAAAGCACGCATCTGGTTCGGCGTGCCGAGACCGGTCACCGCCACCTTGCCTTTGCTCGACGAAGTCGAGATATAACGCGCGGCAGCCGCAATACCCACCGTGGTCGGCGCGACGATCGCCTTCAGATTCGGATACGCCTGCAACAGGCCCTGCGTTTCCGTGAACGACTTCTGATCGTCGTCGTTACCGTAGGCGATCTTCACGAGTTTGATCTTCGAGTACTCGGGCTTTTTCAGCTCCTCCTGCATCCACTTGATCCAGGTGTTCTGATTGGTTGCGTTCGGCGTGGCCGACAGAACCGCGAACTCGCCCTCGCCGCCCATCAGCTTCGCGACCAGTTGAACCTGACCACGGCCAATGCCTTCCGCGTTCGCCTGGTTGACGAACAGTTGACGGCCCTCGGGCGCGGTGTCCGAATCGAACGTCACCACCTTGATGCCTTGCGACATCGCTTTCTTCAGATACGGCACGACCGCGTTGGCGTCGTTGGCGGCGATCACGATCGCGTCCTGCCGCTGCGTGATCAGCGTGTTGATGTATTGAACCTGCGACGAAGCGCCCGCGTCCGACGGTCCCACCGCCTTGCCCACGCCCTTGAACTCCTTGATGGCGGCCATGCCGCCGTCGTCGGCGATTACTTCGTAGGGGTTGTTGATCTGCTTCGGCACGAATGCGATTTTCAGCCCGCTTTTCAGCTCGGCGGCGGATGCGGCGCAACTGATCGCGAGCAACGCGACGCACAGCGCCGCGGTGCCGGTGTGACGTAGAGGTTTGAACATAGAGTGTCTCCTGCCTTGTTGTTGGACGTGGTGTTGTCCGGGTTATCGGTTGTTGGACTTTCTCTTTTCAGACATGGGCATGGCTAAGGACGTCAGAGGGAAGAAGCGGACTTCGCGATGAAACGCCGGTCGCGCGCCGCGCGCCAGCGGGCCACCAGATTCGGTATCAGCACGGACGCCAGCAACAGCACGCCAGTGACGATGGTGAGCGTTTCGCTGGACACGTCGTCGAGCGTGAGCGCATTTTTCAGCACGCCGACAATCAGCAGCGACAGCAGCACGCCGATCATCGAACCGCGTCCGCCGAAAATACTCACGCCGCCGAACAGCACCGCCGCGATCACCGACAGTTCGAAGCCTTCGCCGTTGTCGCCGCGCGCGCTGGTGAAGCGCAGCGTATAGACGACGCCCGCCAGCGCGCTCATCGCGCCGGACAGCACGAACAGGCGCAAGCGGATCTTCGCTACTTCGATACCGGAGAACGCCGCGGCGGTCGGATTCGCGCCGATCGCGTAGAGACTGCGGCCGAACGCCGTGGATTGCAGCAGCACGGTGAACACGATCGCGCCGACTATCACGATGACAAACGGCAACGGAATAAAACTCCCGCCCAGCGTGTCCATGCCGAAGGCCGTATAAGCCGCCGGGAAATCCGCGACTGCCTGGTCGCCGAGCAATACATAGGCGAGGCCGCGAAACAGCGCCAGCGTGCCGATCGTGACCGCGAGCGAAGGCAGATTGAGCTTGACGATCACAAGGCCGTTCAGCAAGCCGGCCAACGCGCCGGCAACCAGCACCAGCACGATCACGAGCGGCATCGGCAAACCCATATGCCACAGCACGCCCATTAACGCACTGGATGCGCCGAGCACCGACGCCACCGACAGATCGATTTCTGCGGCGACGATGATCAGCGTCATCGGCAGCGCCATCAATGCGATCTCGGTCAGATCGGCCAATACGTTGCTCAGATTCGCGCCGGTCAGAAACACAGGCGACAGCAAGCGTCCGAGCGCGAGCGAGAGAATCAGCACGATCACCAGCAGCACTTCCCATTGCAGCGGCGTTTCGCGTTTGCGCGTGAGCAGCGCGGAATCGGGTTTAGCCATGATCGCGTTTCCTCATCATGCGTTTGGCGACGGAGCGGGCCAGCAAGGTATCCGCGGTAATCGCGGCGACGATCAGCGCGCCTTCGATAGCCTGTTCCCAGAACGGCGACACGTGCAGCACCACCAGCGCGATGCTGATCACGCCGAGCACGAGCGCGCCGAGCGTGGCGCCGAGTATCGTGCCGACGCCACCGGTAATCGCCACGCTACCCACCACGGCGGCAGCTACGACCTGCAACTCGATGCCCTTCGCGGTGCTCGCATCCACGGTGCCGAAGCGGGCCAGCCACAATGCGCCGGCAAAACCGGCAATCGCACCGGACAACAGGAAACCCGCCATCACCCGACGTTCGACGTTCACGCCGGCCAGACGCGCCGCCTCCGGATTCGAGCCGATCGCGTAGTGTTCGCGGCCGCCGCGAAACTGCTTGAGATAGACGGCGAGACCGATCAGCACGACGAGCGCGATCAGCGCGAGCGTCGGGATGCCGAGCAAAGTGCCGGTGGCAAGACGGGAAAACGCATCGGGCAAACTGGTCGCGTTGATCTGTCCGCCGTGCACCCACGCATAGTCCGCGCCGCGAAAAATGTACAGCGTGGAGAGCGTGGCGACGAGGGATGGAACGCGCCCCACCGCAACGAGCAGCGCGTTGATGGTGCCCGCCACGAGACCGATTGCGAGCCCCGCCGCCAACGCGACGATCACCGGCATATGCGGAAACGCGACATACAGACTGCCGACCGCATACGCGCTGATGCCGACCGTCGAGCCGACGGAGAGATCGATGTGGCGCATCAGGATCACCACGGTCATGCCGGCCGTCAGCAAGCTGATAATCGACACATTCAGCAGCACGTCGCGCAGATTCTGCAGGTTCAGGAACTGCGGCTTGGCGAGCCCCGTGCCCACGATCAACAGAACCAGCACGACGAAGAGCGTCGTCTCGCGGCTCTTCGCGATGCTCGCGGCGAAACCGCCCGGCGAACTCGCCGCGCGCTTCGGGACCGGCGCCTGCACCGGCGCGGGATGAGTGGAAGAGTGGCGCATCATGCGGCGTGCCCCAGCGGTGGAACAGGTTGGCCTAGCGCGGCGCCCATGATGCGTTCTTCGTCGGCGTCGGCGCGCGCTATATCGGCGCTGATACGCCCCTCGTGCATCACCAGCACGCGGTCGGCCATGCCGAGCACTTCCGGCAATTCGCTCGAAATCATCAGCACCGCCATGCCGTCGCGCACCAGTTCGGCGAGCGCGCTATACACCTCGGCCTTCGCGCCGACGTCGATGCCGCGCGTGGGTTCGTCGATGATCAATACTTTCGGTCCGGTGGCCAGCCATTTGCCGAGCACGACCTTCTGCTGATTGCCGCCCGACAACGTGCCGACCGGCGCGTTGGGATCGCCCGCCTTCAGACGCAGGCGCGTGCCCCATTGATTGGCAAGCTGCGTCTCGCTGCGCGTGGAGATGAGCCCGTGTTTGACGAGTCGGCCGAGCACCGTCATCGACGCATTGCGCGCAATGCTCAATTCCAGTGCGAGCCCTTGCTGCCGACGGTCCTCCGGCACCAGTGCCAGTCCGGCGCGCACGGCGGCGGCGGCCCGCCCCGCCGTGAGACGTTTGCCCGCGATCCAGATTTCGCCCGAATCGAGCGGATCGATGCCGAAGATCGCCCGCGCGACTTCACTGCGCCCCGCGCCGACCAGTCCGGCAAGCGCAACGATTTCGCCTGCGCGAACGTCGAAGGAAATGTCCTTGAATACACCGATGCGTGTGAGGCCGCGCACCGACAACCGCACTTCGCCGGGCGGCCGTTCGGCTTTGGGATAGAACGTCTCCAGATCGCGGCCGACCATTTTGGCCACGATCGCTTCCGTGTTGAGATCGGCGGTCAAACCGTCGAAAACTTTCGCGCCGTCGCGCATGATCGTGACGCGTTGTGTCAGCGCGAATACTTCGTCGAGCCGGTGCGTGATGAACAGGATCGCCACATCTCGCTCGCGCAGTTTGCGCACGATGGTGAAGAGCCGCTCCACTTCCGGCAGCGACAGCGCCGCGGTCGGTTCGTCCATGATCAGCACGTTCGCGTTCAGCGACAACGCCTTGGCAATTTCGATCACCTGCTGATCGGCAATCGACAACCCGCGCACCAGTTGATCGGCGCGCAGATCGACACCGAGCGACGCCAGCAAGCCGTCCACTTCGCGGCGCATCGCGTCGTACTGAATCCGGCCGATGCGGTCCACCGGCTGCCGTCCCATGAAGATGTTCTCCGCGATCGACAGATCGAAGAACAGCGTCGGTTCCTGGTAGATGACCGCGAGCCCGGCGTCGCGTGCTTCGGCGGGCGTCGCGAAGCGGCGCGCCTCGCCGTCCACCAGCAGCTCGCCGGTGTCCGGTTGATGCACGCCCGCTAGAATCTTCACGACCGTCGATTTGCCCGCGCCGTTTTCGCCGAGCAGGGCATGCACTTCGCCGGGCCAGAGCGCGAGATCGCCGTCGGATAGCGCGCGAACCCGCCCGAATGATTTACTCGCATGCCGCAATTCGAGCCTCGGCACAGCGGATATGGGTTGCTGCACTGCGTGTCTCCTTCTTTCTAAATGCGGTAGCAACGTTCCGCGTTGCGGCAAAACAATGCTTCTTTTTCGGCGACGCTCGCGCCTTCGACAATCGACGCATACGCATGCCACAAATCCGCGTAAGAGCCGAACAGCCGGTCGACCGGAAAGTTCGACGCGAACATCGCTCGCTCGACGCCGAACGCATCGATCGTTTCGAGCACGTAAGGCCGCAGGCTTTCCACAGTCCACCGATGATCGAACATCGCGAGTCCGCTGATTTTTACGGCGACATTCGGGCAGTCCGCGAGTAAGCGCATGCCTTCGCGCCACGCGCGATAGCCGGCCACGCTGCTGCGGTCGACGAACATGCCCGCGTGATTGATCACGAACTGCGTGTCGCCAAGCGCGCGCGCAAGCGCTGCCGCCTCTTCCATCTGTGACGGATACAGTTGCAGATCGAACGACATGCCGTAACGGCGCAGCAACGCAAAATGCTCGCGCCACTGCGGCTCGCGCATGAAATGACGGCCGACATAATCGAACAGCTTGTTCTCGTGCACGTTCAGGATCTGCCGGACGCCACGCGTATTGGCGAACGACGCATGCGCTTCGAGCACGGCGGGCGCATTCGACGCGGACAGATCCACTGCGGCGACGATCGCGTTCGGCATGCCGCGCGATTCCTTTCCATCGGCAATCGACTGCAGCCAGCGCGTTTCTTCGACCGGATCGGCGGGATCGTGATTCGCTTCGACGTGCACCAGTTTCAGCACCTCGATATCGCCCGCTTCGCCCAACAGATCGTCGAGCAGGTAGTCGTGTTTCAGATCGCGCGCGTCGCCCACGAACGACACGCCCGGGTTTTCCAGCCACGGATAGCGATGCGTTTTCAGATCCCACAAGTGAACATGCGAATCGACCACCTGCATGCGACATCCTCCGTCCGGTGATAATCGTTTCGAGGTTTGAGGTCCAGTCGGATCGGACCAGCTCAATTCAACTCAGCGAGGTCAAATGGAAGACCGGTTCGAGCGGCTGCTGCACCGGCGTGTGATCCGGGGCCGTGTGCATGATGTCGGCCATGTACTCCCACCATTTGCGCATTACATCGAGCTGCGGCAGTTCGTCCATGGTGTGATGGCTGTTGCGCGTGAGGATGGCGAACAGATGATTCGAATCGGGATCGAAGAAAATCCGGTAGTCACGCACGCCGGCGTTGTGCAACGCGTCAACCAGCTCAGGCCAGATTTCCGCATGACGCCGTTCGTATTCCTCGCGCATGCCGGGGTTAAGCACCATCCGGAAAGCGATTGTCTCCATTGCGGCCTGTCTCCCGTCGTATCCGGGCGCTTTTCCAGCGAAACGTGGAAGCGTCTGATGCGACTATAATTCCTGCGTCGATAGCATCTCAATCCGAAGTTGGGATTGGGCGATCCACAAACCGAATCGCACCTGCCCCATGAGCCAACACTCAGCCACCGTCGCCCTCGTCAATCGGCTCAAGTTCAAGCACCTCGCGCTGCTGGTCGCGCTCGACGACGCGCGTAATCTCCATCAGGCCGCCGAGGCCGTCAACGTGGCCCAGCCGAGCGCGAGCCGCATGCTCGGCGATATCGAAGAAGCGTTCGGCTTCCTGCTGTTCGAGCGCAACGCGCGCGGCATGACGCCCACGCCGCTCGGCGTCGTCACGCTGGCTTACGCGCGGCGCGCGCTGGCCGAGCTGACCCGTTTCGCCGAAGACCTCGACGTGAAGCGCCGCGGCGGTCATGGGCAACTGACGGTCGGCGCGATCATGGGCGCCGCGCCCGATCTGCTGGCCATGGCGGTCGCCGCGCTGAAGACCGAGAGCCCGCTGCTGAACGTGCGCATTCTCGGCGAAACCAGCGACCAGGTCGTGCAATTGCTGCATCGCCGCGAAGTCGATCTGGCGCTCGGGCGACTGACAAGTCCCCTTCAACACAACGATTTCAGTTTTGAACCGCTCGCGCGCGAGACCTTGTTGCTGGTGGTGCGCTCGGTGCATCCGCTCGCGCGGCGCGCGCGCCTCAGCTTGCGTGAACTGATCGACTGGCCGTGGGTGGCGCAGCCCGTTACCAGTCCGGCGCGTGTGCTGTTCGAAGAGGAACTCGCGCGTGCGGGACTCGCCACGCCGGTGAATCTGACCGAATGCGCGTCGATCTTCGCCACGCTGCAATTGCTCGAAAATTACGATGCGGTGGCGATGCTGCCCGAGTCGGTGGTGCGCGATCATTTGCGCGGCCAATTGCTCGTCGCCTTGCCGCTCGAAATCGGCAAGTCTCTCTCCGGTTTTGGCATTCTCACGCGCAAGGAAGAACCGCTCGCCGAACCGGCATTGCGTTTCATCGACCTGTTGCGCGGTTTCTCGCGCAAGCTCAAGCGCGATGACACCACCGCGGCCGCTGCCGACCCCGTGATCGTGGCTTCGGCTCACGCGAGCTGAAATCGGCATCGGCGTTACTGCAGGTTGACGAACAGACCACCGTCCACCAGCAACGCCGCGCCCGTCACATAGCGCGCGCGGTCGGAAGCGAGGAACGTCACGCAATCGGCGACATCTTCCGGGCGGCCCAGTCTGCCCAGCGGAATGCGCTTTTCGAAGTAGGCTTTTTTTGCTTCGTCGGCGAGGTCTTCCGCATTCAGGTCGGTGGCGATGGTGCCCGGCATCACCGAGTTGCAGCGAATGCCGTACGGTCCCAACGCCACCGCGCAGGATTGCATCAGCGAATGCACGCCGGCCTTGGTCGGCGTGTAATGCGTTTGCATGCCGCCACCCACTAGCGCGCTGATCGAACTCGTCGCCACGATCGCGCCGCCCGTGCCCTGCAACTTCATCTGTTGCGCGGCGGCTTGCGTAACGTAGAACGCGCCGTTCAGATTGACCGCCACCGTCGACTCCAGCACTTCCGGCGGCATGTCGAGAAACGCGTGGAACGGACAGATACCGGCGTTGCTGGCGAGCACGTCGACTTTGCCAAAAGCTTCGACCGTGTGGCGCACCAACTGCTGACCGGTCTCGCGCGCGGCGACATTGCCCTCGATCGCAATCACGCGCCGCCCCAGCGCCTCGATTTCGCCGACCACTTCCGCGACGGCGGAACGGCGGCCGTACGATGCGTCGTTATCGCCCCAGTAGTTGATCGCCACGTCCGCGCCTTCGGCGGCGCATGCAACCGCTATCGCGCGGCCGATGCCACGCGAGCCGCCGGTGACGATCACGACCTTGTCCTTGAGCAGCACGTCATTCTCCTTTTATGTTTCTACCTTGCGACGGGTTACGCGCAATCACCGCGGATAAGGCCGCACCAACGCGCATTCCGGATTCAGCCGCACGCCGAATCCCGGCGTGTCCGGCACCTTCATGCGTCCATTCACCGGCACCGGTTCGTCGAGCAGCAACGGTGTGAACATCGGCACGACTTCGTCGGCCTTCGGCGCCATCATCAGAAACTCGGCGAACGGCGAGTTGTGCCGCGTGACCACGAAGT
Organism: Paraburkholderia sp. BL18I3N2; assembly: GCF_003001875.1. Classification (NCBI taxonomy): domain Bacteria; kingdom Pseudomonadati; phylum Pseudomonadota; class Betaproteobacteria; order Burkholderiales; family Burkholderiaceae; genus Paraburkholderia; species Paraburkholderia sp. BL18I3N2. Next base: position 222,921 of record NZ_PVNC01000003.1, read on the forward strand.
GATAGCTATACACCGATGAACCGTGCGGCACCACCATCACATTGTGCGCATCGGCGAGCGCGGAGATCTTGATCAATTCGGTAATTCCGCCGCACCAGCCGACATCCGGTTGAATCAGATCGCAGCATTGCATTTCCAGCAGCATGCGAAAGCCCCAGCGCGTCGCTTCGTGTTCGCCGGTCGACACCATCATGCCGCGTGGCACGTTGCGGCGCAGTTCGGCGTAACCCCAGTAGTCGTCGGGCGGCAGGCATTCTTCGATCCATTTCAGGCCGTATTCGTGCGCGGCTTGCGCAAGCCGCGTTGCATACGGCACATCGAGACTCATCCAGCAGTCGTACATCAGCCAGAAGTCGTCGCCGACGCGGCTGCGCATTTCAGCGAGCTTCTCCAGATTCTGCTTGAGGCCTGCTTCGCCTTCGGCCGGACCATGCTGCAACGGCAGCTTGCCACCGATGAAACCCATCTCCTTCGCCAGATCGGGCCGCGCGCCGGTTGCGTAGAACACGAGTTCGTCGCGCACCGGCCCTCCCAATAGCTGGTACACCGGCTCCTTGCGCACTTTCGCGAGCAGATCCCACAACGCGAGATCGACGCCCGAGATCGTATTCAGCACCACGCCTTTGCGGCCGTAGTACAAAGTCGAGAAATACATCTGATCCCACATCTTCTCGATGTCGGTCACGAGTTGGCCTTCGAGAAAACGCGCGAGATGCTTCTCGACGATGAACGCGCCGATCTCGCCGCCCGTCGTCACCGCGAAACCGACGGTGCCGTCGCTTGCTTCGATCTCCACCACGAGCGTGCCCAGCACATTGATACCGAATGACTGGCGGCTCTGGCGATACTCCGGATAACGCGCCATCGGTGTGGAAATGTGATCGTCGATCCAGTGTCCGCCGGGTTGGTCGTGATAATCCGCGCCGCCGCCGCGGACGATGAAGGCACGCACGTGCCGGATGGTAGGCATGGCCATGAATGGGGCTCCGTTATGAGTGCGTCGAGCGAGCGCCTAGCGGGCGCGATGCAGTAAGGTTTCGAAAGTTGTGCGCGACTGGGCCGGATCGCGGCGCAAGAGCGTGCCGATCAGCAGCGCGGCGAGCAGACTCGACACGCCCAGCACGACCAGTCCCGCCGACGTCGACGCAAACGCGTGTTCCGCCGCGGTGCGCAAGCTCGGCGCAATGAAGCCGCCAAGTCCGCCGAGCGAATTGATCAATGCGATGCCGCCCGCCGCGGCGGCGCCTGTGAGGTAACGCGTGGGGAAGGTCCAGAAGAGCGGCTGCGCTGCAATGAAACCGCTCGCCGCGCAACACAGCGCCAGCAAGCCGAACAGCGGGCTGTGCACAAGTCCCGACACGCCAATGCCAAGTCCGGCGACGATCAGCAACACGACCGCCCAACGCCGATGCTCACCCGTGCGATCCGCACGGCGCGGCACATACCAGGTCACGGCCAACGCGCACAGCCACGGCAAGGCGGCGACGAGTCCCACACGCAAGCCGACCGTCGTGCCCAGGAATGCCGCCACCTGTTGGGGCAGATAAAAGATCACGCCGTACACGCTCATCTGAATCAGCAGATAGATTGCCGACAGCAGCAACACGCGACGGTCCACCAGCGCCGCGAGAATGTGATGCGGACCGTGCGCGGACGCGAGCAAGGCGTCTTCGTCGAGAGCCGCGCGCAAACTCGCGCGCTCCTGCGGTACGAGCCAACGCGCGTCTTCGGGACGATTGTCGAGATACCAGAAGGCCCACACGCCCACCGCCGAAGCCAGCGCGCCCTCCACCAGAAAGAGCCATTGCCAGCCGGTCAGGCCGAGCGCACCGTGCAATTCGAGCAGCGAGCCCGACAATGGGCTGCCGAAAATAAACGCCAGCGGCGCGCCGAAATAAAACACGCCCACCGCACGCGCCCGGGCCGATTGCGGAAACCAGTGCGTGAGGTAATAGATCACGCCGGGAAAGAAACCCGCCTCGGCGACGCCGAGCAGAAACCGCAGCGTATAGAAAGCCGTGGGCGTATGAGCGAGGCACATCGCTGCCGACACGAGTCCCCATGTCACCATGATCCGGCACATCCATACACGCGCGCCGACCCGATGCAGCAGCAGATTGCTCGGGACTTCGAATAATGCATAGCCGACGAAGAACACGCCCGCACCGAACGCAAACGCCGCGTTCGACAGACCGGTATCGTGCTGCAAGGCCTTCTGCGCGAAACCGATATTGGCGCGATCGAGAAACGCCAGCACGTACATCAGCAGCAGAAACGGCAGCAGCCGTCGCATCACCTTGCTGTTGATCGCCTCTAGTGAAACGGGCGCATGCGCTTCCATGTCGTCTCCTTCGCAGAGCGCGCACGGTCGGCGGCTCTGCGTTTTCTTATCTTGCGGACCGCTGCCGATTTCAGGCGCGCGTCATGCCTCGGCACCTCAGTACGTTGCGCGCCCGCCGGATAGATCGAATACCGAACCAGTGCTGAACGCGCAGTCCTCGGACGAGAGCCACAGAATCAGCGACGCCGCTTCTTCGGGCATCAGAAAGCGGTTCATCGGAATCTTCGAGAGCATGTAGTCGATGTGCTGCTGCGACATCGAGTCGAATATCTCGGTTTTGGCCGCGGCGGGCGTGACGGCATTGACGAGAATGTTCTTCGTCGCGAGTTCTTTGCCGAGCGATTTGGTCAGGCCGATGAGGCCTGCCTTCGAGGCGCTGTAGTGCGAGGCGTTCGGGTTGCCTTCCTTGCCGGCCACCGACGCGATATTGACGATCCGGCCATAGCCCTGCTTGAGCATTTGCGGCACGACCGCGCGGCAAGTGAGATACGGGCCGATCAGGTTGACGTCGATCACGCGGCGCCAGACGTCGGGTTCCAGCTCCCACGTAGTGCCGTTGCCGCCGGTGATGCCGGCGCAATTGATCAGCACGTCGATCGCGCCGTGATCGGCGACGGTTTGCGCCACGGCCTGTGCGACTGCGGCTTCCTGCGTGAGTTCGACGGAGACCGCCGTGACTTTGCCCAGTTCGCTAAGCTCACGCTGGCTGCGCGCCAAGCGTTCGGCGTCCACGTCCCATAGCGCGACCGATGCGCCCGAGTTCAGCGCCCGTTGCGCGACCGCGTAGCCGATGCCACGGGCGCCGCCGGTAATGGCGACGACGCGCCCCTCCAGATCGATTCGATTCATCGCTGTGCTCCTGTGGCAGGCCTGAACGGCGTGCCTTCGTGTTGTTGTATGCCGGCTGGTTGTGGTGTCAGTGCTGCGGGTGCTTGCGCTGACGGTTCAGCCAATATACGAGCGGTGCGATTCGCCAACAATTCGAGTATTGGAGGGGGCGATAACAAAAGTGGATCGGCGGATGCCAGGCTAAGCGCGGCTGGCCCCGCCGCTGGCCCTATTGCGGCGGCAGTCTATCGCGCACGCTGGACCACGGACCGCCGTTCAGGGAGCGAAAACCCTACTGCGCCGCAACGGAAGGCACGCCGGGCCACTCTTTCATCATCTCGTCGACCTCGGCGCCGATCCACTCGCGGAACTTCTCGTATTCCGGACGGCTCCTCGCATTCTTGTGGGTGATGACGTAGTGGTGTCTGTCGTGAAAGACGAGCGCATCCTGCACAGGGCGCACCAGCGTTCCTTCGTCGATCTGACGATGCACCAGGTGATGCCAGCCGAGCAAGGTGCCTTCGCCGGCCTGCGCCAGCGATACCAGCAGCCGATAGTCGTTGCTTTCGAAATGCTCGCCCAGCGCATATCTTTCAGAGCCGTCGCCCTGCTGAAACCAGTTGCGCCACACGCGCCAGTCGACATGCTCGCAAACCTGCGCACGGCCCAGCAGAGACAGATGCAGCGTGGGCTGCATCAAAAGGTCCAACGGCTTGAGCGCCTTGCTCTGAAAATGACTCTCGAAGAACGCCCGGCTGCAGACCGGATAGACGACATCGTGAAACAGCGGTTCCACGTCGTACTCGGGCTCGCGCGGCGGGTTCTTCGTGATGATGACGTCCGGCTGCATGAGCTCGTCCAGCTCCATGAAGTGCTCGGTCACCGTCACGTTGAGTTTGATTTCCGGGAATTTCCTGCGAAAACGCGGCAGCCTGGATGACAGCCACAACGCGGAAAACGTATGCGAAATACAGATGTTCAGCACGTGCTTGTCCGAGCGGCGCACCACTTCGGCGGCCTCGGCGATATTCATGATCGACAGGTACGAGGCGTTGTACAAAATACGGCCGGCGTCCGTCAACGCGATGTGCCGGCCGGTCCGTTCGAACAGCGCGACGTCCAGCGTATCCTCGAGTTCCTTGATTTGCCTGCTGATCGCCGCCTGCGTCACGCACAGCACATCCGCTGCCTGGGTGAAGCTCTCGTAGCGCGCGGCCGTCACAAAGCACCGCAATGCACGGAGCGACGGCATTTGCGCCAATAATCGGTCGGCAAACAGTTGCTTCTTCTGCATGTTCATCACCTTGAAGGCGGTCAAACGTGGGGAGACCGCAAACCGGCAGCGGACAGTCATTGGGAGGTCGGGCCGACAATAGTCACAGCGCGTCGCCTTCGGCGGTACCCCCAGTGCGTCATGCCGATCATTCTGGGCTTCGCCCGACGCGTCGGCAAGTGCGGTCAACCCGCCTCGGCGGGCGCCGTCGACTCGCCACGCGAACGCATCACGAAGGTGAAAGGCGCCGGAACTACGTCCTTCCTTCGATGCGGCCCATCACGTGGTCCAGCGCGTCGCTGTAGTGCGAGTACGAGCCTCGGCGCGAGAGTTCGGTGTGGAGTTGTTCGTTGATTCCGCCGGGTGTCATGGATTGCTCCACCAGCACGGAGAACGGTTGCGCGCGTTCGACCGCGTCGTTGGCAAGTCCGGCGCAATAAGCGGAAAGATACGCCCTCGCCGAGTCGTACTCGACGCCTTGCTTGACCAGCCATGCCGCCTGCGTTTCTAGCACCGCGTAGAAGCTCGCCATGGTCGCGGTCACTGCCGACAACGCATCGAACTTTCTTTCGTCGTCCACTTCGACCGCGGCGCCCACAGAAGCGAACAGGCGCCGCGTCACTTCGTGCGGCGGGCAGATCGCCGTGCTTCCCCTGGCGGCTGCGACCGCGGGCAACGGTATCGCGCGAACCACGGTGCCGCCGCTGCGGGTCATCCGCCGCACGTCCGCTATCGGGATGCCGGCCATAAAGCTGATGATAGTGTGGCGCGCGGTGAAGTGGAGCCCCTCCAGCACTTCCGATGCGATTTGCGGCACCACGGCGAGGCACGCCACGTCACAGGAATCGAGCACCTCCTGATTGCTCCGGCAAACGGAAATACGCGCATCCAGCGCGGCAAGCGCGGCGGCAGTTCCGGCATTGCGCGGCGACAGGGTAATACTTTCGAAAGGCGCGCCCACCCGAAGCAGGCCGGTGACGATCGCCCGCGTGATGGTGCCGGTTCCAATGAATCCTAGCCGCATAGTGTGGTCGTTTCCTGAGATGGTCAGCGCTCGCCGTGTCGTGGTTAGTCGAGCTTCAGCCAGGTGGTTTTCAGCTCGCAATACTGGTCGTGTGCATAGACCGACTTGTCCCGTCCGCCGAAGCCCGACTGCTTGAAGCCGCCGAACGGCGTCGACAGATCGCCTTCGCCGAAGCAGTTGACCGTCACCGTTCCCGCGCGGATTCTAGCGGCAACCTTGTGCGCGTGGTTGACGTTATCGGTCCACAACGAGGCGGCCAATCCATAGCATGTATCGTTGGCGATCTGGACGGCTTCGTCGATGTCGCTGTATTCGATGATGCATAGCACCGGGCCGAACACTTCATCGCGTGCGATGCTCATGTCGGGCGTCACGTTATCGAAGATTGCCGGCTCGACATACCAGCCACCGGTGTCCGCCAGAACAGCATTGCCGCCGCAGACGAGTCGCGCGCCCTCCGCCTTGGCCCTTTCGATGTGGTCGAGTACCTTTTCATAGTGCTTCTGCTCGATCAATGCGCCGAGCTTCACGTCGGGGTCGAGCGGATTGCCGGTCTTCCACGCTTCGAGGACATGCCTGATTTTTTCCAGCAGCGCGTCCTTCATGCCGCCATGCACCAGCAAGCGCGAACCGGCGCTGCAATTCTCGCCCATGTTCCAGAACGCCGCGGCGACCGCTTGCTCCGCGACGGCGTCGAGATTGGCGACGTCGGGCAGTACGACCTGCGGATTCTTTCCACCGCATTCGAGAATGACCCGCTTGAGGTTCGAATCCGCTGAGTAGTGAAGAAACAGCTTGCCGGTTTCGGTGGACCCCGTGAACGCGATCAGGTCCACATCGGGGTGGCGGCCCAGCGCTTGCCCGGCGGCCTCGCCGAATCCCGTAACGACACTGAACACGCCCGCAGGAATGCCGGCTTCCAATGCGAGATCCGCAATGCGCAGCGTCGCGAGTGAGGTTTGCTCCGCGGGTTTCACAATCACGCTATTGCCGACCGACAGAGCCGGTCCGATCTTCCACGCGAGCATCAGCGCCGGGAAATTCCACGGCAGCACAGCGCCGACGACGCCGATCGGCTCGCGCGTAATCATGCTCACCACGCTACTGCCCGAAGGCGAAAGCGCGTCGTAACGCTTGTCGGTGACTTCCGCGTGCCAGCGAATGCAGGCGGCCGACTCCGGAATATCCAGGCCCAGACATTCCGAAATCGGCTTGCCGGCTTCGAGTGCTTCGAGCGCGGCCAATTCGTCGATGTGTTCTTCGATCAATTGCGCGAGCTTGAGCAGCACGGACTTGCGCTGTGCCGGTGCCGCTTTCGACCACACGCCGGAATCGAATGCCTCGCGCGCGGCAAAGACCGCGCGGTCGACGTCCTTTTTCTCACAACGCGCGATGTCGGCAAGCAACTTGCCATTCGACGGATTCAACGTCTGAAACGTCTCACCGGATGCGGCCTGACAACGCGCCCCGGCGATCAAGGCGCGCCCGTCCAGCGACAATGCATCGGCCCTTTGCTTCCATTCCTCAAGTGTCGTCATTTCGTATCCTCAATCAATTAAAGTTCGACGCCCGCCGAGAACTCCTTCACCCAGATCGCTGCGGAAACCGCAACGTCGGCAATGGGGCGCATGGGCAACGGGCGCGGCTTCGGTTGTCGTAGCAGTTGCTGAGTCATGTCGTTCGTCATGCCCAAGGCAAACTCGGCAATGACCTTTCCCGATGCGGAACCTCGGCTGAGCCCCAGGCCGTTGCACCCGATCGCGTGATACAGGCCGTCCTCCCGCTTGCCGAACAGCGCTCCGCTATTCGCGGACAGACAAAGCGCGCCGCCCCACGTGTATTCCAGTTCGACGTTCTTGAGCATCGGGAAGCGGCGCTCGAAGGAACGTTGATGCAGATGTCTCGCTTTGCGCAAATCCGCCTCTGAAACCTCCAGCCCCGGCCGGAACGCGAAGTGATTGCGAATGCAGACGCGGTCCGTATTCAAGCGGCGCACGGTGGTCCCCATCGGGTCCGCCGGAATCAGCGCCCACGAATTGATTCCGCCGAGCGCCTCGATCTCGGCCTGCTTCATGACGCAGCTCATCGAGGCGAAGGTGTAGACCGGCAGCAATCCATTCGGATGCTCGCCAAAAGTCGCCGCGTAAGCATTGGTGCAAAGAATCACCTTAGCGGCCGTGATCGTGCCTTCAGCAAAGGACAGCACCTTGCCGGAAGGCATGTGTTCGAGCCGCCTGACGGCACTGAGCTCGAACACTTCCACGTTCGACGGCATGGTTCGCGCGAGGCCACGCATCAATGCCGCGGGCTGCACCGTGCTGCAGCCGGGTGTAAATATCGCACTGTGATAGAACGACGTGCCGGTAACTTTCGCAATACCGGCCTCGTCGAGCCATTCGAAGTTCTCGTCGATACGCCGCAAGCCGTCAGCGAAGTGTTCGAGCGCCTCCTTGCCGCGTTTGTTCGCCGACGCGTGGTATTTTCCGTCGTCGCGCCAGTCGCACTCGATGCCCTCTGCGCGGACGATCGCCCGTACGTAGTCGATGCCGTGGCGCTGCATCCGCACGTCGGCCTTATCCGCGTCGACACTTCTTGAATAGCTTTCACTGCTGATGTCGTGTGGCAAGTCGACAAAGAAACCCGAATTGCGCCCTGCGGTCGAGCGGCCAATACGATCCGCCTCGACGAGCGCGACGGATGCCTCCGGCGCCAACTCGGCCAAACGCCGAGCCGCGCAAAGCCCTGTGATTCCCCCGCCAACCACCACGAAATCAAAGCGCCTGTCGCCGCGCAATGTCTTCACGGCGGGTGGCGCGGGCAGACTTTCCCACCAGCCATTCACACCGTCGGCAGCGGGAAGACGAGCGAATTCCAGTCTCGAGGTCATGCAAATCAGCGTCCCTTGCGCAGCAGCGGCTGCACGAGCTTCGCGAACTCGCGGCGCTCGTCGTCCGTGAGCGTGCCGAGCGGCGCGCGCGCGTTGCCCACTTGTGTGCCCGCCAGTTCACAGCCGTAGCGCACATACTGGATAAACTTGCCGCTTCGCTCGAGCAGTTCCAGAACGGGCAGCAGTTGCGTCATCAACTCGCGACCGGTTGCGAAGTCGTTCCGTTTGACGCAGGCTTCGAGCATTTCGACATGCACTTCCGGAAGGAAATTCGCTGCACCTGCAACCCAGCTCCGCGCACCCCAGACGAAGAACTCCAGCGCCTGGTCGTCCATGCCGCAGCTCAGCACGAGCTTGCTCCGGAAATGCGTGGCAAGGTGATGCAGATGCGCGATGTCGCCGGTGCTTTCCTTCATGGCGACAAAGTTGCGGCGCTCGAGCAGTTCCGCGAGCACGCGGTCGCTAATGTCGGTGCCCGTGCGCGCCGGAAAGTTGTAAAGCATGATGGGCATGTCGAGGCTGTCGTCGACCGCGAGCAGGTGCTGCAACAGCTCGTCCTGGGTCGGTTGCGCGTAGTATGGCGCGGCTACCAGCAACGCCGAAAGCCCTGCCTTCTTCGCTTCCTGTCCCAGTCGCAACACTTCACGTGTTGTCGTGGCGTTGATTCCCGCCGTCAGGAACGTCTTTCCGCCCGCCGCTTCGGCCACTGTATGAAACGTGCACACACGTTCCTCGAAACTGAGCGCGTAGTATTCGCCAGTCGTGCCGCCGACGCCGAGACCCGACAGGCCTCGTCCGGCGAGGTCGAGCGCGTGTTGCCCAAGCAGGTCATGGTCGATTTCGCCGTCGGCTTTGAACGGCGTGACCAAAGGCGCATGTACTCCCTCGAAGCTCATCAGTGTCTCTCCCAATTCGAACTGTCACTGCAATGTCGTCGTGAAGGCAAACTGTGCCGTTCATTGCAGCGACGTAATGTTGAAAATCAATGCTGCGGATGCGCGGCACGGTTCGGCTGACAATGCCCGCACCCGCCTTAAACCAACGTTTCCGCGTGCGAGTAAATCGGAAAATGGTTGCATATATCGCGAACGCGGCTGCGCACCGAACGCTCGACGAGTTCATCGCCGGCCGGCTGTTTTTCCAGCGCCGACAGGACTTCGAGAATGAGCGCGCCCACTTCCTCGAACTGCTTGACTCCGAAGCCACGCGTCGTGCCAGCCGGCGTGCCGAGGCGAATGCCGGATGTCACCGTCGGGTTTTCCGTGTCGAATGGAATACCGTTCTTGTTGCAGGTAATGCCGGCGCGTTCAAGCGCCTTTTCCACTTGCGTGCCGGTGAGTCCCTTCGGGCGTAGGTCGACGAGAAGAAGATGGTTATCGGTGCCGCCGGTGACGAGGTTGACACCGCCCAGCTTCAACACTTCACCCAGTGCCTGCGCGTTTTGCAGAACGTGCTCGATGTAAGTCGTGAACTCGGGACGCAAAGCCTCGGCGAACGCCACCGCTTTGCCGGCAATGACATGCATGAGCGGGCCGCCTTGCAGACCGGGGAACACGGCGGAGTTGATTTTCTTCGCGACGTCGGCGTTATTCGTGAGAATGAAGCCGCCGCGCGGACCGCGAAGCGTCTTATGTGTGGTGGACGTCACCACGTCCGCGAAACGCACCGGGTTCTCGTGCCGGCCGGCAGCGACGATGCCGGCAATGTGCGCCATGTCGACCATCAACAACGCGCCGACGCTGTCGGCGATCTCCCGGAACTTCGCGAAGTCGAGCGCGCGCGGATAGGCTGAATAGCCTGCGATGATTAGTTTCGGACGATGCGCCTCGGCAAGACGCCTGACTTCGTCATAGTCGATGCGCAGCGTGTCCCGGTCGACGCCGTACTGAACCGCGTTGAACCATTTGCCGGACAACGCCGGGCGGGCGCCGTGTGTCAGATGGCCGCCTGCGTCGAGCGACATGCCGAGCACCGTATCGCCCGGCTTCAAAAGCGCGAGCATGACCGCGCCGTTTGCCTGAGCGCCGGAATGCGGTTGCACGTTGGCGAATTCACAGTCGAACAATGCCTTGACGCGATCGATCGCGAGCGCTTCGATACGGTCGACGTGTTCACAGCCGCCGTAATAACGCTTCGACGGGTAGCCTTCGGCGTACTTGTTGGTCAGGACGGTTCCCTGCGCTTCCATCACTGCTGCCGACACGATGTTCTCGGACGCAATCAGTTCAATCTGGGACTGCTGGCGACGCAGTTCCAGCGCGATTTCCGACGAAATCACCGGGTCACGGTCTTGCAGGCTCTCTGAAAAGAATCGAACGTTATCGTTCACAGACATACTCCGTGCTAGTCATAAAGCAATATTTCGTGGCGCGCCGACTCGGGCATCAGCGCTCGTACGCGCCTGGGTTCCGACGTTACTTCTCCAGCCACGCTTTCAATTTGTCCGGGTGCGCGTCGACGAATTTCTTCGCCGCGGTGGCGTAGTCGTTCGTGCTGTTTCCCTCGAACTCGATCGCTTCCACGTCGGCGAGCGTCAGCTTGAAATGCTTCATGAAGACATCCGCGCGCGGGAATTTGGCGGCGAACTGTTTGGAGCCGAAGGCATGGACCTGTTCTTCCCCGCCCAAGGTGCCTTTCGGATCTTTCAGATAGCGCATTTGCCACTTCTGGAACAGCCAATGGGGACTCCAGACCGTGGCGACAATCCACTGTTTTGACTGGTACGCGCGCTGGATCGACGCAAGCATCCCTGCTTCGCTCGAAGATTGCAGGTTGTAGCCTGCCAGGTTGTATTCCTTGATGGTCTTCTCGGATGCCTGCATCAGACCTCCGCCGGGTTCGATGCCTTGAATGGTGCTGTTCAGTTTGCTCTTGACGTCCGGCTTGTTGAGATCGGCGATCGACGACAACTCGGACTCGGGCACATACGCCGGAACCGCCCAGCCGTTTTTCCCGCCGGTATAGATGATGCCGACGTCGTCCATGTCGTTCTTGTACTTCGCGTAGTACATGCCGTGCGTGACCGGTAACCACCCGCCGACCATCAGATCGACGTCGCCGCGAGCGACGCCTTGATACTGGATGCCGATGTCCGCCTGAACAAACTGCACAGGCTGCTGCAGTTTCGTCTCCATCACATACTTCGCCACGTTCGCAACGGCCAGTACGTCCGCCCAGTTCGTGATCGTAATCTTGAGCGGGTCAGCCGCCATCGCTGCGCCGCTGTAGAGGCCGAAGGAACAGAGTGTGGTTGCGGCGAGCTTCACCACATACGATTTGAGAATTCCGGTGTTCATCTGGTACTCCTTCCCTATTGAAAGAATTTGCTGTTTTGTTATTGCGTAGCCGCGGGTTTGTTTGCCGTCTCGCGCACGGCACGCTTCGACGTGCGCGCCTTACTCTTCTTCTTGATGGATTTGACGCCGAAACTTTCAGTCAGGCGGTCGAGAATGATGGCGAGCAGAACGACACCGAGTCCGCCTTCGAAACCAATGCCGATGTCGAGCCGCTGAATTCCGCTAAGCACGTATTCACCCAGGCCGCCCGCGCCGATCATTGAAGCGACCACGACCATTGACAGCGCCATCATGATGGTCTGATTGATGCCGGCCATGATGGACGGCAACGCGTTCGGGAGTTGAATCTTCCAGAGCAGCTGCGAGTCGGTGCTGCCAAACGAGCGCCCGGCTTCCATCAGCTCTTCCCGCACCTGCTTGATTCCCAGCGTGGTGAGGCGAACCACCGGCGGCATGGCGAAGACGATCGTCGCGATCACCGCAGGCACGCGGCCGAGCCCAAACAGAATGACCGCCGGAATCAGATACACGAACGCGGGCATGGTCTGCATGAAATCGAGCAGTGAGCGCACGATCACTTCCACGCGAGCGTTGCGCGCGCCCCAGATGCCGAGCGGAATACCGATCAGCAAACTGCAAAGCGTCGCCGCGATCACCAGCGCGAGGGTCGACATGGTTTGCGCCCAAAGTCCCATGTAATGGATGACCCCGATCGCGATGCCGACAAAGGCTGCGAACACGAACCCTTTGCGCCACTGCGCGAGTGCGACCAGCGCGACCAGCATCACGACGAAAGGAATCGCGCCGAGACCGTCTTCGAGAAGCTTGACGACCGCGCCCAAGGCCGCGGAAAACGCGTCGAAGCCGCCGCGAAAATGCTGGAACAGAAAGTTGACCGCGTTTTCCGCCGCGCGCCCGAAAATTGACGAATTCATGACGCCCTCCGTTCCATGACCTGTTTGAGAATCGTGCGGCACGACACGACACCGGTAAGTTTCCCCGCCGCGTCGACGACCGGCACGTCGTGTTGCTGGCCGAGGGCGATGTTCGAGAGTTCGTGCAAGTCGGCATCCGACGACACCGCGACCATGTCGCGCAGCAGCGCATCGCGAATCGGTCCGCTTCCGCATTTGTGCAAGGACGCAGGCGTGACGCAGCCCTGATAGCGGCCGGCTTCATCGCAGACGTAGCCGCATTCCACGCCGGCGTCGATAAGCTGATTCAGATACCGGTCCGACGACGCGCCGCCGTCGCACGAAATCCGCGCCCGGTCGACGTTCGAGAGAAAACTGGAAGCCTTGAGAAAGCGCGACACGTCGACATTGCGGAAGAAGTTGCGCACGTAGTCGTCGGCAGGCGTCTGGATCAGTTCAACCGGCGTGCCGACCTGAACGAGCCGGCCATCTTTCATCACGCCAACCCTGCCGCCGATCTTGATCGCTTCTTCGATGTCGTGCGAAATGAAGACGACGGTCCGCTGCTCTTCTTTCTGCAGGCGCAGCAGTTCGTTCTGCATTTCGAAGCGAATGAGCGGGTCGAGCGCCGAGAACGCTTCGTCCATCAGAAGCACGGACGGGTTCACGGCGAGCGCGCGAGCGAGCCCCACGCGCTGCTGCATGCCGCCCGACAGTTCGCCCGGATAGAGCTTTTCGTAAGAACCGAGACCGACGCGCACCAGCGCGCTTTGCGCGACCTTGTACCGTTCCTGCTTCGTGAGGCCCGCGACTTCGAGGCCGTACGCGACGTTATCGATCACCGTGCGGTTGGGCAGCAGCGCGAATGACTGAAAGACCATCGCCATCTTTTTGCGTCGTACTTCACGCAGTTCCGGCGTGGACATGGGCGCGATGTCGCGACCTTCCAGAACCACCTTGCCGGAAGTCGGTTCGATCAGGCGATTCAACAGGCGAACCAGCGTGGACTTTCCGGAGCCGGAGAGTCCCATGATCACAAAGATCTCGCCTGCCCGGACACTGAGACTGACGTTGTCGACCGCCACCATGTTGCCGGTCTGTTTGAAAATCTCGTTGCGCCCGAGGCCCTGCTGCAATAACTCCGCTGCGCGCTCGGGTTTCGGACCGAAAATCTTCGAGAGGTTTTGAACCTTGAGAATTTCATTCGCCGGCACGGTTGCGGATGCTGCAATCGAAGACGTCGTGCTCGACGTGGCGACGCGTGGGTACACCGCCTCTTCCGACGCGAAGGTGAGGTTTGGGGTCATTCTGTCATTCCAACTGGCAAGTTCGAAAAGCTGGAGGCCCCGTATCGAGTCGCCGGTGCGCAGAGCAATACGCGCGCTTCAGCGGTCGTGTGCGGGTCAGGGATGAGCGTTGCGGCTGCCGGTGATTCGCGCGCCTTGGGCCATTTCTGGAAACCATGGCCGCAAGCGTCGCGGAGTCGCATAAATCACGACTTTCCTCCCGACACTTAACATTTTCGACCGCCGAATTGGGCATCTCCAATGTTTGTTGCGTTAATGACAGCGTACATCGCCAATTACCTTCAACCAGCTACATTTTCTGTGCCCTTTGCCATACCTACGGTTATGCATGGCTGACGGCAAGCGCCTGCGAAAACTGCCGGATGCGCTGAAACAGCCGGTGAGCAAGGCTTTTGGGCCGACGCGTTCGCGTGCCCACGAACAAGGCCAAACCGGGCGTTAAGGGTAACCACCAAGCGGGGCGATTCACGCCGCTCGCTTATCTTCCGAAGTCATTGCTCGACTCTTACCGGCGGCTCGCAATGCACGCATTGCCGCTTCCCTCACAGGCTTCTCCCACACCACAAGCAAAAGATGAAAGCGGCAACTGAAGGCGCAAAAGGTTATCGGAGACTCATACCGTCGCTGACGGCTTTGGTCGAATTCGAGGCTGTCGCGCGGCTGAGCAGCTTTACGTTGGCCGCGAATGAGCTTGGGGTCACGCAAGCGGCCGTGAGCAGGCAGGTAAAGTTTCTGGAAGAGTCGCTGCGTGTCCGCCTGTTTCATCGGCTGCACCGGTCCATCAAACTGACGAGCGAGGGAGAGGCGCTCTACGTCGTGGTCGCGGAATCGATGCAACGCATTGCGGGTGCCTTCGACCGGCTCGCGAGCGGAACCGAGGAACAGGAACTGGTTCTTGCCACCACCGCAGCCTTTTCGCATTTCCGCGTTCTGCCCAGGCTTCACGCGCTGAGGCTTCTCGAACCTCAGTTGAAGCTTCGTTTGACCACGCAGATGTTCACCGCCGACCTGCGCCACAACGACGTGGACATCGCCGTGAGATACGGCAACGGGAAATGGCGGGACGGCACGTCTTCGCTATTGTTCGACGAAGAAGTGTTTCCAGTTTGTTCGCCCGCGTGGTTGCAAGCAAATGGCTCGCCGCCGTCGCTCGCCGACCTCGCGAAGGCTGCGTTGATCGAGTCCGACTCGACGTCCGAAGGCTGGATGGGTTGGGAAGCGTGGTTCCAGTCGGCGGGATTGCGGCCGCCAAAATTGCATTACGCACTGCGCTGCAGTCTTTACACCGATGCGATTCAGGCCGCGTTGCAGGGACAAGGCGTTGCGCTCGGCTGGCACAGGTTGCTGGGCGACCTGCTCGATAGCGACCAGTTGATACGCGTCCCCGGAGCGTCCGTTAAGGTCGGCGATGCGTATTTTGTCGTGATCCCTCACGGCCGCACGATCACGCCGACGACCCACAGTGTGATCGACTGGCTGCGCGGCGAAACGCCGGCCTTCGCATGAAGTGCGGTAATGCGAGAAGAAGAATAAAGCGCGTTGACGGTCTATTTCGTCCCTTGAATACTGGATTCGTAGCGTGGATGCAGCGGCATCACGACAGTCAGGCATGCAAGGGGCAATCGATGCCGGTAGCAAAGCTGAAAACACACAGCGAACTGATCCGCGGTCGCCGGCCTGGACACGGCATGCCCGGCGAGCTTTTCGGACGCGATGACGTGTTCGAAACGGACGTCGATATCTTTTTTCACAAGCATTGGATTCTTGCCGGCGTCACGGCAGACGTTCCGGAACCCGGCGACGTATCAGCCGTCGATATCGGCCTAGCCTCGATTCTCATCGTGCGCGATGACGACGAAAACGTCCGGACGTATCGAAACGTTTGCCGGCACCGGGGAGCGCGGCTCAAGGAAGCGGGCAAATCCACTGTCGGCATGCTTGTGTGTCCGTACCATCAGTGGACGTACGATCTCGACGGGTCCCTCAAGCACGCGACCCACATGGGCGTCGACTTCGACCATACTTGCCGCAGCCTCATTCCGGTGAAGACGCACGTTGTCGGCACGCATATTTTTGTGTGTCTTTCGGACGATGCACCGGACGACATCGCTGTCCTCGAAGAGGCGATGGCGCCGCGTTTCGCTCCGTATGACCTGACGCACACCCGAATCGCTCACGAGACGGAGATCATCGAAAACGGAAACTGGAAGCTCGTGATGGAGAACAACCGCGAGTGCTATCACTGCAACGCAACTCATCCAGAGTTGACAGCGTCTTTCCTTCCGGAGGATTTCGGATTCTGCCCGCAGGGATTGAGCGAGGAGTCGCAACGCGCGCTGGACGCCCACCATGCGCGCAATGCCGCGAGTGTCGAGAGTTGGGAGAAAGACGGCCTGATTTGCGAGGCGATCGAGAAACTCGATCCGGCGAGCGTCACGGGTTTCCGTTCGCAGCGCCTGGTTATCGCGGGTCATGGCGAGTCGCAAACCATAGACACCAAGGTTGCAAGCACCAGGTTGTTTGGCGATATACAGCGCCGTGACCTGGGCGATGTGCACATGTGGACGCACAACTCGTGGACGCACGTGATGAGCGATCACGCGGTTATCTCGTACATCATTCCGCTCGCGCCCGACAAAACGCTGGTTCGCACGAAGTGGCTCGTCCACGAGAACGCGGTCGAAGGCGTCGATTACACGCTATCCACACTGACGCAAGTGTGGGTCGCAACCAATGCACAAGACGCCAGGCTGGTCGCGATCAACTATCGCGGCACTCAAGACCCCGCGTATGAACCGGGTCCGTTCAATCCATTTACGGAAACGTATCTCGAACTGTTCGCCCAGTGGTATGCAGCGCGGCTGCAAGCACACGGCTTTTGATCGGACGCTTACGATGATGCTCGACGCGCGGCCAGAACTTGCCGCAATCGATCGACACGCATCGCACCAGGAAACTCAATGAATTCATCGAAAATCACCGGGATGCCGACAGTTGGTTTCGCCGCTTTCGCCGGCCGGCGCCACTACAAGATTCATGACGACGATTGGCGTCCGCTGCAAATCGGCGGCACGGACATTCCGGGCTATTTCTGGATTTCACTGTCGGACGATGAGGAAGGCGCGTGGTCCAGCTACTGGATGAAAGTCGCGCCGGGAGCCCAGGGCCCCGCACATCGCCACGATACGACCGAGTTGATTGTCGTTGTGGAAGGCGTCTTCACCGATAGCGATGGCGTCAGTTTCCAGCCCGGCGATGCGCTGACTTACGCGGCAGGCTCCAGCCACGCGAGTTCATCCGCGAGCGGTTGTGTCGTTCTGGTCGTCGCAAGAACGGGTTCCAGTCTGGTCGATTGAATCACGCCGCGCTCACCCATCCAACCCCTTTAAGTTTATTATTTTTGCACTTGCACAATCGCTCCATCGCGTCCGATACTGGTTTTGCCCGCGTTCTCTGCTGCGGGTGCATCAGTCTTCGCCCGTCCCACGCGGGCTCTTTCGAACGATGGATGCGAACGTCAGGAGGCGCCATGGAAGTCTGCGATGGATGCTCCGATATCGACGGCCTGCCAGTCGATGTGCAACGGCAGGAAAACCTCACGCTGATCGGCGTCGCGGAGTGCAACGGCACGCTGGCCCTTGAGCACTATCGCTGCGACAAGTGCCGAGCTGTTATCGCCAGACGGTTCACAGGCAATTCCGACGAAAGGATCTGGAGCGTCATCGAAACGTCAGGTTGAGCACGCAGCGCCGCCCTCCGCCATCCCGGTGCATTTCACGGTGAACGCCTACAATCAGCAAGGCATGACGCGGCACACCCACGCCGCGACGCTTCCCTGTTGATTCCGGAGGAACCATGAGTCGAACTGAGACTGCATTGATTGTCGGCGCGGGCAAGGGCTTGAGCGCCTCGCTCGCGCGCCTGTTCGCGGCGGAGGGCATGCAGGTCGCGCTCGCCGCCCGCGACACCAGCAAGCTGACGGAACTTGTCAACGAGACGGGCGCCCTGCCCGTAGCTTGCGACGCCAGTCAACCGGACCAGGTCACTGCCCTCTTCGAGCGTGTGGAGA
The DNA here is from genome assembly GCF_003001875.1 of Paraburkholderia sp. BL18I3N2. NCBI lineage: Bacteria > Pseudomonadati > Pseudomonadota > Betaproteobacteria > Burkholderiales > Burkholderiaceae > Paraburkholderia > Paraburkholderia sp. BL18I3N2. The sequence continues at coordinate 240,860 of NZ_PVNC01000003.1, forward strand.
AAGCATTCGGCGCTCCCGATCTCGTGGTCTACAACGCGAGCGGCCGCTATCGCGCGCCACTCGAAGCCATCGAACCGCAGAAGCTCGAAGACGCCTTCAAAATCACCGCCATCGGCGGCTTTCTCGTCGCCCAGGCCGCAGCGGTGCGCATGTTGGCGCGCGGCCACGGCACTGTCCTGCTGACCGGCGCAACGGCCAGCGTGAAAGGACTGCCCGGCTCGACCCCGTTCGCCATGGGCAAATTCGCGTTACGAGGCATGGCCCAATGCATGGCGCGCGAGTTGGCGCCGAAGAATATTCACGTTGCGCATTTCGTGATCGACGGCGGCATTGCCAGCAGCGCGAGAGGTCCGGAAGACGGCGACGCCGACGACAAATGGCTGGACCCCGACGCGATTGCCAGGGAGTACCTTCACATTCATCGTCAACACCGCAGCGCGTGGACGTGGGAAGTCGAACTCCGCCCGTGGGTCGAACGGTTCTAGGCGCCGTTTCTCGTCCGGTCCTACCGAACGAGGAACCCGTGGGCGAGCGGATCCCGCTCGTCGATGATCCAGGTCGCGAAGCCGCAGACAAAAGCATTGCCTTCGACTTCCGGAATGACGGCCTTGAAATCACCCACCGTCGTTTCGCTCAGGACACGCCCTTTGAACACGGTGCCGATAATGGACTCGTTCACGAGGGTGTCGTCCTTGCCGAGTTGTCCGCGCAAATAAAGCTGCGCGACCCGGCCGCCCGTTCCGGAGCCGGTGGGTGAACGGTCCACCTCGCGGTCGGCGAACACGCAGCAATTGGCTTGCGTCGACCCGGCATGCCGCGGCGCATTCGCGATGATGGTGCCGTAGATGTGGTTGATCTCGGGAATGTAGGGATGCTCGACAGGAAACGCCTTATTGGCCGCCTGCTTCACCTCGGCGCCGAAGCGGATGAGTTCTTCCACTGACGACTCCCGCACCGCGAGACCATGCGGCTCGCCGTCGGTGTAAAAATAGAACGCGCCGCCGAACGCGATATCGCCTGTCACCGAACCGAACGACGGTGTCTCGACGGTCACGTCCTGCTTCCAGATAAACGACGGCACATTAACAAAGCGAACGTTGCCGGCGTGCTCGCCATCCCACTTCACGAATGCTTCGATGAACCCGCACGGCGCGTCGATACCGATGCGCGTTTCGGGTATCTCACGCTGAACCCAACCCAGTTCGACCGCCGCCGTCGACAGCGCGATAACACCGTGGCCGCAATGGTCGCTATACCCTTCGTTGTGAAGGAAGATGATGCCGAAGTCGGCATTGGGGCTGACCGGTTCCGTCAGATACCCGCCGTACATATCGGCATGCCCACGCGGTTCGAACATCAAAGCCTTGCGGATATCGTCGGCGTTTTCCTTCAGCCATGCGCGCCGCTTGACGATCGTGTCGCCGGGCAGACGCGGCAAACCGCTGGTGACAATGCGGAATGCCTCGCCGCCGGTGTGAACTTCAACGGTCTGAATGGTGCGTGAAATTTTCATGTCTGCTTCGTGAAGTGGATGGGCCGCCTGCCTTTACTGGCCGTAGGGCGTCGGCAAGCCGTTCTTGATGACGTACACGGTGGTCGGCGCGCCCTTCAGGTCGCCGTACTCGTCGAACGAATAGGTGCCGGCGACGCCCTTATAGTTTTCCTTCGCGAGCTGCGCGGTCAGCTTGGCCTTGTCCGTTGTCGTGCCCGCTTTCACCATCGCGTCGGCCAGCAACTTGACGCCGTCGTAGTAACTCACGGCGTAGACCTGCGTATCGATGTTGTAGGCCGCCTTGTATTTTTGCAGGAACTCGCGGCCGGCTGCTGTCTTCTCCAGCGCAATGCCGCCCTGCGCACAATAGACGATCGAGGCCGCCTCGCCCGCCACCTTGCCCATGTCGGCCGAGCAGATGCCGTCGCCGCCGAGCAGCTTCGCCCTGAGTCCGCGCTGGCGCATCTGTTTGGCCATCGGCGCGCCCTGCGCCGCATAGCCGCCGAAGAAAATCACGTCGGGATTCTTGGCCTTGATGGTCGTCAGAATGCCGAGGAAATCCGTCGCCGACGAGTTGGTGAACTCCTGCTCGATGATCTGGATGCCGTTCGCCTTGGCCTCCTTCACGAACTGCTCGGCGACACCCTGACCATACGCCGTGCGGTCGTCGATGACAGCGGCCGTTTTGGCCTTCAATGTCTTCGCGGCGAACTGTCCCATCGTGCCGCCGAGTTGCTCATCGCTCGCGCCGATCCGGAAGATGTTCTTGAAGCCCTGCTTCGTTAGCGCCGGGTTCGATGCGACCGGCAGCATCGGCACATTGCCGGTGTTGTAGACGCGCGATGCCGGAATCGCCACGCCCGAGTTATACGGTCCGACCACGGCGACCACGCCGCTGTCGACCAGTTTCTGCGCGACTTGCACACCGATTTTCGGGTCCGCCTGGTCGTCTTCCGAGTCCAGTTTGAAGGTGACCTTCTGACCCGCGACGGTGACGCCCGACTTGTTCAGCTCGTCGATGGCGAGCCGTGCGCCGTTCTCGTTGTCCTTGCCGTTCGGCGCCTGCGGACCGGTGAGCGGCGCCGAATGACCGATGGTTACTACGACCTGGGCACTCGCGGACAGGGTGAAACCAGCGGCCATCAATGCGGCCGCAGTCATTGCAAGACGTCGCATACCGAACTCCGATTGGACTAGGGAGCAATCACCATATGCTCAATTGGGTTCCAGTTCAATCGAGCGGTACGCCAGGCCAAGGCATCGGCAAATGGTCCGCCGCGTCACGTGTGGGCTCGACAATCCTCAAAGCCGCAACAGTTCGTTTTTCATCCACTCGTGCACCGCGTGACTCAATTCCTGCTGCGTCATGTCTTGCGGCGACAGCGGCGGCCCGACCACCACGCGGATATGTCCGCGGCCGTCCGGCCAGCCTTTGGTCGGCCAGACCTTGCCCGCGTTCAGGACCACGGGAACGGCCGGCACGCCGGTCGCGCACGCCAGCCGGACGCCGCCGGACGTCATCCGCAACGGCGCATCGTGCGCGACCCGGGTGCCCTCGGGGAAAATGACGACGACATCGCCCTTGGCCAGCCGCTCCGCGCTTTCCTTCGTCACAGCCTGGTGAGCCTGTCGAGCGGAGCCGCGATTCAGGCTGACCATGTCGAGGCCACGCAACACCCAGCCGAAGAACGGAATGCGCAGAAGTTCCTCCTTGAACACGAAACTGACTCGGCGCGGAAAAAGTGCGAGAAACGCGAGGGTTTCCCACGTCGACTCATGACGTGACAGGATGATCGCCGGACCGTCGGGAAGATTGTCGAGCCCGTCTATCGAACATGAAACGCCGGGCAGCCAACGCATGACGAAAACCAGTGCGCGACACCACTGCCTCGCGAGCCAGTATCGTCCCGCACGTCCGACAAACGGAAACAGGAGCAGGATGATGATCGAATACAGCGTGCCGCTACCGAGGAGGTAGACGATAAAAAGCCATTTGGTGAAAGTTGAGCGCATCGGGACCTGAATCGGGGGAAGCAGCGGAAGATTTTCATGGTAACGCGTTGGGGCTGCGACGTGAGCGATACGTTCGGTCGCGTGCGGAAGAGACGTGGCGGGAGCTTCCGCTGCTCACAGACGGATTGAATTCGGCTTGCCTTCGCGGCTCTTTATGCCGCATCCGCTTCGGGAAGACAACCAGCGCACTCAGAACGGCCCGCGGCTCGCAAGGTTGGCATATTCGTCCTTGAGCGTTGCGATGCGTCGCCGGTACGCGTTGAGCAGACACGACTGATTGCCGCCGCATGCTTTTCTGGACGTCAGCCACACCTGCTGCTCGTCCTGCATATTGCCTCGCGCGCCCATCGCGACCAGGCCCGTCAGCATCTGGTAGCGCACGGCCATTTCGACGTCCATCTCGCTCAGCCGCCGTGACGCGCATATGGCCTTTTCATCCGGCAATCGCGCCCGGCCGCAGTCGAAGCTGGCAGCAAATGCAGTAGCGGAACTGAGCGTGACTATCGCGAACAGCGCGCACCGCAAGCGCCGTTTGATAGCTGGATTCCGTTGTCGATTCATCACTCTTTTGCGTTCCGGTTGAATTTCCGCGAGCATGGTCTGAGCGGCCGAACCTATGCCTGGCAACTATTCCGTGCACGCCGGGCAAGCCACCGCTTCGGCGGCGACCTTCTGCTCGCTGCGGCCGAAGCTCGCCAGCGCGGCGAGCCCCAGCAACGCGAGGCCGCTACCGAGCAGAAAGTCGGCGGAAATCCCCACATGGTCGACCACCACGCCGCCCACCAGCGACCCCAGCGCAATCGCCACCTGAATGATGCTCACGAACAATGCCGAGCCGGCCTCGGGCGAATCCGGCGTGGCGCGCTGAATCCAGATGCTGAAGCACAGCGGCAACGCGCCGAAAGAGATGCCCCACGCAAGCACCAGCGCCACGACGCCGATCGTCGAATGCCGCAGTAGCGGCAGCAAGACCAGTGCGAACATCAACAGCGAAACCATTGCGCCGACCGACACTTTCAGATTGCGCGTCACCGTCGACGAAACGGCGAAGTTCGAGAAGAACCCGATGATGCCGAATCCCAGCAGCAGCCACGTGATGGTCGACATGTCGAGATTCGCGTTGTGCAGCAGGAAAGGCGTGATGTATGTGTACGAGGAAAAATGTGCGCCGAAAACGAGCGCCACCATCAGCATGCTGCGGCGCGGATGCGGCCGGCGCAGCAGCGCCACCAGATCGCGCAGACGCAGCGCGGCGGTCGACGGCAAGGACGGCACGAAGAAGAACTGTGCGACCAGCGCGACCGCGACCAGCACGCCGGTCGCCATGAACGACACGCGCCATGATGCGAAGCTCGCGATGAACGTGCCGAGCGGCACGCCGATCACCGTGGCGCACGTCACGCCGGTGAGAATCGTGGCCATGGCCCGCGCCGAATCCTTCGGTTTCACGAGACGCCCCGAGGCCGCCGTGGCCAGCGTCCAGAATCCGCCCAGCGCGGCGCCGAGCAATGCGCGACCGACCAGCATGCAGAGAAAATTCGGTGCAAACGCGGAGATCAGATTCGACGCCAGCAGCAAAGCCGTGAGCAAAAGAAACACTCGCCGGCGATCCATGCGCCCCGCCACCAGCATCAGACCCGGCGCGGAAATGGCCGCGATGACGCCGGGCACGGTGACCATCAGGCCGGCGGTGCCGGGCAACACGCCCAGCTCCGCGGCGACGCGCGGCAGCAGTCCGACCGGCAAGAACTCCGTCGTCACGAAAGCGAAAGCGCCGATGGCGACAGCCATGACAGCTAGCCATGAACGCAGGGACGACGAGGCGCCATCGTCCAGCGAGGCCGTGCTCGCGGGCAGATTGTCTTCAATCAACATAGTATTGTTTGCGAGTCTATTAACAACGGGTGGGATTGGAGCGGCCGCACCGCGCTAATCCATTCGCAGACCGGCGGCACGATTGAAAAAGCAGGCCATATGGGCCTGCTTGCCGGAGGTGACGCGATTGCAGTCTGGAGAATCAGCGGGTGAAAACCCGAATAGACCACACCATAACATCGTATTAAATCGCTCGCTGACTGCTCCGGAAAATTGCAGTCGGGCGTGGGGTTATTGATGCGGATTTCGTGCTCGATTCACAGCGCGGGAATGACGCGGCAGGCGCTGCGAAGCGCGAACGTCAGTTGGGCACAGCGTTTGCTGAAGCGCACGTCAGCGTTTTTGACACGCGCTCATCCGCTCACAATAAGAGGACATCGCCCATGCTTACTACCCGCCCTTGCACCGCCACTTGCGTGATCGACGGCATGCCGCTCACCGTCACCTTCTATCCGGACAACGGCGTGTTGCGCATCGCGGACTCGTTGGGAGCCTGCATCAAGGAAACGCGCTGGCATGCGTCGTGGCGCGCACTGCTGGACGAATTGCGCGGATTCACTGAGGGCGCCGCAGTGGAAAGACAAAGTATCAACACGATGGTAGGTCGCTTCGCCGAGCGCGCCGATCACCCGCTAGACACGATGGCGCTCGCATAGAGGCGACTGACGGGAAGCGGTGCTCGTAATGCGCACCGCATTCCCAAAGACAGACCGGTCATTGGCCAAAATAGATTCTGCATTGCGGCGCGGAAGACGTGCAGCGCTGGCTCGGCGGACCTCCCGCCTCCGATTGCCCCGCGGCTACGCCGCCGTAGGACACGTTCTGCACCGGCTGGGCGCCGGGCATGCCCTGTCCCGATTCACTGAATGACATGTCGGTCGTCGCTTGCGCCGATTCGTTCGCGTTCTGTTGCATCAACGCGCGGCCCGACATGCCGGCACCCTGCTGGCCTTCGACGTCCATCGCGCCCGCCGTTCTCGGCGCCAGCAGGAACAGGGCGCTGGCCAGCGCCATCCATAATCGTAGTTTCATGTCCAGACTCCTTGAATCCGGCGCAGCAGTTCTCGTCCTCCAAAGAATTGATCCGCAAAAAAAGCGAGGTTGCCCAATGGGCTGACGGACGAGTCGATGTCGATGCGAACTGCCGCGGCGAGTCATCGAACTAAACGAGTAATGATTTGCCAGACCTGCAACCGATGTCGGACGCGTTCTCGCGGCTGACCGGAATCAGTCGCCGCAGGCTGGAAGCACGGATTTTGGCTCCGCTGTTTTCTTTTATAGCTCGGCCACTCAGGAATTCAATCGCGGAACACCCGGCCCGTTTGCCGCAGCCGAGGTAGTTAGTTGGAAGAGATTTGTACAAAATCACCCAAGCCGGTACGTGCTTTGGCCGCACAGTGCGTTATGATGCTGACATAACGTCAATAATCGGCCCCGCGCGCGAAGTACCGGCGAGAGACGGAGCGTGAAGATGAAACCGGCCTGTCGCAATTAGTGCATCGTCAATACCGTTTTTTCCCTTGTGGGCATGAGGCCTGGCGCGAGACACCCGCAGCCATCCTCGCCGCGCGGCGAAGCGCTTGAATATTCACTGATTGACACCCATGACATTGATTGGCGGCCGTGCCGGCTAATTGCTGCGCCGCGATATATGGAGCGACGTTTTCTAAACGCTGCCTTTAGAGATTCCTTCAATCGATAACCACACCGCGGGCCGTCCCCATTTATATGGATCGATGCTTTCGCGGATTTCCCTTGCAATCTGTAATTGACAGAACACCGGACGTTTTAGAAGGACGAATATCTTATGGACGAAAGGAAGCGAGATAGCATGATTGCGTATCTCCGCCATCGCATGGAAGAGTTTGGCATCAAACCCGAAGACCTTGCGGCAGTGCTGGCATCCGAACCGGCCGCGCAAAAGGCCGGACGCTACCGTAGCGCAACTGGAGATAGCTGGGACGGCCAGGGCGAAATGCCTCAATGGCTCAAACAGGCAATCAGCGCAGGTCAATCCATCGACCACTTTGAATTGTCGGCCGCGCCGGCGCCTGCCCCGCAGCCGAAAAAACGCGTGGACTGGCAGAACGACCCGTTCGCCGGAAGTCCGCTCGCGCGTTCGAACAATCGATAGATCACCGTATTATTCCGCCGCTAGCGTAAAGAAATCACCCCGCACTTCCTCCGTGGCAAACCGCCGTTCGGCGCGTCCGCGAGCACCCATGTACCTGTGCCATGCACACATGTGAGGCGTTGTCGCGTGCGCTTGTCCTGCGTTGTCCCCGCTGCGTCCCGTTGTGCCCATTTGCATCCGGCCGCCCGTGCCCGCCTTGATCTGGACAAAGCAGCACCAGGCACTATGGCGCGTTGCATTCCGAGCGCTCGCGCAATGCGTTCACGCGTCGCAAGTCGTAACGCGCTGCGACGAGGCACTCAATGCGGGGATCACAGCCGTTGCCACAGCGCCGGCCGGCGCTGCATATTGCGGCAGTTCGATAAACGCGCTCATCTGCCGCACGATCTGCCAGAACACCTTCTCGAACAGGCGCGCGCGTTCGGACTCGGCAACGTCGTGTGCGAGCGGATCGGCGAAGGCCCAGGTGCATGAGGCTGGCTCGCCTGGAAATGCGGGTGCGCGGCGGATGTCGACGGATTCGTCCAGCGCGACGACGAGGTCCATACGCGGCGCCCATTCACCGGTGAATTCCAGCCAGCTTTTCGGACTGAGAATGCCGAGGTCCGAGATGCCTGGCCGTAATTGCGCGACCGCGCATGGATGAACCCGCGCGGCCGGTTCCGGTCCCGCGCTGAACGCGTCGAACCGGTGTCCCGCCAGTTCCCGCAACAAAGCTTCGGCAATGATGCTGCGTGCTGAATTCTCGCGACAGAGAAACAGCACCTTGTATTTTCTGGTCACGCTTACCCCGTACCCGTGTTTTTTGTTTGTTTCTGTGTGCAATTCTGCCGGCCCAGTCTTGCGCCCTCGTGACACTACGATGTTCAAATTTGTTGCGCCACGAGAATTTGCACCTGGGCTTGCTCACTCACGGGCACAGCGCATCGCGCGTGCGCCGGAAATGTGCCAGCGCAAACGCCAAGCTTTCACTCAGCCTTCAATAGAGTCCGAGCCGGAATCGGGCATGTCACGCCGAGGCGTCGCTCTCGCGCCGGCCGGACACGATGCGGTTGGCCGCGTCGCTTCCGTCCGATGCCGCCGCGGGCGCAGCGTCGAACCTCATGGCCGCGGGCGGCGTGCTGATCGCCTTGACGCCATTGGCAATGCCGGGTGCCGCGACGTAGGGAATAAACGCCGCCACCGCAACTACTACGATGAAAGTGAACATGGCCGTCGTGCCTCTCTGGATTGACTGCGTGGAAGTCAAAGGAAGCAGGACCGCATGGCAATGAGCAGGCGTCGCTCTTCAAGGCGGCGTTCGGGCGACCCCGGCAACCCATGCTGCGGACGTTGTTATTGATTCTAGAAGTGCAAATTCGAACGCTAAAGCCTGCTCTCTATATCAATTCGGTCTACCTCTATGGTCTACCGGCCAAGGCGTCATTCGTCACACGGCTGCGGGTTCGGTGGTCTCCCAGCGCGACTCGCAGCAAGGACATGGCGCGTTGTGCGCGAGCCGATTGTGCTGCTGCCGGCGACGCACTATTTCCCCCAGACGGATTTATTCCGGCCAGTCCCGCCTGCATACTGGTGCTGACTTTTTATGCGCGCGCCATGTCGATGGCGAGCGCGAAGCGCCACCCCACGACGGAAATTACGGGATGCTGAACAGAAACGCCATTAGCTCGGGCGCCTACCTCGAAAGTTTTGAATCGCTGCCCAAAGACATGCTGTGGACGCAGGCGCAGATCGACGCGTCGCTCGCGCACACCATGCGGCAGCGTCCGGACAATGGCGATGTCTGGGTCTTCGCCTACGGCTCGCTGATGTGGAATCCCATCTCGGACTTCGACAGCCGCCGCATCGCGACCTTGCACGGCTGGCATCGCAGCTTCTGCATCCGCATGATCGCCGGACGCGGCACGCCGCAGCAGCCGGGCCGCATGCTCTCGCTCGAGCAAGGCGGCTGCACGCAAGGCGTAGCGTTGCGTCTGTGCGGCGAGACGCTCGAAGAAGAGCTGCGCATTCTCTGGATTCGCGAGATGGTGACGGGTGCATATCGTCCGACGTGGGCGCCGGTCACGCTCGAGGACGGCACCGAACTATCCGCGATCGCCTTCGTGGCGGATCACGGGAATCCGCAATACGAAGGCGACGCGCGAGCGCCGCAGATCGCGCCATTGATGGCCGTGGCGAGCGGTCTGTTCGGCACGAACGCGGAGTACGTGTTCAAGCTGCAAAGCGCGCTCGCGGACTGCGGCCTGAAGGATGCCTATATCGACGAACTCGTCGACGAACTCGCCGCCGAACTCGCACGGATCGCCGGACAACCGGCGTGATGCGTCAGAGCCGCAAGCCGTTGAGAAACTGGAACCAGAGGCCGCTCAGGGCACCGGCCGGATGCGTGTCGCCGACGGGCTCTTCGCGCTTGTCCTGATTCGCGCGGTGCCCTGGCGAACCCTGCGCGGCGGCGTCATCTTTCGCTGAAGCCGCTTCGGTCCTGACCGAACCGTCGACACTCTCAGGCGCAGCGGCCGCGACTGGTTCGGTCTCGGCCTTGGCCGTTTCGCGCCGCGCGGCTTGCAACGCCGACACGCTGTCCGCGATCTGCGCGGCTCGCCCCGCCTCGCATCGACGACCGAGCAGCACGCCGAACAGCACATCGCGGTTGTGGCCTTCGTCGGCGAAACGCATGGCGAGCGAGACCATCTCCGCATACGCGGCTTCGTCGGCAGCGCGCGCCGCCGCTTCGCGCTCGGCTTGCGCCTTCTGCTGGCGCGCGTGCTGCGCTTCCCAACTGCGCATCTGCTCGGCGTAAACCGCGTCGTAGACTTTTCGCTGCGCGGCGTCGGAGAGGATCGCGTACGCGTCCTTGATTTCCTGGAAGGTGGCGCGCGCGACGTCTTCAGCGCCGCTGTTGCGGTCGGGATGCCACTTCATCGCGGCCTTGCGATAGGCCCGCTTGATTTCTTCGTCGGTGGCGTGCGTGGGCACGCCGAGAGTGTCATAAAGAGTTGCCATTGCTTGTTCGACCTCGCCGTGATTGGCTTTGCGGACGATCGTAACATGCGGGAAACGGCTTTATCGTGAAGTGGCCCGGCCGCGAGACTCCCGGTCAGCGGATAAAAAAAGGCCCCGCCATTTGCGCGGCGGGGCCGAGTCCCATGTCAAGGAGGTGTCATGGAGGAGACGATTCGATCATAGCCGCGTGTCATCGCGCCCCCAAACAATGCTTCGCCATATGCTTATCCGACGCGGCTTCAGGTGCATTGCAGCGCACGCGGCATAGGCGGCGCGACACTGGAGGCGGCCGCGCCGCCGATCCGGCAAACGCCGCGCGGTTATATCGTTAGAACAAAAAGTCGCTTCGTGCGGCGCCCGGCGCTGATTAAGATAATGCTTCAAAGTCCGGTTCGCCCCGGTCCGCCGCGCGCAGCCCCGTGCCGGCGCACCGTGAGCCGCTACCGAAGGAGCATTTCGTTGACCAGTTTCAACCATCATCGCCGGCCGCTCGTCATCGGCATTGGCGGCACGACGCGCGCCGCTTCGTCGACCGAGCGCGCGCTCGGCTTCGCGTTGCGCGGCGCGCAGGACGCTGGAGCGAATACCCGTCTGTTCGGCGGCACCTTCCTGCATAGCCTGCCCCACTACGCGCCGGAACAGTCCCACCGTACGGACGAGCAACTCGAACTGATCGAGGCGGTGCGCCATGCGGACGCGCTGATCATCGCCACGCCCGGCTATCACGGCGGCGTGTCCGGTCTCGTCAAGAACGCGCTCGACACGCTCGAGGAACTGCGCGCCGACGAGCGCCCGTATCTGGATGGCCGCGCGGTCGGCTGTATCGTCACGGCGTATGGCTGGCAGGCAGCGGGCTCGGTGCTGACGTCGTTGCGCTCGATCGTCCACGCGTTGCGCGGGTGGCCCACGCCGTTCGGCGCCGGCATCAACACGCTGGAAACGCGCTTCGACACCGTCGACACCTGTTCGGACGCGAAGGTCGTCGATCAGCTCGCCACCGTCGGCCAGCAGGCCGCGCAATTCGCGCTGGCGTTCAACGCGCACCGCGTGCCGGACGCCGCGCCGCTCGGCAGCGCGCTCAAGGACGCACAACCCGCACGCCTGCTGCACGCGGTTTAATTCCCCTCTTTGCCGATCGCCTCACGACGCCGTGGACCCGCCTGGGCGGCCCACGGCGCGATCGTTCGCGCGAACCGTGCGGCACATAACAGACCCGTAATCCGCAAGCCCGGATAGTGTGTCGAACACAGCGAATATGATCCGATCGGGGCTCCTGCACACATCCCTTCTGATTTGCTTACGACTAAAGATTGGTTCACCCGCTGCGCAGCGCGGCCTAGGCTTGACCTTGCCCGCTGATTTACCGGCCGCGTGACGCTACGGGTTGCGTCCGAGGTGCCGGCCTTTTCGACGCAAGCGGGGCACAACGACTGCCAAAAATCATGAATGCACATATTCGCTACAAGGGCTACGAAGTTGCACCGGCCGCACAACAACTCCCCAATGGCCTGTTCGCCGCCAATTTGACCATCGAGAAAACTTCCGCCAATCACGACCAGCATTATTCATTCGACGCGCTCGATTATTTCTTCGACGAAGAGCACGCGCTGGCCTACGCATTTCGTTGGGGACGCATGTGGATCGATAACCACCAGTAAAGTCACCGATCGCATCATTCGCATCATGTGAGTGGGGAGCGGCGCCAGCCAGCCTGCGCCGCTCGGCATCGGATTTTGAACGGTTGTGCCAGAATGGGCGACACATCGAGTTCGCCCTCCTCTGTACGCCTGCCATGTCCGATACACTGACAGATGTTGCCGAAGACCGTACCCTGCGCCACTGGACATTCCGCGACCCCGCTCGCGTGAAGATCGGTTCCGAGGCGCACAAGCAGATGTTTTGCCGCATGCTGCTTGAAACCCACAACCCCTATAAGCCGGCCGTGCTGGATTGGCCGCCCTTGCCGCCCGATGCACTCGAACGGCTGTGTTCGCTGCCCATCTGGGACATCGCGGTGCAAACCGAAGGCCGCGCGTCGATCGCCGTCCATACTTACGCCGCGCAATTGCGCGACCCCTTGCTGCGCGAAGCCATTACCATGGACGGCGACGAAGAAGCGCGTCACAAGCACGTGCTCTCCCGGCTGATCGCAGCCTACGGCATCGAGATCGCGCCCGAGCCCGACTATCTGCCGCCGCGCGACGCCGAATGGGAATGGATGCGCACGGGCTATAGCGAGTGCATCGACAGTTTTTTTGCGTTCGGGCTATTCCGCTCGGCGCAGCAGTCGGGCTTTTTTCCCGAGGCGCTGGTCGAGACTTTCGAGCCCGTGATTCAGGAAGAAGCGCGCCACATTCTGTTTTTCATCAACTGGGTCGCGTGGTATCGGCGCACCATGCCGCTGTGGCGCAGACCGTGGCATTCGCTGCGCGTGGCCGCGATCTGGGTGGTGCTGGTCTGGCAGCGCCTCGCGATCGCGCGAGGCATCGACGCGAAAGGCATGGCGCGCGATTCGAATTTTCTGCCCGCTAGCAGCGGTGTGATCGGCGAGGCCATGAACGCGCCCGACCTGTTCGCGCTCTGCCTCACGGAAAACGACCGCCGCATGAGCGGTTACGATGCGAGACTGCTGCGGCCGAAGCTCGTGCCCACGCTGGCGCGCTTCGCCCTGCGCTTCATGAAACCCTCGCGCCGGGACACCCCATCAGGAGAAGGAGACGCCGGACATGACATGGACCGTCGATGAACAACTCGCGCTGAGCGCTACCGAAGCCGTCGCCGCGATCCAGTCCGGCCGCCTGAAGGCCGCCGACTACGTAGCCACCTTGCTCGCGCGCGCGGCGGCGCTCTCGAGCCTCAATGCGCTCACCACGCTCGACCTCGACGGCGCGCTCGCCGCCGCGCGGCGCATCGACGCCTTGCCCGCCGCCGAAAAGGCCCGTTTGCCGCTCGCGGGTTTGGCCATCGTCGTGAAGGACAACATCAACACGGCGGGCATGCAGACCTCGGCGGGCACGCCGGCGCTCGAGGGCTTTGTACCGAAGACCAATGCGCCATCGGTACAGCGCCTCATCGACGCCGGCGCGATCGTGCTCGGCAAGGCGAACATGCATGAACTGGCGTTCGGCATCACGAGTACGAACTTCGCCACGCATGCGGGCCCGGTGCGCAATCCCTACGATCCCTCGCTGATTCCCGGCGGTTCGTCGGGCGGCACCGCGGCGGCGATTGCCGCACGCATCGTACCCGCGGGTCTGGGTACCGACACCGGCGGCTCGACTCGCATTCCGGCCGCGTTGACGGGTACGGCGGGGTTTCGTCCATCGGTCGGCAACGGCGGCGCCGAACGGCGCTATCACGATCCGGACGCCGTCGTGCCGATCAGCCATACGCGCGACACGGTCGGGCCGATGGCGCGCACCGTCGCCGATATTGCGCTGCTCGACGGCGTGATCACCGGCGCCGGCGCATTGCCGGTCGTCGCGTTGAACGGCTTGCGCATCGGCTTGCCCGCGCCGCTGTGGGAAGGACTCGAGCGGCAGGTGGAGGACGTCGCGCGAGCCGCGTTGCAGCAGCTCGAAGCGGCGGGCGTAGTGTTCGTGCCAGTGGCGATGAGCGAACTGCACGATCTCAACGGCATGGTGGGCGGCCCGATCGCGATCCATGAGCCGCGCGACGACGTGCTCGCCTGGCTCGTCGCCAACGACGCGCCCGTCAAGACCGTCGTAGAAATGGCGGCCCGCATTGCCAGCCCGGACGTGCGCGCGATCTACGACGGCGTGCTCGGCGATGTGCTCGGCGACCGCTACGAGGCCGCGCTGAATCATTGGCGGCCGCGCTTGCAGCAGTACATGGCCGCGACCTTCGCCGACGAGCGGCTCGACGCGCTGCTGTTTCCGACCACGCGCCTCGCCGCCGTGCCGATCGACGAGGTGAACGGCTCGTCGGTCGTGTCGATCGATGGTTCGGCGGCAATCGACACCATGGACGCTTTCCTGCGCAACACCGATCCGGCCAGCACCTCGGGCATTCCGGGGCTCTCGTTACCCGCGGGCATGACCGCGAGCGGCCTGCCGGTCGGACTCGAACTGGACGGCCCGCTCGGCGCAGACCGGCGTCTTCTTGCGATTGGCATTGCGTTCGAACAGTTGCTTGGCGCTTTGCCGGCGCCGGTGCTTTGATACCGGAACCGCCTTTACACAACCTCTAAAAAAACTCAACTAGAACGCCGATGAAAACTCTAATGCCCGCTCTCCCGCAGCGGGCCCTCTTGCGCCACGGCGCGCGAATCGCCGCGGTGTTGGCCCTCGCCTTGGCCGCCAGCGCATGCGCGCGCCTCGCCGCGGTCGATTCGAATGCGCTGTGGAAAATCGTCGATCTGCGTTGCGTGCCGTCCCAGCAGGCAACCGGTACGCCGGGTCAATGCGCGTTCGTCGACCTGAACAAACGCTACGCTATCCTGAAGGATATTGTCGGACGCTCGCAACACCTGTTGATTCCGACCGACCGCATCACCGGTATCGAAAGCCCGCTCGTGCTTGCGCCGCATGCGCAGGACTACTGGGTCGATGCCTGGGACGCGCGCACCTACGTCGAGAAATCGGTGAAGCGCTCGTTGCCCGACAATCAACTGAGCCTCGAAATCAATTCGCAATATCGCCGCACGCAGGACCAGTTGCATATTCATATCGATTGCATGCGCGCGGATATCAGCGAAGCGCTCGCGCGTCACGCCAAAGATTCACCGGATGAATGGCGCTGGGAGACCCTCGACGGTAATCGCTACCGCATCATGCGCGTGAGTTCGCTCGAGGGCGCCGACAACCCGTTTCGCATCGTCGCGCGAGACAACCAGGGCGCGGCGGCGATGGCCATGCAAACCATTCTCGTGACGGGCGCGGGGCCGTCCGCTGACAAGGACGGCTGGCTGATCGTCAACAGCGGGATCGACGTGGACAACGGCAGCGGCTCGGCCGAAGGTCTCCAGGATCACGCCTGCCGCGTGGCGAACGCGCCCTGAGCGCCTCCTGACCAGTAAGGGCGGAAGACGCACCGGCGCTCGAGGCCGGCCGCCTTTTCACGTTTTCACAGATGCATTGCTGAACAAATTGGTTCTGGCAATGCGCGAGGGTCCGTAGGATCGGTCTGAACCTGCATTCCGACCGATCCTGTTCATGGCGATTTATCTCGACGACACGCAGCGCAACACCCTCGCCCGCATGGCGACAAGCTGGACATGGCGCACGCAATGGCCGACCTGGGCACTGATCGTAACGATCTATGGGGGATGGTTCGGCGTGGCGACGCATGCGCGCGTGCTCGGACTGCCGTTCACCACGCTCCTGCTCGCCGTGCTCGGCACGTGGTACATGTCGTTGCAACATGAATTGCTGCACGGTCACCCGACGCGTTCGCTGTTCGTCAACGCCCTGCTCGGTTTTGCGCCGCTCGCCGTGTGGTTTCCGTATGGCATCTATCGCGACTCACATCTTCAGCATCACGACGATCCGCATCTGACGCATTCCGAGCGCGACCCCGAAAGCTACTTCGTCAGCGCGCTCGTATGGCGACGCACGGGTTGGGCGATTCGCGCGCTGCTGACCTTCCGTAATACGTTTATCGGGCGCCTGCTGGTCGGGCCGGCGTTCTCCATCGCCGCGACGGGCGTGGATGCGCTGCGTAAGATAAAAAGCGGCAATTGGCGCGATGTTCCGCTGTGGCTTGCGCACTTTGCCGCTGTTGCGGGGCTCGCGGCCTGGATGCAACATGCGTGCGAGGTTCCGGCGTGGGCCTTTATTGTCGGCGCGGGTTATGGAGCGCTGTCGTTGAGTTCGATCCGTTCGTTCCAGGAACATCGTGAGGCGCAAGCGCATGAGCATCGCAGCGTTATTAACGAAGCGTCGTGGTTCTGGCGTCTGCTGTTTCTGAACAACAACTATCATCTGGTTCATCACGACTTGCCGCAGGTGCCGTGGTTTGCGCTTCGCGAAGTCTATGAGACGTCCCGCCAGCAGTACATAGAACGCTCAGGATCCTTTTTGGTCAAGGGTTACAGCGAGTGGTTGAGGAGCTATGCATTCGCTCCAGTTGTACATCCGGTGGCGAACGCAGGGTCCGGCTACTTCCAGGGAAATCCGCCTGCTTCCGTCGGTTTTGCAGGCAAATAGCAGGCAAACCGAAAGTGAAAATTCACGGTAGTTGTTCGCCATGGGCACGGCACTCGCCTGCTGCTACGCAGTAGCGACCGGTTGTGACGGCCACTCTTGTCGATAGCCCGAACAAGGCGGACTGCGGTAACAATATCCGTCTCTGCTGTTGTCTCGATGCCGATTGACTGAGCTTCGCATCGGCGATATTTTCGGCGCGCCACCGCCGCGGTCAAGGGCGGCACCGGTTGCGAGTTCGCCCAACGTATCGCTTTCTACCCCAACGGCAACCCTTTTAATTTCAAACAATCTATTTATTGCAATCTGAGCGCCTCTACGACGATCGAAAGCGCCTTCGAATATTCGCGTCTGCTGGGATAGAAAATATGCAGGCCCGGGAACGTGGGATACCAGTCTGCCAATACCCAGCGCAAGCGCCCAGCAGCTACGTGTGGCTGGGCCAGGTCTTCGGGAATAAACGCCAGTCCAACGCCATCGATTGCCGCGTTCAGCATCTGATATGCGCCGTTGAACGTGAACTGACCATCTACGCGTACCTGAATTTTGCGTGAGCCCTTCGTTAGTTCCCACGCGTAGATTCCACCGAATGTCGGCAGACGCAACCGGATGCAGTTGTGATTCACGAGACCCTTGGGATGCTTTGGAGCGGGATGCTTTTCCAGATATTCCGGAGAGCCCACGATGGCGAGGCGTGCGTCGGGGCCGATGCGAACCGCAATCATGTCTTTCGCCACCTGATCTCCCCACCGGACCCCGATATCGAAGCGGTCCGCGACGATATCCGCGAGGCCATAGTCGACGACGAGTTCCACTTTGATGTCCGGATACGCGGGCAGCATTTTCGACAGGCGTGGCCAGATGACGGTATCGATTGCGTAGTCAGTGGCGGTTATGCGAATTGTGCCGACGGGCCGGTCCCGGGATTCGACCGTGGCGACGAGTTCGTTTTCGATCTCCTCGAAGCGGGGAGCAATCGACTTCAATAAGCGCTCGCCTGCTTCTGTCGCCGCCACGCTACGGGTGGTGCGGTTGAGCAGTTTGACCCCCATGCGCTCCTCCAGCGCACGCATGGCGTGGCTCAACGCACTTTGCGACATGCCTAATCTGGCCGCAGCACGTGTAAAACTGCCTTCACGCGCTACAGCGACGAAAGCCAAAAGGTCGGTTGCGTTCTCGCGCAGCATTTATGTGCCCGGTTCATGAGTCTTTGCCGATTCTACCGGCTAGTCACGGCGCACGCTGAAAGCGAGAATCTCCGGTATCGCAAGTCCTTTCAATGTCCGGGAAGAGAATATATGACAAGCAAACCTACTGCGGCGCGGCAGGCATTTGGCGCCATCGCGCCGAAACTCGCTGAAATCAGCGATGACGTTCTCTTTGGCGATATCTGGGAGCGGCCGCAATTATCGAAGCGCGACAGAAGCCTTATTACTTGCGCGACCCTCATCGCTCTATGCAAGGTCGAGCAGATGAACTTCCACATGCCGCTTGCAATTCAGAATGGAGTGACTCACGACGAACTCGTCGAGATGACTACGCATCTGGCCTTCTACGCCGGATGGCCGAGTGCGATGTCAGCGGTAACGAAGCTCAAGGAGCTCTTTCCCACTAACGATTAACCGAATGAGGAACCCATGCATCTGAAGAAACCCGGTTCGCAGCCGTCGATGAAAGGTCCAGGCGACTGGTTTACCGGCACCGTGCGTATCGACCCGCTCAATGCACCACCTCCGCCCGCTCGCGTATCGTGCGCGAGCGTGACCTTCGAGCCAGGTGCACGCTCGAACTGGCACACGCATCCGCTCGGTCAGACTCTGCTGGTGACTGCGGGTTGCGGCTGGACCCAATGCGAAGGCGAGGCCATCGTCGAAATTTGCGCAGGCGATGTCATCTGGTGTCCTCCCGGCCATAAACATTGGCACGGCGCGTCGCCCACAACCTCCATGACCCACATTGCGATTCAGGAAGCACTGGACGGTAAGAACGTCGAGTGGATGGAACCGGTCACGGATGACCAGTATCTCGTAGGCCCAGGATGACGGGAACACGCTTCTGGCCCTGCCCACGACTGGTATAAGACCGCAGCCGAACGTCCGATTCCGATAACTCAATTTCACAACGGTTCAGGCTTGCTCGTTTCGAAGATCCTGCGCGATGAAGTCGACGAACGCGCGAATGCGGTTCGACATCTGATGTCGCTGCGAGTACACCGCGAAGATATCGGCGTTCGGCGTGTCATGATCGGGCAGCACGACAACGAGTGAGCCGTCAGCCAGATATTGTTTGATATCCCACTCGGCCCGCATCAGGATGCCGTGTCCTTCCAGAGCCCACTTCACCGCGATCTCGCCATCGTTCGTGGTCAGAGTTCCGTTGATCCGCACGGCTTCCGTTTTGCGCGATGCGCCTCTGCCCGAAGTGAGGCGCCACACACCGTACGCCTCATCTCCCTGACGAATGCCGATGCAATTGTGCCGCGTAAGCTCGTGCGCGGTCATCGGCATGCCGCGTGACGCGATGTATGCGGGTGCGGCACACAGTAACCTTCGGTTGGCCGCCAGACGTCGCGCGACTACCCGCGTGTCCGGCGGCTCGCCGAACCGGATACAGACGTCGAAGGTGTCGTCCGTCAATGGCGGAGGCGTGACGGACAATTGAAGCTGAACCGAGACTTGCGGATACTTCGCGACGAAGCGCGAAATCGCGGGCGCGATATGGCTTCTCCCGAACCCAAGCGTCGCATTCACTCGCAGCAATCCCTTCGGACTCTTCTTCGCCGTGCCCAACAATTCCGCCAGTTCGTCGATCTCGTCGAGAATCCTGCGCGCACGCTCGAGGTACAACTCGCCCTCCGGCGTGAGCATCATCCGACGTGTCGTACGGTTGATCAGGCCGACACCCGCCCGGCTTTCCATCTGCGTCAGGTGCTTGCTGACGGCCGCCGCAGTCAAACCCAATTCCCGCGCCGCCGCACTCAAACTGCCGGACGCGGCTAGTGTAGAGAAAAAGCTCAGATCGGACGGCAGGACGATGTCTCGCATGGCTTTCACTTGTGAATGAAAGTTAAAGATGTTTTGAGTCTAGCACCGGTTTTAGAGTTTTTAGTTGAGTAAAGTTCACGCATACCCACAACCTCACAACACTTGAAGGACGGAGACATGAAAACCTATCGCATTGCGACGATTCCCGGTGATGGCATCGGCAAGGAAGTTGTCCCGGCCGGCGCGCAGGTGCTGGAAGCGCTCGCCCGGACCACCGATTCGTTCGCATTCGAATTTGAAAACTTCGACTGGGGCGGCGACTACTACCGTGAGCACGGCGTCATGATGCCTGCCGACGGACTCGACGTGATCCGCAACAAGGACGCCATCCTGTTCGGCTCGGCCGGCGACCCGGACATTCCGGATCACATCACGCTGTGGGGCCTGCGCCTGAAGATCTGCCAGGGCTTCGACCAGTATGCAAACGTGCGACCGACCCGCATCCTTCCGGGTATCGACGGACCACTGAAGCACTGCAAGCCGGAAGACCTGAACTGGGTCATCGTCCGTGAAAACTCGGAAGGCGAATATTCCGGAGTGGGTGGCCGTGTTCATCAGGGGCATCCGATCGAAGCCGCAACAGACGTGTCGATTCTGACCCGCGCGGGTGTTGAACGGATCATGCGTTTCGCGTTCCGTCTCGCACAATCCCGTCCGCGCAAGCTCCTGACCGTGATCACGAAAAGCAATGCGCAGCGTCACGCAATGGTGATGTGGGATGAAATCGCGCTCGAGATTTCGAAGGAATTTCCCGACGTCAAATGGGACAAGGAACTGGTCGACGCCTCGACCGCGCGCATGATCAATCGTCCCGCGACGCTTGACACAATCGTCGCCACCAATCTGCACGCGGACATTCTCAGCGATCTCGCAGCCGCACTCGCAGGCAGCCTGGGCATTGCCCCGACCGGCAACATCGATCCTGAACGCCGGTTTCCGTCGATGTTCGAGCCGATCCACGGTTCTGCGTTCGACATCATGGGCAAAGGTCTTGCCAATCCGGTCGGTACCTTCTGGTCGGTCGTCATGCTGCTTGAACACCTCGGCGAATTCGATGCTGCGAAGCGCGTCATGCAGGCCGTCGAGGCCGTCACCGCGGACAAGTCGCTGCACACCCGCGATCTCGCCGGCACGGCAACGACCGCACAAGTCACGGCCGCCGTCTGCGCGTTTATCGAGAAAGCTGCCGCGCCCGCGGCTAACGCAGCGTAAGCGCCACCAGCGGCTGAGTGTGCCAAACGGGATGCCGCGATCCCCACGCGCGACCATGACGGCATCGGCTGCTTCGACGATCGCATCCACATCAGATTGCTTTGACGGTTTCCCAATACGTTTAAACGGCAGACGTGCCGAAAACGGCAGCCGCGCTCGACGGCTACGGCACGCACCGCCTCCACACTCCGTTTCTGCACAGAGCACTGCTCGACCCTCCAAGGAGGAGACAATGATTTCCGAACTCGAAAGCCGGGTTTCCCGCAAGCTCATGCTGCGCATCATCCCGTTCGTGATGCTGCTTTATTTCGTGAGTTTTCTCGACCGGGTCAACGTAGGCTTCGCTGCGTTAACGATGAACAAGGCAATCGGTCTTTCGCCAACGGCGTTTGGTCTCGGCGGCGGGTTGTTCTTCATTGGCTACTTTCTCTTTGAAGTGCCGTCGAACCTGATTCTTCACAAGGTGGGCGCCCGCCGGTGGATTGCACGTGTCATGGTGTCATGGGGGATCGTATCGTTCGCGTCGGCATTCGTCGTCGGCCCGACCAGTTTCTATGCGCTGCGCTTTATCCTGGGTGTCGCCGAGGCGGGGTTCTTTCCGGGCATCATCCTGTACCTCAGCTTGTGGTTCCCTTCCCGCCAACGCGCGGTCGCCGCGGCCTGGTTCATGGCGGCAGCACCCATCTCGACCGCGATCGGCTCGCCGCTCTCGGGCGCGATCATGAAACTGCCACCCGTCGCGGGACTTGCCGACTGGCAGATGCTTTACATCATCGAAGCCGTGCCTGCGATCATTCTCGGTTTCTTCGTGCTGAAGTACTTGACGGACTCGCCCTCCAAAGCAGAATGGCTTCAACCGGAAGAGCGTGACTGGCTGGTCGCGAAGATGAGGTCTGAAGCGGACGCCAAACAATCGCATGCGGGTCACGCGACCGGGGTGCTCAGCGCTTTGCGCGATCCGCGAGTGCTGGCACTCGCCTTGATTTACTTCGGCACGTCGGCTGGGCTTTACACGCTTGGCCTCTGGGCGCCGTTGATCATTCGCCAGTACGGCTTCGGGTCGTTCGAGACAGGTCTGCTGGCGGGTGTGCCGAGCGTCCTCGCGGTCATCGCCATGATCGTCTGGGCCAGGCATTCAGACCGTACCGAAGAGCGTACGTGGCACGTTGTCATTCCATGTGTCGTGGCATGCCTCGGATTCGTCTTTGCCGGCAACGCGACGACTGCGCTGATGGTCATCCTGGCGCTCGTAGTCGTGAACATCGGCGTCAGTGCGGCCAAGGCACCATTGTGGGCAATGCCCAGCATGTTCCTGTCAGGCGCCGGCGCGGCTGCGGGGATCGCGATGATCAATTCGGTCGGGAATTTAGGGGGCTTCGTTGGGCCGTTTGCGATTGGCTGGCTGAAGAACGTGACCGGTGGCTACTCGGCGGGTTTGTACGTTGTCGGCGCGACATTGGCAGTGTCCGCCGTTGTCACGTTGTTGCTCAGCCGGCAATCGAAACAGGCACCCGTTGTCGCTGGGGAGCGGCACAGCCACTGAGCGTGCGGAATTCGTTGCGCTTCTCGTTATTGTGGCAAATGCTCTCGTGCATATGGCGCATTTCGTTTGTCATCACAGGCGGCATCGGCTTTGTCTGGCTGGCCGCCAGGCTTATCTTTTTTAACGCACCCGGGAAAGCAAAATGGCTGAAAACGGACAAGCGCGAAAAGATCATCCGTGAGCGGGAAACGGGATCAGTCGAGGCGGCGTCCGTGAACACCCAGTCGAGTGGGCTGCTTTCGCTCATGCGCACTCCGACTTTGTGGGGTCTCGCGATCACCCAAGGCTGCAACGTCTATACCCAATACCTTTTTTTGACCTGGTTGCCCAGCTATCTTCAGGCCAGCCGCGGACTTAGCATTGCGCATACGGGGCCCTTTTTTGGCAGTCCCTTACGCCGCCGCTGTTGTGCTCTGCATCTTCGTGGGTCGTCTGAGCGAACCGCTCACGCCGCCTGTGTACAGTCAAAAAAAAGCGGCATGGACGAGAGCTTCGTGAAGACGATGAAGCGCAGAGGCGGCGTTTCGGCACTTTCGAGCCGCGACGGTATGTGCGGACCGGCCAGCGGCCCTTCGCCGCTGAGGCGGCACAGCATTGCTCGAGCTACGACCACGGCGTCCCCTCAGTCAGCCAGGTTGCTCAGAAACTTGCGGGCCGGAGCAAAGAACGTGACACCCGTGACAGCCTTGGAGAAGTCAAGAATGCGGTCATGAAGCGGCGGCGGATCACCTATGAACATACGTTCCAGCATCTTGTCGATCACCCACAGGTGCCGGGAATAGCCGATAAAGTAGGTGCCGTATTCGCCGCGACCGGGGACGGCGAATGGCATGTTGTCACGCAGGATGTCGTGCTCGCCGTCCGCGTCCTCGATTGTGCAAAGCGTCTTGTGGGATTTCTGGCCCTGCGTCGCGTCCGGCAACTCGCTGTTGCTGAACTTGGTACGGCCGATGATTGCCTCCTGCGTCTCCACACTCTGCGAGCGCCAGGCTGCCATGTCGTGCAGATACTTCTGAATCACGACATAGCTGCCGCCAGCATATTCTGGATCCTCGTCGCCAACGATGGTGGCGGCAGGCAGGTCCAGGCCATCGGGATTCGCAGTGCCGTCAACGAACTCGAGGAGATCGCGTCCATCGAAGTAACGGAACCCGGCGACGTCGTCGACTGCGGTGACGGAGTTCCCAAAGGCCTCGAGGAGAATCCTCTCGAACTCGATGATCACACCCATGGACTCAGCACGGATGTGGTACAGCAAGTCGCCCGCTGTGGACACCGCAGTATGGGTGGCACCTCGCACCTCCTTGAACGGCGCGAGCTCACTGGGTGCAGGTTTCCCGGTAAGCGGTCCCCAGGCACGATGCGAAATCCCGACGTTGCAGGTGAACACGCCGCCGTCAGTTCGGATCCTGACATCCTTGACGAGGTCATCGGTGCTTGCCACCACGGAGCGCGCGGCTGCGATCGACGCGTCGTCGTCTTTCACGGTGAGGACCAGGAACGCGGCTGCCGCCGACAACGGAGCGTCGATAGATTGCGGCTCCGTGTCGAGCGCGCGTTGGGCGGCGGAGATCGGCGAAGATATCGGACTCAAGATTTCTCCTGTTGTGGGGTGAGAATGAACTGACGGTGACTGCACGTTCCGTCTTGTGTAAGTCTTTTCCCATTATCAATGAAGATCCCGATCCTGAAGCTCTATCGCTCCGATTCTTAGTATCGGAATCGAGCTAACGTGCGTTTATCGGCCCCTTCTCGAAACTATTTGAAAATCTGGGGAGCCTTGAACTTACAATCCAATCAGGCAATAAACTCGGCGCGAACGACAGACAGCGTTGGGTTCAGATCACACTTGTCGACGACAACCCGCGCCACGACTGGAAGCCTTTGCTTCACGAGGTCGCGGCTGGCAGCATGGAAGATACGGTACAGCGTCGCACCCAGTCTTCAACCCCATCGCGGAGGCCACATGTCACCCCATCGAATCATGTTTATTCGGCACGCTGAGAAACCAGGCCCCAACGAAGGTATCGGCATTGAAACGGACGGAAAGGCCGACGCTGAAAGTCTCAGCGTTCGCGGCTGGCAGCGGGCCGGGGCGTTGGCACGATTCTTTTGTCCGATCGAGGAAACGCACGCCACGCGACTGAAGCCGGCCACCGTGTACGCGCCAGGGACCGGTCCGTCCAGCAAAAGCAAACGAGCCATGCAGACAGTTACCCCGCTGGTTGCCCTGCTTCAGCTACAGGCAACATCTCAGGTGAACTACGTCACCACGCACTTGAAGGACGACGGGCCAGCGCTAATGAACGACGTGTTGGCTCAATCCGGCATCGTGCTGATTGCATGGGAGCACAAAGTACTACCGTCGTTAATCGGACTCGTACCTGGTGCTCCAAGCGTTCCTTCGTCGTGGCCGGAAGATCGGTTCGACATGGTATGGATACTCGATCGCGCGATGGATGAATGGTCATTCTCGCAACTTCCTCAATTGCTACTCGCCGGCGATACCGCTAATCCGATCGAGTAACACTCCCACGCAAAACGGTCCCGCCTGGGCGCCGCCCTCTTTTGCGGAATTATGTATCGACGTTCCGATTAACCTTCACCGATTCGTTCTCGAGAATTTCGCGCACTGCGTCGTCCACGGTCTCCAACAGCACGAATCGCATCTGGGTGCGTGCGTCGACAGGAATGTCCTCGAGGTCGGGAGCATTGCGCGCGGGCAGCAAGACTGTTTTGATGCCGCCACGCAAAGCGGCAAGCACTTTTTCCTTGATGCCGCCTACCGGCAAGACAATGCCCCGCAGGCTGATTTCGCCGGTCACGGCGCAGTCGCTGCGCACCGCTCGCCCCATTAGAAGCGATGCAATCGCGATGAACATGGCGACGCCGGCGCTGGGGCCGTCCTTGGGGACCGCACCCGCCGGCACATGAACGTGAATGTCGCGCTTGTCGAAGTTCGAGCAGTCGATATGCAGTGACTCGCAGCGCGACTTCACCAGCGTCAAAGCGGCCTGGACACTTTCCTTCATCACGTCGCCTAACTGGCCCGTCAGCACGAGCCTGCCACCGCCCGGCGTGCTGCTCGCTTCGATGAAAAGCAGATCTCCGCCAACCGGCGTCCACGCGAGTCCAGTCACTACGCCCGGCAAGCTCGTACGCATCGCCACCTCCATTTCGAAGCGACGGTGCCCCAGAATCGACGACAGGCGATCGGGCTCGATCCGTTCATGCGTAGACGGGTCTTCGGCCACGCGCAACGCGACATAGCGAAAGACCGCGCCGATCTGCCGCTCCAGGCTTCGCACGCCGGCTTCGCGCGTATAGTCGCGGATGATGACCCTCAGCGCTTCATCGGGAAGTTCACATTGTTCGGCAGTCAGGCCGCACGCCTCCAGTTGACGTGGAACCAGAAAGCGCTGGGCGATCTGGAATTTCTCGGTCTCGGTGTAGCCGGGCAGATCCAGAATTTCCATGCGATCGCGCAAGGGACCCGCAATACCTTCGATCTGGTTGGCAGTGGCCACGAACACGATTGCGGACAGGTCGAACGGCACGCCCAGGTAATTGTCCCGGAAAGACGCGTTCTGCTCGGGGTCCAGAACTTCGAGCATCGCCGCGGCCGGGTCGCCGTGCACGCCCTGCCCGAGTTTGTCGAGTTCGTCGAGCAGCATCACGCAGTTGCGCGCGCCCGCTTTGCGGATCGCCTGGATGATGTTGCCCGGCATCGCGCCGATATACGTACGCCGATGGCCACGTATTTCGGCTTCGTCATGCACGCCACCCAGGCTAACGCGCACAAACGGCCGCTCCAGCGCGCGTGCGATGCTCTGGCCCAGCGATGTTTTGCCGACTCCCGGCGGTCCGAGAAAGCAAAGAATGGGCGCCTTGCCGCGTGGATTGAGCTTTCTGACACCGAGATATTCGAGGATGCGGCGCTTCACCTTATCCAGACCGAAGTGCGCTTCGTCGAGTATCTGACGCGCACGAGCGATATCGATCGGCGCTTCTGCGGGAAGCGGCCAAGGGAGTTCGGTCAGCCATTCAAGGTAGCTCACGCTTATGGAATACTCCGAGGACGCCTCCGGCATCCGCTCCAGCCGGCCGAGTTCTTTGCGCGCATGAGACTCGACTTCCGGTGGCATGTGAGCGGCTTCAATTGCCTCCGTCAGCTTGCGGACTTCCTCGCGGCTTTCGATGTTCTCGCCAAGTTCGTTCTGGATGGTCCTGAGTTGCTCGCGCAGCATCATTTCACGTTGACGCTGGTCGATCCGGCCGCGCGTCTGCTCGCCGATTTCCTGCGACAGACGAAGCACTTCGATGCGTCCCGCAACGGCATCCAACACTTTGTCGAGCCGCTTGCAGACGTCGAGCGTTTCCAGAATCTCCTGCTTGCGCTCCGGCGGGATGTCGAGCAAACCGGCGATGGTGTCGGCGAGCAGGCCAGGCAGCTCGATGGCATCCAGCGCCCTTACGAGTTCCCCACCCGCGTTGGGCAGTAGTCCGATCATTTCCCCCGCGCGCTGCCTTAAAACAAGCGCACGTGCGTCGACGGCGGAGTCCCTCGCGGTAGTCTCGGGCAGGAACTCAACTCGCGCTGCCCGAAAGCCGAGACCTTCGACCGGCGCAATCAGGCGAAAGCGCTCGACACCCTGACAGATCAGGTGATGCGCACCGTCTTCTGGACTAGTGACGTAGCGCACCACGTTCGCCACGGTGCCAATCGTGTTCAGGCCATCGAATGTCGGGTCCTGTACCCGCGGATCGCGTTGCAACACAACGCCCAACGGCTGCTGGCGTTTGACGGCGGCCTGCACGTCCTCCTTGGCCTGGCCACGTCCCGCGGTAAACGGCAGCACCATACCTGGAAACAGCACGGCATTGCGCACCGGCAGCAGAATCAGGGTCTCATTGGGCAATGCAGATGTCGAAGCAGTTGCCTCGCTCGCCGGGCTGGACTCGGAAGTCTCGTTTTCGCTGTCCGCGCTCATCCTCGTTCCTCGATTTGCCGGCGCTTGCCGGACTCAATCCAGCCTTTCGAAGCTCAGCACCAGGCATCCGTGGTCAGCGTCGCGCTGCGCCAGCCGATAGCGACCGGTTGGAAGCTGGATGCGCCGCTCGAAACGGCCATAGGGAATTTCCAGGCAATGGACCTTGCCCGCAGCGAAGGCGCGAGGCAACTTTCTTTCGGCCTCGACAATCAGCGTACCGCCATCGAGATTCAGATCGATCACGTCGGGAGGCACGCCCGGCAACGCCACCACGATCACGAGCCGTCCATCCTGTTCGAACACCTCAATGGGCGGTTCCCAGATGGGTACGCGGGCATGCTGACCCGCCAGCCGGAAGAATTGCCTGTGCAGCCGCTCTGCGCGCTCAATCGCGTCGACGGCGGCTTCCCACATGATTGTATGGCGAGTGAAAGTCACGGGCCGGCTCCATGCCTGTTCGATCAGCGCAACACTGGCTGACCATTCATCAAAGGCCATCGGTGCACGTCTGTCAAGTCTGCGCACCGAATGTATGGCTCGTAACCGTCAGTCGTGTTTAAGGTCGGAATCATCGGTGGTTTCAATCCGGCTCACCCCACCCACCGCAATCGGATCACTTGCCGGGAATGTCTCTTCGAGCGCCTCGTCGAGAGAACAATCGGCTGAAGGAGCCTGAGGTCCACCCGTCTGCGGGGTGCTGTTGAGCGCGGAGGAAGCTCTGTTATCAGATCGTGATTCTTTATGACGTAGCATTTTTCCGTCCATGCGAAATCGGGAGAGGAAATCAAAAACCGTTCCTGCCTGACGTTTCATTGAGATCTCAACGCACATCAAAATCGGATTCTTCACCGACGGAACACGCGCGTCACCATGGAAGCGACTGGTGGAACAGCTTGCCACCGTAGCCGAGCACGACATTCTCGACCTCGAACAGCGGCGGCTCTTTTACTTCGAGGATCAATGCGACGCTGCCCGGCAGGAGTTCATCGGAAATGGATTTTGTCAGTTTGCTGTCGAGAATACCCTCGACCGCGTGCCCGGCAAGCCCCGCGCCTGCGCCGACAGTGAGCCCCGCGATCACGCCAACCGGTCCGCCTAGCAGGCCTACCAATCCCCCTGTTACAGCGCCAATCACCGTGCCCCAAAAAGGCTGGGTGTACTTTTCGATCACCGTTAATTTGCCCGCGACGTCTTTCTGAACCATCACGCCGCTCTCGATCTTAAAACCGCCATCATCTATTTCGAAATTTCTGAAATCCCTTGCGGCCCTCTGTGCGACGTCCAAATCCTTAAAGGTCGCGACAATCAATTTTTGCGTCATTTCCCAGCTCCCATTTGCAAACCATTGCACGTATAAAACATAGCGCCTCGGCGCACGCACTGCCATGTCGATATCTCCGATTCGAGCTATCGGCTGCGCGCCAGTCCTTCGAAAGATAGGCGAAAGGCATTCCATATCGGCACGGCAAATATTGAGGAAGGAGATGAGCATGAATATGACTGACATGGCACAGGCCGCAGAACTTCAACGCGATTCAGCAAAGGCATACGCACTAGCGAGGAATACATATGAAACGGCTAGCTCTGAGGCAGCTCTTGGCTCGGTAGCCGCCAAAAATACGGCGAGTTACTTCGCCTGACCTGAGTGTTGCAGGGAAGTGACGCAGTGCCTTGAAGGAGTTGCCTCAACTACGCCGGGGCCGGGGAGCGATCTAAATAGTCTCCGTTGCTCCACAGCGACGGCGATCACGAGGCGGCTGATGGGAATGATTCTCTCCGCAATCGCCATGCAGATGATTGTTGTGAGTCTTCAGACATTGTTCCCAAATCCCGGCAAATAAGTCCTCACTGCTTTACACTGCTCGCGACGTCGGGGTTGTCACTATCTGTCGAATTCTTAGCCTTCGATAACGCCTCGACCAGCTTCAATTCATCGTCAAGTGAAAGATTGGTATACAGCACAGTGCCTCCCAGTTTCGCCAGATCGGCTTCCACTTTGTCCAGCGTCACTTCTTTGAGCAGCGCGAATACCGCGGCGGCGCCTGGTTGAATTTTTTGCGTCAACGACTTTACGAAGGTGTCACCGACACCGTATTCACTCAATTTGCCTGCCAATGCGCCAGACGCCGATCCAACTGCCGCACCTAGCAACGGATTCAGAAATAGCCAGCCAATCAGGCAGCCCCAGAACGCCCCTCTCAACGCACCCGCAGCCGTCGGATCGAACGTCTGATGAAGTGTCACTCTGCCGTCGGCCGTGCGCTCAACAATGACCGCATCTTTCAGTTGCAAAAGGTATTCACCTTGAAGTGTCCGTAGCTCTTTCAACGCGCCTTCCGCTGCGGCTAAGTCTTGATAGGTAATCGCGATCAGGGTAGACATGACCAGTCCTCGAAAATGTAGGAGTTGACGAAGATCGTGCTTTTCAAAGCGGCGCTTACGCCATATGCAAGTTGCTGCGGGCCCGCCTGACAGGCTGATACGCTGCTCGTCGAGCCGATGTCGTCATTCATACCCGTAGGCGCGAAGCCCCGCTTCGTTGTCGGCCCAGCCGCTCTTGACTTTGACGAATGTCTCGAGATAAACGGGACCGTCGAACAACTTTTCCATGTC
Source organism: Paraburkholderia sp. BL18I3N2 (assembly GCF_003001875.1). NCBI lineage: Bacteria > Pseudomonadati > Pseudomonadota > Betaproteobacteria > Burkholderiales > Burkholderiaceae > Paraburkholderia > Paraburkholderia sp. BL18I3N2. The sequence continues at coordinate 270,944 of NZ_PVNC01000003.1, forward strand.
TACCCGCGCGTCGGTGTTGATCCGTTTGAGCTTCGCCCCATTCTTGCCAATCATCATCGCCTTTTGCGAGTCGCGCTCGACGAGAATCGTTGCGAAGATGCGCTTGAGGCGCCCCTCCTCCTCGAACTTTTCGATCACGACCGTACTCGTGTAAGGGAGTTCGTCACCTGTCCAGCGAAATACTTTTTCGCGCAGAATCTCGGCAGCGAGGAAACGGGAACTGCGGTCGGTCAGGTCATCTTCGCCATAGATCGATTCGCGTTCCGACAGGTATGGCTTGATCGTCTGCAGCAAACGCTCAACGTCTTCCTGATTCGTCGCGGACAGCGGCACCATCTCGACGAATTCGCGCAAGTGGCTCACTTGCTGCATGAACGGGAACAGCGTCGCCTTATCTGTGATGCGGTCAAGCTTGTTCGCGATTAGAAGCGTCGGCATGCCGCGTGGAATCAGGTCGAGCACTTTCTGATCGTCTGGCCCAAAGTGACCGGCCTCTATAACGAAGAGAATCACGTCGACTGACGTCAGCGTCGACGTGACCGTACGATTTAGCGAACGGTTCAGCGCGGTGCTATGGTGGGTCTGGAAACCCGGCGTGTCGACAAAGATAAATTGTGCGTCTTTGGTCGTATTGATTCCGGTGATTCTATGGCGAGTTGTCTGCGCCTTGCGCGACGTGATGCTTATTTTCTGTCCGACGAGAGCGTTCAGCAAAGTGGACTTGCCGACGTTGGGGCGCCCGACGATAGCAATCATTCCGCACCGGAAACCAGGGCAAGAGGAATCGACGTCAGGATCATTCATATCACAAAGTCCGATTAAGAGACTGACCTGGGAAACGGATCCCGACGTGAAGATGGGTTAGTTGATTATAGTCACGCGGATAGCGTTCGATAGGGAATTCAAGCATTGAGATACACATCGGTCTCCAATATTTACTATCGTCTTCTCCCCTATTGATGCGCATCCCGGTCATACAGAGAATGTACGCAATGTCGGGCGCATCACTCATCTCAACTGCGGGATTTGGTGGTCAAATAATTGCTTAGCTTGCGGCTTCAATCTATTCCGTGAATTCACCCCACCTGGCAGACCATACGGCTGGTCCCTTTCGTCGCCGTTTCGTCCAGTTTCTTTACGCGGTCGAGGTCGGTGGGCTTGTCGTTATAGGTCTTGCCACCGCATTCGCGATGCTGCAGGAGGCCTTGAAAGTTTTCCTGATCGGCCAGGTCCTATTGACTGATCTGCTGTTGATGTTCCTATACCTCGAAGTGCTTGAGATGACGGTACGGTACTTGCGCCTGGGTCGCCTACCGGTTCGCTTTCCGCTTTATATCGCAATGGCATCTCTCGCGCGTGACCTGATCCTCCGCGGCGGCACCGGTGACTCTGCGCATATTCTGATGACGACCGGCGGCATCGTTATGCTCGCGGTCGGGGTGATAATTCTACGTTTCGGGCAAAACCAATTACCGTCCGCGGGCGACGACGACCACGAAACAAGTGACCGTGATTAAGCCGTGCACCGGGGCTGCTGGGGGCTTGGCATCTCCTGGCTTGTCACGCCACAGGCATCCTCTTGCGCCGCAAAGCGCAGCGGTCGAATAGCCAAATTAGCCCTGATTTCAGGCCCTCGAACGCGGCACCGATCGAACAGTCCGATATTATGAATCGGGACGCGATGATTGACCTTCGGTCTACTTTTGTCCAACATCGGGGGGTGTCTCGGCTACCTCGGCCAGTCACAGCCCTCGTTCGATCTCCGGCCCGCCTGGCCCCTCCTCCCGGCGGGTATTTTTTTGCCATCGGCGCGGATCAGAACAAAGTGCTCCACCGCGGATGTATTCCGGACGCGACGCGAAGGTCTCCATAGCAATCGGCCAGATTGTCCGCTAAGTGTGCCCGTGCAAGGAGTTGGGACACATGTAGAGCACGGGCGACACGCCAACAGCCGCTGTGCAGCCATGTCGCGATACTGCGCAACGTGTGTCGCGCCGATAGCGCAAGTTGCGTCAGGACGCGAAGACCTCAGCGTTCAGCTGCAGTGGCTCGCCCCTTAAGCCGCCTCGAATCGCGGCTGCGGCCTTCTCGTATATCAGCTCACGATGCTGCTCGAACTCCTGCACCAGATCGGATTTGTGCCCACCCGGCGGAGATAGTTCGCGCAGTACTTCCTTGCTCACAACGCAAAAGTGATGGACGCTGTCAACCTTGATGCCGAATTTCACCGCTTCGCGTCCGTCCAAATGTACGACCCTGATGCCTTCTATGGTATCGGCCATCGTCGCCTCCGTTGCTGGCTGTCCAAAAAGACTAGCACGAAAAAACCGCTCCGATGCCGATTTTGCAGACAGTCGCACTGCGTTCTGCGCAAGCGCGAAGCGCGAAATACCAAGCCGACAGAGCAGACGAGCCACCGAGCTCTTTCAATTGGGCGGACCGAGACCAAATTTTGTGATCAGCGCCGGTCTGAGCCTCTCAATTTCCGCCTATGCTATACGCAATGAAGTCCGCTCGAATGGCATCCGCGATTTCACTTTCACCGGAGTTCGCCTTGCAACGGACGTCACCGCAAAGAAAGGCGTGTGAACAGCAGCCTGACTTGCGATGGACCTTCAAACCCGATCCGGAGAGAAGTATGCGTACCAGCGCTCGTAATCATTTCGCAGGCCATATCGCCGGCGTGAAGTCGGGAGCCGTCAATGATGAGGTCATCCTCCGTACAGACGACGGCCTGGATATCGTGGCCATCATTACGCAAGGCGGCGCCACCTCGTTGGGACTCCAGCGGAATTCGACCGCATTCGCTCTCGTCAAGGCGTCGTCGGTGCTCGTGCTGGTCGACTTCGACAGCCACAAGATATCTGCGAGGAACTGCATTGCAGGAACGGTTTCGGCGGTTGTCAAAGGCCCCGTGAATGCAGAGGTTGAGATCAGCGTGCCAGAAGGCGCAAAAATCGTTTCAATCATAACCAACGAAAGCGTGGATCGACTTGGTCTCGCCGTTGGAAAGCCTGCGACCGCAATCTTCAAGGCCTCCAGCGTAATTATCGGAGTCGAATGAGCTTCGATGGTCGCGGTCGAGCGTAACGGAATTAGAGCGGGGAAAGGCAGCCATGAAGCGAGAACCATCGAGTCGGCGTACGGGTTTCCTAAGCGACCTGAAGTGGATGTTGATCCTCTGGTGCCTGGGGGTCGGAGCCACCGCACTCCTCGTATTACCAATTCGCCTATTAATAGCGGCAATGATGCGGAAATAACATCCTGCCGTCCCATTTCACTCCGGTACTTGCGGGCCGCGGGACACGCCATCGCCAACGATGTGCGGCTCGGCGCGCTGCGGCGACGACATTCTTCCAGGTTTGTCGGCGACATCGATTCCTGCGCTTGGTCACTCCAATAGATGCTATCGGACCGACAGACGTTAACAATGGTTCGACTTGTCAATAGAATCAAATCAAAGGCCGTCCAACACGGCAGCGGATTTGTATCTGAGGAAGGCGATGCGAGGACAGACTTCGGTTTATCCAGTGACTCAATGCCGCATCAGGTGACGAAGTGTGTTTGAGTAAGACAATTGGCCCACGAACGGAAGTCACCCGACCATGTACATGCTCCGTGATATCTGCCAGGCCGGACCAAATGTCGTGCGCCTCACCGAAGACTCGCATTGCCCCGCCGATGCAGGACGGCGTCGTTCCGAGGTGCCGTACCTCGACGTCGTGAAGATGATCTGCAAGAGGCCCTTGTTAAATACGCAAGATTATCTGGATGGTCGTGCCTATTAAAATCCGTATAAATATAACAATTCTTTATAAAATGAAATGCAGTGTACTTGCTCAACCGTCGCTATATACGACTAAACCTATCGGCACTTTTATTAACCGAGATGCGAGATAATTTTTATCTTGCGCATGCGTTTGGATTAACTAGACTGAATCGCAGAAGTAGCCATATCGTAAGCCGCGAAGCGGCGCAATCCTAAAGCCATGCAGGCTATCCCGTCCCTAGCAGGACTACGCTCGTTCATTGGAGGTTCATGTGGCCAAGCTACGCGACGTGCCAGGCATCAGGCCGTACGAAGGTCCCGCCGGCGGTTGGGGCGCACTTAAGGCGACCGCTCAGGCGATTCACGATCAGATGGAGAGCATAGAGGCACCGATTACGCTGCTCCGAACGAATCAGCCCGCCGGTTTCGATTGCCCGGGCTGCGCCTGGCCCGACAAGGAACACCGCTCCACGTTTCAGTTCTGCGAGAACGGTGCAAAAGCTGTCACCTGGGAAGCAACCACTAAACGTGTGCCACCGGAATTTTTCGCAAGCAACACCGTCAGCTCGCTTCTGAAAATGACCGACTATGAACTTGAGGACAAGGGCCGGCTCACGCATCCGCTCGTTTACGACCGCGCGACTGATACGTATCGCGCAGTCGAATGGGAAGACGCGTTCGCACGCATCGGTGAGATCCTGCGCGCGCTAACACCGGATCAAGTCGAGTTTTATACGTCGGGCCGCGCTTCGAACGAAGCTGCATACCTTTACCAGTTGTTCGCGCGCGAATACGGCACGAACAATTTCCCTGATTGCTCGAACATGTGCCACGAGCCAACGAGCGTGGGATTGCCGCAGTCGATCGGAATCGGCAAGGGTACTGTATCGCTGGACGATTTCGATTCGGCGGAACTCATCATTGCGATCGGCCACAATCCGGGCACGAATCACCCGCGCATGATGGGTACACTTCATGAAGCCGCGCGGAGAAATGTCCCGATCATCGTGTTCAATCCGTTACGGGAGCGCGCGCTGGAGCGTTTTGCCGACCCGCAGAGCATGTTGGAAATGGCGACCTTTGGCTCGACGCGGATTGCGTCGACCTATTTCCAGGTCGACGCCGGCGGCGACGCAGCGGCGCTAAAAGGTGTCATGAAAGCGTTGCTCCAGATGGAAGCCGAGCAGGGAAACGTCCTTGATCGGGAATTTATCGCGACCCATACGGAGGGGTTCGATGCCTTCGCCGCAGATCTTGAGGCGACGTCCTGGGACGATATCGAAAAGGCAAGTGGCCTCACCCGCGCGGATCTCGAGCACGTGGCCATCGCCTATGCAAAATCCAACGCGACAATCGTGAGCTACGGCATGGGCGTCACGCAGCATAACAAGGGAACAGCCAACGTCCGTCTGATTGCCGATCTGTTACTTCTGCGTGGCAACTTCGGGAAACCCGGCGCGGGCATCTGCCCGCTGCGCGGACACTCCAACGTGCAGGGAAACCGCACCGTCGGCATTACTGAGAAGCCCTCACAGGAGTTCCTCAAACTGATAGAAGCAGCATGTGGCTTCACCCCGCCTTCCGAGCATGGACACGATGCGGTTCAGGCCATGCAGGCCATGATCGATGGCACGGCGAAGGCGCTCCTTTGCCTTGGCGGAAATTTTGCCGTTGCGTTGCCGGACCCCGAGCAGTCCTTCCCCGCGATGGCCAAACTCGATCTGGCCGTGCATATCGGCACCAAGCTCAACCGTACGCACCTGCTGGTCTCGAAGGAAACGTATCTGTTCCCTTGTCTTGGGCGCACAGAGCTCGATATCCAGACTGGAGGGCGGCAATCGATCACCGTCGAGGACTCGATGTCGATGGTGCACGCGTCGTCGGGCAAACTCGCGCCTGCATCGGAGTACTTGCGCTCGGAGCCTGCAATCGTCGCGGGTATCGCGCGTGCCACGCTACCCAATACCAGATTGCCGTGGATGGAGCTCATCTCCGACTACGACAAGATCCGGGACCTGATTGAACAGACCGTGCCTGGCTTCGAGGATTTCAACGCGCGCATCAGAGTTCCGGGCGGATTCCGGCTGCCGCTTCCTCCCACCGAGCGACAGTGGCATACGCCGACCGGAAAGGCGATGTTCTCGGTATACAGCGGCGTGAAAGAAGATGCCGACGTCCTGGGTGCTGAAAACGTGCTGCGCCTCATCACGATCCGTAGCCACGACCAGTACAACACCACCATCTATGCGATGGACGACCGCTATCGGGGCGTATTCGGCAGACGGGACGTCCTTTTTATGAACCAGGACGACATGGCCGCACAAGGCATCGAACATGGCGATCTGGTGGACATCGAAACGCTTACTTCGGGCAGATCGCTCAAGCTGAAGAACATCACCGCGATCATCTACAACATCGCGAAAGGTTCGGTCGCGGCGTACTACCCAGAAGCCAATGTTCTGGTTCCACTCGACTATATCGACAAAGAGAGCGGTACGCCCTCTTACAAATCGGTGCCGGTACGGGTAGAACGCGTGGTGACGAACTGAGTTCATACGGTCCCGCTTATCCGGTATGCCGGCGCGCCACGCCGGTCTATCGGCAATCGGGCGGCCCGATGACGAGCGCGATTTAGCGCAGCGAAAGACAAAGACCGTGCGCGCAATGAGGTGCCGCGCCGGCCCACCCTTCTGGTTTTGCTGTCTCCAGGAATTACCTTCTCTGGGAGCTTCGAATTAACCGCGCGTCGTAGCACCGTCGCATGTCGTTTGTCTTTATACGCTTGCTGTCATCAGCTGGAGCTTTTGGCCGATCATGGAAATCTTCGACGCGTTTCATCTCGCCAGGTTGCAGTTTGCGTTCACAGTTTCATTTCACATCGTCTTCCCGGCGATCAGTATAGGCATGGCCAGCTTCCTCGCCGTGCTGGAATGGCGCTTCTTGCTGACGGGCGACAAAGCCTACAAGGACATGTACCTGTTCTGGTCGCGGATCTTCGCCGTCGGCTTCGGAATGGGCGTCGTCTCCGGGGTCGTGATGGCCTATGAATTCGGCACAAACTGGAGCGGGTTCTCCTTGATTGCCGGCAATATCACCGGACCGCTTCTGACTTACGAAGTTCTCACAGCTTTCTTTCTCGAGGCCGGTTTTCTCGGGATCATGCTGTTCGGCTGGCATCGCGTAAGTCCTCGTGCACATTTCTTCGCCACGTTCATGGTCGCTGTGGGGACGCTGATTTCGACGTTCTGGATTCTGGCTTCGAACAGTTTCATGCAAACGCCGCAGGGATTCGCCATGGAAAATGGCCGCATTGTCCCTGTAGATTGGTTCAAGGTGATTTTCAATCCATCGTTTCCCTTCCGGCTTGCACACATGACCATTGCTGCGTTCATCGTCGCAGCCTTCATCGTTGCCGCTTGCGGTGCGTGGCACCTGCTCCATGGGCGGCGCGATGTACCGGTTAAGCGTAGCTTCTCAATGGCGCTGTGGATGCTGTTGGTGCTCACACCAATACAGATATTCGTCGGCGACGCACACGGCCTGAACACGCGCGAGTATCAGCCAGTGAAGATCGCAGCCATCGAAGGGTTGTGGGAAACCGAGCATGGCGGCACCGCACTGAACCTGTTCGGCCTGCCCGATATGGACGCGGAGGTCACTCGATACGCGATCCAGGTGCCTCACCTCGGCAGCCTGATCTTGACACATAGTTGGGACGGGGAGATTCGCGGAATGAAAGAGTTCCCGCCGGAGGATCGCCCGTACTCACCGATCGTGTTCTGGACGTTCCGCATCATGGCCGGTCTCGGCATGCTGATGCTATTGACCGCGGTCGTCGGCCTGCTGCTGAGGCGGAACGGCAAACTCTACGAGGCTGCCTGGTATCAGTGGTTTGTGTTGTGCATGGGGCCGTCCGGCATCGTGGCACTGTTAGCCGGATGGATCACGACGGAGGTTGGCCGGCAGCCCTGGACAGTTTATGGCGTAGTGCGCACCGTGGACTCCGTGTCGCCGATTGGTAGCCAGCAAGCAGGTGTCACTTTGCTGATATTGGTCATCGTCTACTTCCTTGTGTTTGGCACGGGCGTCTATTACATGCTGAAGATGATGAAGGCAGGTCCTTCCGCAGGGTTGGAAACACGCGAGTCGCTGAAGTACCCCGAATTGCACAATCGTGCCCTGGACGTGCTGGAAGGAGAATGACGTCATGCAAATCGATCTTCCCGTTCTCTGGGCGTTCATCATCGGACTTGGCGTCTTTATCTATGTGATGCTCGACGGCTTCGATCTCGGTATCGGCCTGCTGTTTCCATTCTTTGAAGAAAAGGGTGATCGTCACGTAATGCTCAACACCGTCGCCCCCGTTTGGGACGGCAACGAAACGTTTCTGGTCCTTGGCGGTGCTGGACTCTATGGCGCATTTCCCGTTGTCTATTCGACGCTCCTGCCGGCCAACTACATGCCGCTGATCCTAATGGTGGTGGGTCTGATTTTTCGCGGCGCGGCGTTCGAACTGCGGGCGAAGGCGAAGCGCACGCAGCACGCATGGGATCTCGCATTTATCGGCGGCTCGGCACTCGCGGCTCTCTGCCAAGGCATCACGTTAGGCTCGCTGCTACAGGGCATCAAGATGGCCGACTCCCGCTTCGTCGGCGAACCGTTCGACTGGCTGTCGCCGTTCAGCCTGTTCTGCGGCATCGGCGTGCTTATGACCTATGCGACGCTAGGGTGTGGTTGGCTTATCCTCAAGACGGACGGGGAATTGCAGCGCAAGATGCGAGAGTTGATGCGGCCCCTCGTGATCGCACTGCTGGCAACGATTGGAATCGTCAGCCTGTGGACCGTGATCGGACTGCCTGCGGTGGAGAAGCGCTGGTTCGGAAGCGGGCAGCTCGGGTGGTTTTTACCCGTGCCGATACTTGTCGTTCTCTGCGTCTGGGGCATTCTCCGCTCGGTGCGACTACAACACGAAGCAATGCCATTCCTTCTCACACTAGCTATCTGTTTTCTCGGCTACACCGGTCTCGTCATCAGTATCTGGCCGTATATCATTCCGCCCTCGCTGACGATCTGGGATGCTTCGTCGAGTCATTCGAGCCAGCTCTTTGCACTCGTTGGCACCGTTATCGTGCTGCCGGTCATTCTCTTCTATAACGCCATGCAATATCGTGTATTCCGCGGGAAGGTACGTGAAGGAGACCCCGGCTACCATTGACTCGTATCTCGCGAACAGGCGCTCGCCTGCTATACGGATGCGCCATTCTGCCCATAACAAGAGCACATCATGATCGTAAGGCCAAGTGAAAACTGGTTCCGGCTGCTGTTTGTGTGGAACGGTTCTGTTCTTCAATCGATCATCCCGCAGCTTCTCTTCATGGCGGCTGTCAGCACCCTGGCGGTCTTTACACAGGGGAGGATTTTCGGGGAAAAAATTCCGCTCAATACCGCCCCCTTCACGTTGTTCGGCCTCGCCCTTGCCATCTTTCTGGCGTTCCGCAACAACGCGAGCTATGGGCGTTTCAACGAAGCACGTCATTTATGGGGCAGCCTCCTCATCTCTACGCGAGCGCTGACGTCACAAATACTCTGCTACGTTCCGGAGCAAGCGAACAAGTTTCAAATCGCCCAGACGATGATCGCCTTCATCTACGCCCTTAAACATGAACTACGAAACACGGATCCGATGCCGGATCTCGTGCGCTTACTCGGGCGAGATCGGGCCGAGTTGTTACGCGCCAAACAGTACAAACCCACGGCACTTCTTAATGACATTCGCCGAGAACTCGCGCAAACAGAACGGCACGCACGAATAGGTGAGACAACGCTCTGGATGCTGGATGCACAGATCAACGAGCTAGGTGCAGCCGTTGGAGGATGCGAGCGCATCGCCTCCACGCCAATCCCCTTTTCCTATAGTGTTCTGCTGCACCGAACGGTCTATGCCTACTGCGTCATGTTGCCGTTCGGGCTGGTCGATTCGACTGAATTCTTCACGCCTCTGCTGTGTGTTTTCATCTCCTACACACTGATCGCGCTCGAAGCGATCGCTAGCGAAGTGGCCGAGCCCTTCACCGCCGCGCCCAACGCGCTCGCCCTCGATGCCATGTCGCGCAATATCGAACGCTCTATTCTCGAACTATGTGGGCGACCACTGCCGGAAGCAGTCGCTCCGATTCGCCTTTATCACCTGACTTGAGCAAGGCATGCGCAAGCCGTATGCTCCTCTGGCACGACGCTGGCTCGTAATCTGTGTTTTCATCGCTTGATGTTTGAGAGCGTTCGTCGAGCTAATGATCGACGGCATCGTCGATGCATCGAACACTCTGGACGCGAGTTTGCGCAATCCCACCGTCTTTCATCTCGCCTTGGTGCCCTCAAACGACGGGAAGTAACAGAGATGATTTGATCCACACCGCAGCCCAACACATCAAGCTGTGCGCTGTTATGCCTCCGTGTTGTCTTCAGGTCGAATCGTGGCGCAGGGCCGGCCGGTAACGACTCGCTTTCGATGTCGCCCGTGATCGCCTTGTCCACCCGCTTGTATTTCGGTTCCACGCCGTGCGCCGCGCGCACGGCTTCCCGTCACTGCTCGATCACCGTTGCCCTCCGCGAATTTCAAGTCTGCGTTAACGCACTGCCTTGACATTGCCGCCAAATAGGGTATGGAAACTATTGTCCTAATGCATTAACGAGAAAAACTGGCTATGTGTTTATCCAAGGTGACCGGGTAAAAGCGGCCCGTCAGCTTGAGGCGGCTTTCGTGCCACGCGCAACAATGGCCAAGAAGGATGCACCCGAAAGATGAACATCCGCGGGAGCCGGGCGCGGGCGGTTTTGTTCCACACGGGTAGAGAGCCAGCCGGTAGCATGGACCGTACACACGAACTGCGTCGTGCTTCACCATTCCGTGGCCCGATTCGCACGCTTCGGCGACCCTTGCTGCTCCGTCACTCTCTCGCGTTGTCCTTTCGCCCGGCAGCAGGCGGAAAAAGCCTTGTTTTTGGCGGCACAAGCTCAGTGATCGGCAGCCGAGTGTGCAAGTATCGTTGCGGAGGCGTACACCACATCCCTTTGCGAGGTTCAGGATGGTTTGGAGACTCTGGAAAACCGAGAAACGGCAAGATGGAACGCAAAGCTGGCCGAGCGATACGAATCAGTCGATAAAGCAGCTTCTGGGCATGTACCTGAGCGGCGATGCGGCACCGTTCGCAGGGTGGGCCGCACCCGGCGTCACATTCACGCCCGATGTCGAACCGGTTCTGCGAAACGGAGTCCAGGGCTATCAGCTCGCCCTCTGGTTCTGGCTCTTCGCCGAGAAGCACGGCACCATCGCGGCACGCATGGTGCGTGAGTCCTTCTGCCTGTTCGCCGAGGAGGCGCGACCGTCGTCCGGTGACAGGATCGATGGGCTCCTCGACTTCGAGAATCGCCTCGCGCATTCTATCGAGGGCATTTCCTCCGGGGAGCGCACGTTCCAGTTGGAGAGCCTGCCGGTGGAACTGCCGATGGAATTCTTTCTGGCCACGGGTTTCCTCCGGCTCGCACCCGATTCACCTTATTCCGGAGCAAATGAGAGCGCCAGTCTGCAAGGCAATGACTACAAGCTCGCTGACTGCTTTCGTCATGCCACCGAGGAGGCGCTGGCCGTGTTCCGGGCGATGATAGACAAAGTCGAATTTGATGCGAAATCGCTATCTAACTGGAAATGGAGCGCCCATCCCGGCGCTGCCGAGCGGCATCTGCAACGACGCCACAGCAATCCCCTGTTTCCTCTTCACCGCCAGATGGTGACGGCTCATGAGGTCTATGAAGCGCGTCTTGCCGACAGCCAGGCCCTTCACGAAATCAGCAACGAGCTTGGTGAGCTCAGCCACTCGTTCGCGCAAACGACCGAACTGCCGCTGAACTGGCAATCGTTCCTCGACGGATATCGGGACTACGTCGACCGGCTCGATGAACGCCGCCTCGCAGCGGGCGGCCAGAACGCGCCGCTCGGCGACGCCATTGCAAGACTACGCGCTGATATTCTCACGACCTGGCGCTCTTCCCTTCACAAAAACCGGCATAGCCTTGCCACGCTGGACCAGGAGGAAGCGCAAAGGGCCGAGCGACGCGCGCTTCTGTACGGATGCGACTGGACCGCACAGCTTCTGAGCAACGGCTCTCTGATACCGCCGGAAGAAGTCGTCCCCGCCCTTCTGAGTGAGTCCCCGGCTGAGCTGGAACGGGTGGTGGCCGCCCTTCAGGCCGAACCCCGACTGCATGACACGCTGGTGCATTGTCGTGCAACCGCACATCGACTAGAAAACGAATCGCGCTCGGGCGGCCGCAATATTCCTGACATCGCCGACAAGCTCCGTATTCTTGACGGTCCGCCGGGACAGGTACCGGCCTGATGTCACGCGCTCCACGTTTAAGGCTCCGCATGCCGCGCTCGCCGGGTTCTGCATGGGAAGTACGCCCCCTCGCCGCCGGACGACGCAAACGGGTGCGTTTCGAACTAACGCTTTGCGAGATCGCCTTGCGGGACTACATTTAATCAGTATCCGTCGAGACGATTGGGCAGCGGAAAGGCGGCGAAGCGCGGAACGTGTCTGCTGCGGTGACATAAAAGGAGATACCAATGGCAGAGATAGATAAGGAAGACGTCGTTGCGGTGCTGAACCGGATTCTCGAATCCGAGTTGGCCGGCGTCGTTCGCTATACGCACTATTCGTTTCTTGTTTTCGGATTCGGACGCATTCCAATCCAATCCTGGCTGCGTGAGCAGGCCGACGAATCGCTGTTGCACGCACAGCAGGTCGGAGAGTGGATCACCACACTGGGCGCCTATCCTTCGCTTGCGATCGGTCCCCTCCTCGACTCGCACACCTTCGATATCGCGTCGATCCTGCGCGAATCGCTGCAAGCCGAAAACCTTGCGCTAGCGCTCTATCGCGAACTGCTTGCGTTGGTCGAGGACCGCTCAGTTGCACTCGAGGAGTTTGCCCGGCAGATGATCCATGTCGAAGAGATGCACGCGGGCGAAGTCGACAAGATGCTGCGCCGCCCTGGAGAAATGACCACGTCGACCGAACACCAGGCGGGCCAGCCCTGATCAAGCGGATTAAGGCGGCTTTGCGTGGCACGCCACGCGAGGCGGCGCGCCCCGTCGGCCTGCGGCGTGTCAGTTGTCGGCAGAGTTCCTCGGCACGCGTGATGGCTGCCCGAAGCATGATCGAGCACGCAGGCAAAGATAATCTGGTCGGCGAACCGCGCAGTGCTTAACGTGACGACCATTCGCCCGCGCTCGGCGTAGCCGAATGACACGCTGCGATGCTCGCGGTGATTTGGCACTGCACGACCGCGTCTGATTTCGCGAATACAAGCGCACTCCCTTGCGCCCACCCTGAGCGCCGCGCTCGCAAACGCACCGCACGTAGCCTGCTGCTGTACTCGCGCGTCGGCGCACTCGTCCCCGGACTCGCAGAGTTCGCGTTATTGCGAGCCGTTCGGGACGCCACCAGTGCGCCGTACAACTCATTGCGCGCCGGACGCAGCCGTGTCCGATGCGCCCTTGGCGTGCGGCTCGTTCTGCGGCATGCGGGTGGGCGATTTATTCGTCGTGCCTTTCGACGAGGAACTCGCGCCCGTCGTACCGCCGGCCTTAGGCGCGCTCATGCCGGTGCCGCCTTGTCCGGCAGTGCCACCGCCGCCTCCACCGGCTCCAGCACCTCCAGTCCCTCCCGCGCCCTGTGCGAACGCGGTGTCGCAGAACGCGAACAGAATTGCCGAACAAACTACCGCTCTACTTGTTGCTTTCATGATTGCCTCCCTGATTGATTTAACGCGAGGGCAGCATCGACGTGCCACGCCCGCCCGCGCTCGATGCCTGGTTCTTCGATGTCGCTTTGGCGGGTTGATCAGTTTCTCGCGTAGCGGCCCAGGCTGAGAACCTTGCGCGCAACGACTGTTCCCGACGACTACTGTCCTCCGCGAAGCCCCGGGGGCACAAGAAATGCTGATTACGCGGACGATTCATGCCGCTCAGCATCGCGTTGACGCGAACGGGTCGGCGTCAACCAACGGCGGATCAACACGGCAACGGAGGCTATTGATGAACAGCACAAGAGAACCCGCCGACTACGCGCTGGCAGCGAAAGACCCTGCGCTATTAGTCCGGCAACACGAAGCCGCCGTCTCATGGGGAGCGGTGTTTGCCGGCGGCGCTGGCGCGACCGCGTTCGCGCTCATCCTGCTGACGCTGGGCACCGGTCTCGGGCTGACGTCCATTTCCCCGTGGTCGTCGGGGACTTCGAATGCAAAGGCGTTCGGCTTTGCCGCCGTGATATGGGTATGCGTCACGTCGATTCTCACGTCGGGGCTAGGCGGTTATCTTGCGGGGCGCCTGCGCAACCGCTGGCTGGGAGTCGACGCCGATGAAATTCACTTCCGGGACACGGCGCATGGCTTCTTGAGTTGGGCAGTGGCGACGCTTCTCACTGCTGCCATACTGACATCAGGCGCATCGGGCATCGCGCGGGTTGCTGGGCAGGCCGCCGCGACGGCAGCCGCAACAGGCGGCCCGGTTTCGGTGGGAACGATGCAACGCGGCAATGCGGAGCTCGCGACGAACACGTGGCCGCTTGGCTATTTCATCGATTCGCTGTTCCGGATGCCAGCAGTAGCTTCACCTGCCGCGCCCGCTACTGCGGAAGGCCGCAACGACGCATCGCGTGCGGAAACGGCGCGGATATTCCTTAACAGCGCGGCGACGGGCGATCAGTTGTCGCCGGAAGATATCGCTTATGTGAGCCAGCTCGTTGCGCAACGTACGGGGCTCACGCAGGCAGCGGCACAAGCTCGCGTGGTGACCACCTACACGCGCCTGCTTCGGAAGATCGACGCCCTCGATGCTGCCGCCAAGGACGCTGCGGATAAAGCGCGCAAAGTCACGATCGGCGCTTCTTTATGGCTATTCATCTCGCTTCTGATGGGTGCGTTCACAGCGAGTCTGATGGCAACTCATGGCGGCCGTGTACGCCAACTCTGATCGAAACTTCAACATTTACCGGAGGAGGTGTTATGCGCTCAATTCTTCTTTACATGCTCGGAGTACCCATTCCAATCATTATTCTGATCGCGCTTTTCTGGCATTAGACACCAGCTGGTCGCCGTTCAGCGGATGCGAATTCCGATGATCGGCGACCCTGAGCGCTCAAGCAAAACTATTCCCGGGTCGAGACCTACTCGCACGAATCTGTTCGCGGCACGGTCGTTGCGCGGTGATGTCAGGCAACCACTTAGCGCGCCATGCCAACCATCCTTCTCGTCGACGATGAACCCGGGCTTCTGGAATTATTCCAGTTCGCGCTTGAGTGGCGCGGATACCGCGTATTGCTAACGGGAAATGGACTGGCCGCCCTGCAGATGGCGGCGCGGCAGATACCTGATTTGATTGTTACTGACTGGAATATGCCCCGGATGAATGGTGTCGAGTTATGTCGACGCCTCAAATCCTATCCGGCACTTGCCCAGATCCCCGTGGTCCTGCTTTCCGCAGAAATCTTACCTGTCCAGATACAGCCTGTATGGACCCAATTCCGGCGGAAGCCGGTCGACCTGGACGATCTCGAGTTGACGGTAGGTTTGCTATTACTGGCGCGCGACCGGTTAAAAACGGCTCGACACATTCCAACTGACCGAGCGGCTTCGCGCTGGCAACCCATGACTTCAAAATTGATCGTCTGAAGCTGCGATAGCTCAGCGAGTCTGCAAGCGAAACATCACGAAGGTCGCGCGATTTTCACCCGCGGCGATGCGAGGGCACGGGAATTGCGCGGATTGAGACGCGGATGCACGTTCCGATCCAGCAATCGATATACCTTTGAGGAGACTCTCATGAAAGTCATAAAAGGCATTTTTATTTCGGCTCTCTTTGTAGCCATCTCCGGAGGTGTCTATGCACAGGGCGCGGGCGGAGGGGCTGCCGCGGGCCAAGGCGGAACCGGCATGAGTAAGCCCAATGCAAACGGTTCAACGGACACGGTCTCGGGTGCGTCTGGGGCAAACAGCATGGCGACATCGGGAACAGCAACGCACAAGAAGCCGATGCACAAGAAGCCCAGCGTTGCCACGCCGGCGTCGGCGACGAACCCTGCTTCGGGTGGAAGCTAACTGTCATTGCAATGGCCGTAGATTGGCCCGGGGCGGCCCGAGTTTCCCAGCATTCATGGCGCGACTTCTCCTTGTTAGCGGCGCCCTCCCTAGCGTCCGATCGTGAGCCTGCGGGTGCCTGCAGCACACGGCATACAACGGATACGCGTCAGATTTGCAATCTGGCGGCAACGTCCACGCCGGATCGGCAAAGGTCTGCATTCGAATCATGAATTGCTTCGATGTCCGCGCGAAGGGAAGCCGCGCAAGACGTGCAACCCCGCTCCCGGTGCCAGTATCGAGCTGCGAAGAGCTACGCCGCAGAGCGCGCGCACCGTAAGGCCGCACTTCGCAGAAGCGCGTTTGACAACAACACGCCTCCAGCGCGGATTCTTTCCATGGGCGGGGTTTCCGCAAGGACTCGCCGCAGCCCGAACCGACTCAGTGAAACTCAAGGCGATCTCACCCGGCTAGGTGGACGCAAGACCCCGCGATCGGTTCTCGTTGCCCGGTCGCTTGATATGGCCGCGCAAAAGTTCATGCGACCATTGCTTGGTCAGAGGCTAACACCCACTCGGCAAGTAGCGGCGTAACACCTTCGCAACTGAGCGGCGACGCCATTCCGCCGATGCGCGGATTGCGCGGCCATCCACTGCAACGCCCGCGCGCGATCCACGCCGATCGCGGCTACAACTCCGAGCGGCATCGGCGGACATCGCGCAATTGCTTTCGAGCGCCGTGCTGACGTTCACAGGCTCCTCACACTCGTCGATTGTTGCCGCTCGGACAACACGCTAAGCGCACTCGCGACGCTACTGGCGTTCACCTCCGCTGGCTAGAATCAGTCTCACCGTCGTGTCGAAACGAGAGCAGCACGAAGCACGCGAAATTCATGCTCGTGTTCGTGAACCGCGCCGCCGAGTGCTGCTTACCCTACTGATTAAGAGGACTATTGCCATGAGCAAAACAACCCGTAACGTGCAGCCCGTCACCGCCAATCTTGGCAAAGAAGGTTCAGGCGAACTCGTGTCTTCCCGCTATGCCGTACGCGTGGGTGACGTCGACGTCGTGCTGATCAGCGATGGCGTTCTGCCGTTGCCGACTTCCACCATGTCCACTAATGTGAGCGAAGCGGATCGCAACGAATGGTTCGATGGGCGTTTCCTGCAGCGCGACATGTTCGACTGGGCGCTGAATGTCGCGCTCGTGCGCAGCGGCGACCGCCTGATCCTGATCGACTCGGGCGTGGGTGACGGTTTCGAATACTTCGCGCGCGCCGGTCGGTCGGTGATGCGACTGGAATCGGCTGGCATCGATCTGGCTGCGATCACCGACATCGTCATTACGCATATGCACATGGATCACGTCGGCGGGTTGAACGTTGATGGCGTCAAGGCCAGGCTGCGTCCGGACGTGCGCATTCACGTGTCGGCTGCGGAAGTGGAGTTCTGGAAAAACCCCGACTTCAGCAAGACGGTGATGCCGGAAACGGTGCCTCCCGCACTCCGCAAGGCTGCTGCAAAGTTCGTGGAACTCTACAGCGAAAACATCGTGCGGTTCGATCAGACCGTGGAAGTCGCAGCGGGGGTATCGGCCCGCGTGACGGGTGGACACACGCCGGGGCACTGCGTCGTGGACATCGCATCGAAGGGCGAGAAACTGACGTTCGTAGGCGACGCGATTTTCGAAGTCAACTTCGACAATCCCCGCTGGCAAAATGGCTTCGAGCACGAGCCTGAGATGGCTACAGACGTGCGTATCGCGCTACTCAACGAAGCCGCCGAAACTGGCGCTCTGCTGGCCGCAGCGCATGTCGCGTTCCCGTCTATTGGTCACATTGCAAAGAACGGTGAAAGCTTCCGTTTCGTGCCGGTGCAGTGGGACTACTGATCGATGATCGACTAGCCGACAATCAGAACCGGTCTCCACGCGCTGCGAATTCCCGGCCCGTCGGGCGCCTAGCCTACGGCAACCTCAATGCGTCGCGGTCGAGCCTCTTCACGGCGTGGAATGACCAGCTTCAATACACCGTCTTTGAGATTCGCTTCGATCTTCGACGTATCGAACTCCGGCCCAAGAGTAAATGACCGTGCAAAATCCGGCACGCGAATTTCAGCGTGCTGTAGCCGCAGCCCTTCCGGGGTCGGCACGTTAGCGGATGCCTCTATACGCAGATTGCCGTCCTGCACTCTGATTTCCAGATTGTCCCGCTCCACGCCGGGCAAATCAGCCCATAAAGTCACGCCGTGTACGTCCTCGATGACATCGACGGCCGGATTCAACGTCAGACGTTTTTCCGCGCGGCTTGGCTCTGCGGTGCTTGCCGTCCTGGCATCAGGGCGCGTAAGTTGGCTGGTATCGCTCATGATCAGTTCCTCTGCATTGGTCTCTGTTACTGGACGGTAATCGCACGAGGTTTCGAGGACTCGCGCTTGCCGATACTGATGCTCAGACAGCCGTTGAGATAACGGGCCTCCACCCGGTCGGGATCGGCATGCTGGGGAAGTTCGATCACCCGGCGGAACTGCCCACTGAACCGTTCCCGCGCGTAGTGACGCGTTGCCTCGCCGGCGGCGCGCGCCGCAGAGGGCCGCTCGCCGGCGATGGTAAGCAGCCCCTTGTCGATGGATACTTCCAGCTGCTTCGGGTCGATGCCCGGCGCGAAAGCGACGATCTCGATGGTGTCATCGGTCGTGCCGACGTTGACCTGCGGGAAGGCCGACAGACGATCGGTCCGGATACTCGAAGGGTTGCCGCTGAACAGCGCCGCCATCTGCTGATGCAGACGATCGAACTGGCTGAACAGGTCGGTCGTGAAGTAGAGATCACTCATGGTCGTTTCCTCGGAAAAATGCGGCGGAGGAGACGGACGGGCCTACGCGCTCCAGTCCGTCGACCCCACTGCGGGCAAACAAATCGAAACACGCAGCGCGCGATGCTCGGTTCGCGCGACTGCCTGAGCGGAATGAAAAATAGACGTCGCTGCGGGGATTTCAAGGAGAGACGCCATCCCCGGTCGAGCGCGAGCAGATCGACTAGCCGCATGTGTGCAACCGCGTTGAGAGAGGAAACAGCGGCGCCCCCCTGTATCCGATCCGCGACTGACCTGGCCAACGAGGCGTCCATTCAAACCCGCGTTAGCGACTCGACGGCCGCCGCGTGCGCTGCAATCGGCCACGCCATACACGGCGTGGCAACCGGATCGATGTGCGCTCAGCGCGTCAGAGGATGCGGCGAATGCGCGGATGCACGCGCGCCCGGCACTGCGGCCGCTTCATCTCCCGGCCCCGCGGAGAGATCCCGCCTGAAAGTCTCGGCGAGGAAAAACGCGCACACCAGGCTCAGCAACCCCGTCGCCGCGATATAGATCGAAATGGGCAGCGTCTGGCCGTAGGTCGCGAACAGATACGTGGCGATCAATGGCGTCGGCCCCGACGTGATGATGCCGGCGATCTGATACGGCAGCGACGCCCCCGTATAGCGCACCCGCGTACCGAACAGTTCCGCAAACCACGTCGATTGCACGCCGTACACCGACGCCTGGCTCAACGCGATACCGCAGACGTACGCCACGAAAATCAAGGTCGGATTGCGCGTCTCGAGCAACGGAAAGAACGCGAATCCATAGATCGCGACGAACACCGCGCCGAGCATGAACACGGTCCGGCGTCCGATCACGTCCGACAGTTTGCCGAACAGCGGCAGCGTGATCAGCGCAAACGCGCAGCCGACAATGATGGCGTTCAGCAACAGCCCACGCGACAAGCCGAGCCGCGTCGTTCCGTAGACCAGCACGAACACGTTGATCACGTTGAAGGTAATGTCGACCGCGAAGCGCGTGCCGATCGTCAGCACGAGGTCTTTCGGATGCCGGCGCAGCAGTTCAACCAGCGGCGCCTTCACGACCTGCTTGCTCGCCTTGATCTGTTCGAATACCGGCGACTCCATGACGCGCAGGCGGATGAACAGGCCGATCGCGATCAGCGCGACGCTCAGCAGGAACGGCAGGCGCCATCCCCATGAATAGAACGCGTCCGGCGGCATACTCGACACGGCTTTGAACACCGCGGTCGAGAGCATCAGCCCGAGCGGCACGCCCAATTGCGGGAACGCGCCGAAAAAGCCTCGCTTCCTGGCCGGCGCCGTTTCGACCACCATCAGCACCGCGCCGCCCCATTCGCCGCCGACGCCGAGCCCCTGCATGAAGCGCATCGCCACCAGCAGGATCGGCGCCCAGACGCCGATCGAGGCATAAGTCGGCAGCAGGCCGATCACGAACGTGCTGACGCCCATGATTGTCAGCGTCGCGACGAGCGTCGCCTTACGTCCGATACGATCGCCAAAGTGCCCGAAAAACACGGCGCCGAAAGGCCGAGCGAGATAGCCGACTCCAAAACTGCCGAACGCCGCGATGGTGCCGACCACAGGATCGAACGAGGGGAAGAACAGCTTGGCGAAGACCAGTGCCGAAGCGGTGGCATAGAGAAAAAAGTCGTACCACTCGATGGCGGTCCCGACCACCGAAGCGGCCAGCACACGATTGACGGCCGACCGGCTGATAACCGGCGCGTTGCCGGATGAAACAGGCGATGTATTCACGTCTCCTCCCTTCTCTGGGAATCTATGTCTTGAACTGCTGCGTGTCGGCGGCGCGGATTCGCCGGCACGTTACGTTAAATTCGCTGCACTCACCAGTGCAGCTCCATCGGGAACTGGTCGAGCGTTTCGACGCCGCCCGAGGTCAACCGCACGATACGTTCCGTGCGCAAACCACCGACGTTCGGCACCGTGATCGTCGCCTTCAGGGTGAAGACCATGTTTTCCTGCAGCACGGTCTTGTTGCCCGGCCCGATCCACGGCGCTTCTTCTTCCGGGTCCATGCCGGTGCCGTGACCGGTGCCATGGCCGCGCGCTTCGCTCGAGTATTGCTCGTAGTTCGATTTCACCAGCGCCTGCTGGATCACCGCGTTCAGTTCCATGGCCGCCATGCCGGGACGCGCGGCGGCCAGCCCCGCTTCGACCGCGCGCGCCGCTGCCGCGACGATCGCCATCTTCTCGGGATTCGCCGGACCGTAGGTGAAACCGCGTCCGCCATCGGCGACGTACCCACGATAACGCGCACCGATGTCGGTCATGATCAGGTCGCCCGGTTGCAGGATACGGTCGGTGGGACGCGCCAGGTTATACGCCGAGCGCGGACCGGATTGCACCATCGAATCGAACGCGGTCCGCTCCGCTCCTCCCGCGAGCATCGCGCGGTCGGCGATTAAAGCGAGTTCACGCTCGGTGTAAGGACGGCCGTCGGCGAGCGCGTCGCGAATCGCGGCCATCGCCGAATCGGTCAAGGCGGCGGCTTTGCGCATCAGCGCGACTTCGGCGTCACTCTTGATCGCCTTGATTTCGGCCAGCACCATCGTCGGTTCGAGCTTCAGTTCGCCGAGACCGGCGTTCAGGCGCTGCAGCAGGTCCGCGGGAATATAGGCGGCGCCGGCAAGGCCGACCGTGCCGCTGCGGTGCCGCGCTGAAAATGCCTGCACCTGTTGCGTGACTTCTCGCAGGCTGCGCACCTCGAAGGCGGTCACGCTCGTCGCGTAGTCGAAGCATTGATCCGACACGAACAGCACGGGGTCGCCGTCGACCGGCAGCAGCAGGATCGCGTTGGCAATGTCCGATACGCCGTCGAGCGGGCGGAACTCGGTGAAGTAGCCGATGTTTGCGCCACGCCAGCAATCGCCGAATGCGAGCAGGCCGACCAGGCCCGCCTTGTCGAGTGCGCTGCGGACCTTGGCGACGCGGCCGAGGAACTCGTCGGTAGTGATGCCTTCCGGCGGGATGTCTGCGGTACGGATGTTCATTGCTTCTTCGTCTCCTGTGCGGCTGCATACGCGGATGCTGAATGCAGCCGTTCTCGATGCCCATGATGGGAAACCGCCCGCCTTGAAATGCAGGGCGTCTGCTGCATAGTAGAATCGATCGATATGCTTTTATAATGAAAAATAACGCAAAATCTATATCGATATGGAATACGTGGAGGCGACATCGTGACCTCGGCAATTCATCCCGATACCGGCGCGGGGACCATCGCCGCGGGCCACTTCGACCCCACGCGCCTGAAGACGCGCCAATTGGCCCTGATCGTTCAGCTCGACACCCATCGCTCGGTATTGCGCGCGGCGGACGCCGCGCACATGACGCAGCCCGGGGCGACCAAGTTGCTGCGGGAACTGGAAGAGACGATGGGTGTGCCATTGTTCGAACGGCATCCGCGCGGTGTCGAGCCCACCTGGTACGGCGAGGTGCTGATCCGCCATGCGCGCAGCGTGCTGGCGGAGTTGCGGCATGCGTACGACGAAGTGTCCGCGCTCAAAGCCGGCCTGACCGGGCAGGCGATGATCGGTACCGAGGTCACGGCGGCCACCAATCTCGTGCCGCAAGCCGTGGCGCTGCTCAAGAAGCGCTTCCCGCAGATTCGCGTCAACATCGAGATGGAGTTCAGCGAGGTGCTGGTGCAGCGTCTGCAGGAAGGCAAGCTGGATATGATCGTCGCGCGAATCCGCAATCCGGACGATCTGGCGGCACTGCACTACGCCCCGCTCGCGGAAGCACAGCACGCGCTGTTCGCTCGCGTTGGCCACCCGCTCGTCAAGCGCAAGACTCTGAGCTGGGACGAACTGGCGCCGCAAACGTGGATCTTGCCGCCGAAAGGCAACGTGATGCGCAATCAGTTAACGCAACTTTTTCTCGAACGGCATCTCGCCTTGCCAACGGATGTGGTCGAGAGCTCGTCGCTGCCTGTCATCACGAGCCTGCTGCAGATGAGCGATATGATCGCGCCGCTGGCGCGCGAGCCGGTGCGGCCGTATTGCATTGCCGGCGCGCTCGAACCGCTACCGTTCAAACTCGATCTGAAGCTCGGACCTGCGGGCATCGTGACACGGCGCGGCGACAGACTCTCACCGGGTGCGCGGGCGATGCTGCAAGCGCTGCGCGAGGCGGCCGGATTCGACACCCAAGGCCCCGACGCCGAAAGCGACTGACTTACCGCGACGGGACTCAGCGCACGCCGTCCGCCGCGACGCTTACGACGGATTGTAGTAACCGTTCATGCGCCGGCTCGTTGCGTACGTGCCAGCCGCGACGCGTGCCGGCCATCACATTCAGGTAGTGGAGACCGTACGCGCGAAAGGCTGGCATACCCGAGGGGAATTTCGAAAGGGTGACGGGTAATCCCAAGGAAATCGGCGAACTGTTCACCAGCGATTCGCGCATCCGGAAAATTTCCTTCACCGGCTCGACAGCAGTGGGCAAGCATTACGGCATCGAAGAGTACGTTGAAGTCAAGTATGTCCTGATGGGCGGTCTCGACAAGTAATGCGACTCCGCGTGCTGGCGTCAATGTCAGCACGCCTCCATGGAGCTGAGTCAGTCCATGCCACCATCCAGCACGTGCATCGCAAGATGGTTACTGCCGCGCCGCTATCTGCACGCGCTCGCCCGCTTTGGTTCGCGCCGATGCGACCGACATGCCCAGGCCGAGCAACGTCAGGCAGACGACGGGCACCAGCATGGGAGCGCTGGCGTTGCCCGCGACCTTTCCTATGTAAGGCATCAGGTTCTGCGCGAAGAAGCCTCCGAGATTGCCAATCGAATTGATCGCCGCGATGCTGGCTGCAGCGCGGGCGCCCGTGAAGTACCGCGGGGGCAGCGACCAGAAGCATGGATAGAGCAAGGGAATGCATGCGCCGCCCAGCACGAGCGCGGCAAATTGCAGCGGCAGACCCGGCAGCACGAGACTGAGCGCGAAGCCGATCACACCGACGCCCGCTACCATCGCCATCGCCCTGAGCACCACACCCTCGCGTTTCAGCTTCGCAGGCAGCCACAGCAGAAGCAGCGCGGAGAGCATCCACGGAATCATGTTGAGCAGGCCATTGAGCGACGAATGCGAGACACCGCCGCTTTTCAGCAGCGTGGGCAACCAGTACGTCACGCCGTACAGCGACGTGGACATCAGCATGTAGCCGCACGCGAACATCAGCACGCGTTTGTCGACGAGCGCCCGCCACGGATGCCCGGCGGCCGCTTGCGCCGGCGCCTCGCGGTGCAGCGCCGCGATCATCAGGGCCTTTTCTTCGTTCGACAGGAACTCGGCGCGTTCGACGGATTCAGGCAGAAAGCGCAACGCAACGAGTGCGACGAGGACAGCAGGTATCCCGGTTGCCACGAATACCCACTGCCAGCCGGCGAGACCCAGATTGCCGTCCAGCGACAACAGCAAGCCGCCCGCGAGTGAGCCGAGCATGTTGGCGAGCGCGCTGCCGAGCGTGAAGAAGCCGAGCATGCGTGTGCGATGACTCTGCGGAAACCAGAGCGTCAAATAGAAGATCACGCCCGGATAGAAGCCAGCTTCGGCGACACCCAGTGCGAACCGGAACACATAGAAGAGTCCCGTTGAATGTGTGAATGCCATCGCCACGGTAATGGCGCCCCAGGTCGCCATGATGCGCGCGAGCCAAAGGCGAGCGCCGAAACGATGCAGCGCAAGCGTGCTCGGCACCTCGAACAGCAGGTAGCCGATAAAAAAGAGCGACGCGCCCAGACCATAGGACGCTTCCGACATTCCCAGCGCGTGCACCATCTGCAGCTTGGCAAAGCCGACGTTCTGCCGGTCGATAAAGGCGATCAGGAACATCACGATCAACAGCGGCATGAGCCGCCAGGCGACCTTTTTCACGACAGCCGGCTCGGTAATCAGGGGTTGGCTCACAATCAGTCTCCGTTTCACAATTCATATATATGTTTAGTTGAATCTGTTCTTTCGACAATGGGTACAAACCCGTTGGAACCAAATTTCAACGCCTGATCCGGGTTATCACCTATCTGCTGGCGGCCCTGATCGTGAAATCATATATATGAATTCAACGGAGACTACGATGCGTGCCGATGACCGGTTGCCCCGTTACCAGCGTTTGCGCGACGAAATGGTCGCTCTGATCGCGGCCCGCCATTGGCGGCCGGGCGAAGCGATCCCTACCGAGCAGGCGCTCGCCAAAAGCTACGACGTGGCAGTCGGGACGGTCCGCAAGGCCGTCGATCTGCTGGTCGCGGAAGGCCTGCTGGAACGCTTTCAGGGCAGAGGGACGTTCGTGCGCCGCGCGAGCTTCGACAGCTCCCTGTTTCGCTTCTTCCGCTTCCAGACACGGCAAGGCGAACGACGCATTCCAGAGAGCCGCATCTTGCGACGGGAGGTGGTCGATGCGCCGTCGGCTGTCGCTGCGACCTTGCAGATTTCGAGCAGCGCGCGCGTGATCCAGATGACTCGCCTGCGGCTGATCGACGGCGTGCCGATGCTCGCTGAAGAAATCTGGCTGCCCTATGTCCGTTTTGCGGCGTTTGCGCAGATGGACCTGAATGAAGTCGGTGACCTGCTGTACCCCGTGTACGAGGCGCAATGCAATCAGGTCGTGGCGTCCGCCACGGAAACACTGACTGTCGAAGCCGTTGGCCCGTTGCATGCGCGGCTGTTACGCATCGAGCCAGGTACGCCCGCCGTCGTCATCGAGCGTCTTGCATACGGCTACGACAGACAGCCGCTCGAATGGCGCCGCTCACGCGGGCCTGCCAGCGAATTCATCTATCAGGCCGAGATCCGCTAGCGATCGCGCGCCCTCGCAAAAAAGTTGTTCCCCCGCAGGAACGACGACCTAGGAGACAGCAATGTTCAAGTGGTTCAGCCAGATTTCCGGCAATGAACGCCGGACGTTCTGGGCGTGCTTCGGCGGATGGGCGCTTGATTCGCTCGATGTGCAGATGTTCAGCCTCGTGATTCCGGCGATCATCGCCGAGTGGTCGATCAGCCGCACACAAGCGGGGCTCGTCAGCGGCGTTACGCTGGTGGCGTCGGCGCTGGGTGGCTGGATCGCGGGCATGATGTCGGACCGGCTGGGGCGCGTAAAGACGCTGCAATGGACCGTCGCGTTTTTTTCCGTGTTCACGTTCCTGTGCGCGTTCGCGCAGAATTATCCACAGTTCCTCGTTCTGAAGACGCTGCAGGGATTTGGCTTCGGCGGAGAATGGGCGGCGGGCGCCGTGCTGATGGCGGAGACGATCCGCAACGAGCATCGCGGCAAGGCGATGGGCAGTGTGCAGAGCGCATGGGCGGTCGGCTGGGGCGCAGCGGTGCTGCTGTATGCGTTGATGTTCTCGCTGCTGCCCGCGGATACTGCGTGGCGCGCGATGTTCGGGGTTGGCATCGTTCCGGCGCTTCTGATTCTGTACGTCCGACGCAGCGTGCAGGAACCTCCCGCGCCGGCCCGCGCAACGCGCGACGCGCGGGCGCGTCAGCAACAGCAGACGCCTGGCCTTGTCGTCGGCATCTTTTCTCCGCAAATGCTGCGCATGACGCTGATCGGCGCACTGCTCGGCGTTGGTGCGCATGGCGGCTACTACGCGCTGATGACCTGGCTGCCGACGTTTCTGAAAAGCGAGCGACATCTGTCGGTCTTGAGTACGGGCGGCTACCTCGCCGTCGTGATCGTCGCGTTCTTTTGCGGGTGCCTCGTGAGTGCGCAACTGCTGGATCGGATCGGACGCCGCAAGACCATACTTACGTTTGCGATCTGCTGCGTGATAACGGTGATCGCCTATCTGTTTCTACCGCTCGGCAATACCGCGATGCTGTTCTTCGGTTTTCCGCTAGGCTTTTTCGCAGCGGGCATCCCGGCAAGCATGGGCGCGCTGTTCAACGAGCTGTATCCGCGCGGGATGCGTGGCACGGGCGTCGGGTTTTGCTACAACTTCGGTCGCGTCGTGTCGGCGGGATTTCCGGTGCTCGTCGGGCACATGTCCGCGAATATGTCGCTAGGAACGGCGATCGGCATCGATGCGGGACTCGCGTACGCAATCGTCGTGCTGTCCGTGCTGATGCTGCCGGAGACACGCGGCCGCACGCTGGACGAAGCCACGTTCGAGCCCGAACACACTGGCGCGCTTTCCCGCGCGCAAAGGCATTGACGGGCGAGGCACTCGCCGTAACCGCGCAAGACTGGTGATGAAGGAACGTCCATGATGGAGAAGTCAGGGATAGAGGCGAGCCACCGGCTGGCTGTATGTCGTGCAGCTCACATTGCATCTGTCGATACTCATGCTCATGTATTCGAGCGCGGCCTGCCGCTCGCCCAAAAGCGTCGCTATGTGCCCGACTACGATGCCACGCTCGACGCATACCTTGCCCAACTCGACACGCACGGCGTATCGCACGGCGTGCTTGTGCAGCCCAGCTTTCTCGGCACCGATTGCAGCTATATGCTCGCTGCGTTGCGCCGCGCGCCGCAGCGGCTACGCGGTGTCGCAGTGATCGAGCGTGATTGTCGGATCGACACGCTGATGGAGATGGCGAATGCGGGCATTGAGGGGATTCGGCTGAACCTGATCGGACATGCCGATCAGCCGCTCGACAGATGGGTGAGCGCGCAAACGCTCGCCCATGTCCGCGATCTGAAATGGCATGTCGAGGTGCATGCGGAAGCTGCGCGGCTGCAGGGCATCGTGGAGCCGCTTCTGGACGCTGGCATGAATGTCGTCGTCGATCACTTCGGCAGGCCCGATCCGGATATCGGTGTAAAAGACGTAGGCTTTCGCCGTCTTCTTCAACTGGCTGCCACGCAGCGTGTGTGGGTGAAGATATCGGCAGCGTATCGGAATCGACGGCAGCTTCGCCCGGATGACGATGATGCGCATGAGGCATTCCATTTTCTGAAAGCGGCCTTTGGCGTGCATCGCCTTATGTGGGGCAGCGACTGGCCGCATACGCAGTTTGAAGCGGACAAGGATTTTACTCACTCGCTCGAACTTCTGCGCGTGCTGCTCCCCGTTGAAGAAGAGCGCAGGGTTGTGCTGGCAGACACGCCTGCGAAATTTTATATGTTCGACATTGTGTGATTCACATGGCGCATTGCAAGGGCAGGATTGGCTGAACGGGTTGCCCGGCCGCACAGCGGCGACAAGATCTCAGTGCGGCTATGAAGCGATATTCGCGTCATTCGTAAGTCCGACACTCGGTGGCAGCTGCATTCAGTTATCGGCCGCTCAGAAGCCGATGGCAGAGTCAACTGCAGACGCTGCATTTTCTGACGCTCCTGCGTCGTCGGCTAGCCGAGGAGTAACGCAGATACAAGCATAGCCGCTTAGCTGGTCGCATTAGTGCGCCCTGGCTACGGTCGAGCGGCTGTCGGGTCAAACAAAGAATGCCTTTGCTGCAGCACATCGCGCCTGGTACTGAGGCGAAAGTCGATCGTCTTTCCCTCTCGGTCAACTGCGCGGTAAAGATAGGTCCATTGGCCACGAATCCTGACATAGGTCTCGTCGACGCGCCATGACTGACCGGCCGCTACGGCGAACCGATTGCAGCGTTTGACGAACTCCGACGTGTAGCACTTCACCCTGCGCATGATCGTCGTGTGGACCAGGGAAAGACTGCGTTCCGCCATCATTTCCGCGAGATCTCGAAAGCTGAGCTTGTAGCGCAGGTACCACCGCACGCAAAGGATGATCACTTCGCGGTCGAAATGACGTCCGTTGAACAGCCTGTCGATGTCTTTCACCTTGCTCATCGGCTCACGATCGTCAAGAGGTTGAGGGTAACAGATCGGTGCATCGAAATTGCACCACTGCCCTCCAAGCTACTTTGGTCCAATCCTTCCGCTCATTCGATCCATCAATGCGAGCAGATCGGTCAGCGCTTTCTTGCATTTTGCCTGGTTTGGCGAGTTCTCACGAATCGCCTCAAGGGCGTCATCGATCGACTTGTCCAACTTGTGCCAGTCCACAGCTGCCCGGGGCTTTAGCGCTGGTTCGGCCTCGTCCCACGATGTTTCGAGATCCTTGATCCGTTTCTTTGCGCCTGTGAGGTCGTTCGCATCGACCAGCTTCGATGTGTCGACCACAATGACGCGGAATTTCGACAGATCGCCGAGCTTCGAGACCTCGGTCGCTGCATTTGCATAAGAGACCGGCGAAAGCGCTGCGACCCATTGCGGAGCCCGCGTGTTGAACGAGTGGCCGGAGACAACGGTTGCGATCGTTGCAATCAGAAATCCCGAACTGACGATGGCACGTTTCATTCTCAATTCTCCATTTGAGAGACGACGATAATTGGGCAAATGCTGAGGAGCAAATGTGGTTATGTCGTGCTGGCGTTGCCGCGTCTCGTCCGCGCTGCAGTGTGCAGGATGACGAGAATGGCGATCACTGAAAGGAAGGTGATGCTGGTCAAGATCGTGCCCAAGCCCATGCCGCCGTATTCTCGGGATTGCGAAAGAAGGTCGCCGAGCGATGCACCAAAGGGCCGGGTAAGGATGTATGCGAGCCAGAAGGTCAGTACGCGATTTGCGCCGAGATAGGCAGCAACACCCATCATGACGAGCAGACAACCAAATACGAGCACGCCGAGACTGAAGCCAAGGCCTATTGCCTCAGTTGCAAGGTCTCCGGCCGCAGTGCCCAGCGCGAATGTAACAAGGATCGCCGCCCAGTAAAACAGCTCGCGCTTGCGAGTGACGATGGTATGAATGGAAAGTGTCTTTTCGCTCTGATACCAGATCTTGAAGATAACGCAGAGCAGGATGGCGAATGCAGCGGTGCTGACGTAAAGACTCACACCGAGAACATCGCTGAGCACGTCAGTCAACTGCGTGCCGACGATACTTACCAGCACCACAGTTAGCCAATATATCCACGGGACGTAGGCTCGCTGCTTCAACTGCGCGACGAGCGCCGCTGCGAGCAGCGTGAGCGTGATCGCTATCGTCAATGCGGTACCGAGGCCGACATGAACGGCGAGATAGTCCGCTCCTGTTTCGCCGACCGTCGTGGACAGGATCTTGATCGTCCAGAAGGCGATCGTAACTTCCGGAACCTTGTTTTGCAGCAGCGCGCGATGTTCGCGTGACATTCCTTTTGCCCCTTTTTCTGACGACGACTGATTCGACATTCAAGACGCAGTATGAGGGCGCGCACCTTATGGAATGCTTATGGGTGACAGAAACGCTTCGATCCGCAGATGTCGAAAGTTGGCCTTCCTTATCCAAGGCTTATGCGATGGCGTGGCAATTAAAGAAACTGCGATTGCCTTAGTTAACGGGACCGTAATCGCGTGGCCAGTTTGTGGTTGTCCTCAGGCGAGGACAATTGATCCATCGCGACGCGTAACTGATATTCGATGCATGCCAGAAGCGGTCACGAGGTGCTGTGCAGATAAGGATTCTTTAAGCTAACCGGGTTTAGTCTGAACCTGAAGCGTCACTGGTCCGAATGTGACCACTTGATTTGCTCGTCAACTCACTTTCCCATCAAAGGAGAATTAGATGAAAACGCGATTCGCCATTTCATTGATCATTGCTGCGCTCGCGATGCCGATGATCTCTTACGCAAAGGTCGATTCGAACGGTTTGACACGCGACGAAGTCAAGGCACAGGTCGTGCAAGCGGAGAAGGACGGCACCCTGCACCAGTCGAAAGTGCACTACCCCGAATACGATCAGAACGCGTCTGCGGTGGCTAAGCAGTCCGCCAGCGACTATGGAACGATGCCGTCGAATTTCACGCAGTCGGGGTCGCCGGCAAGGGGCGGAAGCAAAGCCAATCCGGTTGAACATCATTGATGACCGCGCGAGAGTGGGAGCGCCAGGCACTCACTCTCGTGCATAGGTCGCTGCCGTCCGCTTCAAAAAATTGGACAAGAAATTCGACCTTGCGGCACTTCCGCGCATCGTGATCATCGAGCAGATCGCCGAGATCCGGTGCGGATAGCGGTATTTCTGAACATGGTTAGCTGTCCTCGACCCGCGGGACAGAAAAAAGCGGCGAACGGATTTATCCGCCGCCGCAACCAGGAGCACATTTTCGTCGATGAATCAGCCGGGACCAGCCCGTCAGATCAGAAGCGGGTGCGCACGCCCGTCGTGAGTTCGAGCTGGTTGGTCGCGCCGAACGTCGATCCCACGGTGTAGCCGCCGTGCAGCCTCATGTAATCGCCGGCCAGATACACTTCGGTGCGCTTGGACAGGTGATAGAACACCGAACCGTACAACGTTTCCTTGAAGCCGTTGTGGAGGCCGGACGTCGGATCGAAAGCGCCAATGTTCGCGTTCGGGATATCGCCATCGCCGTTGTACGCGGCGTTCTTCACGCGCATCTGCTGATAGCCGAGCTGGTAGTCGAGCGGCCCCTTCGGCGACAGCTTGAGCGACACGGTCCACGCGTTATCCTGACGCTGACCGAGCGCGCCCTGATTGCCGAGGTACCGGAAATAACCTGCGTTGGCGCGCAGAATGCCGAAGTCATAGTTGCCACCCACCGACCACGTCTGGTTTGTAAAGCCAACGCGATTTACGTGACTATAGAAGCCCGATACGTCGAACACGCTACCGTTATACCCGAGTGCTGCCTGGTAGTTGGCGTTGGAGCCGAAACTCGTCGAATTGCCGAACGCATAGCCGGCGCTCGCGAAGATCCCATTGCTGAAGAGCTTCTTCCAGGCGACACCGTTGTTGTAACGCGTGCCCGTCGCGCTGGCCGCATAGAAAATCATCTGCTTGAAATTGTTCGAGTTCGTCCAGCCGCCCTCTTCCGTGGTCAGTCGCGCGCTGCCATAGGGGTCCCCATAAATCGTCGACGCATCGCGTGCGATGGTGTTCTGAAAGCCGGCAGTGATCTTGCCGAATGTGTCGTTATCGATACCGACCCATGCGTCGCGGTCGAAGATCTGGCCCGGATCTTCCATCTGGCCATTGGCAACGACGAATTCGCTCTCGAGCCGGAAAATGATCTTCGAGCCGCCACCGATGTCCTCGGCGCCCTTCAGGCCCCAGCGGCTGCCGCTGAACCACGGTTCGCCGTCGTTGCCCATGCCGATGACGTGATTACCGTTGGCATCCGCGTGCGTTCTGTAGGTCGGGAAGCTCAGGTCCATCAGGCCATAAAGCTGGACACTCGACTGCGCGTGCGCGGCTGTCGCTCCAAGTGCACTGGCTGCGATTGCCAGCGTAAGATACTTTTTCTTCAAGATCGTCTCCTCTGATTGCTGCGTTGAAAATCTGATTGTTCTGCTCGCGGCGGCTGCAGTCTTTCCGGTCGGATTTGCGATCCGGTTCGCGAATTAACGCAATCCTAGTTACCTCAATCCTTCACGCTCCTTTCCCGTGTATTTTGTGCAACTAAGTGCATTCACTGATATACGCAATGACGCACGACACCCGCTATTCAGGATCCCGCTGCCGGAGGATATAGCCCAGACCTCGCAGCGTCATGATCTGGGCGCTGGACCTCGCGAGATGTTTGCGCAAGCGGTGAATATAGATGTCGATGGCGTCCGCACTCGGCTCGTCATCCAGACTGAACACGCTTTCCATCAGCATGGTTTTCGACACCGTCTTGCCCTGTCGCAACATCAGTGTTTCGAGGACGGTGTGCTCGCGGCGCCGCAACGCGAGAGGCGTGTCGTTGTGAACAAACTCCCGCGTATCGGATATATATTGCAGGTCGCCACAGGTGAGACGCGAAGACATCCCACCTGATTGCCGACGGATCTGCGCCTTGATACGAGCGACCAGCTCGCGTGATTCGAACGGCTTGACGACATAGTCGTCGGCGCCCGCACTGAAACAGTCAACCTTGTCCTCGGTCGAACCATGCGCCGTCAGCATCAACACCGGCACCGTGTCGCCGCGGCGGCGCAGTCGGGCCAGAACCTCCCGGCCGTCCATCCGTGGCAATCGCAGATCAAGCAGCATCGCGTCATAGCGTTGCGTCGTCAGCATTCCGTCCGCACATTCACCGTCAGGTGCACAGTCGACGGCGAAGTTCTGCTGGCGCAACAAGTTCACAATCCAGTGCGCAAGCTCAGTGTTGTCCTCCACCAATAGCAGTTTCATCGCGTTTTCCTCCATCACGCCACCTCGGCAAGCGGACCGTGACGAACAGGCCGACATGCTCCGAATGCGGCCGAAATGCGACCGTCCCACCGTGCGAGTGGGCGCACTCGATCTGTGCTCCGAGCAGCGCAAGGGGGTACGCAACTGGTGCGCGGCGTCCGCGATGAATTTGCGCTGTGTCGTCGCATGCAGTTTCAGTCGCGCGATGCACTGATTGATCGCGTCGACGACAGGACGCAACTCGGAAGGCAGGCGTTCGATGCACACAGGCACGAGCTGCAGTGCGTCGCGATCGGCGACGTCATCCTTCAGTCTGATAAGCGGGCCCAACTCAAAGATCAGCCCAAGCAGGACAAGTGCTGCCACGAGCGCCAGCATCAGCCCTGCCTGACCTCCTCGCCGATGATGCGCGCAGAGGCGAGCAACGCATTGTCCTGCAGAAGGCCAGCGGTCTCGCGGGCTGCGTCATATGCCATCGAGCCGGTGACGAGTACAAATAAACCGACCGGCACCAATAGCCACCCAAGCAGGCGTGTACGCAGGCTTTGCATCATCGTCAACTCCCGGGCACGTTACGCGTGCCGTGACAGCGATCAGCACGGGCTGTTTCCTTCTCCTCCCTGACCGCAGGCGCAACCCTCCGCCGTCTGACGCTCAGAACGCAGCAGGTCTCCATTTCAGCAGGCGCTTTTCCAGCGTGGTCAGCAGATAGTCCGCAGTCAATGCGACCACCGCGAGCACAATCATCGCTGCAAAAACGCCACTGGCGTTGAATGCTCCCTGCGCGGTCGAGATCAGTAGGCCAATGCCTTGTTTGGAGCCGAGAAACTCGCCCACCACCGCGCCAACCAGGGCGAAGCCAAAGCTCACGTGCAGGCTGGCGAGAATCCACGATAATGCGGAAGGAATGACGACTGAGGTGGTCAGCTGACGCTTCGATGCACCCAGGATCTGCGCATTCGCGATCATGTAGCGGTCAGCTTCCCGTACGCCCTGAAAGGCATTGCCAAACACGACGAAGAAGACCATCACGACGGCTAGTGCCACCTTCGATGCCATGTCAAGGCCGAGCGCAATCACAAAGACAGAACCGAGCACCACGCGGGGTATCGAATTCGCGATCTGGATGTAGAGGCTGAACACATCGGAGAGCAGCTTGTTGCGACCCAGCACAACGCCGCAGACGATGCCGCCAACTGAACCGATCAGAAACCCGAGAAATGTTTCCTCGAGCGTGACCCAGACCTGAACGAGCAACGGGCCCTGTGACGTGCCATTTACAAGCCAGTCGACGATCTGCTCGAAGATGAGCGAGGGCATCGAGAAGAAGAATGGATCAATCCATTTCGTCCGCCCGCCGATCTCCCATCCGCCGAGCACGACCACCAGTACCAGCACACGCAAGCCGATGATCAGCGCGTGCCGCTGGCGCAGCCGCCGTTGTGCAATTCGCTCGACTGCCGCCAGCGAGGCGGCGTCGATGCCTGCTTCCGCGATGTATTCAGGGGTGCCCATGATTGTCTTTTGAACCAGAGTTTGTGTCATGCGATCCGAACTTCTTCGCGCAGGTCGTGCCAGATATCGCGCGAAATCTCGATAAAACGCGGGTCGTAGCGAACTTCCGAGGTAACGCGTGGACGTGGCAGATCGATGTCATAGACCTTCTTTAACGTCGCGGGCCGCGCGCTCAGCACGAACACCCGGTCGGCCAGCGCAATCGCTTCTTCGAGATCATGGGTGACGAACAGCACGGAGCCCGCATTGGCCGACCATAACTGCAGCAGTTCATCCTGCATCAGCGTGCGGGTTTGCATGTCCAGCGCGGAGAACGGCTCGTCCATCAGCAGGATCTCCGGCTTGTTGATGAATGTCTGCGCGAGTGCGACGCGCTTACGCATGCCGCCCGACAGTTGATGCGGATAGTGCCTGCCGAACTTATCGAGCCCGACGCGGCGCAGCCATTCGTTAGCCTCGTCGTGCGCAGCGGACTTCGAGCGACCGCGATACAGCGGGCCGGCCGCCACGTTGTCGAGCACCGAGCGCCACGGGAACACCGCATCGGCCTGAAACACGAAACCGATGCGCTGGTCGATGCCATCAACCGGTGCGCCCATCACACGCACTTCGCCGGTGGTCGGCTTGAGCAGTCCGGTGATCATGCTGAGCGTCGTCGATTTGCCGCAACCCGTCGGGCCGACGATGGCGACGAATTCGCCACGCGCCACCGACATGCTGAAGTCGCGCAACGCGACTGTGGCCTTGCCATCCGGGCTAACGAAACGACAGGATACCGAACTGAATTTGATCGCCGGTACGTCCCTGCCAACTACATGGTTCATCGGGTACATCCATTTAGATAATCTGAGGCGCGAAGGAAAGCCGCCGGCGCAACGGACGTGCGGACGGAGTCCGTTGCGCCCACGCGCCCGCCACCTATTTCGAACCGACAAACTCATTGGTGTAGGTTTTCGCCAGCTCCACATGCTTGCCCTTGACCGACGGATTGAACGCCGACAGCACCTTGAGCACGGTTGCCGGACCATCGGCCGGCATCTTTCCATCCGCCGTGTACATGGGCAGCGACGCCTTCAGCGCGCTCACGTAGAGCGGTTTGTCTTTCTGGTAGTCGGCGGGCATCTTCGCCGCGATTTCCTCGGCACTGTGCGTGTGAATGAACTGCATCGTGCGCACGAAGGCATGGGCGAGCTTCGCGGCTTCTGCCTTGTGCGAATCGACCCATGCGGCCTGCACATACAGACTCGACGCGGGATAGGTGCCGCCCAGTGCGGCCCTCGTACCCTCGACCGAGCGCATGTCGACGAGCACCTTTGCATCGCCCGATTTCAGCAACGCCGACACCGTAGGCTCCGTCGTCATGCCAGCGTCGATACGGCTCTGCTTGATCGCCGCGATGAAACTTGCGTCGGCACCCACCGGCAGCATCGTGTATTCAGTCGACTGGATGCCGTGCTGGCCAGCGAGGTATTGCGTGAGGAAGCTGGTCGACGAACCCAGGCCCGTCACACCGAGCGTCTTGCCCTTGACGTCGGCCATCGATTTGACCGTGTCTGCCGCTTTGGTCGAGACCAATTCGACCTCGCCCGGCACCTGGCCGAACACGACAATAGCCTTGACGTCCTTGCCCTTTGTCTGCAGATCGATCGTGTGATCGTAGAAGCCGACGACGCCCTGCACGGCACCGGCCAGCAGTTCGTTTTCTGCGTCGACGCCGGCGGGCTGCGACAGCAGTTCAACGTCGAGCCCCTCGTCCTTGAAGTAGCCGAGTTCTTCAGTCAGGCGTGCCGGCAGATAGATCAGCTTCGTGATGCCCCCGACCATGATCGTGATCTTGCCGCTATCGGCTGCCGCCGCATGTTGTGAGGCAAGGCTGAACAGCAGGCTGGAGGCAAGGGCAATATGGCGAAACGCGCTGAGATTCGGTCGCATCGATAGTCTCCGTTATTGTCGGCAGCGGGATGCTGTCTGTATGCATCGATGGCGTGATTATGGAAGCATCAATCCTTCTCCTGCCTTTCACGGCAAGGCCATTTTCTTAGGGGATTTCCATGGCTTCATGTCGACATGGGCTTTTGAAAGCCCTACACACCGCAGCGAGTTCTTCCATCAACAATTCGACGCTGGCGTCGCCTCTGTCGTCGCGCTCCAGTAACAACCGGTCTGCGGATTGGAGTACAGGGCTTCGCCCCCGTCTTAACCGCTCGCGTCATATAGCGCTGGCTGGTCGTCCACCGCGACCCATTGACGCTCGGTGTCTCCCTTTTTGTGCGAAATAAATTGTTCGGCAGATGCGCGGGCTTTTATGCACGCCCAGACCTATCACCCCCATCGTCAGTAGTGCCTTTGAGCATATCGTTAAATTACGATATATGATTCGGGTTGTAGCGATGCAGTCACAAGGGCGCTGACCCGCGCCCTCGCCTTCCCGTTGTTGTTGTCGACCCTGAAACTTACCCAATGACGCTCGATATCGACGCGATTCACAAAGCGCTTGCCAATCCGGTCCGCCGGGAGATTCTCGGCAGGCTGCGCGAGCCGTACGCGCATTTCGGCGACCAGGAACTGCCGCTCGATTACGGCGTGTGCGCCGGCAAGATCGAGGGACAGTGCGGCTTGTCGCAGTCCACCGTGTCGGCCCACCTGGCGGCTTTGCAGCGCGCGGGGCTGGTCACGTCGAAGCGGGTGGGTCAATGGGTGTTCTTCAAACGCAACGAAGCCGCCATTCAGGCGTTCCTGGAGCACATCAACGCCAGGCTCTAGGCGCCGCGATTCGCATTGCCGCGCTTCTTTCATCAAGCAGTTTTTTCAGGCTCGGGCCGCGTGCCCTCGGCCAAAGGTGAACTCATATGCCGACTCTTTTCGATCCGCTGCAAATCGGCGACATCACGCTGTCGAACCGCATCATCATGGCGCCGCTCACGCGCCAGCGCGCCGAAGAAATCCGCGTGCCGAATGCGCTGATGGCGAAGTACTACGCTGAACGCGCGAGCGCCGGTCTGATCATCAGCGAAGCGACTTCGGTCACGCCGCAAGGCGTGGGCTATGCCGAGACGCCGGGCATCTGGTCGCAGGAGCAGGTCGAAGGCTGGAAACTCGTCACGAGCGCCGTGCACGCCGCGGGCGGCAAGATCTTTCTGCAACTGTGGCACGTGGGCCGTATTTCGGACCCGCTGTTCCTGAACGGCGAACTGCCGGTCGCGCCGAGCGCGATCGCGGCACGCGGCAACGTGAGCCTGGTGCGTCCGGAGCGTCCGTATGTGACGCCGCGCGCGCTGGAGCTCGATGAAATCGCCGGCGTGGTCGAAGCCTTCCGCAAAGGCGCGGAAAACGCCAAGGCAGCCGGTTTCGACGGCGTCGAAGTGCACGGCGCGAATGGCTATCTGCTCGACCAGTTCCTGCAAGACAGCACCAACCAGCGCACCGACGCTTACGGCGGCCCGATCGAAAACCGCGCGCGTCTGCTGCTCGAAATCACCGACGCATGTATCGACGTGTGGGGCGCGAACCGTGTCGGCGTGCACCTCGCACCGCGCCGCGACGCGCACGCCATGGGCGATTCCGATCCGGCCGGCACGTTCGGCTATGTGGCCCGCGAACTCGGCAAGCGCAAGATCGCGTTCATCGCCGCACGTGAAGCGCTCGGCGACGACCGTCTCGGCCCGCAACTGAAGAAAGCCTTCGGCGGCCCGTACATCGTGAACGAAAAGTTCACCAAGGAAACCGCGCAGCATGTGCTCGACGCGGGCGAAGCGGATGCGGTGGCGTGGGGTCAACTGTTCATCGCGAATCCGGATCTGGTGCGCCGCTTCGCCACGAATGCGCCGTTGAACAAGCCTAACCCGGCGACGTACTACGCACGCGGTGAAACCGGCTACGTCGACTATCCGACACTGGAAACCGTGGAATAAGGCTTGCGATAGGCGGGAAAAGGCGAAGCTATCTGGAGCGATGGCGGAGGTTAAGCTGCTGATTGAAAAGCAGCCAATTGCATGGCAGTGGGCCGAAAGACGCGCGGCGGGTAGGACTCGAACGATATGTTCCAGTCATACCCGCCGCGTTTTTTTATGCTCGACAACCGAGCCCACGCATCACACCTCACGCGAGATCTCGCCGCATGAATACCCGCCTGGATTCGTCCAGTCCGCGCGCGATGTGCGCGTCGCGCCGCGCGATCAACGCCGCGTCGAGTTCGGCCTCACCGATATCGCGAAACCCGAGCCGCCGGTAATACGGCGCGTTCCACGGCACCTCGCGAAACGTCGACAGAATCAGTTGCGTGAGCCGTTGCGCGCGCGCAATGTGCGCGACCTGCTCGATCAGCGCCGCGCCGATACGCTGCCCCGCGTGCGAGGTGAGCACATCGAGTTCCTGCACGTAGATGCGCGTAGGTTGCGGCTCGAACATCACGAAACCGACGCACGTTGCATCCGCAGCCATCGCCACGATGATTTCCCGCGACGCGATCTTGCGTTCGACGATTTCCAGATCCATCGGCGGCGCATCCGCGATACCCGCCATATCGACGCTGAGGAAACGCTGTCCCGCCTCGAATTCGATCGCGCGGATCGCGTGGGCATCGTGTTGTTCGGCAAAGCGGAAGGTCATACCGTTAGCGTGTTGCATGGGCGTTCTGGCAGGTTCGTGCACATGGTTATTCTCGACGACACGCCCCGATATTGACACCACCTCCGAGAAATACACAAGTCAGCGCGCCGCCGTGGGACTAAACTCCTGAAAATCCGAATTCCCCTTCGACCCAAGATGGATCTGATGCATGTACTGCAGGTCGCCCTGCACTTCGACCAGCACCTGAGCGGCCTGATCGTGCAATACGGCACCGCCGTCTACGCGATGCTGTTTCTCGTCGTGTTCGTCGAGATCGGTTTTCTGCCGCTGTTCTTCCTGCCCGGCGATCCGCTGATTTTCATTTGCGGCGGTCTCGCGGCCACCGGCGCGCTGAATGTCTGGCTCGTGATCCCGGTGCTGTTCGCCGCGACGGTGGCGGGCAGCATCGTCGACTACGCGATCGGGCGGGCGATCGGCGAGAAAGTCTATACCGCCGACTATCGCTGGCTCGACAAGAACGCGCTGCGCAAGGCGCACGCGTTTTACGAAGCGCGCGGCGGGCTGACCTTTCTGCTGTCGCCGTTCATCGCCGTGGTGCGCACGTTCGCGCCGTTCGTCGCCGGCGTTTCGCGCATGACGTTCGCGCGTTTCGTGTCGTTCGTCACCGCCGGCGCGGCGCTGTGGATCGTGTCGCTGGTGGCGGCCGGCTATCTGTTCGGCAACGTGCCGCTGGTGCGCGATCACATGAGTTCGATCGTGCTGTTAGGGGTCGCGCTCGGTGTCGGCTCGCTGCTCATGAGCGCCGTGTGGCGCTTCGTCAACCGGCGGCTGCGCGCGCGCTGAAGTTCGTGGAGATCGTCATGACGCTGTCCGCCTTGCTCGTTTTCGCCCTCGCGCTGATCGTCGCGGCCGGCACGCCGGGACCGAGTGTCGCCGCGCTGGTCGCGCGCGTGCTGACCAACGGCTTTCGCGACGTGTTGCCCTTTCTCGCCGCCATGTGGATCGGCGAGGCGCTTTGGCTCACCTGCGCGGTGGCGGGACTGGCGGTGATCGCGCGCAGCTTCGGCATGGTGTTCGTGGTGCTCAAATTCATCGGCGTGGCGTATCTGCTGTTTCTCGCCTGGAAGATGTGGCGCGCGCCGGCGGACGTGCAAGGCAGCGACTTGCCGAGCGGACAGTCACCGTGGCGCATGTTCATGGCGGGCCTTCTCGTCACGCTCGGCAATCCGAAGATCATGATGTTCTACCTAGCGCTGTTGCCGACCATCATCGACGTGTCGCGTATAGGCACCGTGGCGTGGTTCGAACTCACGCTCACCATGGTGATCGTGCTGATGGCCGTCGACTTCGGCTGGGCGCTGCTGGCCACGCGTGCGCGCAAGCTGCTCACCACGCGGCGCGCCGTGAAGCTCGCCAACCGCGCGAGCGCGACGATGATGGCGGGCGTTGCGGCGGCAATCGCCACGCGCTGAGGCTTTCCTCGCCTCAACGTCTTCGCGCTCCTCAGCCGGTCGATCCGGACCTCTGCACCGCGGCTCGCAGCGAAGCCAGCAACGCCTGCCACCATTCGCCGTGCCGCAACAGAAACACACGATCGGGGAAATGGTGGCGCGCTACATGCTCCTGCGGCACCGTATCCCAGCCACGATGCTCGACGGTCACCCGCGTTTCGTCGCCCACCGCTTCGAAACGCACTTCAACCTGCGTGTGCTGCGCGTCGCTGAAACTGGCCTGACGCCAGCCGAAGGCAAGTCGCTCGCCCGGCTCCCAAGCCGTGACGCGGCCAATCTCGAAGACGCTGCCGTCCGTCTGCGTCTCGACCAGGCGGCGCTGCTCACCCATTTGCTCAGCCAATTCGAACGACAACACGCCGGCGCCTTGCGGCGTGAACTGAAACAGCTGATTGGGCCGCCACCATGCGCCGATCTCGCGCGTAAAAACGTCGAACGCGCGTTGCGGCGACGCGGCCACGCGCAACGACACCTGCACGCGCGAACTCATCCCTGGGCCTCCAGATGCGCTTTGAACGACAGCAATTGCCCGGCCCACATGGCCTCGGTCTGTTCGAGCCACGCTTTCAATTCGCTCATCGGCGTCGAGCGCAACACGTAAAGCCGAACGCGCGCGTCGACGCCGTCATGCGATTCCTCGATCAGCTGGCTCGAGCGCAGCACGCGCAAGTGCCGGCTCATCGCTTGAGGCGAGAGACCTGTGGCTTGCGCGAGTTCGCCGGCGCGCATCGGCTGACGGCTGAGCAGATCGACCACCTGACGCCGGTTCGGATCGGCCAGCGCGGCCAATGTGCGGTCGAGCGATGCGGTGGCACGCAGGGCCATGAGTTACACCCATCCTTCGATCTTCAGGCCGCTGACGCGCTCCGCTTCTTCGCGCGACACGGTGCGAACCGTCTGGCCGAAGCTCCACACGTGCCCTTCCGGATCGCGGACGGCGTAGACGCGGTCGCCGTAGAACTGATCTTCCGGTTCGCGCGTCACCACCGCGCCCGCGGCACGCGCGCGGGCGCAATGTTCGTCGATGCCGTCACGCAACTGCACGTGCACCGACTGCGTGTTCTTGCCGCCGATCGACGCCGGGCTGGCCGCGTTTTCCGACCATTCGCGGCAGATCATCACGTAGCTGTCGCCGAAACGCATTTCCGAGTGACCCAACTGGCCGTCGTTGTCCGTGACGACCAACTGGCGCTCGAAGCCGAACGCCCGCTCGAGCCACTCGAGCGCGGCAAACGGGTCCTTGTAGTACACCGCGGATCCCAACGAAGGACGATGAAGCGGCTCGCTCATGACTGCCTCCTTTTGTAAACGTGATGATTGATATTTAACACTGTAGTTAAACAAATTGAGAAAGCAAGGGCGAGGTGAACAACTCCCGTTCTACATTACCGGTCAGGGCTGCGGCGCGCCGATCTGCCGATCATCGGCTGGACTTTGCGGATGCGCATCCACGGGCAGAGCCGCGGCGAGCAGGCGCGCGACGCGCTGAGCCTCGCATGCCGGGCGTTTTTTCGTTTTCGACTTTAGTGCGGAAGAACACCCCTCACCTTGACCTCGGCCAGATACGAAGGTAACCTTAGCAGGTAACCTTCACATTTGTCATGGCATGAACAAGAGCGATCTCCCGCCCGATACCGAAGCCCTGCACGCCATGGCGGAAAACCTGCGCGTGCTGGTTGGCAAACTACATCGCCGCTTGCGTGAAGAATCGCATCTGGGCGATTTCACCCCTTCACAGGTGCAGGTTCTCGGCTTACTGGAACGCGAAGGTCCGGCAACGGTCACCGCGCTCGCGCGTGCTCACGGCATGCGTCCGCAATCCATGGGCGAGACGCTTTCGGTTCTGAAAGCCGCCGGACTCGTCAGCGGCGCGCCCGATCCGAACGACGGACGGCAAACGGTCCTTTCCCTCACCCCAGCCTTCCGAAAGAAAATCAAAGCAAGCCGCGCGGCGCGCGAAGACTGGTTGTTCCGCACCATCCAGACGCGCTTCTCGGCGGCCGAGCAACGGCAACTCGCGACCGGCGTCGACTTACTCAAACGCCTCATCGACTCGTAATTCCCACGGAGCACTTCATGGCACTCACCACGCTCGACGCAAAAACCGCACTGATCGTCATCGATTTGCAGCAAGGCATCGTCGCGCTGCCCACCGCGCATCCCACCGGCGAAGTGGTCAAGCGCTCGGCGCTCGTCGCCGACGCGTTTCGCCGCCACGGCCTGCCCGTGGTGCTCGTCAACGTGACCGGCGGCGCGCCGGGCCGCGCGGAACAGGCGCGCCACGCCGGCGACTTCCCCGCCGGCTTCGCGGACCTCGTGCCCGAGATTAACGCGCAGCCGTCGGATCATCGGGTCACCAAGCGCACCTGGGGCGCATTCACGAACACGGATCTCGAAGCCTAT
Source organism: Paraburkholderia sp. BL18I3N2 (assembly GCF_003001875.1). Classification (NCBI taxonomy): domain Bacteria; kingdom Pseudomonadati; phylum Pseudomonadota; class Betaproteobacteria; order Burkholderiales; family Burkholderiaceae; genus Paraburkholderia; species Paraburkholderia sp. BL18I3N2. The sequence continues at coordinate 313,777 of NZ_PVNC01000003.1, forward strand.
CTGCGCGAGCAAGGCGTCACGCAAGTGGTGCTGGTGGGCGTGGCGACCAGCATCGGTGTCGAATCCACCGCGCGCTACGCCAACGAACTCGGCTTCAATGTCACGCTCGTCGTCGACGCCATGACCGACCTCCATGCGGACGCTCACACCAACAGCATCACGCGCATCTTCCCGCGTCTCGGCGAGACCGGCACGACGCAGGAACTCCTCGCGTTGCTCGAGCGTTCGCGCGCATGATGCCTGGTTCGACCACAGTTCGAAGCCCGCGCGCCGGGCTAACCCCGCACATGGAAACAGTCCGGTGACAGGCACTTTCCGTTCGCTGCGCAATTTCAATTACCGCGTCTGGGCGGGCGGCGCGATCGTCTCCAACATCGGCACGTGGATGCAGCGCACGGCGCAGGACTGGCTCGTCCTCACGGAACTCACGCGTCACAATGCGACCGCCGTGGGGATCGTCATGTCGTTGCAGTTCGGCCCGCAATTGCTGCTGTTGCCGCTCACCGGTTATGCGGCCGATCACTTCGACCGCCGCAAGCTGCTGTTCGCCACCCAGGCGGCCATGGGTACGTGCGCACTGGGCCTCGGCATTCTCACCGTCACCGGGCTCGTGCAGTTGTGGCACGTGTATGTGTTCGCGGGGCTGCTCGGCTGCGTCACCGCGTTCGACTCGCCGGTGCGCCAGACCTTCGTGTCCGATCTGGTCGGCGAAGAAGATCTGTCGAACGCCGTCGGCCTGAATTCCACTTCGTTCAACATGGCGCGCATGGTCGGGCCCGCGGTCGCCGGTTTGCTGATCGCATCGGTCGGCACCGGTTGGGTGTTTCTCATCAACGCGCTGTCTTTCGTCGCCGTGCTCGGGTCGCTGCGCATGCTGCGGCTAAACGAACTGCATCTGAGACCGCACGCGGCGCGCTCGCGCGGCAGTTTCGTGGAAGGCTTCAAGTACGTCTGGAAGCGTCCCGATCTGGTGACCGCGTTGTTGATGCTGTTCCTGATCGGCACGTTCGGCCTGAACTTCCCGATCTTCATTTCGACGATGTCAGTCACGGCGTTTCACGCGGGCGCCAGCGAATACGGCGTGCTGAGTTCGACCATGGCGATCGGCTCCGTGACCGGCGCGCTGCTCGCCGCGCGCCGTGCGAAACCGCGCATGGTGCTGCTGCTCAGCGCGGCGGCCATGTTCGGGGTGGGCTGTACGCTAGCTTCGCTGATGCCGAGCACCCTGTTATTCGGCCTGACGCTCATCGCGATCGGTGTCTCGACGCAGACCTTCTCGACGTCCACCAACAGTCTCGTGCAAGTCACCACCGAGCCAGCCATGCGCGGCCGGGTGATCGCGATTCTGCTGGCTATTTTAATGGGGGGTACGCCGCTCGGCGCGCCGGTCGTCGGCTGGGTCGCGGACCGTTTCGGCCCGCGCTGGGCGCTCGGGGTCGGCGCGGCTTCGGGATTCGCGGCGGCGCTCGTCGGCTTGCTTTATTTCGTGAAGTATCGCCAGTTGCGCGTGTATATCGAAGCGGGGCGTCTGCGCTACAGCGTCGACGATCCGCGGCAGGCGCCCGGCTATGTCAGCCCTGCTGCCGCGGTGCAAAACGCTGTGTTGAGCGAAGCGGAAGAGGATTCGTCCGCAGGCGTTTAAGTGACCGTTACCGCGCGCAGATGCGAAAAAGCCGCGCCTGAAATGTCAGGCGCGGCTTTTTCACTACAACGATTCAACCGAATGAATTACTTCGCCACCGGCATCGTAAATTCGGCACCCTTGGCGATGCTATCCGGCCAGCGTTGCATGATGCTCTTGTAGCGCGTATAGAAGCGCACACCCTCTTCGCCGTAAGCGTGATGATCGCCGAACAGCGAACGCTTCCAGCCGCCGAACGAATGCCACGCCATCGGCACCGGAATAGGCACGTTGATGCCGACCATGCCCACCTGAATCTGCCGGCCGAACGCGCGCGCCACGCCGCCGTCCGAGGTGAACAGCGACACGCCGTTGCCGAACTCGTGCGCGTTGATCAGATCCACGGCGCTCGCGAAATCGGGCACGCGCACCACCGCCAGCACCGGGCCGAAGATCTCTTCCTTGTAGATTTTCATTTCCGTGCCGACATGGTCGAACAGCGTGCCGCCGACAAAGAAGCCTTCTTCGTTCGCCACCGGATGCGCGCGGCCATCGACGATCAGCTTCGCGCCTTCCGCCTCGCCCGACGCGATATAACCCGTCACCTTGGCCTTATGTTCAGCGGTAACCAACGGACCCATTTCGGCGTCGAGATGTTCGCCGTTCTTGATCACGAGCGATTTGACGCGCGGCACCAGCTTTTCGATCAGCTTGTCGGCCACGTTGCCGACCGCCACCGCAACCGAAATCGCCATGCAACGCTCGCCCGCCGAACCATAGGCTGCGCCGATCAGCGCGTCGACGGCTTGATCCAGATCGGCGTCCGGCATCACCACCAGATGATTCTTCGCGCCGCCGAGCGCCTGCACGCGCTTGCCGCGCTTCGACGCTTCGGTGTGAATGTATTCCGCGATCGGCGTCGAGCCAACGAACGACAGCGCCGCGACGTCCGGGTGATCGATCAGCGCATCGACGGCCACCTTGTCGCCGTTGACCACGTTGAACACGCCGTCCGGCAGACCGGCTTCCTTCAGCAATTCGGCGAGACGCAGCGACGCCGACGGGTCACGTTCCGAGGGCTTCAGCACGAACGTGTTGCCGCAGGCGAGCGCGACCGGAAACATCCACATCGGCACCATGACCGGGAAGTTAAAGGGCGTGATGCCCGCGACGACGCCCAGCGCCTGCCGCAGATTCCAGTTGTCGATGCCGCCGCCGATCTGGTCGGTGAAATCGGTCTTCAGCAGGTTCGGAATGCCACACGCGAACTCGACCACTTCGATGCCGCGCACCACTTCGCCTTGCGCGTCCGTGAACACCTTGCCGTGTTCGCGCGTAATCAGCATCGCCAGTTCGTCGTGATGCTGGTTCAGCAACTCCTTGAACTTGAACAGAATGCGGGCGCGCTTGATCGGCGCGGTTTCGCTCCAGGCGGGAAAGGCGGCCTTGGCGGCCTGCACCGCCGCATCCACTTCCTCGACCGACGCCAGCGCGACCGAGCCGGTCACCTTGCCGGTGGCGGGATTGAACACGTCCTTGAAGCGGCCGCTGGTGGGAGCGGCCGGCGCGCCGCCGATATAGTGGCCCAACTGCTGCACCGACAGCTTCGCTTGTTCGTTCACTGCATTCATGTCCTTACCTCGTGTTCGGGATAAACCGCGGCGCGTCGGCACCGGGCCATAGGCAAAAAATCAGGCTACGTCGCCCGGCGCCAGAGCGGCGATCCGCTCGTCGGCAGGCTCCATCGAGACCCGCCAACTGTATCGACCGCGCCGGTCATATTCCCGATACAGCCAATTAAAACCGCGCCTCACTGTATTGTTTTTTGCGCGGCAACTGTATTGGGACGAGAACGGCGTTCAGGCGTCAGCGCACGTCGCTGCGTGGCTCGGTCAAAAGCCGCCGACACCGCGCGTAACCAGCGCATACGGGCCGCTCGTCAACTGTTCCCGGAGAAATTCGATGCACACCTGGATCTTCGCCGACGACGACAAACGCTCCGCAGTCACCGCCCACACATCGGCGGACTGCATGTAATCAGGCAGCACGCGCACCAGTTCGCCGGCGCGCAGGCTCTCGGCCACGTCCCAGATCGAAACCATCACCACGCCGTAGCCGTCTCTCGCCCACTGCACGACGATATCGCTGAGGTTTGACGCGACGGTGCCCGTCACCTTCACGCTCTTTTCGCCGTCCGGACCGCTCAGCCGCCAGACGCCGAAGCGGTCGTCGCGTCCGCGAAACAGCAGGCAGTCGTGCTGGGCAAGCTCGGCCAGTTCGCGCGGCATGCCGCGCCGCTCCAGATACTCCGGCGAGGCGCAGAGTATCCGCGCGCTCTCCACCATCTTGTGCGCGATCAGGTGCGGCTCATGCACCTCGCCCACGCGAACGTCGATATCGAAGTTCTCGCCGACCAGATCGGCGCGCCGGTCCAGCAATTCCAGCCAGATCTCGAGATTTGGATGACGCTGGCGCAGCAAGGCCAGAATCGGCGACACGTGCTTGCGTCCGAGCCTCAGGCTGGTGCTGATGCGCAGCAAGCCGCGCAACTCGGTGCGGCGATCGGCGAACGCATCGGCCATGCCCTGCACGTCGTCGAGTATTTTTTGCGCCCACTGCAAAGCGGCTTCGCCGTCGCTTGTCACGCTGACCCGGCGCGTGGTGCGCTGAAAGAGCTTTACGCCGAGACTGACTTCCAGCATGGCGATGCGCTTGCTGACATGCGAAGGCGACAGACCCATTTCCGTCGACGCCGCCACGAAGCTGCCCCGGCGCGCGATGTTGCAGAACAACTGCAGATCGCGCAGGAAAGACTCATTGCTGGCTGTGAGCGCATTCTGATTTTCCATTCGGCCGCATTGTGTCCGTGCAGAAGCACATTACCCTAGCCTTAACGAGCCGATCGGGCAAGCCATGCTGGTCGGATGAAATACTAGGTACAACCAGGTACTCGTTAACCCTGCACGCATCAGAAGACCGCTTCGCTGCACAGCAACATCCTTGGCGTCCAGGAAACAGGCTGCGCGGTCGGGGCCAGGTAAATCCTGGCTTGCATAGTTTTGCTTTCAGTACGCCAATGAATCAGCCGTAGAAGCTGATCAAAAAACATTTCTGTTCTGGAGACGACATGGAAACGAATACTTCGGCAGGCGGCCACGAGCGCCGCTCGCAGGCTCGCAAAGCAACCGCCAGCGGCTGGATCGGCTCGGCACTCGAGTACTACGATTTCTTTATCTACGCCCAGGCGGCGGCCCTGATCTTTCCACAGTTGTTCTTTCCCTCGGGCAATCCGAAGATCGCCATCGTGGCTTCGCTCGCCACTTACGGCGTCGGTTACGTCGCCAGGCCGATCGGCGCGGTGGTGCTCGGGCACTGGGGGGACACTCACGGCCGCAAGAACGTACTGCTCGTCTGCATGTTCCTGATGGGCTTCTCGACGATGGCAGTCGCCTTTCTGCCTACATATCACACCGCCGGGCTGCTCGCGCCCACCCTGCTGGTGGTGCTGCGCCTGATTCAGGGCTTCGCCGTGGCCGGTGAAATCTCCGGTGCGAGTTCGATGATTCTCGAACACGCACCATTCGGGCGGCGCGGTTACTACGCCAGTTTCACCCTGCAAGGCGTGCAGGCGGGCCAGATTCTCGCCGCCGCAGTGTTCCTGCCGCTCGCCTACTTCATGGACGAGAGCTCGTTCAATTCGTGGGGCTGGCGCATCCCGTTCCTGTTGAGTGCCGTGGTGCTGATCGCCGGCTACTACATTCGCCGCGAAGTCCATGAAACACCGGCGTTCGCCAAGGAAGACGCGAGCGGCAGTGTGCCCAAGTCGCCGATTGTCGAAGCTTTCCGCTACAACTGGCGCGATATGGTGCGCGTGATTCTCTGCTCGTTGATGAACGTGATCCCGGTCGTCGCCACCATTTTCGGCGCGGCCTATGCGGTGCAGGCGTCGTACGGCATCGGTTTTTCCAAGAGCGTCTATTTGTGGATTCCGGTGATCGGCAACATCGTCGCCGTGCTGGTGATTCCCTATGTCGGTAACCTTTCCGACCGGGTCGGCCGCCGCCTGCCCATCGTCGTAGGCGCGCTCGGCGCGGGTCTGCTGTCGTTCGGCTACCTGTACGCGATCAGCATCCGCAACGTGCCGCTCGCCATCGTGATGTCGATCCTCATGTGGGGCATCATCTATCAAGGCTATAACGCGATCTTCCCGAGCTTCTATCCAGAGCTGTTCCCGACCCGCTCGCGCGTCTCCGCCATGGCCATCGGCCAGAACATCGGCACGACGATCACCGCCCTGCTGCCCGCGCTGTTCGCCTATGTCGCGCCGCCCGGATCGACCAATGTGCCGCTCATCATCGGCACGATCACGTTCGCCATCACCATCGTTGCCGCGGTGACCGCATGGACCGCCCGCGAGAACTACCGCGTCAGGCTGAGCGATCTGGGCGAACCGAATGCGGTGCCGATCGATAAGGCCAGCTACGACCGGATGCGGGCCGAGACCATGGCCGAAACCAAAAAAGCCCTTGCATAAGCCATTTCGATCGAACTTCAAAGGAATCGATCCATGACCAGGATCCGGATCGCCGTGGCCGGCGCGGGCTATATCGGCCGCGCTCACATGGCTGTCGCGCAGCAGAGCGGCACGTGCACGCTGTCGGCAATCGTCGACCCGTCGCCGGCGGCACAGGCGCTCGCTGCCCAGGCCGGCGTGCCGCTTTACCGGACGCTCGGAGAACTGCTCGAACGCGATCGCCCGGACGGCGTGATCCTGGCCACGCCGAACCAGTTGCATGTGGAGCACGCGCTGACCTGTCTCGCGGCCGGCGTGGCCACGCTGCTCGAAAAGCCGATCGCGTCCACGGTCGACGAGGCCGAAACGCTGGTCGGCCAGGCCGAACGCAGCGGCGTGCCGTTGCTGATCGGGCATCATCGCGCGCACAGTCCGATCATGGCCCGTGCGAAGCAACTGATCGACGAAGGCCGGCTCGGCAAACTGGTCGCGGTGATGGGCAGCGCGGTCTTCTTCAAACCGGATGAGTACTACGCCGACGCTCCCTGGCGGCGCGAGCCGGGCGGCGGTCCGATCCTGCTGAATATGATTCACGAGGTGCACAACCTGCGCATGCTGTGCGGCGACATCGTGGCCGTGCAGGCGTTTTCGTCGCACGCCACACGCGGCTTTCCGGTCGAAGACACGGTGGCGATCAACCTGCGCTTCGCGAGCGGCGCGCTCGGCAGCTTCATGCTGTCGGACACGGCCGCGAGTGCGCGTAGCTGGGAACAGACGTCGCAGGAAAACAAGGCTTATCCGACGTATCCGGATGAAGACTGTTACGTCATTGCGGGCACCTTCGGCTCGCTCGCCGTGCCCACCATGCGCCTCAAAACCTATGGCAAGGCTGCGGATCGTTCGTGGTGGAAGCCGTTTCAGGTCGGCGTCGCCGAGATGACTCGCGACGATCCGCTCAAGCTCCAGCTCGAACATTTCGTGCGCGTAATCCATAAAGAAGTTGAACCGCTCGTGAGCGCCCGCGACGGCCTGCAGAATCTGCGCATTACCGAGGCGATCGTCGAAGCGGCCAATACCGGTGCCGTGGTCGACACGACGTCCGCGGCCGCGGTGGCGGCGCACTGATATCGCAGCGCCTTTACTGACTCCATTACTCCAGGGACGCCCCATGAAAACGTTCGTGATGCTTCACGGCATCAACCACAATATGTTCGGCAAGCGCGATCCCGCGCAATACGGCACCGTGACGCTGGCCGAAATCGACAGCAGCCTGCAGGCATTGGGCAAGGAACTGGGCGTGCAGGTCGAGAGCTTTCAGACCAACAGCGAAGCCGCCATGTGCGAACGCATCCACCAGGCTTTCACTGACAACGCAGACGGCGTCATGATCAACGCCGGGGCGTGGACACACTACAGCTACGGTATTCGCGATGCGCTGGCGATCCTGACGGTGCCGGTGGTCGAAATCCACATGTCGAACATTCACGCGCGCGAGGCATTCCGGCATGTGTCCGTGTTTGCGGAAATCGTCAAAGGGCAGATTTGCGGCTTTGGTGTGGACAGTTATTTGCTGGGGTTGCGGGCGGCTGTGTCGGCAGCGGCCGCTTGAATGACGGCGAGTATGCGTCGCCGCGTTCGGCGTTATTTACCGTCGCGCGGCGAATGCGCCATCAGCGCCATGCATCAGTCAATTCATTGGCCAGCACCATCTTCTCGCGGATCACTTCGACAAAGGCGGCGTCCGCGCCGCCCTGTGCCTTGAGGAACTTGAGCGCGGCGGAATGCACGGCACGCATCGCCCTTCCGTCGATGCCGCTCATGCGCGCCGCGCCGCGCCGCGTCTCCTCCACCAGATCGCGTGCGCTGCTGAAGTCGGGCGATAAACCGCTCTGCGTTTCGAATCCGGCGCGCAAACCCGCCGCATAGTCGCGCGATGCTCCAAGCCGGTCCATGTCGATCAGCAGATCGACGCCCGCCGCCATGCGCAACGCACACAGAATCCACAACGCGACGAACGCCCGATACGCGTTGTTGCCTTCCGCCGTGCGCGCATACTGCTCGCAAGCCATTGCATAAGCGTCGTCCGAAGTGGAGGCGGCGGGCGGCAAGCTCACGCCGCAGATCTCGATGGCCTGCCGGACGAGCGGGTCTGCCTGATTCAGCCCCAGCACCCGAAACGGCGCGGCCACGAAAAATGGATTGCTCCATTGCCGGCTGAGCAGCCACCCCGAAGCGAACTGCGACGCGGGATTTCGCAGCACACCCGCATGCATGGCCCGCGGAAAAGCCTGTTTCAGCCACGGCAGCCGGCCGGACGAACGGCAAAACTTGAAGACCGGTACGCTGCCTTGTTCGACGGTGCGCTCGCACAGATTGCGCAAATAGGCCTGCATGGCGGGAAATTCCGCATCCGGTATGCTGGCGAAGCGATCGAGACTGAAAGCCCGGCGGTAACCGTCCACACCGCGAGCGCCGTCGCGCAAAAACGGGCGATATTCGTCGAAATACGGCGCGTCGAGCGGCGGGTGTCCCGACGTCAGCGTGGGGCGCGACGCGGACACATCGGCAAGGCTCAGATCCGCGAGCACGTTGCTAAGCGGTTCATAAAAGGCGGTCACGGTGTCGAGTTCGCGCAGTCGCGACCAGACCCACGTTCCCGCACTACGCCAGCCTGTATGCAGAAACACCGCCTGTTTCAAGGCGCTGTTCCGCGCGGCATCGCTTGACGAACCATTCGACGGACCATTGGACAACGGCATGTGGACTTCTCTTCAAATGAAAGCAACAGGTAATCGGCGCAAACGCATACTTTAGCGGCTCGCGCCGTCGACTGCATGAAGGCAGGCATCACTTTACCTTGCAAGCCGCACCGCATTTGCCGGCGCACGTGCCAGACTGAACTGGAACCGCGAGTCCAAACACTTTAAGCTGCCAGACTTCCGAACTCAAACGCCGCCCATATGAACGATTCGGCCGATATCCGTTTCCTGCTGACGCTGCGCGAAAGCGGCAGCCTGGTCGCCGCGGCGCGCAAGCTGGGCTTGTCGCCCTCGGCGGTTACGCAACGTCTTCAGCAACTGGAAAAGAAGCTGGGCGCGCAACTGGTGAACCGCACGGCACGCCGCCTGCAATTCACGGAAGAAGGCACGCTGCTGTGCGAACGGGGCGCCGACCTCGTCCAGCAGTTCGACGCGCTCTTCGAAGACCTGCAGATGCGCCGCGGCGGACTTGTCGGCACGCTGAAGATCAATGCGCCGCTGGGCTTCGGGCGGCGGCATCTCGCGCCGGTGATTGCGGACTTCCAGCAGCGGAACCCGGACATCGACGTCGCCCTTACGCTCTCCGACAAGCCGCTGACCGAGACAATGGATCGCTTCGATATCGTCGTGCACATCGGCGAGTTGCCGGTGTCGAATCTGGTCGGCTACACGATTGCACCGAATGCGCGCTTCGTCTGCGCGGCGCCCGCGCTGATCAGGCGGATCGGCACGCCGGATTCTCCGGAAGAGTTGAGCAAACTGCCCTGCATCGTGCTGCGCGAGAACAACGAAGATGTCTCGCTGTGGCAGTTCAGCAAGGGCCGCACGCGCCGCAGCGTACGCGTGTCCGCCCATTTGAGCTGCAACGACGGCGACGTGATCCGCCAGTGGGCATGCGAAGGACGCGGCGTGATCCTGCGCTCCGAATGGGACGTGGCCGAGGATATCGCGAAGGGCAAGCTCGTCCGTCTGCTGCCCGGCTGGAAAGCGCCGGATGCCGACGTCATGGCGCTGACGCACCAACGCGCGGGCCTGCCGGCGCGTACGCGCCATTTCATGCAGTATCTGCAAAGCAGGTTCAGGCCACAGCCGCCCTGGCGGCGATGAATGTTCAAAACCCCCTTGTGTGCAGGCGCCAAACGAACTGTTCAATCCGCCTGAATCTATGAGTTAGTCTATCTGAACGCCGCGCCGCTGATGCAACTTTATAATCAGCTCACCGTCCGTGGCCGCTCAAATCAATCATGACTCTTGCCTCCGTGCCTGCCGCCTATCCCAAAGCGGTCCTGTTCGATCTTCTGACCGCCCTGCTCGACTCGTGGACCTCATGGAATCGCGCGGCCGGTTCCGAACAGGCGGGCCGGACATGGCGCGCCGCCTATCTGCGGCTGACCTACGGCTGCGGCTCGTACATTGCGTATGAACAACTGGTGCGCGAAGCCGCCGCACAAGTCGGCCTGCCCGAATCCGCCGCGCTCGCGCTCGAAGCGGACTGGCTGACGCTTACGCCGTGGAGCGGCGCCCTCGACGCGTTGCAAACGCTCGCGCCGCATTGCAAGCTGGCGGTCGTTACCAACTGCTCCACGCGTCTCGGCGAACAGGCGGCTCATCTGTTGCCGGTCCGCTGGGACGCGATCGTCACCGCCGAAGAGGCCGGTGTGTACAAACCGGACCCGCTGCCTTACCGCCTCGCGCTCGAAAAACTCGGCGTGCAGGCTCACGAAGCGGCGTTCGTGGCCGGCTCCAGCTACGACATGTTCGGCACCGCCGCCGTCGGCTTGCGGACGTATTGGCACAACCGCATCGGCCTGCCGCTCGTAGACGGCGCGCAGGCGCCCGAGCTCGAGTCGCCGACGCTCGACAAGCTCGTCCCGTGGCTCGCTCGCTTCGGCGCAAACCAGCATAACCCCATTTCCCGGTGAAAGCATGAAACTCGACCAGATTGAAACTCCAGCCGCGTTGATCGACATCGCACGGATGCAAAGGAACATCGCGCGAATGCAAGGGCGTATGAACACGCTCGGCGTCGCGTTTCGTCCGCACGTGAAGACCACCAAATGCATCGACGTGGTCCGCGCGCAGATCGCCGCCGGCGCGCGCGGCATCACGGTATCCACATTGAAGGAAGCCGAGGCGTTCTTCGCCGCCGGTGTCGGCGATATTCTTTACGCCGTCAGCATGGTCCCGTCGAAGCTGCCACGAGCGCTCTCGCTGCGCCGCCAGGGCTGCAATCTGAAGCTGGTGGTGGACAATCCGACCGCCGCCTCGGCCATCGCCGCATTCGGCGATCAGCACGGCGAAACCTTCGAGGTGTGGATCGAAGTGGATACGGACGGGCACCGCTCAGGCATCACACCGGAACAGGACACACTGCTCGAAGTCGGCCGCATTCTTCACGACAACGGTGTCAAGGTGGGCGGTGTGATGACCCATGCCGGTTCGAGCTATGAGCTCGATACGCCCGAAGCACTCGCCGCGCTTGCCGAACAGGAACGTGCCGGCTGCGTGCGCGCCGCGCAGCGGCTGCGCGAAGCCGGCATTGACTGTCCGGCGGTCAGCGTCGGCTCGACGCCGACTGCCCTCGCTGCCACGCAGTTGGAAGGCGTCACGGAAGTGCGCGCCGGCGTGTACGTGCTGTTCGACCTCGTCATGCACAACGTCGGCGTGTGCGCGCTCGACGACATCGCGCTCAGCGTGCTCGCCACCGTGATCGGTCATCAGGCGGACAAGGGCTGGGCGATTCTCGACGCGGGCTGGATGGCGATGAGCCGGGATCGCGGTACGTCGAAGCAGTCGCACGATTTCGCCTATGGCCAGCCGTGCCTGCTGAACGGCACGGCGCTGCCCGGCTACGTGGTCAGCGGCGCCAACCAGGAGCACGGCATTCTCTCGCCGACCGCCGACAACGCGGACGCCCACGACGATGTCACACAGCGCTTTCCGATCGGCATGAAACTGCGCATTCTGCCGAATCACGCGTGCGCTACCGGCGCGCAGTTTCCCGAGTACCACGCGGTGGCGCCGGACGGCAACAGCGTGGAGTGGCGGCGCTTTCACGGCTGGTGAAGCGGGGGCGCCAGCGCATGACGTTTCTGTTGCGCAGCGCCGACGGTGCCATCAAGCTCTACGGCGACGGCCTCTCGCACAAGGAGGCCGCATAACGCGTGACGATTTCGCTTATCGCCGTGCGCCACTGTCCGCGTTGCGCGTACGAGAAGCGGCGCATGTACGCCGACGCTAGACAGCACCGCGGCGCCGACTCGCGCCGCTAAGCCGCTACCTCACTCCTCCTCTTCCTCCAGACCCGCCAGCAGATCGTCCACAGCGCGATACACGCGCTCGACGATCTCCGGTTCCACCTTGCGCTCCAGCTCGCGGTAATGCACTTCGAGATCCTTCGAGATCACGCGCACCAATTCCGCGCTGGTGTCTGTGAGCGACACCAGCACGCGCCGCTGGTCTTCGGCGAAACGCTCCTTGGTCACCAGTTCCATGCTCTCCATGCGCGCGAGCACGCCGGCCATGCTCGGGCTCGAAATCGTGCAGATATCGGAGATGTGGCGCGGTTCCATCGGGCCGTGCTCATTAAGCGCGCGAATCACGCGCCACTGCTGTTCGGTCAATCCATGCGCGGTAATCAGCGGACGAAACCGCTCCATCATTTTTTCTCTGGCTCGCAGCAACAGCATGGGCAGGTTGCGATGCAAAACTCGGGTCGAGGCGGAAGCGGACATGTTGGAAGATGATGTAAAGGCAGCCGTCGAAACTTAAGGGAAAACCCGCGATCAGCCGACAGGCTATTGACCATGGATGATATCAAGCGCAATACTACTAACATGTTAGTGTTTTTGCCGAGAGACAGCTAATTTATGTTTGCACTTGCCGATCATCTGCTGCATCCCGAGGGCGAGGCGCTGCCGCGCGACGTGGATGCGCGCGCCGCGGCCGCGCTGCTAGCACGCGGCATGGCCTGCCGCGCGCCGGTTCGCGGCGCTGTCTATGGAACCTTGCTGAACGACCGCGCCGCGCTTGCGGCGCTGGGCGATGCGGTGCACGCGGCGCCGTATAAAGCGCCGCCACAAGCGCCGGTGCTCTATCTGAAGCCGCGCAATACGCTCGCCGGGCATCGCGCGCAGGTCGTCGTGCCGGACGATGCGTTGGGTGTGGAAGTCGGCGCGTCGCTCGGCATCGTGATCGGCCGAACTGCAACACGGGTCAGCGTGGCACAGGCGTTCGACTATATCGCCGGCTACACGCTGGTCGCCGATCTCAGCGTGCCGCATGCGAGCGTGTACCGGCCGTCGGTGCGATTCCGGGCGCGCGACGGTTTCTGCGTCGTCGGGCCGGCCGTGGTCGCGTCTCATCATGTCGCGACGCCGGACAACCTGGCGATCCGGGTTCAGCTCGGGTTACGGGACGCGTTCACGGCGAGCACCGCGTCGTCGGTACGCAACGTGGCGCAATTGCTCGCGGACGTCACCGATTTCATGACGCTCAGCGCGGGCGACGTCATCACGCTCGGCGTGCCGCATGGTTCGCCCGTCGCGCATATCGGCGACACGGCCACGCTGTCGATCGGCGTCATGCCGCCGCTCACGGTGTCGTTCGTCAGCGCGGCAGAACAAGAAGGGGAACAGCCATGATGCGCGGCCGCGTTGCGTATGCAGGCGCGATTCACGAAGCCTATCCCGACGTCAATGGCGTGCGTCTCGCCGACGGCCACGTGCGTCGCGAGGATGAAGTGGTGTGGCTCGCGCCGGTCGAAGTCGGCACGATCTTCGCGCTCGGCCTGAACTACGCCGAGCATGCGAAGGAATTGCAGTTCAACAAGCAGGAAGAGCCGCTCGTGTTTCTCAAGGGACCGGGCACGGTGATCGGTCATCGCGGCGTGACGCGCCGCCCCGCCGACGTCACCTTCATGCACTACGAGTGCGAGCTGGCGGTGGTGATCGGGCGAACCGCAAAGAACGTGAAGCGCGACAACGCCATGCAGCATGTGGCGGGCTACATGATCGCCAACGACTACGCGATCCGCGACTACCTGGAAAACTATTACCGCCCCAACCTGCGCGTGAAGAATCGCGACGGCGGCACGGTGCTCGGGCCCTGGTTCGTCGACGCCGCCGACGTCGACGACGTGACGCAACTCGAATTGCGCACGTTCGTGAACGGCACGCGTCAGCAACACGGCAACACGCGCGATCTCGTCACCGACATCCCGGCGCTGATCGAATATCTGAGCAGCTTTATGACGCTCGCGCCCGGCGACGTGATCCTGACCGGCACGCCGGAAGGCATCGTCAACGTCAATGCAGGCGACGAAGTGGTCTGCGAAATCGACGGTCTGGGCCGTCTCGTCAATACGATTGCGTGCGACGCGGACTTCAACCGCGCCTGATCGACAGCACGAAAGGACAAAGCAATGCGAATCGAACATCTGATCAACGGTAAAGCGAGCGCGGCGAAAGACTACTTCGAAACGGTCAATCCGGCCACGCAAGAGGTCCTCGCCGAAGTCGCGCGAGGCGGCGCGGAAGAAGTCGACGCCGCCGTTCGCGCCGCCAAAGACGCATTTCCCGCGTGGGCCGCCAAGCCCGCCGCGGAACGCGCGAAGCTGGTGCGCAAGCTCGGCGAACTGATTGCGAAGAACGTGCCGGAGATCTCCGAAACCGAAACGAAAGACACCGGTCAGACGATCTCGCAAACGCGTAAGCAGCTCGTGCCGCGCGCCGCCGACAACTTCAGCTACTTCGCCGAGATGTGCACGCGCGTCGACGGCCATACGTATCCGACCGACACGCATCTGAACTACACGCTGTTCCATCCGGTCGGCGTGTGCGCGCTGATCTCGCCATGGAACGTGCCGTTCATGACCGCCACCTGGAAAGTCGCACCCTGTCTCGCGTTCGGCAATACCGCTGTCTTGAAGATGAGCGAACTCTCGCCGCTCACCGCCTCGATGCTCGGCAACCTCGCGCTCGAAGCCGGCATCCCGGCCGGCGTGCTGAACGTGGTGCACGGCTTCGGCAAAGACACCGGCGAGCCGCTGGTCGCGCATCCGGATGTGCATGCCGTGTCGTTCACGGGCTCGACGGCGACCGGCAACCGCATCGTGCAAACCGCGGGGCTGAAGAAGTTTTCGATGGAACTGGGCGGCAAGTCGCCATTCGTGATTTTCGACGATGCCGATTTCGAACGCGCGCTCGACGCCGCCGTATTCATGATCTTCTCGAACAACGGCGAACGCTGCACAGCGGGCTCGCGCATTCTCGTGCAGCGCTCTATTTACGCACGCTTTGCCGAGCGTTTCATCGAGCGCGCAAAGCGTTTGACGGTGGGCGATCCGCTGGCCGACAGCACCATTGTCGGCCCGATGATCAGTCAGGGCCATCTGGCGAAGGTGCGCAGCTATATCGAACTCGGCCCGAAAGAAGGCGCGACGCTCGCGTGCGGCGGCCTCGACATGCCGGATTTGCCCGACGCCATGCGCAAGGGCAACTTCGTTCAACCCACCGTGTTCGTCGATGTCGATAATCGCATGCGCATCGCGCAGGAAGAGATTTTCGGCCCGGTCGCCTGCCTGATTCCATTCGACGACGAAGCCGACGCGATCAAACTCGCCAACGACATCTCCTACGGCCTGTCGAGCTATATCTGGACCGAGAACACGGGTCGTGCGTTGCGTGTCGCCGCCGCCGTCGAAGCCGGCATGTGCTTCGTCAACAGCCAGAACGTGCGCGACTTGCGCCAGCCGTTCGGCGGCACCAAGGCGTCGGGCGTGGGCCGCGAAGGCGGCACGTGGAGCTATGAAGTGTTTCTCGAACCGAAGAATGTTTGCGTATCGCTCGGCTCGCATCACATTCCGCGCTGGGGCGCTTGAGCCACCAATAGGCTTCGTGCGCAAAGGCCTGGCGCCCCGCGCGGAGCAAGCCACACCGAATAGGAGACCGCGATGGGCAAACTCGCGCTGGCAGCAAAAGTGACTCACGTCCCGTCGTTGTATCTGTCCGAACTCGACGGTCCGCATAAAGGCTGCCGTCAGCCGGCTATCGACGGCCATCATGAAATCGGCCGGCGTTGCCGCGAACTCGGCGTCGATACGATCGTCGTGTTCGACGTGCATTGGCTCGTGAACAGCGAATACCACATCAATTGCGCGCCGAAGTTCGAAGGCGTCTACACGAGCAACGAACTGCCGCATTTCATCAAGAACATGCCGTACGCGTATCCAGGCAATGTCGAACTCGGCAATCTGATCGCGGAAGTCGCCAACGAAATGGGCGTGAAAAGCCGCGCGCATAGCGAGACCACGCTCGAACTCGAATACGGCACGCTGGTGCCGATGCGTTATATGAATGGCGATCAGCATTTCAAGACCGTCTCGGTAGCGGGCTGGTGCATGTGGCACGACCTCGACACCAGCGCGCGTTTCGGCCTCGCGGTGCGCAAGGCCATCGAGGAGCGTTATGACGGCACCGTGGCGATTCTGGCGAGCGGATCGCTCAGCCATCACTTCGCCAACAACGGCACGGCCGAGCAGTTCATGCACAAGGTGTGGAGTCCGTTTCTCGAACAGATGGACCGCAAGGTGGTCGAGTTGTGGGAAGCCGGCGACTGGAAAACCTTCTGCGAGATGCTGCCGCTCTACAACGAAAAATGCTGGGGCGAAGGCGGCATGCACGACACCGCGATGCTGCTCGGCGCGCTTGGCTGGGACCATTACGACGGCAAGGTGGAAGTCGTCACGCCGTATTTCGGCAGTTCGGGCACCGGCCAGATCAACGCGATCTTCCCCGTTACGCCGCTACCCGCCTGAACACCAGGCAAGGAGTCCACCGTGCCGCATCTGACACTCGAATACAGCGCCAATCTCGCCGGCGAAGAAAGCATCGGCCAACTGTGCCAGGCACTCGCGCAGTGCCTCGACGCGCAACGCGAGAACGAACAGCGCATCTATCCGTTGGGCGGAATCCGCGTGCGCGCGTTGCGCTGCGAACAGTACTGCATCGCCGACGGCCGCGCCGACGCCGCGTTCCTGCACGCGAACCTGAAGATCGGCGCGGGCCGCTCCGAAGCGGCAAAAAAGGCCACCGGTGACGCGCTATTCGCGCTGATCAAGCAGCACTTTGCCACTGAATTCGAACAGCACGGGCTGGCTTTATCGCTGGAGATCAATGAATTCAGCGAGGCCGGTACGTGGAAGCACAACAATCTGCACGCACGCCTGAAGGCTGAATAGCGGCACTGAGAGAATCCATCATGCTAGACGAACAGACGATCCGCGACCTCGCGGCACAACTCGACCACGCCGAGAAAACGCGCACTCAACTGCGCCACTTCTCCGCCGCGTATCCGCAGATGACCGTGCAGGACGGCTATGCGATTCAACGCGAGTGGGTCAAGCTCAAACTCGCCGAGGGCCATGTGATCAAGGGCCGCAAAATCGGCCTCACCTCGCGCGCGATGCAGCGCTCATCGCAGATCGACGAGCCCGACTACGCGCCGCTGCTCGACAGCATGTTTATTGAAAACGGCCAGGACATTCGCGCGGACCGCTTCATCGCGCCGCGCGTGGAAGTCGAACTGGCGTTCGTGTTGAGCAAGCCATTGAAGGGTCCCGGCGTCACGCTGTTCGATGTGCTGGACGCGACCGCTTACGTGACGCCGGCGGTGGAAATCATCGACGCGCGCATCGAACAGTTCGACCGCGAAACCAAAGCCCCGCGCAAGGTCTACGACACGATCTCCGACTTCGCGGCGAACGCGGGCATCGTGCTGGGCGGCCGTCCGGTACGTCCGCTGGATGTCGACCTGCGCTGGGTCGGCGCGTTGCTCTACAAGAACGGCGCGGTTGAAGAAAGCGGTCTCGCGGCCGCCGTGTTGAATCATCCCGCTACCGGTGTGGCCTGGCTCGCCAACAAGATCGCGCCATACGATGAATCGCTCAACGCAAACGACGTGATCCTGAGCGGCTCCTTCACCAGTCCGATCGCCGCGCGCGCGGGCGACACGTTCCATGTCGACTACGGTCCGCTGGGCGGCATCGGTTTGAATTTCATCTGAGCTCATTTGGGTCGACACGACATGTCCCTTCCGCAAAACACCTTCAAGCGCGCGCTTGCCGAAGGCAAACCGCAATTCGGCTTGTGGGCCGCGCTCGCCGACGCCTACGTGACCGAGTTGCTGGCCACCGCCGGCTTCGACTGGCTGCTGATCGACAACGAGCATGCGCCCAACGACGTGCGCAGCACGCTCGCGCAGTTGCAGGCGGTGGCCGCGTATGCGTCGCATCCGGTGGTGCGTCCGGTGCGCAGCGACAGCGCGCTGATCAAGCAATTGCTCGACATCGGCGCGCAGACTTTGTTGCTGCCGATGATCGACACCGCCGAACAGGCCGCCGACGCGGTCGCGGCCACGCGCTATCCGCCGCAAGGCATTCGCGGCGTGGGCAGTGCGTTGGCGCGCGCATCGCGCTGGAACCGGATACCGGATTACCTGAACACGGCCGCTGACGAGTTGTGCGTGCTGGTGCAGGTGGAAAGCGTGCAGGGCATGGAGAATCTGTCGGCGATCGCGGCAGTGGACGGTGTTGACGGTGTGTTTTTCGGTCCGTCGGACCTCAGCGCGTCGATGGGTTTGCTCGGCAAACCCGGCGACGCCAGCGTGCGCGAAGCGATTCGCAACGGCATCCAGACCGTGCTGCGCGCGGGCAAAGCGGCCGGCGTGCTCGCGCCCGATCCGGCGATTGCCGCCGACTACCTCGAAGCGGGCGCGACTTTTGTGGCAGTCGGCACGGACACGGGTTTGCTGAGCCGCGCCGCGGCGGACCTGGCGGCGTCGTATAAAAAGACTGCGTCGATGGCGGCATCGGCCAAGGGCGGGTACTGACGCGGCGTGTTCAGCGCAAACAGCCAAGGCCCGCACTGAGGGAAGGAAAAAATCTACTCCGCCGCGGGCCAAGGCAGGCCCGACGCCGACCAGTCCAGTTCCACGCCGATCACGGATCGCTCGGCGGCAAATTGCAACGCCAGCGTCACCGCGATACACGGCCTGCCGCTCGCCAGCGAGAGATAAGGATTACTCGACACCGCCACGCCCGGCAACAACACCGCGTTGCGGAAATACGGCCGATGATCCCAGCGTGCATCGCGCGGATTCGCCACGGGTTGCAGCGAAGCCCCGTCAGTGGTCCAGGCTGGCCCCTGCACCTCGTGACCGATCTGCCTGCCCGCGTTGTCGAGAATGAAACAGCTGATGCAGCGCTCGAACCTAGCGAGCCGAGCGAACGCCTCTTCCATGGCCACACCGGCCAGCAACGCATCGGCAGCGAGCCGCAAGCCGACCCGGTAAGGCTCCACTTCGGTTTCGAACAACGCATACTGATGCGCCCGCCCTTGCGCGATCACATCGAAAGCCTCATCGATGCGCCGGTGCACCGACTCCGGCGGCGCGATCTCTTTGGCCGGCCGCCCCAGCAGAAAACCCTGCGCGAAATCCACATTCGACTCCACCGCGAGAATCAGTTCTTCCGTGGTCTCCACGCCTTCGACGACCACCAGCATCCCCGCCAGGTGCAGCAGCGAAACGAGCTTCGGCAGAATCGGCTGCTCGGTGCCGTGGCCCGTCGCGCGAATCAGTTCGCCGTCGAGCTTGACGATGTCCGGGCGAATCCTGAGCAGCCGGTCGAGATTCGACTGGCCGGCGCCGAAATCGTCGACGGCGATCAGGAAGCCGTGCTCGCGATAGAGCGCCGCCGCGCGCGACATGTCGTCGACGCTGCCGCCGTGCGATTCGAGAATCTCCAGAATCACGCGTTCAGGTTCGAGTCCGACGGAACGCACGATTTTCGCCAATTGATCCGCGTACCCTTCGGCAATGAACGTGGCCGGCAGAATGTTGAGGAAGAGCCACGCGTCATTCGGCAGCGACTTGCGCGCATTGGCCAGATGCACGACGTGACTCGCGCGATCGAGCGCGCCTTCGTCATTTGAAGGCCTCGGCGCGAACAGCACCGCGGGCGGCACCAGGGTGCCGTCGTCCTGCTCGCCGCGCAGCAAGGCCTCGAAGCCCACCTGCTTTTGATGCGACAAACTGTAGAGCGGCTGGAAATGCGAGGCGAGGTAGTACTCCTCCCAGCGATGCCGCCGCACGGGCGCCCCGTTCTCGTCGGATCCGTCGTCGGCCAGCAGTTGCAGCGCCTCGCGCGGCAGCGCGCGCTCGGCGCACACCCGGTTTCTGCCGGAATGCTTGGCGCGCAGCAAGGCCTCGTCGGCGCGATCGAGCAACACCATGATGCTTTCGCCGCTGCGGTGCTCGGCCACGCCGAAGCTCGCGGTCAGCCGGCCGTCCGGCCGCTCGATCGCGGCGATCGCATGGCGCAGCCGTTCGGCCACATGAAGCGCGCCGGTGAGACCGTCGCCCAGCAGCAGCGCGAATTCCTCGCCGCCGATCCGGCTCACGCTGTCGTCCGCGGAGACCTCCTCCATCAGCACCTGGGCGACCTGGTAGAGCGCGTGGTCGCCGATCGCATGGCCGAAGCGGTCGTTCAGGGATTTGAAGTTGTCGATGTCGAGAAAGATCGCGCTCGTCCGCGTGTCCGGCGTGACTGTGTCGAGGCGGCGCTCGGCCTGTTTGACGAACGCCCGGCGGTTTTGCAGGCCGGTCAGCGGGTCGGTCGCGGCGAGTTGCGCGAGCTGGCTCTCCAGCAGAAAGTGGTTGCGGCGAAACCGGTAGAAACCGAAGTGAAACACGACGGAAGTCGGCACGCCGATCGCCGCGATCCACATCCACACGACCGTCTCGACGTCGTGCGTCAGCGGCTCGCCGAACAGCAGCGCGAACGCCGTCGCATAGAAAAGCACGCTGCCGGTGACGAAGTGCGTCGGCGTGAGCCATAGCGGCGCGGCGCAGATCGGTATCACGACCATCGCCGGCAGCGTCCACAGCAACGGTTGCGTGACGCCCACGATGTTCATCGCGAGGCCCGCCACCAGCACCTGCGAGTAAGCGACGCCGATCAGGCCGAAGCTCCACGTCGACCTGGCGCGCGGAATCGCCAGCACCAGCAAGGCGAGCAGCAGCGCGCACGTGAGCCGGTAGCCGAGCGGCGCGGCCGGGCCGTCGACCAGATTGCGGGCTCCGACGAAGCACAGGAACGCAACCACGGTGAACGCCATGGTCACGGTGGACAGCGGACGCTGATGCTCGAGCGAGCGCCGGTGGAAGCGATCGCGCAAACCGGCGTCGAACGGTTGCTGCGTTGCGGTGGAAAGCATATTGATAGATATCAGCCTGGTTCCGGTCACTCTGCCAATGGTTATCGGCAAAGGTCTGACAAATATTTATGCCTTCCGTACAAATCGAGAGAAGATTTCTCCTCCGCGGCCCTTCGCGGGCCTCCGCTCTACGCCGCCATTACGCGATTGCGGCCCGACGCCTTTGCGGCATACAGCGCGCCGTCCGCGCGCGCCATCAACTGGGCGAGCGATTCATCGCGCCGCAGCTGGTCCACGCCGACGCTGAAGGTGTACCGCAGCCCACGCGGCAACTCGTCCGGCGCGGCGCCGGCCAGCCGGCCCCGCAGACGGTCGAGCAGGCTCACCGCTTCGGCGGCGTTGGTGGCCGGGCATAGCACGCCGAATTCCTCGCCGCCCAGCCGGCCGAACACATCGCCGACCCGCAGGTTGCGGGCGACAAAGGTCGCGAAGTGGTTCAGCACCTGGTCGCCCGCGGCGTGGCCGTAGTTGTCGTTGACGGCCTTGAACGAGTCGATGTCGATGATCGCCAGCGCCACCGGCGAGCGGGTACGCAGCGACGCGCTCAGCAGTGCGTCGCCGATCGCCAGAAACGCGCGGCGCGACAGCGCGCCGGTCAGGTCGTCGACATTGGCCAGCCGTTCGAGCCGCTCGGCGAGGCGGTCGTGCGCGAGCATCACCACGCCGATCGAAAGACAGGGCGGCGCAAGAATGCCGAGCGCGAGAAAAATGATGTTGGACGGCGACACTTGCATCAGGCTGCCTTGCGTCAGCAGACCGAAGCCGTACATGAGCCCGCGCGACGTATGCCCGGCGCATAGGAGCATCGCTGCCACCGCGAGGAAATAGTAGCTATAGCGCGGCCGGCTAGCGGGACGGTCGCGCAGCATGAGCGCGGCGAGCGCGGCGTAAAGCGCCGCGTGAAACGCCGACACCAGCGCGACGCGCGCGTTGAAGTCCGGCGCGGCGAAGGTCCAGTACGAGATGCCGAACAGCACGACGACAAGGCCGATATACGCCGGCCACGGCCGCACGCGGCGGCCTAGAAAGCGCAGACAGCCTTCGACCACCAGCAGCAGCGAAGCGGCCAGCAACACGTTGGACGCCACGAAGGTCAGCCAGCGCGACCCATGGCCTTGCAACGCGAAAGCCAGCAACGCGACGAGCGCGGTCGCGTTGGCCGAGATCCAGTAACCGACGCCTGGAATCGCCGCGCGCCACAACGAGCCGAGCACGGCCATCGCCATGGCGCTCGACAACACGGTGACCAGAAGAATACTGAGTGGATTGAGCATTGCAGTGAATGAATCAAACGGCATCGTCGGCACTCGCCGCGTACGCCCGTTCTTTTTCCGTGCGCACCTTGATGCAAGTTCGCAAGCTTAGCGGCTCGGACAACAATTGGCGTGCAAGGGCTCCGAAAGATTCAGCAAGGATTTGCCGCAAGAGGAAGATCACTGCCGCCCCGGCAATCGCGAAGCGTTGCATTTATCACGAAACGAAAACGCTAAATCACCCGGAGAATCCAGCCGTTAATAGAGCCATGACGGACACATTCTTACCGGTCATCCACGACGGCTAAGCGAACAGGCGATTCAAGCAGCAAAAATTACTTAATCGAAAATGCATCCACCGCAATCCGTTGCGCGTATAAACAGACGATTGGGAAGTGGCTAAAAGTTAATGTCTTAAGTAGACTGCTTCGAAGTGTGGCGCACAGACTAGACAGCCCGTTAAAACTAACCTAGGGCGGCGTGCAATACGCGATTTCCCGCAACACTTCTTCTTCACACCCGGTCGTGGCATCTAATTTTTTTAAGCGGCTGAAGCGACGGCCATTTCCCGGAAAACATGGTCCCAATTCTCGATTACCTGCTGGAACGCCAAATCTCGCCGCAGTGGCGCGGCATGCTCACAGCATTGGCCACCGAGTTCGAAGCGCAGATCGGTCGCGACGAACTGCGTCAACTGATGCACCGCGTCGGCAGCCGGTTTGCGGCGGCGCATCCGCTGCCCGCCTGCGACTCGACCGCCGAGCTTGCACGGACCTTGAATTTGTACTGGCATGAAATGGATTGGGGCTACGTCGAGTTGGCGGACGAACCCGAGTCACTACGCATCGTTCATTACTGCGCGCCATTGCAGGCATTCGGCGGCGCGGCGCTCGCGTGGACGCCGGCGTTTCTCGAAGGCGTGTATCAGACCTGGTTGAGCGCGTTGGGCGCGCAGGGTTTGTCGGTCGCGCAAACGAGTGGGTACAGCGAGGACACCGCGATCGAATTTCGATTGGGCCGTCATCCGGCTTGAACGACGTGCGTCGGACGCGTTGTGAATAGACAAGGCAGCAACCCGCAGTAGAGGAACGCGCCAGACCGGTGCGCGTGAAGCAGCAGTGAAGCAACAGCCAGGCAGGACCAGCGTTTCAGCGCCGCGAACACAAGTTAGGATCGGCACAAGGCAAGTCATGAACAAGACGGCGGCACTATGAGCTCATCGAGCGACATCGAAAAACTCTTCGATCATTTTGGCGGTGACGCCAACGCGTACCAGGAGATCGGCCGCGAAAACGAAGCGCGTTCGGCGCGCACCCGTTGGCCGCTATTAGTGACGCTCGATCTGACCCAGCCGACGATTCCCGCCATCGGGCAGCATCGCGAACCCAGGCCTCAGGCGCAGGCGGTCGAGGCGCCGGTGGCCGTCGATCGTCAGGACAGCACGCCAAAAGACGCCGCCTCTGTCACGCGCGCAAAGGCGCCGCTGTTCACGCGTTCGCATCGGCGGGACATTCCGCCGGTTGCCGTGGCCGCGCCGGTGAACGTACCGAAAGGCGCGTCGCGCTTCGGCGAACTCGAAACGAAAAACGACGCGACGCCGCCAGCGGCAGTTGGCGCGGTTCGAGTAGAAGCAGTCGCGCCGGTAGCTGCACAAGCCGCGCGACCTGCGGCTCCGGCTCCGGTTCAAAGCGCGCCGGCTGCGACCCCGTTCGCTTCGGCTGCGATTCCGGCACAGACAGCGCCGCTCGCCCCGGTGCCTCACGCCGCGCCACCGGCCTCCGTGCCGCCGGCGATTCCGTTGCGGCCTCCGGTGATGCAAACGGTCGGGGCCGCCGCCGCCCCCAGCTGGGCGCAGACGCCTGCGCCCGCGCGTCCTTACGCGAGCTCAACCGCGCCGACTGCACCCAGCGCGCCCGCCACATCCGCCGCGCCGGCGCAACCCGCTTCGATCCTCGGCAAGCTCTTCGCGCCGGAACCCGCATTCGCATCCGCGCCGCCGCAACCGGCCAAGGCCAGCGACACATCCGCGCCATTGCAATCGGTCTTCGACCGTTTGCGCGGCACCCCCGCTCAAGCCGCAGCACCGGCCGCCCCTTCCAACTCGTGGCTGATCAACGGCCCTCGTCGCTCATGAAAGTCATCGCGGTGGTGTCCGCCAAAGGCGGGGTCGGCAAGACCACCCTCGCCGCCAATCTCGCTTCGGTGCTGGCCGCCGGAGGCCGGCGTGTGATCGCGCTCGACCTCGACCCGCAGAACGCCCTGCGTCTGCACTTCGGCGTGCCGCTCGACAGCATCGACGGTCTGTCGCGCGCCACGCTGACGGGCGACCCGTGGCAATCCGTGATGTTCGACGGCGTCGACGGCGTGACCGTGCTGCCCTACGGCGCGTTGCTCGAAGACGACCGCCGCCGCTTCGAAGCGCACATCGACCAGGATCCGCGCTGGCTCGCGCAGTCGTTGCAGAACCTGCGACTCGACGCCTCCGACATCGTGATCATCGACACGCCGCCAGGTTCGTCCACGTATGTGCGAACGGCCTTGACGGCGGCCACCTTCACGCTGAACGTGGTGCTCGCCGATGCCGCCTCGTACGCCGCGATTCCGCAGATGGAGCGGCTGATCGCAGCCTACGCGGCGCCGCGCGCCGAATTCGGCGGCGAAGGCTACGTGGTCAACCAGATCGACCAGTCGCGCCAGCTGACCAAAGACGTACTGAAGGTGCTGCGCCAGATGCTCGGCACGAAGCTGTTCCCGGGCGTGATCCATCTGGACGAAGGCGTGAGCGAGGCGCTCGCGTGCGACACCACGCTGATTCACTACGACCCACTCAGCCAGGCCGCCGCCGATTTCAGGTCGTGCGGCGCGTGGCTGCTCGCGGCGCTCGACGCGATCGCCGTCTCGCCGAGGAACGTCGCATGAGTACGTCTCCATCGCCGGGCCTCGAGCCCGCCGAGCCGTCGCGGATCGAACGTTTCGTCGACGCGCGCTTCTGGAACAGCCGCATCGTCACCGGGCTCGTCACGCTGTTCGCGCTGGTGATGCTGTACTTTGTGTTCACCGTGCCGCTCGCCTTCTATCAACAGTTGACGTTCGCGACCTGCTGCTTCGTGACCGCGCTGATGTTCCGCCGCCTGCAAGGCCGTTACGCGACGATGGTGATGATCATGCTGTCGGTGGTCACTTCAGGCCGCTATATGTACTGGCGGCTGACCGCGACCACCTACTGGGAGCATCCGCTCGACGCCGGCTGGGGTCTGCTGCTGGTCTCCGCCGAAGTCTATTCGACCATCGTGCTGCTGCTCGGCTACTTCCAGACCGCCTGGCCGCTCAAGCGCACGCCGATGCCGCTGCCCGCCTCGCGCGACCAATGGCCGACCGTCGACGTGTTCATTCCGACCTACAACGAGCCGCTCTCGGTGGTGAAGCCGACCATTTACGCCGCGCTCGCGCTCGACTATCCGGCCGAGAAGATTTCGATCCACCTGCTCGACGACGGCCGCCGCCCCGAGTTCAAGGCGTTCTGCGAAGAGGTCGGCGTCAACTGGACGATCCGCACGCACAACCGCCACGCGAAAGCCGGCAACATCAACGAAGCGTTGAAGATAACCAGCGGCGAATACCTCGCGATCTTCGATTGCGATCACATTCCGACCCGCTCGTTCCTGCAGATCGGCCTCGGCTGGTTCCTGCGCGACAAGCTGCTGTCGATGCTGCAAACGCCGCACCACTTCTTCTCCGCCGATCCGTTCGAACGCAATCTCGGGACCTTCCGCAAGGTGCCGAACGAAGGCGAACTGTTCTACGGCCTCGTGCAGGACGGCAACGATCTGTGGAACGCCACCTTCTTCTGCGGCTCGTGCGCGTTGTTGCGCCGGACCATGGTCGAGGAAATCGGCGGCATCGCGGTCGAAACCGTGACTGAAGACGCGCACACTGCCTTGAAGCTGCACCGGCTCGGCTACACCACCGCGTATCTGGCGATTCCGCAGGCCGCGGGGCTGGCCACCGAAAGTCTCTCCGGCCACATCGGCCAGCGGATTCGCTGGGCGCGTGGCATGACGCAGATTTTCCGCATCGACAATCCGCTCACCGGCAAGGGCCTGAAGATCGGCCAGCGCCTGTGCTATCTGAACGCGATGATGCACTTCTTCTACGGCATCCCGCGTCTGGTGTTCCTGACCGCGCCGCTGTCGTATCTGTTCTTCGGCGCGCACGTTATCGAAGCCGCCGCCAGCACGATCGCGATCTACGCGTTGCCGCACATGATGCACGCGAGCATCACCAACTCGCGCATGCAGCGCTCGTTCCGCCATTCGTTCTGGGCGGAAGTCTATGAGTCGGTGCTGGCCTCGTACATCACCGCGCCGACCCTGCTCGCGCTGATCAACCCGAAGCTCGGCAAGTTCAACGTCACGGCCAAGGGCGGCCAGATCGAGAAGAACTATTTCGACTGGGCGATCTCACGGCCGTATCTGTTTCTGCTGTTGCTGAACCTGATCGGCTTCTGCGTGGGCATCGTGCATATCTACTTCAACTGGCATGTGCGCAGCGTGGTGCAGACCACCATCCTCAACCTCGGATGGACCACGTACAACATGCTGATTCTCGGCGCGAGCGTGGCCGCCGCGAGCGAGCGCCGGCAGATTCGCGCGGTGCACCGCGTGGCGATGCAGATGCCCGTCATGCTGAAGTTCTCGACCGGCCGCACGCTCGCCTGCGAAACCATCGACTACTCGGAAGGCGGCGTCGGCGTGGCGCTGCCCGGCGCGATTCAGGTGCCGATGCACGAGCGCGTAACCGTCTCCCTCTTTCGCGGCGACGAAGAATACGCGTTCCCCGCGACCGTCGGCTTCACCGCGCCGGGCCGCGTGGGGCTGCGCTTCTCGGCAATGACCCGCGAGCAGGAGTACGAGTTCGTCAAGAGCACCTTTGCACGCGCCGACGCCTGGACCGGCTGGGCTGAAGGACGGCAGCAGGACACGCCTCTGCGCGGCCTGTCGCATGTGCTGACGGTAGGCGCGCGCGGTATCGCGGGTCTGTTCGAGCATCTTTATGCCGACCTTCGCAGTTCGATGAAAAGCCGTCCAATGGACGTCAAGAAGCTAAAAACGAAAGACTGATCTATGCGCAACTGGATGGCGAAGGGCAACATCGAACGCTCGAATCACGAGCGCAGCGGGACCGGATCAAGCATGCATCGCGTGGCACGCCCCGGCTCGCAAAGGTTGATGCGCGGCCTCGCGTGCTGGCTGGCATTGCAGACGGCGCTGGCCGCGCCGCTCGCCTCGGCGGCTGAAGTCGTGGCCGCGACCGGCGCTGCAAACGGGACGGACGCCGCGCAGAGGACCGCGGGCTCCGTTCAGACCAAGCCGGTTGCGCCGAATGTGCCGAATGTACCGACCGCGACCGGCGTCGGCACTGCCAGCGCGCCGGGTCCGGCCGTGCCCTACGATCCGAACGCACTGGTGCAACCTCAATTGGCGACGCCGACGCCCGCGCTCGCCGCGTCGTCGGTGAAAGCGTTGGGCGTCAAGACGCCGACCACCGCCGAGCCCGGCACGCTGGTGCCGGGCGGCCGACGTCAGACGCTGACCTTCGCCGATCTCGGCGCGCTCGACCCGCTGCAATTGCGTGGCACCGACGGCCAGAACGGCGTGGCGTTTTCCGTGCGCGGCGACGAAGTGGTGACGGGCGCGGTCCTGCATCTGGTGTATAGCTACTCGCCCGCGCTGCTGCCGAATATCTCGCAACTCAAGGTGCTGGTGAACGGCGAAGTTGCCGCCACCCTGCCCGTGCCGCACGAACAGGCCGGCATGCTGGTGGCGCGCGACGTCACGATCGATCCGCGCTTCATCACCGAGTTCAACCATCTGAACGTGCAGCTGATCGGCCACTACACGACGAGCTGCGAAGACCCGGCCAACTCGGCGCTGTGGGCCACGGTCAGCAATGCGAGTTCGCTCGATCTGACTTACGCGGCGCTCGCCAGCAAGCCAGATCTGGCCGCGCTGCCGCAGCCGTTCTTCGACCGCCGCGATGTGCGCCGTCTCGAGCTGCCGTTCGTGTTCCCGCAAAAGCCGGGCAATGCGACGCTCGAAGCGGGCGGCATCGTGGCGTCGTGGTTCGGCGCGCTCGCCGGTTATCGCGGCGCGGTGTTTCCGGCGCAACTGGATAACGCGCCGCTGTCGGGCAATGCCGTCGTATTCGCGACTTCCGATCAGCGCCCGGCGGGCATCAATATTCCGGCGATCTCCGGCCCAACCATCGCCGTGGTCGATCGCGAAGCGCCGGCGCGCGGCAAGCTGCTGCTCGTGCTCGGACGCACCGAAGCCGAACTGAAAACCGCCGCGAAAACGCTCGGCATCGGCCAGAACGCCTTGACGGGCCAGAGCGCGACCATCACGCAATTGAACGAACTCGCACCGCGCGCAGCGTACGACGCGCCGAACTGGCTGCCCACCAATCGTCCGGTGCGCTTCGGCGAACTCACCGATCCGCGCGATCTGACGGTGTCCGGCTACGACGCCGACGCCGTGCGCGTGAATCTGCGCGTGCCGCCCGATCTGTTCATGTGGCACACCAAGGGTGCGCCGATCGATCTGCGCTACCGCTACACGGTGCGTCCGCTGCGCGACCGCTCGTCGCTGAACGTGAGCGTGAACAACGGCTTCGTGCAGGCGCTGCCGATTCCCGCCGAATCCGCTTCCGTGTTCGAGCTGAGCCATTACTTCGCCACCGTGCTGCCCGACAAGACCGCCGAAGCGCGCCGCACCCTGCACATTCCGCCGCTGCTGCTGACGCCGCGCGCCCAGGTGCGCCTGCACTTCTACTACGACATTCCGAATACCGGCGAATGTCATGGGCGTCTGCTCGACAACGTAGTCGGCGCGATCGATCCGAACTCCACCATCGACCTCTCGTCGTTCCCGCACTACATGGCGCTGCCGGATCTGGCCGCGTTCGCCAATAGCGGCTTCCCGTTCACGCGCATGGCGGACCTCTCCGAGACCGCCGTGATCCTGCCGAACGACGCCGATTCGAGCGACTACAGCCTGTTTCTGTTGACCATGGGCCGCATGGGGACCTCGACCGGCTATCCGGTGACGGGCGTCACGGTCGGCAGCGCCGACGACGCCGACAAGTTCGCCAACAAGGACCTGCTGATTTTCGGCGCGCCGGGCAAGCAGCCGTTGTTGCAGCGCTGGGCCAAGTCGATGCCGTTCTCCAGCGACGGCGACTCGCGCACCTTCCAGCTCACCGACATCGTCTTCAAGCTCGAGGACTGGTGGCACGGCGAACGCGGCGTGGAGCGCACGCCGGCGCGCGCCGATCTGACTCTCGTGAGTTCGAACGGCGACGCGTTGCTGACCGGTTTCGAATCGCCGTTGCAAAAGAACCGCAGCGCCGTCGCGCTGGTAAGCGCGGCCGGCCAGTCGGACGCCGACCTGTCCGCGGCGCTGCTCGACTCGGACGTGCTGCCGCAGATTCAAGGCGCGATGGCCGTGATCCACGGCCGCACCGTCACCATCACCTCGAACGGCGAGGCGTATTACGTCGGCCATCTGTCGCCGCAGGAGTATCTGCGCTGGGCGCTGTCGTCGCATCCGCTGCTGTTGATGCTGGGCGGCGTGCTTGCCGCGCTGATCATCGCGGGCCTGTTCTACCGGACGCTGCGCTCGATCGCCGCGCGCCGCCTGAGGGACTAATAGGACTGATATGCGGGTTCGAATCAACAAGAAAATCGGCGTGGCGCTGACGCTCGGGCTGGCGGCGTCCGCGAGTTTTGCCAATCTCGTCAAGGTGGCGCAGACCTCCGCCGCGCCGGGCGCCTGTGGCGACTGGAGCGGCTATCGCGCGTTCGTCGAGCGCTTCGTGCAGGCCGACGGCCGCGTGATCGACTACTCCACGCCGGCGCAGCAAACCACTTCGGAAGGCCAGTCGTACGCGCTCTTCTTCGCGCTGGTCGCGAACGACCGCGCGACTTTCGACCGGCTGCTCGGCTGGACCCGCACCAACCTCGCGGGCAATCAGTTCGACGCGCAGAACATGCGGTTGCCGTCGTGGCAATGGGGCAGAAAAGCCGACGGCTCGTACGGCGTGCTCGATCCGAACTCCGCTTCGGACTCGGACTTGTGGATCGCCTACGATCTGCTGCAAGCCGGCCGCCTGTGGCATGAAGCGGGCTACACGCAGTTGGGCGAGGCGCTGGCCGCGCAGATCGCGCGTCAGGAAATGACCACCTTGCCGGGCGTCGGGCCGATGCTGCTGCCCGGACCGCAAGGCTTCAGGAGCGGCGGCGTGACGCGCCTGAATCCGAGCTATCTGCCGCTGCCGGTGCTGCGCTCGCTAGCGCACGACATGCCGAACGGCCCGTGGGGCAAGCTCGCCGACAGCGCCTACAAGTTCATCAAGACCACCGCGCCGCAAGGCTTCGCGCCTGACTGGGCCGCCTGGCAAAACGGCCAGTTCGTGGTCGACCCGAAAAACGGCGACACCGGCAGCTACGACGCAATCCGCGTCTATCTGTGGGCCGGCCTCGCCTCGCCCGCCGATCCGCTTGCCAAACCCTGGCTCGCGGCGCTCGGCGGCATGCGCGCCCGCGTCGCGCAAACCGGCTTTCCGCCGGAGAAGGTTTCATCGACCACCGGTGCGCCCAGCGGCGAAGGACCGCTCAGTTACTGGGCTGCACTCGCGCCGTACTTCAAGGCGCTCGGCGACGAGCGCGGCCTCGGCCTTGCGCGCACGCATCTCGCGGCGCTCGACACCAACGTGCCGGGCCGCGAACCGGTTTATTACGATCGTGTGCTGGGGTTGTTCGGCACGGGTTTCATCGACGGCCGCTATCGTTTCGACGAAGCCGGACGTCTCGTGCCAAGTTGGAGAAATGCATGCGACTGAGCGCCCTCGCGTTGTCATTGCGCCTCGCGCTGAGCGTCACGGCCGTCTGCTGCGTGGCGACGGTTTCGCCGGATGCGCTGGCGCAGGCGTCGAAAGATCCTTTGAACGTGCTGATCGATCAGGGCAAGTACTGGCAATCGCATCAGCGCGGCGACCTCGCCGAGCAGGCATGGCAGAAGGTGCTGCGCATCGATCCCAAGCAGCCCGATGCGCTGTTCGGCATGGGCATGGTGCTCGCCGACCGCAAGGACGGCGCCGGCGCGCAGCAATATCTGGCGCGCCTGAAAGCGGTCGCACCGAACTATCCGAATCTGGACGAGCTCGGCCGCCGTCTCGGCGAATCGAGCCTGCGCGACCAGACCGTGAACGACGCGCGGCGGCTCGCGCAAAGCGGTCAAAGCGCGAGCGCGGTGCAGGAATACCAGCGCGCGCTGACCGGCAAACCGGCCACGCCCGAATTGCAGCTCGAATACTACCAGGCGCTCTCGGCCACGCCGCAAGGCTGGGATCAGGCGCGCCGCGGTCTCGAACAGCTCGCGCGCGACAACCCCGACGACCCGCGTTACGCCCTCGCCTACGCGCAGCATCTGACCTATCGCGACGTGACGCGCCGCGACGGCATCGCGCGTCTGCAGAAGCTGGCGGGCGACAGCACGGTCGGCGCATCGGCGAAAAAGAGCTGGCGCCAGGCGCTGTTGTGGCTCGACGCGCGGCCCTCCGACGCCCCGCTCTATCAGGCCTATCTGCAAACCGCGACCGATGACGCCGCGGTCAAGGCGCGCTTCGATTCGATGGTCCAGCAGGACAGCGCGGCGCGGGCACGCTCGCAGGAAAATGCCGCGACCGACGCACGCGGCCGCACCATCGCCGACGGATTCAGCGCGCTCGACCGCAACGACGTGGCCACGGCGCGCGCGAAGTTTTCCTCGGTGCTGGCCACCAGCCCGAACGACACCGACGCGCTCGGCGGCATGGGCATTGCCGCGTTGAAGCAGGAGCACTTCGCGGAAGCCCGCAACTATCTGGAACGCGCGTCGCGCAACGGCAATCCGGCGCGCTGGAAAACCGCGCTCGACAGCGCGAGCTATTGGACCTA
Source organism: Paraburkholderia sp. BL18I3N2 (assembly GCF_003001875.1). NCBI lineage: Bacteria > Pseudomonadati > Pseudomonadota > Betaproteobacteria > Burkholderiales > Burkholderiaceae > Paraburkholderia > Paraburkholderia sp. BL18I3N2. The sequence continues at coordinate 346,192 of NZ_PVNC01000003.1, forward strand.
CACGAGCGACGCGATCGGCGCGCGCAGCAACGGCGAATTCGCGAAGGCGAAGTCGCTGTTCGAACGCGCGATCGCGCTGAATCCGTCCGACGTCACCGCGCAGGTGCTGCTCGGCGAAATGCTGCTCGCGAACGGCGACCCGAGCGGCGCGGAACAGGCTTACCGGATGGCGCTGCGCCGTCAGGCCGACAATCCCGACGCGGTGCGCGGGCTGGTCGGCGCTCTCGCCGCGCAAGGCCGCGGCGATGAGGCGCTGCAGTTCGCCAATCAGCTCAACACCGAACAGCAGTCGAAGGCCGGCGGCATCAACCGTCTGCGTGGCGAAGCGCAGGCCGCGCAAGCGCGTGCCGCCGAAGCGCGCGGCGATCTCGGCAGCGCGCGCAGCCTCTTTGAAGACGCGCTGCTGAACACGCCCGACGACCCGTGGCTGCGCCTCGACCTCGCGCGAATCTACGTGCGCCAGGGCGCGGTCGCCAACGCGCGCAGCATGATGGACGGCCTGCTCGCCGCGCATCCCGATATGACCGACGCGCTGTACGCGAGCGCGTTGCTGTCGGCGGAAACGCAGGACTGGTCGGCGGGTCTCGCGCAACTCGAGCGCATTCCGGTCGCGCAGCGCACCGACGCGATGACGACCTTGCAACACCGCTTGTGGGTGCATCAGCAAGCCGACCTCGCCACGCGGATGGCGCGCAACGGGCAGACGCAACAGGCGCTCGCCACGCTGCAAGCCGCCGAGCCGGTCGCGGGCAATAGTCCCGAACTGATCGGCGTGATCGCCGCCGCTTACAGCCAGGCCGGCGACCCGAACCGCGCGCTCGGACTCGTGCGCGCCGCCATGAACGCGGCGCCCGGCAACACCGATCTGCTGCTGCAATACGCGGGCATTCTGTCGGCCACGCAGCAGGAAGCCGAACTCGGCATGGTGATGCGCCGGCTCGCGTCGATGCAGTTGACGCCGCAGCAACGCACCGACTTCGGCAATCTGAATCTCGGCATCGTCATCAAGCAGTGCGATGCGGTGCGCCAGCGCGGCGATCTCGCCAGCGCCTACGACGTGATCGCGCCGTGGCTCGCGGCCATGCCGGACAATCCCGATCTGCAAGCCGCGCTCGGCCGCCTCTATTCGACGGCCGGCGACGATCGCAACGCGGTCGCCAGCTATCGCGTCGCACTGCAACGCAAGCCCGACGATCTGAACCTGCTGCAAGCGACCATCTCCGCCGCAACCGGCGCGAAGCAGTTCAGCTACGCCGAAACACTCGCGAAACAGGCGTTGAACGCGGCGCCTGCCGATCCTGGCGTGCTCGCCACCGTCGGCCGCATGTATCGCGCGGAAGGCAAACTGTCGCTCGCCTCGACTTATCTGCAGCGCTCGCTGGTCGCCGCCAACACGCCGCTGATGGCCAATGCTCCGCGCAGTCCGGCGAGCAACGTGCCGCGCGGCTGGGAAGCGGCGATGCGCCGGATCGGTGCGACGCCGCTGCCGGGCACCAATCCCTTCGAAGGCAAAACCGCCACGGTCACGCCGACCGACGCCGACAACGCCGCACTCGCCGGCGGCAGTTATAACGCCGCGCGTTTAGCGCTTCCGTATTCGCAGTCTTCCTTGCCGACACAGACCGTGCCGAACTATCCGCCGCCTACGCAGCCCGCGCCTTACGTCGCGCCTTATACAGCGCCCGCCCAGCCTTACGCGCCGAACCGTGCGCCTGCCGCCCTGCCGTATAACGCGCCGCGTCCAGGCGCCGAACCCGGTGGCTACGGCCAGGAGACTTACGGTTCGAGCCAGTCGGGCGCGCCGTTGCAGCCTTATCCGGGGCAAGGACAGCCGCCGATGCAGCAGCAGGCGCAGATGCCGCCGATGCAGCAGGCTCCGCAGTACAACCCGGCTTATCCGCAGCAGGCGCCTTATTCGCAGCAGCAGCAATACCCTCAGCAGCAGCCATACGGCGCGCAGGATGGTTATGCGGCGACGCCCTGGCCGATGTCGCCCGCTGCACGCCAGGCGCAGGCCAGTGCCGGTTCGATGCAAGCGCAACCGTATGGCACGCCGAGCACGAAGCGTGCGGCCGGCAAGAAGCAAAGCGCGTCGAAGAGTAGCGGCAACGCGGCCGCTTATGCGCAGCAGCCGTACGGGCAACAGCAAGGCTATCCGCAGCAGCCTTACTACGGTCAACAGGCGTATCCGCAACAACAGCAGGGCTACGCGCAACAGCCATATCAACCCCAACCGCCGCAGCAGCAGGCCTACGCGAATCAGGGCTACTACGCGCAACAGCAGCCGTACATTCCGCAGCCGCCCACCGGTTACGCCCAGCCGTACTACCCGGCGCAACCCGGCGCGAACGGCAACGGCAACACCTACGCGCAGCCGAACGTGGCGAACACGCAAACGCTCGGCGTCGCGGAAGAGCTGGCGCAGATCAATCGCGAGCAGTCGAGCAGCATCTCGGGCGGCATCGTGTTCCGTAACCGCACCGGCGAGGACGGCCTGTCCAACCTGACCGATATCGAAGCGCCGATCCAGGGGCGCATCAAGGCGGGCAACGGCCACGTGGTCGTCACGGCAACGCCTGTCACCCTCGACGCCGGCACTCCCGCCAACAATGTCTCGACGCTCGCGCGCTTCGGCGCCGGCCTGTCGAACGGCACGTCGGTCTCGGCAGCCAATGTCGGCAGCCAGACGGCGAGCGGCGTGGGCTTGTCGGTCGGCTACGAAGGCCGCAGCCTCAGCGGCGACATCGGCGTGACGCCGATCGGGTTCCGCGAGACCAACATCGTGGGCGGTGCGCGATACAACGGCGGCATCACCGACAAGGTCTCGTATTCGCTGGCCGTGGCTCGCCGCGCGGTAACCGACAGCCTGCTGTCCTATGCCGGCGCGCGGGATTCCGGCTCCGGTCTCGAATGGGGTGGCGTCACTTCAACCGGCGGCCTCGGCAGCCTCGCATGGGACGACGGCACGAGCGGGCTGTATGTGAACGCGGCCTTCCAGTATTACGACGGCAACAACGTACTCAGCAATACTGCCGTCAAGGGCGGCGGCGGCATCTATACGCGTCTGCTGAAAGACGCCGATCAGACACTCACGATCGGTGTGAATACGACGCTGATGCGTTACGACAAGAACCAGTCGTATTTCACCTATGGCCAGGGCGGCTATTTTAGCCCGCAACAGTACGTGATCCTGAACTTGCCGGTGGAGTGGTCCGGGCGCAACGGCGCGTTCACGTACGACGTGAAGGGTTCGATCGGCGTGCAGCATTACCGTCAGGATGCGTCGAACTACTTCCCGCTCAACGACGGTTCAGGCCGGCAAGGTGCGGCTGAGCAGAACGCAGCGCAAGTCGGCACCAGTGTGCAGAGCGGCGCGCAGTATCCGGGCCAAAGCAAGACCGGCGTGTCGTATTCGCTCAGCGCAGTGGGCGAATATCAACTCGCGCCGCAACTGGCCTTCGGGGCGACCGCTTCGCTCGGCAATGCTTATGAGTATCGCGAGTATCTCGCCGCCGTTTATGTGCGGTATAGCTTCAGCAAGCAGACCGGCTTGCAGCCGTTCCCGCCCACGCCGCTTGTTTCGCCTTATCTGTCGTTGTCGAATTGACCTTTGCGTGTCTCACGGCGGCGCGGCCCGGTTTGGACTGCCGCCGCCGCGAGCACGACGCGTCAATCGTCATCGCGTCCGGTCGCGTAACGCCGGCAATGCTCCAGATAGCCGGCGGCATGGCTGCTCACCAATTCGACGATACCCGTCCACAGCCAACCCGGCGCATCAAGCGTTTTCGAACGATTTCTGCGGAGCTCGGTGAGCCACGCCTTGCGCTCGGCGCTATCCATTTGCCGCGCGTGCGCCTTGCCGACCACCATCGCCAGAAACCGCGCTACCTTCATCGCCTCGTCGCGGGTGAACTGCTCGATGGTCAGTTTCATGTCTTGCGGCAGCAGTTCACGAATCACGACGGGGCGCTCCGCCAGCCGCGCCGCGCGCATCCGCTCGCCGAGCGAGGGCGACAGATGCCGCGCGCCCTCCACCACCCGCTCCGCGTTATCGCGCGGCATGCGTACGCCGGGATAGCGCGGCGCGGCCGCTTGCGCCGCTTCCTTGATATCGATCAGGCACAGGTCGTCGCCCTCCACCGCCGCGCCGTCGATGTCGAGCAGCACCGCATAGCGCAACCTGCCGAGCGAACTGCAGCCTTTCACCCAGTAGGCGGCGTCGAGGACTTCCACGTCGGCCTCGTCGCCGGTGCCGCGCAGCACGGTGGCGAGCCGCGCCAATGAGCCTTTCTCGAACAACGTCTCGATCTCGCGCCGCTCGCTTTTGGCGAGCGGCCAGAAACGCGGGCCGAGCGGAATGGTCGGTTCGAGATCCTCGATGCGCTCCTCCGCCAGATGACGCCATGAGCGGCGCACGGCTTCCCGCATGACCACCCGTACCGCCTCGGGTTTTTCCGCGTGGATGTCGGCGTTCCCCGCGGTTTCATCGAAGGCGCGCTCGTAACCGTCCGCGATCGCTTCCATCATGCGTACCGTCGTCACGCCTGGCAGGTCCGAACCGCGCGCGGCGGTCGCCAACGACAGGCCAAGGCGAATCAGGTCGTGCGCCGGATTGCCGATCACGGTCTGATCGAGGTCGCGAATCTGGATTTCAACGCGTCCTTGCGCATCGGCGACGGGTCCAAGATTGCCGGTGTGGCAATCGCCGCAAATCCAGATGGCGGGTCCCTCCGGCAACGCATGGCCTTCGATGCCGTCGAGCCATTCATAGAACTTGCTGGTGTTGCCGCGAACATATGCGTGTGCCGAGCGCGCCATTCTGGCATTGCGGCGTGCGGTCAATAGCGCCTGCCGCGCATCCGGTTTAGGCAGCTTGCCAGGCAGCTTGTTTCGTGTGATGTTTTTCTTTGTCATTCGCAGGGTCCGCTTTGATCGACGTTCGAATTGCGCGTGGTGTTCAACTCCACGGTGCGCCTGTCGGCGCGCGAACACATCCCGGCAGCAGGATTCGCGCCTGCGTCTGAATGCAATCTGCAAGCGGAACAAAGCATCTAAACGCGCACCCGCCTTTTCCGCACGAAACGCCCACCTGTACACCTCATTTCGCGCGCCGAAGTGCCCGCGCGCATCACCTGGACAATCTTGCGAATCGTTCGCAGACAAAGGTTCGCCTAAATCCCACAACGCATGCGAGACAAGTCGCCGGCCCGGAGTTGTGGCCTACAATTATCGCAACCGCGTGTCCGCCATCCGCCGGCACGCGGTGCACGGCAGAAGCTTCATCCCGCCTCCTGCTGCGAGTGCAAGCGTGTCATACGCGCCGGCAGAGTGGGGACACTTTTATCGACGTGACCTCTGTGGAGCGCAGCATGCCTTTTCCGGCACAAGACCACGGCTGCTCCGGCTGGCGCGGGGAGATGGCGCAGCGCATCAGCGCATTCGACTGGGCCGACACCGGCCTCGGCGCCATCGAAAACTGGCCGCGCAGCCTGACTGCCACCGTCCAGTTGCTGCTCGCCTCGCCCGTGCCGCTGGTGCTGCTGTGGGGCAAGCCCGGCTACATGATCTACAACGACGCCTACGCGATCTTCGCGGGCGGCAGGCATCCCTATCTGCTTGGCTGCCCGATCGAACACGGCTGGCCGGAAGTCGCCGATTTCAACCGGCATGTCATGGCCACGTGTCTCGCGGGCGGCACGCTGTCGTATCGCGACAAGGAACTGGTGCTGCTGCGCGACGGCAAACCCGAAGACGTGTGGATGGATCTCTACTACAGCCCGGTCGCCGACGACAGCGGCGCACCGGCCGGTGTGCTGGCGGTAGTCGTCGAAACCACCGCGCGCGTGCTCACCGAACGCTGGCGACAGCGTGCCGAAGCCGAATTGCACGAAACCAACGAACGGCTGCAGCTCGCGCTCAATACCGGCACGGTGCTCGGCACATGGGTGCTGGACGTGCGCACGGGCAAGGTCAGCGGCGACGAGCGCTTCGCGCGCACCTTTTCCCTTCAGCAGGAAGAAGCCGCGAAAGGAGTCGAGCGCCACGCCACCATCCACATGCTCCATCCGGACGACCAGGCGCTCAACGATCAGCTGACCGCCGAAGCGATCCGCACGCGGCAGCCGTTTCGCGCCGAGTTTCGAATCCGGCGGCCCGACGGCGACTACATGTGGGTGCAGGCGAACGGCCAGTGCGAGTTCGACGAGCATGGCGAACCGACACGTTTTCCCGGCGTGCTGATCGATATTCACGAACGCAAGATCGCCGAACAATCGTTGCGCCAGTTGACCGAGACGCTCGAACAGCGCGTCGCCGACGCGGTCGCGGCGCGCGCTTTGGCCGAGGAACAATTGCGCCAGGCGCAGAAGATGGAAGCGATCGGCAGCCTCACGGGCGGCGTCGCGCACGACTTCAACAACGTGCTGCAAGTGATCAACGGCAACCTGCAAATGCTCGCCGCCGATGCCGGCGGCCACCCGGCCACGCTGCGCCGCCTGTCGGCCGCGACGGACGCCGTCAAGCGCGGCGCGAAACTGGCCGCGCATCTGCTCGCCTTCGCGCGGCGCCAGCCGCTCTCTCCCACTGTGCTGAATCCGCGCCGCCTGCTGGGCGGCATGAGCGAGATGCTGCATCGCGCGCTCGGCGAAACCGTGCGCATCGACACGGTCCTGAGCGACGATTTGTGGAACGTGCAGGCCGATCGCAATCAACTGGAAAACGCGCTGCTCAATCTCGCGATCAACGCGCGCGACGCCATGCAGGGAGACGGCACGCTCACCGTGCAAGCGGCCAACCGCGTGCTGGACGCCGCGTTCTGCCAGGACAAACCGGAGCTGTCGCCGGGTGAATACGTGGTGTTTTCCGTCACCGACAACGGCGCCGGCATGCCGCCCGAGGTCCTGCAACGCGTGTTCGAACCGTTCTTCACCACCAAGCCCGACGGCCACGGCACCGGCCTCGGCCTGAGCATGGTGTTCGGCTTTCTCAGGCAAAGCGGTGGCCACACGTTGATCGATAGCGAAGTGGGACGCGGCACTACGGTCTCGCTGTTTTTCCCGCGCTGCTGCGAAGCCGAAACCTCGGAAGCGGTCGACGACACCGCGGCGCCCACCGGCGGCGGCGAAACGATTCTGGTCGTCGAAGACGATGCCGACGTGCGGCTGACCGCCGTCGAAATGCTCGCGCAACTCGGCTACAAGGTGCTGACCGCGTCGAGCGGCGACGCGGCGATCGAGTTCATCGACAGCGACGTGCCGATCGATCTGCTGTTTACCGATGTGGTGATGCCCGGCAAGATCAAAAGCGTCGAACTCGCGCAGCGTGCCGCGGCGCGCTCGCCCGCGGTGCCGACCCTCTTCACTTCAGGCTATGCGCGCGACGAAATCGTCCACCACGGCAAACTCGACGCCGGTATTACGTTGCTCTCGAAACCGTACCGGCGCGACGATCTCGCCCGCAAGGTGCGCGGCGTGTTGCGCGCCGGTGCTGCCGCGGCGGCCGGTATGGCGTTGCCCGCGTCCGTGGCCGAAGGGCAGCTCGCCGCCTGCGTGCCGCCCGCTGCTTACGACTCCAGCAGGGATTCCAGTCAGGAAAGCCAGCCGCCCGAGGTCGAGGCCATCACCCAAACCAAGGCTTCTTTGGCGACGGCGCGCTCGCCCGGCACGCCGGCTCGTGTACTGCTGGTCGAGGACGATATGGACTCACGCGAAGCATTCAACGACCTGCTGAACGCACTGGGACTCGATTGCACCGCGGTCGGGAGCGCGGAAGAAGCGCTGCCGCTGGCACCCGCGCAACACTTCGACATCCTCTTCACCGATCTCACGTTGCCCGGCATGTCCGGCGACTGCCTCGCGCGCGCCATGTTGCGGCAGCAGCCGGGCATTCGCGTGTTGCTGGTGTCGGGCTACGGCAAGAGCGCGCAGATCGGCGACGCGATTCCAGGTGCGCGGCTGCTCGGCAAACCGCTCGATATCGCGGAACTGCGGCGCGAACTCGCGGACTGGATCGATCACACCGAAGAAGCATCCTGAGCGGCGCACACCGCCCATTCAACCGACTTCACCGATGGACATTCGCTGCGGCACCGCAGGCTGGACAGACAAGACACTGATTGCCTGCAAGCGCTTTTATCCGCGTGGCAGCAGCAGCGCTGAGGCACGCCTGCGTTTTTATGCTTCGCAGTTCCCGCTGGTCGAAGTGGATTCGGCCTACTACGCGATGCCTTCGGCGAGCAACGCGCAATTGTGGTTCGAGCGCACGCCCGAAGGCTTCACGTTCAACTTCAAGGCGTTTCGTCTTTTCACCGGGCATCAGACATCGCCCGACGCGTTGCCGCGAGACATTGCGATAGCGCTGCCCGAAGGCATCACCAGCCCGCGCAAGAAGAACGTGTACTACCGCGACATGCCGGAAGATATCCGCGATGAATTGTGGCGGCGCTATCTGGAAGCGCTCGAACCGCTGCGCGCGAGCGGGCGGCTCGGCGCCGTGCTGTTTCAGTTCGCGCCGTGGATCACGCGCGCACCGGATGGCCTCGCGCTGGTCGAGGAATGCCGGGCGCGGATGGCGGGCTACATGATGGCGGCCGAGTTTCGCAATCAGTCGTGGTTCGATGACGAGCATGCGGCGTGGTCGCTCGAATTTTTGCGCGAGCGCGGCATCGTGCATGTGATTGTCGACGCGCCGCCGGACGTGAGCAATCGTGTGCACACGGTGTGGGAGGTGACGAATCCTGAACTCGCGATGGTGCGTCTGCATGGACGCAACACGCAGACGTGGAGCGTGACTGGCACGGCGAGTGCCGCGGATCGCTTCGACTATGACTACAGCGAGGCGGAACTGACAGAACTGGCCGTGCCGATCCGCGCGATCGCGCGACGGGCGGGACGCACGCATGTCATTTTCAACAATTGCTTCGAGGATCAGGGGCAGCGGAATGCGAGAACTTTAATGAGCGTTCTGGAGGGAACTGCGCACCCGCCTTGAGCCGTTTTGATGGCGGTTTAGAGGAAATAGGTCCACCAGGATTTTTTCCATTGACTTTGCTTTAACGCCACCATCTGGCCATAGGCGCGAGTTATCGCGCTTTCGTGAATTTCAACTGGGCATGGATTGCGGGCTTCCGGCGGATCCCATGTCTGGCCGACATTGCAGTCGCACGGCCGAACGTAGTGATGAACCTGTCGGACGCCAAGAAAATTCGCTATTTGCCAATCAAGGTACGCGGCACGGTAAGTGCTCCATTCGTGATCAAGCAGGCGGCAATCGTCTGCGTCTTTATTCCAGCTCTGCCAAGGAGAGACGATCATGAACAAGGCAACCAGAAGCTTAATCGCGGCCGTCGCCGCACTCGCTCTGTCGGGCGGCGCTTTCGCACAGGCGGCCGGAGGCTCGAGCGGCGGCGGAACGTCGGGTAGCACCGCTAGTCCGGCAAACCAGATGAACCAGATGAACGGCGCAAACGGCGGCTACGGCACGCCAGGCGGCACCAGCTCGGATAGCGGCATGTCCGGCCGGCCGGCGCCGAATTCGGGCCTGCCGAGCGGAAACAGCACTTCGACCGGCACGAGCGCTCCCAAGACCAACAACACGCTGGCGACCCCGAGCGTCGTGTCGCCGGCCACAGGCCAACAGTAGTTGCCGGAGAGATGACAACCAGCCGCGAATAAGCGCAAGCGCTTCGGTCGCAGCATGGCAGAAGTCAGTGCGAGCGTCGCTCGAAGTTGACGGCTAACAGGCGCTACTCACTACGCGCTTTCGATACGCCGGCTGGTTGCATACCCTGATGGTCGCCGTCACGCGCGCTGCGACAGGATTCAGCGATTGAATTTAACGTGCTCGATGAATGCGCGCAGTTTGGGCAAAACCTGGTGTCTGCCCGAGTGATATAGAAAAACTCCTGGCGTCGTGACGGCGAACGGCACCAATACCGTTTCCAGGCGGCCATCGGCAATCGGCGCCGCCGCAATCGGCCCGGGCACGTGCGCCAGCCCCACTCCCCGAATCGCTGCTCCGAGGAGTGTCGGATAGTCTTGCGCGATAAGCGGCCCCGAGACGATTGCCTCGACTGCCTTGTCGCCGTCGACGAAAGGCCAGGGCGCGATGGACCCGTTCGAGCGGCGCATGCGCAGGCAATGATGGCTTCGCAGATCGTCGATGCGCTCCGGTCGGCCACATCGGCGCAAATAATCAGGGTTACCAACGACCATGAACGGAAACGGTGGAGTCAGACGCACCGCGACCATGTCGGCTTCGATGAACTCGCCCATGCGGACGCCGGCATCGAACCCTTCGGCCGCCAGATCGACCAACTCCGCGCTGGCGACGACCTCGACTTCCACCTCGGGATAGGCCCGGCAAAAGGATGCGATCAGCGGCTCCAACACGATCGGCACTGCCGCGCTCGGCACCGAGAGGCGCAACAGCCCGGCCGGTTTCTGTCCGAGTTCACGCGCGAGTTCGCTCGCACCGATGAGTTCTTCGAAGGCGGGCTTCGCCCGTGAAAGGAAGCGTTCACCTGCTTCTGTCAGGCCGACGCTGCGTGTGGTGCGCACAAAAAGCGCGGCGCCCACGCGTGCCTCGAGCATGCGTATTGTTTGGCTGATGGCCGAAGGCGTCACGCCAAGCTGCGCGGCAGCGCGACGAAAGCTGCGGTGCTCGGCCACGCTGAGAAACGCCTCGACACCGTCGAGCGCGCCTTGCCGGACTGTGAAGTTCTGCTTCATAACCCGTGAATATTATCGCGGATAGTCGCCCGCCGAAAGCGGACTTAGACTCTGCTTGCGGATCAGGAGCGCCGGCACGCCGAATCCCGGTGTGCCGATGGCTCCGGACGTTCGTGCAACTTTCCGGCCCACTGGGACGAAATCTTCAGCAGGGCCGGCTCGGCCTCTTGAGCGCAGTGTTCGAGACCGCGCCGAGCAACACTGACAGGAGTTCAGCAATGTCACCCGAAATCCTTTTCCAGACACAGCTCGTTCTCGGCTATGTCGCATGGTTGCCTTGCCTCGTCGTGTACGCCCTGCCCCGGCTCAAGTCGATGGACCGTGCCGGTGCGCTGCGCGCCATTGCCACGCTGCACAGCTTCCGGTTCTTCGGGCTTGTGTTCATCCTTCCGGGCGTGGTCGGCCCCAATCTGCCGGCCGGCTTCTCCCAGTTCGCCGCTTATGCCGACTTCGCAACCGGCGTGCTGGCCATGCTGGCGTTGCTCACCTTCAGAATGCGTCCGCTCTTCTATTTCTTTGTGTTCGCCTTCAACATCGTGGGCGCGGCCGACATCATCGTCGACTATTATCATGCGACCCGCCTCGACCTTCCCGCCATGGCTGGGCAGTTCGGCGCCACCTACGCAATCCCGATCATCTACGTGCCACTGCTGATGCTGACGCACGTGGTAGCGTTCTATTTGCTGATGCGGCCAAAGACGAAGGCGGCGTGGGCTTTGGCCGGTGATGCCGCCTCCTCGCTTTGACACTTGGTATATGAAGGATGCCCGGATGCGATACAGCAAGGAATTCTTTGCTTTGCAAATCCGCTTTGCGCGGGCCGTTGCCGCGCTGACCGATAGGCCGATCGACCAGGTGTTGCTCGACTATACGAATATCTACGTCCGCTTTGGACTGGGTCGGGCCTTTGATCGGGATCACCCAACGTGGCGGCGCTACGCGGCTGGCTTGAGCCAAACGGCCGACATATCCGACTGGACATATCGCTTCTACCTCGAGCAGAAAACCGAAGTTTCCCGGACGCAGATAGTCAAGACGTTTGGTTGCTTCTCGTATGCGAGGCAAGCTCCGGCATGCGTGCGCATTCACTTCCGGAATATCGAACCGGCCGCGATCTCTCCTTTGAGCATCGACCGTTTGCCCGAACGACTCGCCGAACTCCGCGCGCTTTTCGACCACGTAGCACATAACGAGCAAGAAGCGACACGCGTCGCCGGGACTTCATGGCTCTATAACCTGCGCGCTTATCGACGGTGCTTTCCGCAAGCTTACGTCGCGAGCGCCACGGTCGCTGAAGCGCGATTTCGCAACATGCCTTTGTGGGGGCAATTTCTGGATCGCAACGGGCTAGTCAGAATCGACGCCGCTGAGGATTTCATCCGGCGGTTGTCGAACGTGGAGAAGGTTCGCGATCTGGCGAGCAGCTTTCCACTTCAGGCGCTCGCGGTGGAAGCGCCTATTGAAGACTTCTACAACTTTTATGGGGTGGCCGCCGGTGGCCGTCAGAGGTAGCGCCCGCTCCCGGACGATTGCCATTGAACCCATGCCCGAACGAAGGTCCCGACACTGTTCGGCCACGTCGATATCCACTTCGCGATCGGCGCCGGCATCGTCCCGGCGATCACCTGTTTGTGCGGCGGCGCCGCAGAAGCCTATCGTGATCATCCGCATCGCGCTCTTTATCCTGCCGCCGGTAATCCGGCTTATATTGATGTTAGGCGTGTTCCTGCATCAACGGGATTACCGGTTCAGCGCGATCGCCGCCCTTGTGCCGACAATCGTGGCCATGGGTTGAATGGCCGGCGCGGCATGAAATGCGCGGCACGCACGCGCCCTGGTATGATGCCCATCGCACGCCTTTCGTGGAGTCCGGTTCACCGTCGCTCCTCACGCAGCCTGTCTTTTCGTCACGAGAACCATCATGCCCGTCCAACCCGACAAAGTCCCCGCTGCCAGCACCACACCGCATAAGGCCCCGCGCAAGGTCATGCCGATCGCCGCGCGCAATCTTCTGATGGTGGCCGCCGGCGTCGTGGTCTTCGCGATCGTCGCGACCGTCGTGCTTTACGGTCCGATTACGTACGGCGACCAGATTCCGAACTTCGGCATCATCCTCATGCTGACCGTGCCGGTGATCGCGGGCGTGGCGTTCCGCGTCGGGCTGGATGCATGGTTCGACCGGAAGTGAATGACGGCCGCTTCGACGGCACGCCGTTTGAAAGCCGCCACGTCTAGCGTGTCGAGGCGCCAAGCGGCAGCACCACCCACACCTCGAGCCCGCCACCTTCGCGCGCATGAAACTCCAGACTGCCGCCATGCAGACGCGCGATCCGCTCGACGATCGCCAGTCCCAACCCGGTGCCGCCGCTGTGCGTACGCGCATTGCGGCCGCGCTGGAACGGCGCCTTCAGTTGCTCCAACTCCTGAGCTGAAAGACCTTTGCCGCGATCGCCGACTGCGACGTACACCGCCTCGCGCGTAGCCCAGCTTCGCACCGCCAGTCCGCTTCCACCGTAGACGATCGCGTTCTGCATCAGGTTCATCAGCAGCCGCATCATGCTGATCGGCCGGTACGGCACAGCGGGCAACGTCGCGAGCGACAGCTCGAACTCGTGCCCCAGCCCCGCGAAATCCCCCGCCAGCCGTTCGATCAACGCATTCAGATCGCCGGGCTCCGGCTGCTCGCGCTCACCGCTACCGGCGTAGTCCATGAACTGCTGCAAGATCGTTTCGATCTGGTCCAGATACGATTCGGCGGCGACCACGAAGCTGCTGTCGCTGTCGTTGGGCATCGCCATCGCCATCGAAAGACGCAGCTTGGTCAACGGCGTGCGGATGTCGTGCGAGATGCCCGCGAGCATCAGCGCGCGCGTCGCCTCGGCTTGCTGCAACGCCTGCGTCATCTGATTGAAGGCGCCGCTCACCGCGGCGATTTCCGTGGGACCGTCGGTCGGCAATGGCGCGGGCGTTTCGCCGGCGCTCACGCGGCGCGCCGCAAGCGTCAACTCCTGAAGCGGCCGGTTGAGGTGGCGCTGAATCAGGTAGCCGGTCAACGCCGCCAGCGCGCCCAGTCCGAGCGACAGCAGGATGGCGGCGTCGAGTCCGTTGCCCTGTGCGTCTTCAGGAATCGGCAGCGCGATCCAGTACGGCGTTTGCGGCGCATCGGCCGGCGCGTGCATGCGGATCCACAGGCGTTGGCCGCCCAGCGTTTGCCAGCGCGCCGGCATGTCGGCGGGCAAATGCGCGCGCAAGCTCTCGATAAACACGTTGCGCTGATAGGTGCGGTACGCGCGCATGAGATTTGGCGGCGGCGCGGCGGCGGCTTCGTCCGGCGCCTGGGCGCGGGCGTCGAGGCGCGCGGTCAAGCCTTGGCGCGCCGCGGGCGGCGTCGCCGCGAGCAGATTGTCGAGTGTGGTCACATACGTGGCGAATACGGCAGCCGCACGCTCGACGCGCGGCCGCTGCACATAGTGCAGCAACACACCGAGCGCGCACACCTGGCTCAACATCACGAGCGCGATCAGCAGCGCGATATTGCGCGCCAGCAGCGTTCTCGGCAGCAAGCTTTGCAGCAGCGAGCGTCTCATGAGTCCACGTCCGCAACCAGCATGTAGCCGACGCCCCACACGGTCTTGATGAAGCGCGGCTTGGACGGGTCGTCCTCGACGATCTGCCGCAGCCGCAGCACCTGCACGTCGATGCTGCGATCGAGCGCATCGTGGTCGCGGCCTCGCGCGCGCGCCAGCAGATTGTCGCGGCTCACCGGCCGGTTCGGCGACGACGCCAGCGCGACCAGCAGCAGCATTTGCGCGGAGTGAATCTCCAGCAACTCGCCCGCGCGCGACAGCTGCTGCTTGACGATATCGAGCGAGAAATCGCCGAAGCTCACGCTTTGCGACGTTACGGTGACATCGCCCGAGGCGATCTTCTGGCGGCGCAGCAGAGCGTTGATGCGCGCCACCAGTTCACGCGGCAGAAACGGTTTGGCGAGGTAGTCGTCGGCGCCGGTTTCGAGGCCGACCACTCTGTCGAGCGGGTCGCCCTTCGCGGTCAGCATCAGGATCGGCAAGGTCTGGCCCTGCTCGCGCAAGCGGGCGCAAATGGCGAGGCCGTCTTCTTCGCCGATCATCAGATCGAGCACCAGCAGATCGAAGGGCTCGCGCTCCAGATAGCGATCGAGGCGCTTGCCGTCCTCGGCGACGCGCACGTCGAAGCCGTGGCCGCGCAGAAAGCGCTGCAGCATGTTGCGCAATTCGACTTCGTCGTCGAGCACGATGATTTTGGCGGGGCGATCCATGCGAAGGCTCCTCGATTCAGGCTAGGCGTCGGGCGGAGTTTTCCGTGCCGCATGCCGTTCGCCCAAACGCTGCAACAGCACATAGAACGACGGAATGAACAGCACGGCGATGCAGGTGGAAGCGAGCATCCCCGAAAATACCGCAATCCCGAGCGAGCGTCGCGCGCTGGCGCTCGCGCCGGTGGCGATCACGAGCGGCACCACGCCGAGAATGAACGCGAACGAAGTCATCATGATCGGCCGGAACCGCAGGCGCGCGGCTTCAATCGCCGCCTCGGTTATGGCGACACCCTGCGCGCGCAGATGCCGCGCGAATTCGACGATCAGAATCGCGTTTTTCGCCGACAGCGCGATCAGCAGCACGAGACCGATCTGCGTGTACAGGTTGTTGGCGGCGCCGAGCGCGGCGAGCGTGCCCGCCGTGCCGAGCAAGGCGAGCGGCACCGCCAGCACCACGGCCACCGGCAGCAGCCAGCTTTCGTATTGCGCGGCCAGCACGCAGAACACCAGCAATACGCCCACGGCGAACACCCAGTACGCCGAATTGCCGACCAGTTTCTCCTGATACGACATCGCGGTCCACTCATAGCCGATGCCCGCCGGCAGAATGCGCGCGGCTTCCTGCTCGAACGCCTTGATCGCGTCGCCCGTGCTAAAGCCCGCCGCCGGATTGCCGTTGATGGCCGCGGCCGGCGCGAGGTTATACAGCGTCGCCACCGCTGGGCCGACGCTCGTATGCGCGTCGATGAAGGTGCCCAGCTCGACCATGCGGCCGCTGTTGCTGCGGATCTGCAAGCGGCGAATGTCGTCGGTTTCGCGACGGAATGCGCCGTCCGCCTGCACGAACACCGGGAACGTATGGTTGAAGGTCGTGAACTGATTCACGTAGCTCGCCCCGACATAGTCCTGCAGCAGATCGAACACATTGCCGACCGGCACTTGCAGCGACTCCGCCTTGGCGCGATCGAGCGTGAGTTCGACAGTCGGCACGGACGCGCGGAACGGGCTGAACACGCGCTGCAATTCGGGCCGTTTCGATACGCCGGCTATCAGCGCGTCGGTCGCGTCCTGCAGGCGCTGATAGTTTTGCGAGCCGTCGGTCAGCATGACCTGCATCTGAACGCCGCCGCTGTTGCCGAGACCCTGGATCGGCGGCGGCACGATCACCACGGAACGGATATCGGGCAGCTTCGCCAGTTCGCTGTTCATGCGCGAATATAGCGAGCGCAGGTCCTCGCCCTTGCCGCGCTTGCTCCAATCGTCGAGCGTGACGTAGATCAGCGCGGAATTCGGCAGCGAGGCGTTGTTGTCCAAAGGCGAGATACCGCCGATCGACACCACATGACTCACCCCCGGAATCGCGCCGATCCGTTTCTCGATCTGCGTGCTCGCCTCGCGCGTGCGTCCGAGCGAAGCGGCGTCGGCGAGTTGCGCGGCGATCAGCACGTAGCCCTGATCTTCGAGCGGAATGAAGCTGGTGGGAATGCGCGTCAACAGGAAAGCGGAGCCTGCGCCGAGTACCAGCGCGATCACCAGCGCAAGCCCGCAGCGCGCGACGAACCACGACACCACGCGCACATAGCCCTTTTCGACGCGAGCATAGCCCTTGTCGAACACGCGATACACGATATTCGGCTTGCCGGGCCGCGCGTGCCGCAGCCAGCGCACGCTTTGCACCGGTTTGAGCGTCACCGCGTTGATCGCGCTGATCACCGTGGTGGCCACGACCACCAGCGCAAATTGACGGTACATCTGTCCGGTCACGCCGCCGAGAAACGCCGACGGCAAAAATACCGAGATCAGCACCAGCGTAATGCCGATGATCGGCCCGAGCAGTTCATGCATCGCGTCGATGGCGGCCTGCTTCGGCGTCTTGCCCTGTTCGATATGCTGCGTGATGCCTTCGACCACCACGATCGCATCGTCCACCACGATGCCAATCGCCAGCACGATCGCGAACAAGGTCAGCAGGTTGATCGAGAAGCCGAGCATATAGATCGCGCCGAACGTGCCGATGATAGTCACCGGAATCGTCGTGGCGGGCACCAGCATCGCGCGCCAGTTCTGCAAAAACAGCAGGATCACCGCGAGCACGAGCAAGGCCGCTTCGAACAGCGTCTTGTACACGTCGATCACCGATTGCCGCACGAAGGTGGTCGTGTCGAACGGCAACTGATAACTGACGCCCTTCGGCATGTCTTTCGCCAGACGCGCCATGGTCGCCTTCACCGCATTACCCACTTCCAGCGCATTCGCTTCGGGTAACTGATAAATGGCGATGCCCGCAGCCGGCTTGCCGTCGAGATTGAAGAACTGCCCGTAACTCGACGAGCCGAGTTCGGTACGCCCCACGTCGCGAATCCGCACGAAATGGCCGCCGTTATCCGGATCGGCCTTGACGATGATGTCGTCGAATTCGTGCGGGTCGGAGAGCGCGCCGCGCATCGTCACCGTGAGCTGGAACGCCTGGCCGCCCGAGTTTGGCTCGGACCCGAGCTGGCCCGCGCTCACGTCCTTGCTCTGGCTCTGGATCGCGTTCATCACGTCGGCGGCGGTCAGATTGCGCTCGCTCAGCTTCTGCGGATCGAGCCATACGCGCATGCTGTACTGCCCCGTGCCGAACACGGTCACATCGCCCACGCCGGGCAAACGCGCGAGCGTGTCGCGCAGATAGATCACCGCGTAGTTGCTCAGAAACAGCGAATCGTATTTCGGATCCGGCGATTGCAGCGTGTAGAGCTGCAGAATCGCGGTCGAACGCTTGCGCACGGTCACGCCCTGCTGCTGCACCGCCTGCGGCAATTGCGCGGTCGCCGCCGAGACGCGGTTCTGCACGAGCACCTGGGCTTTGTCGACATCCGTGCCAACAGCGAACGTGACCGTGAGCGTGTAGGTGCCGTCGTTGGTGCTGGTCGACTGCATGTACAGCGCATTTTCCACGCCGTTGACCTGGGTTTCGATCGGCAGCGCCACGCGGTTGATCAGCGTCGCGGCGCCGGCGCCAGGAAAGCGCGCCACCACTTGCACGGTCGGCGGCGTTATGGGTGGATATTGCGCGATCGGCAGATTGATCAGCGCGACGGCGCCGAGCAGCATCACGATCAGCGCGATCACATTGGCGAGGACCGGCCGCTCGACGAAGAAGCGGATCATGACTGGCCCTGCGTCCCGGCGGCCGCCACCTGCACCTTGGTGCCCGGCGCCACCGCCAGCGCGCCGCCCGTCACGACCTGATCGTCGGGCTTCAGGCCCGACGTGATCGCGCGCAGCGAGCCGAACAGTCCGCCGGTCACCACCGCGCGTTTCTCGATCACACTCGCGCTATTCACGACCAGCACGAAAGCGCCGGCCTGCTCGCGCAGCAGTGCCGTCTCGGGTATCAGCAAGACGTTTTGCGGCGCGCCGGCGGGAATATGCACCTCGACCGACATGCCCGGAATCAGATGCGCGTCCTTGTTGGCGATGTCCGCGCGCAGTCTGATCGCGCCGCTGCTGGAGTCGACCCGTGTATCGACGAATTCCAGCGCGGCGTCCTCGCCTTCGCCGGCCGGCGCACCGAGCACGTTCACTCGCACCGTGCGCGGCGGCTTGGTGAAGAGGCCGATGCGGTTCGCGTCGCGTTCGTTCAGCGTGAAATTCACGTACACCGGCTGGATGCGGTCCAGCGTGGCGAGCTTGGTGGAATCGGATGCGCCCACCAGATTGCCGACATCGAACGACCGCGCGCCGATGCGTCCCGCAAACGGCGCGCGTATCTCCGTATAGCCGAGATTGATGCGCGACATATCGCGTTTGGCGAGCGCCTGGTCGCGCGTGGTCTGCGCTTTCTGCAACGACGATTCCGAGGTCGCGTTATCGGCCGTGAGCTGCTTCTGGCGTGTCAATTCCTGTTCGGCGTTGACGAGCTCGGCCTGGTCGTAAGTGAGCTGCGCGCGGTACGTGTCCGGCTCGATGCGAAACAGCAACTGCCCCTGCTTGACGTTGGCGCCGTCGCTGAAACCGATTTCCTTCAGCACGCCCTGCACACGCGCCACCAGCGTGACGGTCGCCGAAGGCGCGACCGTGCCGCTCAGGTCGAGCTGCTCGCGCACCTCGCGCGGCTGCGGACGCATCACGCTCACTTGCGGCAAGGGCGCATTCTGGGCGGCAGGCGCGTTGCCGTCGCGGCAAGCGGCCAGCGCCATGCCGAGCACGATGCACATCCCCGTCACCACACGTCTGGTTATCAGACTCTTTTCTGCCATTCTGTTATTTCCCATTCTCGGGCTCGCCTCCGCTTGCGCGCGCCAACGCGGAATTCGCGGGCGGGTTCAACAAGCGTCCCCAATCCGTGCGCCGCGCCATCTGCTCGGCAATCTGTTCGCTCACCACCTGCTGCCCTTGCGCCACTTCCCAGCCTCCGCCGAGCGCGCGATACAACGCTACCGCGGCGAGCGCGGCGAGCCCCTGGTTCTGCGCGAGCGAATCGCCGTCACGCAACGCCGAGCGCGAGGCGTCGAGCACCGTGTCGTAAGTGACCGAGCCCGAGCGGTATTGCGCATTGGCGAGCCGCAGCGCGCGCTGCGAGGCATCCGACGCGCGCGCCGACGCGGCCAGCGCGTCGAGCGTGGTGCGCAGCCCGGCAATCGCGTCTTCCACTTCTTTCTGCGCCTGCAGCACCGTGTTCTGATAATCGAGCACGGCCTCCTGAAAGGTCGCGTCCTGAATCCGCACGGCGTTTTTCAATTGACCGCGATCGAGGATCGGCAGCGTGATGCCGGCGGAAAACAGGCCGATGGTCTTGCCGCCCCATTGCGTCAAGCCAATGCCGTGCTGTTCGCCCGACGACAGCCCGAACAGGCCCGTCAACGACAAGGATGGATACAGTTTCGCCTTGGCCGCGCCGATCAGCGCCGATTGCGCCGCCGCATTGAGCGCGGCCTGGCGCACGTCGGGCCGGCGGCGCAGCAGATCGGCGGGAATGCCGACATCGATCTGCGTGGGCGGCACGGGGATTGCGCTGCTGCCTTTCAGTTGCGCGTCGACGGCGTCGGGCGGATCGGCGAGCAGCACGGCCAGCGTGTCGCGATCCTGGGCGCGCGCCTTGATGAGCGGCGGAATTTGCGCCTCGGTTTCCGCCACCAGCGTGGCGGCCTGTTCGACATCGAGCTGGCTCGACGCGCCGTGTTTGTAACGCGACTGGGTCAGCGTGAGACTCTGCTGGACCGACTTCAGATTCTGCTGCGCGACGACGATGCGTTGTTCGAGCGCACGCAGATCGATGTAGGCATTGGCGACGTCGCCGAACAGCGACACCAGTGCGTTGTCATACGCGGCTTCCGAGACGCGCAATTGCGCGCGGTCCGATTCGATCTGCCGGCGGTATTTGCCCCAGAAGTCGATCTCCCAGCCCACATTCACGCGCAAATGCTCGGCCCACAGATGGGCCGGCGGAATCGGGCCGACGCCGCTCGTGTTGATATGGGTGGCGCCCACCGACGCGCTGCCCGACTGCGGCAGCAGATTCTCCGCACTGGTCGCGAGCTGCGCGCGCGCCTTGAAGATATGCAGGCCGGCCACTTGCAGCGACAGGTTGCGCTCATACGCGCGCTGCTCCAGCGCGGTGAGCACGGGATCGTTGAACGCGGTCCACCAGGCGGCTTGCGCGGCAGGCGTCGCCTGCGCGGCGCCGGGCAGACTTTCGAGCCACTGGTTTTCCAGCGTCGCTTCTGGCTGTTTGAAATCCGGGCCGACGCTCACGCAACCGCTGAGCGCCACGCTGATCGATACGACGATCGACGCGCCGGCGATACGCAGATGGCGGGACGTGGCAGGTTTCATCGCGCGTTTTTATCGGTTTCGGAGGACGGCTGAGGTTCAGCGGGACAGCTCGCGCGCAGGCGGCACCCCGCGCCGCGCCGCGGCCCCATGGTCCCACCGATGCCGGCGCGGCTCAGTGCGCTGCCCCGCGTTCCTGCATGAATGCCTCGATCTGCGGCAGGGTGATGTAGCCCGCTTTCTGCGTATCGATTTCGTCGAAATGCTTGGCGACCATCGGCATGCCGGCAGCGGCCTGGTCTTTGGTGAGCTTGCCGTCGTGCGTGGTATTGGCATTCGCAAAGCGCGATTGCAGCTGCTGCACCATGCGCTCCATGCGCTGCGGATTGCCGCCTTGCGGCGCGGCCTGTGCGAACGTGACGGTGGATGCGCAGCACAGCAACACCATAGCGATCAACTTCTTCATGACTGACTCCTTCGATTGAGCCACCGAGCGTCGCCTGCCGTTTGCGGCGATCCGTTTCGATGACAGGCCGAATTCTTGGGGAAGCGCCGTCGCAAGGCAACTTCAGAATCATGTCGATGTATGTCATGGCGTTTAAGGCCTCGCCGTGAGCCACCACGAGTGCCGCCGCAAGCGCCATGCCGCAATGCAGCAGGCACTGCCTACACCCGCTGTCATGCCAAAGGCCCGCCGCCGCGTGACATGGAATGAAATGAGTTTGCGATGCCGTTTTGACGGCGCTTTGCGTATCTTTCGTCTGCCGGCGCCGACTGCGCCTCGCCGCAACGGCTGAGTTACCACGTGACCCGAATCAGCCGGCCCGCTTCTTTACCTGAAGACGCCTCGCACTGCTCAACGCATCAGGAGTACCAATTGACCATCCGTCTCGTTTGCGCCTCAACTGTCACCGCCATCGGCCTCGCCTGTTCGTCGACGGCGTTCGCCCGCGTGGTCGTCTATCTGCCCGCCGCCGTGGTCTACGCCCCGCCCCCGCGCCCGGTCTACTACTCCGTGCCGGTCAATCCCGTGTACGTGGTGGCGCCCCCGCCGGTGCCGCTGCCGGTGGCGGTTCCGGTCGCGGCCACCGCGACGGCGCCGAAGCCCGTTACCCTATACACCACCGTCGTCGTCCCCGCGCCGACCAACTACGCGGTCGTACCCGCCCCCACGGTGACCTACGCCCAGCCCGTCATGATGATGCCGCGTTAGGCGCGCCCGGCGTGTCGCCAGCGAATGTGTCAGGTACGGCCCTCGCTGTGGAATCAGCATAGGACATGCGGCCGCCGGCAATGCCTGGTGGATTCCCGTTGTCCTGAGCACTATCCGGCGGCGCGATGTGAAGCGCGAATCCGTGCTGCAAAAGTCTGAACGTGCCCTTGGAATAAAGCGGTGGGTAGAGCGGTTATAGAGGAAGGCCGAACGCAGAGGCCAAACTCAGCGCGATGCCGTTCCAGCGAACGTGGAGCATCGCATGCTCAATGCTGTTGATGACCTGGAGCATGTCTGTTCGCTGGACATGTCCGTCCAACCATAGGACTCGCGAGCGGCCCGCCGGGCGGATGTCGGGCAGGCCACCACCCTTTGTGGAAACGTCAGATGAACTACCAGGAACTCGACAAGGAGATCGCCCACCTCGAACGTGTGTTCGGGATGATCTCCACCAACGATCGCATTCCGCTGTCCTACTGGCACAGTCGCCTGCGAAATTTGCCCAGACCGACATTGATGCCGATACAGCGCGCGCGCATCGCGCGGCTCGAGGCGACGCTGCGCTCGCTGACAGAAGCGGACCAGGCGTCGTTAGCAGAGCCGCGGTTGCGTCCCACCGGAACGCCGTGGTAACGCCGTGGTAACTCGGTGGTAACGCGGCGGCCCGGACCCGCCGCCGCCCTCGCAGCGAGATTCGCTCCCTCAACCCGTCAGAATCCGCGCGCCGAGCGCGAGCACGAGCGCCGGCAGCATCACCAGCGCGCCCACCTTCAGAAACTTCATGAAGCTCACGTCTTCGCCTTCGCGGCGAATCGCGTTGAGCCAGAGAATCGTCGCCAGCGAACCGGTGATGGACAGATTCGGTCCGAGGTCGACGCCGATCAGCAGCGCGTCGATGACACGCTCCGGACTGTGCGCCTGCATCACCGTCGAGCTGGCGATCAGACCCGCCGGCAAGTTGTTCATCAGGTTGCTGCCGATCGCGATGACCGCGCCCGCCCAGCCCGCCGTGGCCAGTTCGTGCTGCTGCGCGGCGCGCCGCGTGAGTTGCGCCGCCGCCGTGATTACACCGGTGTGATCGAGCATTTCGACGAGCACGAACAGCGCGGCGACCAGTGGCAGCACGCTCCACGAGATTTCGCGGATCATCGGCAGCGGCGATTTGCGTTCCAGAATCAGCACGATCAGTGCGGTCAGCGCCCCGAGTATCGCGGTCGGCATGCCGAGCGGAACATCGAACGCGGAGACTGTCAGCAGCACGGCGGCCGTCACCGCGATGCCCGCGAGCGCCACGCGGCCGCTCGCCGACAGTTCTACCGGATCGAGATTTGCCTCACAGGTGCCGGCGAGCGCGTCGCGCTGAGTCCAACGCAGCATCACGTAGGTCGCGACGATCGACAGCAGCGACGGCAGCGTGAAGCGCATCAGCCAGGCGCCGAGCGCGGGCGTGTGATTGCCGTACAGCACGATGTTGGCGGGATTCGAGATCGGCAGCACGAAGCTCGCCGCATTGGCGATGAATGCGCAGACGAACAACAAGGGCAGCGGATGCGTCTTCGCCTTTTTGGCGGCGGCGAACACGGCCGGCGTGAGGACGACGGCGGTGGCGTCGTTCGAAAGAAACGCGGTAATCACCACGCCGACCAGGTAGACCAGCAAAAAGAGTTTGCGCGGCGAACCTTGCGCATGATTGACCGCGAGCACGGCAACCCAGTCGAACAGACCTTCACGGCGCCCCACTTCCGACAGCAGCATCATGCCGAAGAGGAACAGATAGACGTCGGTGCCCTTGCCGATCGCCTCGATCGCCAGATGGACCGGCAATAGCCCGAGCGAGACCAGCAGCAGCGCGCCGGCCACGGCCCACACGGCTTCGGGCCATTTGAACGGCCGGGTGATGACGCCGGCCGTGGCGGCGGCGGCGATACCCCAGGAGAGGAAAACGGAATTCACTTGGCAAGCTCTGAAAGGTTGATGACGCGCGAGCGCGATGTCCGGCCTGGCCCGGCGAGCGTGCCGATGAGGCGGCGGCCGCAGGCGCTCAAATAGCAAGTTGCGCGCCCGTGGCCATGCTGTGGCGCGCGCTTCATCCCACGCGGTTCACCGCCGCAATGCAATCGCGGCCGTTGTCCTTTGCGTGGTACAGCTGCGTATCCACCAGATTGACGAAGGCCACCAGATCGGCCGCCGCGGCCGGAATCGTGGTGCCGACGCCGAAGCTGGCGGTCACCGTCTGGCGGAACGGCGAGCGTTCATGCGCGATCTCTTCGGTCGCAATGCGGTTGCGGCAACGCTCGGCCACCTGGCGAGCGGCGTCGGCGCCGGTGTTCGGCAGGATCAGCACAAACTCTTCCCCGCCGAAGCGGCCGACAAAGTCGCCCGGCCGCACCGCGCCGCTCAGCACGCCCGCCACCCGCCTCAGGCACTCGTCGCCCTGCACGTGACCGTAGTAGTCGTTGTACGACTTGAAGAAGTCGATATCGACCATGATCAGCGAGAGCGGCGCCGCATGACGCAAAGCCGCGCTCCATTCGCGCTCCAGGCTGGCGTCGAACGCGCGGCGATTGCCGACGCCGGTCAGGCTGTCCTTGAACGACAGCGCCTCGAGTTCCCGCTGCAAGGCGGCCAGCTTCTCCTCGGTCTTCTTGCGCTCGCTGATATCGAACATGAATCCGACCAGCGACTCCACGTCGCCGCGCGCGTCGCGCACCACATGCACTACGTCGCGCAGCCACACGTATTCGCCCTGGCTCGTCAACGCGCGGTAGTCCGCTTCGTGATCGGTGCCCGCCTGCGATTGCGCGACACAGAATTCGACCACCTTCTCGCGGTCCTCGGGATGCATGCGCGCGGCCCAGTCCTGCACGGTTTTCCAGCTCGACGGCGCCCAGCCCAGCAGGGCTTCGATCTGCGGGCCGATATAGGCGAACTCCATGGTCGCCCAATCGATCTTCCACGGAATCGCTTTAGTCGATTCGAGCAATGTGCGGTAGACAGCCGCGTCGTGCTCCATGTAACCTTCCACCCCGGCCGCGACAGGTGCCGCGGGTGTAGTCTCGTGCCGCAAAAAATCCGCGCCCAGCGCGATGTTGTTGTTCTCAAGCCTGTTCATCGGTCTCAACTCTCCTCGCGGTTCAGCCGGCAAATTAACACAGCGGACGACCTCGCGGCCCATTACAGCCGCCGCACCGTTTTATTCCAGCGACATTAGCGTCACGGCTACAACAATCTGTTCCCTTCTCCCCGGCTATTCAGTTTTCATTGGCATCCCTACTATTCGCCTTCACCTGCATACCCGATAACCGTAGAACGTCAAAGTATGAATTCCAGCCCTGTCCGTTCAGACCGCTACCACGGCGCCGCCATTGCGTTGCATTGGCTGATCGCGGCGTTGATCATCTGCGGCTTCTATATCGGCTGGATCATGACCGATATTCCCGGCTTCACGCCCACCAAGCTCAAGTATTTCTCCTGGCACAAGTGGATCGGCGTGACCGTGTTCGCACTCGCCGTGGCCCGCGTGCTGTGGCGCGCCACCCACCGCGCGCCGGCGCTCGATAGCAGCACACCCGCATGGCAGAAGGCCGCCGCCCATCTGGTGCACAGCGTGCTGTACGTGCTGATGCTGGCGATTCCGCTGTCCGGCTACTTCTATAGTTCCGCCGCCGGCATTCAGGTCGTGTATCTCGGCATCGTGCCTCTGCCGACCATCATCGGCCCGGATCAGGCGCTCAAGGCGAGCCTGCGCACCGTCCATATCCTGCTCAATTACACATTGCTCGCGCTGGTGGCGATGCACGTGGCGGCGGCGCTCAAGCATCAATTCGTCGACCGCGACGGATTGCTGGCCCGGATGATTCCATTCCTCAAGTAACAGCCGGTGATTGGCTACGGCTTGTTGACAATTTAATTCCCAACGGTGTGCAATCAACGCACGCGGGTTCGATAGGATGCGTACCACCATGAAAACAAACCTTTACCACTCCGTTCAACGCGTGACGCTCGCCGGCATCGCGGCCTTCTCGCTGTTCGGCGCAAGTCTCGCGCATGCCGATGTCGACACGAGCAAGAGCAGCGTGATCGCCACCACGAAACAGATGAACGTGCCCGTCGACGGCAAGTTCAGGAAGTTCTCGGCGCAACTCAATTTCGATCCGGCCAAGCCGACCGCCGGCAGCGCCAATGTGTCGATCGACACCGGCAGCTACGACCTCGGCGCCGAAGACTACAACAAGCAGGCTCAAGGCAAGGAGTGGTTCGACAGCGCCACCTTCCCCGCCGCGACCTTCGTCTCCAGCGCGATCGCGCCGGCGGGCGGCAACCAGTACAAGATCACCGGCAAGCTCACCATCAAGGGCAAGTCGCAAACCGTCGTGGTGCCCGTCACCATCGCCAGCCAGGGCGCCACGCAGACCTTCGACGGCGCGTTGCCGATCAAGCGCTCGCAATTCGACGTGGGTACTGGCGAATGGAAAGATACGTCAGTGGTCGCCGACGAAGTCGTCATCAAATTTCACATCGTCGCTTCGAAGAAATAACTCGACACGAAGCGTCGCAGCACTATCTGAAACCTGGAGAACACCTTGAAGAAACAACTTTTGCTCGCCGCAGGCGCGCTGGCCGCCGCGTTGTCGTTCAACGCCATGGCAGCCGATACCTATCAGCTCGACCCGACGCACACGTACCCGAGCTTTGAAACCGACCACTTCGGCGGCCTGTCGATCTGGCGCGGCAAGTTCAAGAAGAGCAGCGGCACCGTGGTACTGGATCGCGCGGCGAAGACCGGCACGGTCGACGTGACGATCGACATGAGCTCGGTGGATATCGGCAACGACAAGCTCGACGCGGAACTGGTCACGGACAAGTTCTTCGACGCCGCGAAGTACCCCACCGCGACCTACAAGGGCACGCAGATCCGCTTCGACGGCGACAAGCCGGTGGAAGTGATCGGCACGCTGACCATGCACGGCATCACCAAGCCGGTCAATCTGAAGATCGAATCGTTCAAGTGCATCATGAACCCGATGCTCAAGCGTGAAGTGTGCGGCACGGAATCGACCGCGACGTTCAATCGCGACGACTTCGGCGTCGACTTCGGCAAGACCTACGGCTTCAAGATGCAGACCACACTGCACATTCAGGCCGAAGGCATCAAGCAGTAAGCGGCACTTTTTCGCGCATGCCTTTCGCGCATGCGTCTCACGGTTGCGGCAACCGGTCCTTCGACCGTCACGTTGCCGCAACCCGCTCCCTGCTCTCCACGTCAGTCCGCTTCTTCGCTCAGCCGCTCACCAGCGCGCGGAACGTGTTCACGCTTTCCGTGTAAGTCCCCGTCTGCCCGTTCGATGTCACTGTGATGCCGACCGTCGACGCGTCTTTCGGCGTGATGGTCTCGACGGTATCGTTCGTCGACAACTGAATCATGCCGGCCTGCACATTGCCCCCGCTGATCGTGACCGGTGCCGGCGTCGCGACGTTGAAGGCGATCACCGCGTCGGCCACGTTCACGCTGATGCTGCCGCTGGTGGTGAGCGTGTCCGTGACCGGATCCGTGCCGTGCACGCGCGAGTAATTCAGCGACGTAATCGTGATGGTGCCGCTGATGTTGCCCGAACCCGCCGGTTGCGAACGGCTCAGCGTCACGGTCGGCGCGCTCGCGGTGGTGGTGGTGACGCCCGTTTTCGCGTCGTAGCTCATGGTGAAACTGACCGTGCCGTTCACCACGGTCGTGCTGTTCGCGGAAACCAGCGTCAACGCGTTGGCGGTTTCAACAGCGGTGTAAGACCAGTCGTTCGACGCCTTGCCGACCACGCCCTGCGAGCTCTGAATCTGCACGCTCACCGTGCCGGTAATCGAGGCGCTGTCAGATACGCCGGGCGCCTTCACCTGTCCAACGCACTGATTAAAGCTGACGGCCGCGGTCTCGCCGCTTTGCAGGCCGCTCGCGCCCGCACTCTGTGTCGCCACGCTGATCGAACCGCCGACCGGGCAAGCGGTCGTGCTATTCGGCGTGCCGGCCGTGACACCCGTCACCAGAGACTGCACCACCGAGGTATAGATCACCGCGACGCCCGGCCCCGACAACATGCCGAACGCGCCGGCATAGCGCGCGACATGCTCGCTTTGCACCGCCGAAGACAACTTCAGCACGTTGCTGCCGGTGTTGGCGCTGCTGCCGCCCGAACCACCGCACGCGCTCAATAAAGCCGTTGCAGTTGCAACGACCGCGATGCCGAACGATCGCGACGCCTGAGACAAAACCATAACTGCTCCAGATCCATAAAGCCGGTCGCGCACACATCACGACACACGCAAAATGAAGCGCAGCGCGCTCCTTTTATCAGATGAATGACCCATTTCTCGAGTGCCGTGTGCGTGGCAAACGGGTCTTCTGCGAGAGTCATTATCGAAGCGCGGCATTCTGTTCGATTCACCGAATAGCCCTTTAAAACAAGGCTATTCTGCGCACCACTTGCGATTTAATCGCCAGTTCGGCAGGAATTACAGGTCATAAATTCCGTTTTCTTCGAACCATGAAACTTGAGCGCGAGGAACCGCCACAACTGCCCGCTATTCGTTCATTTGAACCGCATGGTTAAACCGTACAGTCGCCACACGGAAATAATCCTTGTCGGGAGACGGTGCGGTGAAACGGGTAAAGAATGCGGCTGTGGTCGCGATGGCAGCGACGATAATGATGGGCGCAGCACAGGCGCAGGAGGTGTATGTGCATGGCGGTACGCTCGGCGCCGGTGTCGGAGCGGCGCTGCCGCTGAATTCATGGGCGGGCGTGCATGCGGAAATCGAAGGTTTCGGCTTGTCGCATTCGGTCCACGCCAACGACAACGAGTACGACGGCCATCTCAAACTCCTGCAAGGCGGCCTGTATCTCGATCTGTTCCCGTTCAGCTCCAGCGGCTTTCGCGTGACGGCCGGCGCGCTCATCAACGACGACGAACTGAGCGCGCATGCCGTGCCGAACGCACAAGGCAACTATAAGATCGGCGACGACTTCGTACCGGCAGTCGGCGCCGCGCCCTCGGCGACGGTCACGCTGCCGCGCGTGATGCCTTACCTGGGCATCGGTTACGGGCACAAGCCGGTCTCGAAGGGGTTCGGCATGACGGTCGACCTCGGCGTGGCGTACGGGCGCCCGCGCGCCAGTTACAACGTGCCGGCGATCTACTCGATGTTCACGCCGCAGTCGAACATCGACGAGCAGGAACGCAAGATCAGCGACAAGGTGGAGCGCTACAAGCTTTATCCGGTGTTGCAGATCGGGGTGAGCTACCGGTTCTGAGTACCTGTTTGCAAACTGCAATTAGTTAGCCCGCAACTCTTACGGTTGCGGGATTTTCTGCGTTCACATTTTTGCCCTGCGCTTCCGCGCGCCACGCAGAAAGTCTTCGCGCCGCCGCCAGCAAGCAAGCATCGTGGCTTTAAAGCCAGGTACCACCCTGACGTTCGTTCGGCTCTTCTGTGAGGGCGTCGAAACCGTGAATCCATTCCAGATGATTTAGCACACTGTCGCGTGCGCCGAGGCGCGCGTTGCGCGCCTGCGCGGCCGGCCCGTCGGGCAGATGCAGCACGTCCGCCGTGGAAATCGACGCGTACTGCACCTTGCGCGTGCGGCCCCGGCGCAAGCGCTCGTAGGCTTCCTGCGCCTCCCGCCAATTACCTGGGCCGGCCTTGGCGAGTTGCCCGGCCAGCACGACGGCATCCTCGATCGACTGGTTGGCGCCTTGACCGTGATGTGGCACTAGCGCATGCGCGGCGTCGCCGATCAGGGTCACGCGGCCCTTGCTCCATCGGCCCAGCGGCGGACGATGGAAAAGCCCCCAGCGCTGGCTGATCGGCACAGCGGTGATCATCTGCGTCACGGCCGGATGCCAGTCCTTGAACAGGCGCAGTTGCTCACCCTCGCTAGCTGACATGACCGAGTCACGCGACGGCCACGGCGATGGATGACGCTCGACCAGCAGGAAGTTCTGATCGCCCTGGTCGCCGATCGGATAGTGCAGCAGATGGCCCTGTGGTCCGATCCAGAACTGGATGGTCTCGGGATCGGGCAGCAGGTCCATGCGCCCGGCCGGCACCACACCGCGAAAACCTGAACAGCCTGAGTACAAAACGTCGTCGTAGCCGAGCATCCAGCGCCGCGTGATCGAGCGCGCTCCGTCGGCGCCGACCACCAGATCCGCCTCGATACGCCGACCGTTGTCGAAAGCGAGGCTGACGCGATCCGGTTGCTGTGTGAGATCGACGAGCCGATGGCTCAAGTTGATGCGCTCGAGGCCGACGGCCTTCGACAACACGGCCTGCAGATCCGCACGATGAACGCCCCAGTACGAGCCGCCGAATTGCTCACGATAGCTGGGTGCGCCGCGGTGGTGTCCGATGACTTCCCCGCTGCGTCCATCGCGATAGATCAGGCCCGGAATCTCGGCGCACACGGCGTCGAAAGCCGTGCGCAGTCCCATGCGTTCGTAGAAACGCGTGGCATTGGCCGATAGCGCAACGGCCGCTCCCACCTCGCGCAGTTCGTCGGTCTGCTCGTAGAGCTGCACATCGATTCCATGTTCGCGCAGCGCGAGCGCAAGCGTGAGGCCGCCAATGCCCGCGCCGACGATGGCAATCTTCAGATCCATCTGTTTCATGAAAGTGTCTCCAATATCTCGGTCAACCGCTCTGGGGTGGCGTGGTGCGCGCCAAGGTCGCATCGAATGTGTGCGCCGTGCAGGTATTCTCAGTACGGGGCGTTCATCCTGCAATAAAATGGCAAGAATCTGCTTCATCACTCAAAGGAATGAGAGTCCGTCATGTCGAAGCTATGGAACTGAGCGATGTCGACCTCAACCTGCTGCTGCTTTTTCAGCGGCTGATGCAGGAGCGGCGCGTGTCGAGCGTCGCCGAGCAGATGAACATGAGCCAGCCCGGCGTCAGCAATGCACTCGCGAAGCTGCGTCGCCGGCTTGGCGATCCGTTATTCGTGCGCGGGCCAGGCGGTGTCATACCCACGCCGTTCGCGCTGCGTCTGGCTGAACCCGTCTCGCAGGCACTCGCGACGCTTCACGCTGCGCTCAACCCCGAAAGTGGTTTCGATCCGCTAATTGCCACGCGCACCATGACGATCGGAATGACCGATATCGGCGAGGTCGTATTCCTGCCCGCGCTGGTCGAACGCCTTTCGCACGCAGCACCGGGCATCGCGCTTAACACGGTCCGCAACGCGAGCGTCAATCTGCGCGACGAGATGGCCGACGGCCGGGTCGATCTCGCCATAGGCTTGCTGCCACAACTCCAGGGCGGCTTTTATCAGCGCCGCCTGTTCGATCAACCCTATGTTTGCGCATTCCGGCGAGGCCACCCGCTCGAGGACGCGCCGCTGACACTCGCTGCCTGGCGCGACGCTGAACATCTCGTCGTGGTGTCAGCAGGCACGGGGCATGGGCAGGTCGACGACTGGCTGAAACGGCGCGGTGTGCGGCGCCAGGTTCGACTGACGGTGCCGCATTTCATGAGCGTGGGCTATATCCTGCAACGCACCGATCTGATCGCCACGGTGCCGGAGCGACTCGCGCTGCAACTGGCCGAGCCATTTTCGCTTGGCCTGCGCGCGTTGCCCGTGGCGCTGCCCGCCGCGCCGATTCATCTGCTTTGGCACGCACGGGTCCAGCAGGACGAAGCGAATCGCTGGCTGCGCGGGGCGGTAATCGATCTGTTCGCGGATACGGCGGCGCACGAGCGCAAAACAAGGTCCGCGAAAAAGAAATAGGACTGACCGGTGGCTTTCAGGCATGCGCGCCAAGCAGATCATGGACGGAAGGGACTGTTGATTCCGCTTCGGCTGTAACATTCATACGAGAGGTCGTACCGCGGCAACGAGCGGCTGCGCTGCCCGGGAGCGCGAATTTCATCCAACCAGCAGGAGCGTGTTTTCATGAACACCCAGCGGATCACGCGAATCATCAAACGGCTCGCACTCGTTGCGCTCACGCTGTCGGGTCTCTGGCCCGGCGGGCTCACATGGGCCGACGACAATGCCACCGCGCTCAAAGGCGAGTACGACACGCTAGCGCCACAACTAAAGTCGAACGTGTTTCATCGCCCGATCCATCTTGACTCGCAAGAAACACAGAACGCGTTGAAGGGCGATATCTATGCCGTTGTCGATTTTCCGTTCGCGACCGTCAACAGCGCATTCAACGACCCGCAGCGAGGCCCCGCGACCTGGTGCGACGTGCTGATCCTGCATCTGAACACGAAGTACTGTCATGCCAGTTCTGGCAGCAATGGCGCGACCATCAGCATGAACGTCGGCAAGAAGACGGAACAGGAACTCGGTGACACGTCGCGTGTGCAGCTCGACTACCGTTCAGTCGCGACGAGCCCCGACTACTTCCAGGTCGATTTAAGCGCCGCGGAAGGACCGCTCAGCACGAAGGACTACCGCATCGTGCTGGAAGCCGTCGATATCGGCAAAGGGCGCACGTTCCTGCATCTCACGTATTCGTACGGATTCGGCATGGCGGGACGCATCGCAATGAAGACCTATCTCGCGACCATCGGCAGCGCAAAAGTGGGCTTTACGCAGGCGTCAAACGGCGATTACGTGGGCGGTGTGCGCGGCCTCGTCGAGCGCAATACGATGCGTTATTACCTCGCCATCGACGCGTACCTGGGTTCGCTTTCCCTGCCTGCCGACAAACGTGTCGATCAACGCTTTGCGACATGGTTCGATGCGACAGAGCAGTACCCGCGGCAATTGCATGAGGTGAGCCGGCAAGAGTATTTGCAGATGAAAAAGAACGAATACCAGCGCCAGCAAACGGCGCAATAGAAAAATTGCGGACGCGGACCGTGCTTGTGCCGCGCTGAAGTCTGTCGATCGATGCGCACGTTGCGCCACGTTTTCTCCGACAATGACGTCCAGTCCGGGATGAGCGTTGATGCGCCCAGGTCCCATCGCTACGGGAGGTCACGATGCATCTCGCCGGCACCATACTTCCGATCTTCGCCATCATTCTGTTCGGGTGGGTTGCCGGCGCCTCCGGCTACATGCCGCGCGCGCTGGCCGCACCGCTGATGCGCTTTGCCTACTACGTGGCGATGCCTTGCCTGGTGTTCCTGACGATCGCCGATGAGGCGCTTCACTCGCTCCTTGACTGGCGCTTTCTTGCGGCGTTCGGCGGCGGCTCCATGGTCTGCTTCGCGGCGGTCATGATGTTCGCGCGAATCGCGTGGGGCGCAGGCGTCGGGAAAAGCGGAATACTGGCTGCCGGCGTGTCCATGACGAACACCGGATTCGTCGCGCTGCCTATATTGAAGACCCTGTTTGGCCAGGCGGGCGTGCTCGCGGCGGCGATTGCGACCGTATTCGTCGGTGCCGTCATGTTTCCGATTCTGGTTCTGCTGCTCGAGATCGGGCGATACGATACATCGCGCAACATACGAACGGCTGCGCTGTTGCGGCAGATCGCCACCAATCCCGTCATCCTCGCGACGATTTTTGGACTGCTTTGGTCGATCCTCGATTTGAAACTGTACGGACCGGTCGTGTCGTTTCTCACCATTCTCGGCGAAGCGTTGACGCCATGCGCGTTATTCGCGATTGGACTCGATCTGACAATCGCCGAACTGCGCGAGCGGCTCGGTCTCTATGCGTTGCTAACGGCACTCAAGCTGGCCATCATGCCGCTCGTGGTCTATGGGCTTTGCCTTGCGGTTGGCCTCGACCGGACTGCTACTGTTGCCGCCGTCGTGTGTGCTGCCGTCCCCACGGCCAAGAGCGCGTACGTGCTGGCGGTCGAATACGACGTCGAAAAGAACGTAGTGGGTGCAGTGATTTCGATGACTACACTCTTTTCAATCTTCACGTTGCTCGCCTGGCTTTACGTTTTGTAGCGGGGGCTCGCTAACGGCGCCGGAACTTCTTTCGGTGGGTGATAACCACCACCCACATTACGCAGCCGAGCCTTCGTCCCGATCCGGCCGAATCGATCGAGAAGAATCCGCGTCAATGTTCTTCGGCAGAAAGCGCGACTACCAGCCTTGAAGTTTTTATTGCAGGCCGACGTACACCATCTTCGTGAACTGGCTCCCATTGAAAACAAAGTTGCCCCATTTGGCGTCGAAGGCCGCCGTCGGCTTGGCCGCGATAATTTCGTCCAGTGATTTGCCTTGCGATTTCAGGCTTGCGACGCTGTTGCGCACGGTGACAAGCATGTCGCGGAATTCGATCAGTTGGGCGCGCGTGCCCACCGCGCCGTGGCCGGGAATGACGATGGTGTGGTCTGTCGTGAATGCCACAGCCTTGTCGGCCCATTGGATCGCCCCGTCGATGTTGCCGCCATCTTCATTGTCGATATACGGATAAATCCCGTTCCAGAAAGTGTCTCCCAGCGCTAGCACATCTGCTGTTTTGAAGTAGACCCATAAGTCACCGTCGGTGTGACCATGACCGAAATTCTCCACTTCGATTTTCGTTCCTGCGAAAGTGAAGGTCTTTTCGTCATTCACAATCAAGGTTGGGCGCGCGCCTGCCGGCACCGGATCGAAGGTCCAATTCCATGCGTTGACATGCGTAGTCTCGGTCAGATGCCTCAAGGTATTCCCGTGCGCAACAATGGTGGCGCCAGCTGCATGCATCCATGCGTTGCCATCGGTATGATCCCAATGCCAATGCGTGTTCACTACGTATTTCAGCGGCACGGGGCTGATCTTGTCGAGCGCGGCTTGCAGCTTTTCCTGCGATTTGCTGATGCCCGCATCAACCAGAAACTTGCCTTCCTTGCCCGACAGGACGGTAATGTTGCCGCCGGAGCCCATTAGCACGGTGATATTTCCGCGCAGGGGCTGCACGACGATTTCCCCATCGGCACGGCGTAAATATCGCGCACCCGCGCCAGTGTGAAAATAGTCGTCTGGCGCGGCGTCCTTACCGGGCGAAGACTGACTGCCGGTTTCGGCGAAGGTTGACGTAGCCGCCACCGGTAAGCCGGCAGCAATGACAATCGATACCAACAACAGTCTGGAAAGTACGCCAGATCTTTTTGCCTGTTTGACAAATGCATTCATGGTTTTTTACCTCTGTCGAGCAGACCGGATCGTCTGCATGTGTGTCGAGTATGGGAATAGACGACGAACTTCGATATCTGCCCAAGCTCATTGAAGGCAGAGCCTCCGGCCTTGCCGATGCGCTGCCAGCCAGCTAAAGATCAACAGCGTCGAAAATAAGGCGCCAGCAACGCAAACTCCCAGCCAGCCCGCTTTGTAATAAGCCACACTAGCCGCACTTGAACCGATTGCGCCGCCAATGAAATAGCAGGTCAGATAAATCGTCGTGATGCGGCTCCGCGCGTCTGGTGCGAGTGCATACATCACGCCTTGGTTGGAGATGTGTAAGCCCTGGACGCCCACGTCCAGAAGCCGGGCCGGACTATAGCCGAAGGTACTCGCTATAGCTGCCAGGAGCGGCTGCGAATAGTAGATGTTCGCGATAATGACGCCGGAGGCGAGCGCAAACAGTAACGTCAACCGTCTCGTGAGATGAGGTGTTAGAGCGGACATGAATATCCTTGTCACGGGTGGAGCCCGCGTCAGGCGTGGCGGCGATTCTTATACGTTGGAACGGCCTGGATGCGCTTCGGAAAACATTCCTTTTGGTATTCAGGAAAATCGTCAATTAGCTCTTGCATCGTCATCTCCTCAAACCGGGGGTTGAGGAGATCATGGTGCGATTTGGATATAGCGTCCAAGACCGGTTTACTATTCGGATGATAAGCACCGCCTATGGTTGAAGTGTCACGCTGCTGCGGCCCGGACGGTGCGTGCGCTCAGCTACGTAGCTACGATACCGTCAGGCATGCCGAAGAATTCGGTTGGCAGGCGGCTTGCATTGGACGATAAACGCTGCTGCAGTTGCACGCGTCGACGGCGGCGGTCAAACGGACTGCTGATTCACGGCGTCACCTTGCCGAGCACGCATTGCGCGGTGTAGCAATTGGAAGGCGGAATTTTTTATTCGCCGGTGCCGACTCTGGCCGGCGAACGCGCGGCTGCCATGAATAGTCTGACCGGTGCTGCACGTCTGAACGGCATTGATCCCGGAGCCTAGCTGCACTACGTCATCGAACGCATCGCAGATCACCTAGCGTAATGGTGAACGTCGGCGTCCGACAGCAGGCCTCGGTGGCTATTGCTCACGCGTAGCCGTCCTTCACAATTTCTTTTTGCCTGCCCGTGAGACGGAGCGCTTGCTGGCCCCCTTCGAAAAGCGTTGACGATTGCCAAGAAGCGCAACCAGCCGCGTCTCGCATTCGGAAAATGCGTACCCGCGCCGCTGCGAGATCATGAACGTGAGGGCGCGCATGTGCCATGCGCGCCGTTGGAGTTCGACAAGTGTTCCGTTCGCGAGGTCTTGCGCGACCAGATGATGCGGCATGTGCCCCCAGCATAAGCCGCCCCTGAGCAAATCGTGCTTCGCGCCGAGGTCATTCACCAGCCACTGGCGTTCACCGGCGACCCCCAGTTGGGTCTTTTCCGCATCGGGCTGATTGTCGGTTACGACGAGCTGGATGTGCCGGCCAAATTCTTCCCGCGCGATCGGCCTCGCGATTGCGGCCAGCGGATGCGACGGCGCACAGACAGTCACCATTTGCGCTTCACATAAATACTGCCTTTCTATGGTACCCGGGCTCAGCTCCGGCACGTCGGTGATCGTCACCGCCAATGCGCACGTTCCTTCGAGAACCAGGCGCTCGCCGCCTTGCATGGTCGTCATGCGCAGATTGATTGCAACGGTTGGAAAGTCCGACTGCAGCCTGCGCAGGCATTCAATCAGGTGCGCGCGCGGAAAATAGGTATCCACTGCAATCGAGACCTGCGGCACCCCGGCTTCAGCAATCGCAACCGCGCGCATCTTCATTTCCTCGGTGCGTGAGATCACCGCACGAGCATCAGGCAGGAGGCTACGGCCCGCTGCTGTAAGCGTGGCTTTGCGGGCGTTGCGTTCGAACAGCAACACATCGAAGGCACTCTCGAGCGCGTTGATCGCGTGACTGATCGCTGACTGTGCACGCCTTAGCTCCCGTGCAGCCCCGGAAAAGCTTCCCTGATCACACACGGCAACGAAGGCCCGAAGTTGATTGATGGTGACGTTATCAAGCATACGTATCTAAAAAGTAGATGGCAGCTATAGATATTCAGTCAATTGGCTTCATGGATCAAGAGGTCCAGAATCGTATCTCTCGCTTTTGTTTCGAAGGACGCATGACATGAACAGACTGAATGGAAAGACCGCCGTCATCACCGGTGGCGCTACCGGCATCGGCCGGGCCGCAGCAAAGCGTTTCATCGAGGAAGGCGCGTTTGTCTTCATCTTCGGCCGGCGGCAGGAAGCACTCGACGCCGCTGTTGCCGAGCTCGGGCCCAATGCCCGCGCGGTGAAGGGCTCGGTCTCCGATCTGGCCGACCTCGACCGACTCTACGCGGCGGTGAAGGCCGAGCGCGGAACCCTCGACGTCGTTTTCGCCAATGCCGGGACGGGAGGCCTGCTTGCGCTAGGCAAGATCACCGCCGTGCACATCGACGAAACTTTCGACACCAACGTGAAGGGTACGATCTTCACGGTACAGCAGGCGCTGCCGCTGATGGGCAACGGTGGTTCGATAATCCTGACCGGATCGAGCGCCGGTACCACGGGCGCCCCGGCAATGAGCGCCTACAGCGCGAGCAAGGCGGCAGTGCGCAACCTCGCACGGACCTGGGCGGAGGAGTTGAAGGGCACCGGCATCCGGGTCAACGTGCTGTCACCCGGGGCGACGGCGACCGAACTCGCGAAGGAAGCGCTAGGCGAGGAAGGCCAAAAGGTCTTCGCCTCGATGACTCCGCTCCAGCGCATGGCCGATCCGGCAGAGATCGCAGCGGCCGCCGCCTTTCTCGCGTCGCCGGACAGCAGCTTCATGACTGCTAGCGAGGTTGCCGTTGACGGCGGCCTGGCGCAACTCTGACACGCTACGCCCGCCGGTCACTCCATTCGATATTCGGAGCCCGTAGGGCGTCGCACACCAAGGGAAGATATATGAGCTACGCAATTATTGGCTTCGGCAAGATCGGCCAGGCGCTTGCCAAGGCGTTTGCCCGAAGAGGCATCGAAGTGTCCGTTGCAACCACTCGCGACCCGGAAAGCTTTGCATCCGCCGCGGCCGCGATCGGACCCGAGATCATTCCCAAAAAACTGGCGGAAGCGGTCAAGGCGGACATCGTCTTTTTGGCTGTCGGTTTCAAGTCGCACCAGGATGTCGCGAAGGCGCTGTCCACCTGGCAGGGGAAGACTATCGTCGATGTGACCAATGCCTACGGCGTGTCCCCTGAGGAACTGGGGGGACAACCTTCTTCCAGGGTCGTCGCGCAGACGTTCACTGGTGGCAGGCTGGTCAAGGGCTTCAATCATTTGGGCGCTGCCGTGCTTGGACAGGATCCGGCCGTACATGGTGGCAGGAGAGTCGTGTTCCTGGCGAGTGATGATGATGGCGCCGCAGAAGAGATTGGTGCGCTTGCGGAAAATCTCGGTTTCGCGCCGATCAAACTCGGCGGCCTTTCGGAAGGTGGACTGCTTGTGCAGGCGCGGGGAAATAGCTGGGGTCAACTGATCTTTAAGGACCTGGTCAAGTTCGACTGATGAGTCGTGGTCGCAAGTTTCGATGCGATCCTGCTTCGTGGACAAAGAGCCAGCCACAGTTTGATTGAAGCGAGCGCGGCGCCGGCGGTAAGCCGCGCTCCGCTCATCTGGCGCGATGCCCTCGCCGGCAAATCCACAAGGTAGCCGACTAGATCGGACACGATCCGATAAAAGGAAATGGAGAGATTCAATGAGCGCCGAAGAGAATATTCAGATCGTAAAGGATTTCTTTGCAGCGATAGGTAGCGGCGACAAGCAAGGCGTGCTGGCGCTGGTTGCCGAAGATATTGAGTGGATCATTCCGGGCGAAGACTGGCCGCTGGCCGGCACGCACCGCGGGCACGCGGGATTGGCGAAAGTGCTTCAGAAGGCTTCCGACGAGGTGGAAACGACATACCCAGAGCCCCCCGAATTCGTGGCGCAGGGAGACCGGGTTCTGGTCGTCGGCGTCGCTATCGGGAAAATCAAAACCACGAACAGGACGTTCAAGGACGACTGGGTATTCGCCATTACCGTTCGAAACGGCAAACTGACGAATATCCGCGAATATATCGACACGCAAGCACTGGCGCGGGCCTCCGGGAGGGACGCGAACCCCAATCCCTGAACCATCTGGATGGACTAAACAATACTGCCCACCGCCTTCGCGAGCCTCTGCACCGCACCTTCCACATCATGCAGTTTGTCCAGGCCAAATAACCCAATACGGAAGGTCTTGAAATCCTCAGGCTCGTCGCATTGAAGCGGAACGCCAGCCGCGACCTGCAACCCTGCATCAGCGAACTTCTTGCCGGATCGAATCCCATCATCGTCCGTGTAGCTGACAACAACGCCCGGAGCCTCGAAACCTTGGGCCGCCACGCTTCTGAAACCCTTGTCCGCAAGGAGTGAGCGAACGCGCTTGCCGAGTTCAAGCTGCTCCGTTCTCACTTTATCGAAGCCGTATGCCTCGGTCTCCTTCATGACGTCACGCAATGTAGCGAGACCGTCCGTGGGCATCGTTGCGTGGTACGCGAACCCGCCGTTCTCATACGCTTCCATGATCTGCAGCCATTTGCGAAGATCGCAAGCGAAGCTGGTGCTCGTCGTTGCATCGATTCTTTCGCGGGCAAGCGGGCTAAGCATGACCAGCCCGCAGCACGGTGACGCGCTCCATCCCTTTTGCGGCGCGCTGATCAGGACGTCGACGCCGCTCGCCTGCATGTCGACCCAGACCGTGCCGGAGGCAATGCAATCCAGTACGAACATGCCGCCGACCGCATGCACCGCGTCGGCCACCGCGCGTATATAAGCGTCCGGCAGCATGATCCCCGATGCGGTTTCGACATGCGGCGCAAACACCAGATCCGGCTTGTTTTCCCTGATCGCAGCGACCACCTCTTCGATCGGCGGCGGCGCATACGCGGCCTGTCTCCCCTGTTCGACCGGGCGCGCCTTCAGCACGATCGCTTCAGAGGGAATGCCGCCCATGTCGAAAATCTGCGACCAGCGAAAACTGAACCAGCCATTGCGGATGACGAGACACTTCCTGTTCGTCGCGAACTGCCGGGCAACCGCTTCCATGCCGAAAGTGCCGCTGCCCGGGACGACTACAGCCGACTTCGCGTTGTAGACCTTCTTCAGAGAATCGGAAATATCACGCATGACTCCTTGAAAGAGCTGCGACATGTGATTGATGGATCGGTCGGTGTAAACGACTGAATATTCGAGGAGTCCCTCGGGGTCGACATCGGGAAGTAAGCCTGGCACGTTTTGTCTCCGGTTTTAGACGATATAAGGATCAAAACAGATTCTAACGAAAGCTACCTGTGGCCGAGGTAAAAAGCATTTTGCATTCGGGATCGCAGCGGAACCCAGTTTCCCGGGGTCCACGACCTGACAAAAACACTGTATGAATGTACAGTCTGGGTATTTGCGCCGCAGAACGCGATTTCTCGCGATATCGACGTTCATCACTACGGGCTCCGATAAGCGCCGTGTGGCCAAGACTAGACAGTGAACGCTATTTTTGAGTATCAAGGCATGCCAGATGATAGGCGCATAGCCCACATTGACATGGACGCGTTCTTTGCGTCCTGTGAACTTTCGCAGTATCCGGAACTGCGAGGCCAAGCCATGGTGGTTGCCGGCCGTCGTTCGGACGCGCCCCGAACCAACGCGGACGGCACGCGTGAATTCGCGCGGTTACGCGACTATGCGGGCAGAGGCGTCCTGACGACCGCAACCTACGAAGCACGGGCGCTTGGAGTTCATTCCGGCATGCCCACGATGCAGGCGGCCCGGCTAGCGCCGGATGCCATTCTCCTTCCGGTGAACTTTGATCTCTATCGAACGTACTCACGCCTGTTCAAGGACGCAATTCGGTCCGTAAGTCCGACAATCGAGGACGTGGGAATCGACGAGGTCTACGCCGACGTATCGCTCCTGAATGACGAATCGGAGCAAATTGCACGCAACCTGAAATCCGCCGTCTTCGAGGCAACCAATCTCACCTGTTCGGTTGGCATTGCGCCCAATAAGCTCCTGGCAAAACTCTGTTCGGACATGCAAAAGCCAGACGGAATCACGATCTTGCGGCTTGAAGATTTGCAAGCCAGGATCTGGCCCATGGCTGCCAGAAAAATCAACGGCATTGGGCCCAAGGCCAACGCCAGGCTGACGTCTCTAGGAATAACGACCATCGGCGAAATTGCCGCATGCAGCGAGCAATGGCTGATCGAACAGTTCGGACGCAGCTATGGGTCATGGCTTCGCAGAGTTTCCCATGGGCTCGATGACAGGCCCGTGGTGACTCATAGCGAGCCTGTCTCCATGAGCCGGGAGACCACCTTCGAGCAAGACCTGCACGCCGTACGACACAGGCAGGAACTCGGTGCCGCCTTTACCCGTTTATGCGAACAGGTGGCGCTGGATTTGCAGCGTAAAGGCTATCTCGCGCGCAGGATCGGGATCAAGCTTCGCTTCAACGACTTTCAGACGGTAACGCGTGACGTGACGCTCCCGGAACCCGTCGCGGACGCTAAGGCACTGCGTCACGCGGCCACCCAGTGTCTGAAACGGGTCGACCTTGTTAAATCCATCAGGCTGCTGGGCGTCAAGGCGGGCGGCCTCCAGCGTGCGGGAGCGACGGAGAGCGACGCGCCGGCTCAGTTCACGCTGGATTTTTAGTGCACGTGCCGGCAGCCGTGCAAATGTGTCTCGATGAGCCTCGAGACGACCTTCGAACGCCGCTGCGGCGTCTGCCGGTTCAGGCCGACTTGCTCTTCGCCAGCGACGAATAACCGCTTCCGTCAGCAGCCGCACTCGGGTTCGAGCGCGCTGCCGGCACGCCGGCTTCCATTGGCGAAACCGCCGCGACCGAAAACACAAAGGTGTTGATGCCGTGCGCGCTTTGCGCCGACACGCTGCCGCGATGCATCTCCGCGATC
The DNA here is from genome assembly GCF_003001875.1 of Paraburkholderia sp. BL18I3N2. NCBI lineage: Bacteria > Pseudomonadati > Pseudomonadota > Betaproteobacteria > Burkholderiales > Burkholderiaceae > Paraburkholderia > Paraburkholderia sp. BL18I3N2. The sequence continues at coordinate 388,295 of NZ_PVNC01000003.1, forward strand.
GCCTTCACGATCGCAAGACCCAAGCCGTGGTTTTCGCGGCTATTCGTGCGCGAGACTTCCGCGCGATAGAACCGGTCGAACAGATGTTGAAGCACATCTGGCGAGATCGGCTCACCGGGATTGGCCACCGCGACGCGCACCTGGTCTTCCTCACTCACGATCGTCACGCTGATCTCTGCACCCGGCTCGCAATGCTGGATAGCGTTCATCAACAGATTCGTGCAGGCGCGGCCAAACAGCGAGCGATTCACGCGCGCCATGGCGTCGCCGCGCAATTGAGCACGCACCCGCGCTTCTTCGAGCGGTATCTCCAGAAACTCCAGCGTATGCGCGACTTCCGCGGCCAGCGACACGTCGACGAGGCCCGTCGCACGTTCGCCCTGATCGGCGCGAGCGAGGAACAGCATGTCGTTGATGATCGCCCGCATGCGCTCATACTCTTCGAGATTCGATTGCAACGTATGGCGCAGATCGTCGACCGAGCGATTGCGTGTCAACGCCACTTCTGTCTGGCCGATCAGAATCGTCACCGGCGTACGCAGTTCGTGGGCCACGTCCGCATTGAACGATTCGAGGCGGCCATACGCGCCGTCGAGGCGCTCCAGCGCGCCATTGAAGGAGTTGGCCAGGTCGTTCAGTTCGAGCGGCAGCGAGGCCGTATTCAGACGCTGCGAGCGGTTATCTGGACTCACAGCGGAAGCGTCGCGCGTGAGGCGCGTGAGCGGCGCGAGGCCGAGCCGCGTGACCGAATAGCTGAGCAACAGCACGGCGAGACTGCCGAGCGCCGACAACGCGGCAAGCGCCAGGGCGAACACGCGCATGGTGCGCACATTGGGCGAATAGCTCACGGCCACTTGCAATTGCACCGCCGGACGCGCGCCGTAAGCCGGGAGCGTCGCCGTGGAGGTCAGCATGTCCTGGCCGCCGCCAGCCGGCGTCACGCGCGAATAACCGTCCGCCCAGTTCGTGACCACCGTGCCGTCGACCGGTGTGCCGTAATGGAAATACGGATCGGTGCTCGACACCGCATACACCGTGCTGCCGTCGTGCGGTGTCATGTCGGTGAGTTTTTCCCGCGCCATGCGCCACTTCTCCGGCGTCACGGCGTGATACACGATGATGCGCGCGATTTGCGTGCGGTCGTCGAGCGACTCGCGCAGATGATGTTCGAGCTGCGTGCGCAGCACCAGAAAAAGCCCCGTGCCGACCAGCGTGAACACGAACAGCGCGACGAACGCGAACATCAATGCGAGGCGCCGGGCAATCGAGCGATTCATGACTGCTCCGCCTCTTCGCGCACTTCGAGCACGTATCCCATGCCGCGCACGGTATGCAGCAGTTTCGAGGGGAACGGGCCGTCGAGCTTGGCGCGCAATCGTTTGATCGCGGTCTCGACCACGTTGGTATGACTGTCGAAGTTGACGTCCCAGACGAGTTCGGTAATCGCGGTCTTCGACAGAATGTCGCCTTGCCGGCGCGCGAGCACGCTGAGCAGTTGGAATTCCTTCGCGGTGAGATCGAGGCGCACACCGTCGCGGGTCGCGCGCCGGCCGATCAGATCGACGAACAGATCGCCGACGGAAATCAGCGTCGACTCCTGCGAGCGCGTGCGGCGCGCGAGTGCATGGAGCCGCTCGACCAGTTCGAGAAACGAAAAGGGTTTGGTGAGGTAGTCGTCCGCGCCTTCGCGCAGGCCGCGCACGCGATCGTTCACGTGATCGCGCGCGGTGAGCATGATGACCGGCGTGGACTTGCGCATACGCAGCGCTTTCAGCACGCTGAAGCCGTCGCGCTTGGGCAGCATCACGTCGAGAACGATCACGTCGTAATCGAATTCGGTGGCCAGATGCATGCCCTCCTCGCCGTCGAGCGCGACGTCGACGACCCACCCCTGCTCTGTCAAACCGGAGCGCAGGTAGTCCACCACCTTGTGCTCGTCTTCAACAATCAGCAATTTCATGCGCGTCCCCTTGTATGTGCATTATACGAAACGCCTTGCAATCGTCTTGCGCACCGCCGCGTGCTTCCGCTGCTGCCCCTGTTGCTGCCCTGCTGCTTCATGATCTGCCAGCTCACCGCGCGGGAGCCATCGCCTCCTTCGTGTCGTTGGGCTGCGCGCTCGCGGGCGTATTCGACATGTCCGCACCGACGTCCCAGCCGCCGCCGAGCGCCTTCACGAGCGAGACCGACAGCGTCATCTGCTGGCCGTGAATCTGCACGTCCTGGCGCTCGCTGGTGAGCAGCGACTGCTGCGCGGTGATCACGTCGAGGTAAGCGACGAGGCCGCCCGAATAGCGGTCGTTGGCGAGCGCCAGCAGATGCCGCGCATCCGTGACGGCCTCGCTCGACTGCTTCGCCGCGCCGTCCAGCACGGAGAGTCCGGTGATGCCGTCCTGCACCTGCTGGAACGCGGTGAGCACGGTCTGGCGATAGTTCGCCTCGGTGGCCTTGTAGCCTTCGCTTGCAAACTTCACGTTGGCCGCGCGGCGGCCGCCGTCGAACAGCACCTGGCCGACGGCCGCGCCGAGCGTCCACATCAGCGTCGGCGCGCTCAGCAGACTGGCGAACTGCGTGCTTTCCCAACCGATGCTCGGCGCCAGCGTGAGACTCGGAAAAAACGCCGCCTTGGCGACGCCGATCTGCGCGTTCGCCGCGGCCATCGCGCGCTCCGCCGAAGCGACATCCGGCCGCCGTTGCAACACGTCGCTGGGCACGCCGAGCGCAATCGCCGGAACCTGCACCGCAAGCACCTTGGGCTCGATCGAAAACTGCGGCGCGGGCACACCGACCAAAGCGGCGATCGCATGTTCGAACTGCGCGCGCTGATTCAGCAGCAGTTGCGCCTGCACCCGCGTCGAGTCGAGCAGCGACTTCTGCTGCAGCACGTCGAGTCCGGACACCGAGCCGAGATCGTGTTCCGTGGTGACGTAGTCGAGCGCTTTCTGCTGCAGTTTCACCGACTGATTCAGCACGTCGATCTCGGCGTCGAGTTCACGCAGCGAGAAATAGTCGCTGGCGAGATCGGTGGTGAGCACGAGCCGCGCGTTGGCGAGATCATCCGCCGATTGCTGCGCGGAAGCCGCCGCGCCCTCCACCTCGCGACGTATCCGGCCGAATAGATCAGTGTCGTAGCTGATGGTGGGGCCGAGCTGCACATTGTTTTGCACCGTCGACGTCGTAGCCGTGCCGTAGTTCGTCCGCGGACGGTTCTGCGAAATCCGGAAGCGCGATCCTTGCGCCGCGAGATCGACTTCGGGAATCTGCTGCGCGCGGTTGTTCGCGAGCGTCGCCCGCGCCTGCTCGTAGTGCGCGCTGGCCGCTACCAGCGTCTGATTCTGCGCGAGCGCCTGCGTTTCCAGCGTGGCGAGCGTCGGATCGCTGAACGCGTTCCACCAGTCCGGCGAAATCGGTGCATGAGACGGCACGGCCACGCGCCAGTACGAATCGGTTTGCCAGGTGGGCGGCACTTCTGCCTGCGGCCTTTCGTAATTCGGCCCGACCGTACACGCGGCCAGTAGCGCCGCGCCAGCGAGCGTCGTCAACGCACGGCATGTGGCCACGCGCTTCACGACGCCCCCTTGCCGTTGGCCTGCGGCTGCTGGATCTGCACGTGATCGCCGTCCGCGATCGAATCGCTCGGGTTGATGATGATCTTGTCGTTCGCCTCGATGCCGCTTTCGATTTCGAGTGACTGTCCGAGGTCCTGCGCGATCACGATCTTGTGCAACTGCACGTTGCCCTGCGCATCGACCACCGCGACGCGCGGGCCTTCGGCGCGAAACAGCAGTGCGTTGCCCGGCACCATCAATTGGGCGTGCGCCACGGCCGGCACCGCGACCTGGACATATGCGCCCGGTCGCAGTTTGTCGTCCGGATTCGGCAGTGTCACTTCGACCTGCAGCGAACGGGTCGGCACGTCGATCGCGCCGGAAATGTGCGTGATCGTGCCGTGGAATTGCTGGCCCGGCAATTCGGCCTGCGTCACCACCACCTTCTGTCCCACCGACACGTTTTGCGCGTACGCCTGCGGCAATTGCACATAGACGCGCAACGGGTCCGACTGCGCGAGCGCAAACAGCGCGCGGCTGGTGCCGCTGCCCGCATCGATCAGGTCGCCGACATCCACGTTGCGTTGCGTGACCACGCCCGCGAACGGCGCGACGATGCGCTTGAACGATTCGAGCTGCTGCAGGCGCTTGACGTTGGCATCGGCGGCAGCGAGGTTGGCCACGTCCTGCGAGTAAGTGCTTTGCCGTTCGTCGAGTTCCTGCTGCGAGACTGCATCGCGTTGACGCAATTGCTGCCAACGGTCCAGCGAGCTCTTGGCGAGGCCGAGGCTCGAACTGGTTTGCTGGCGCTGCGCCAAAGCCTGCGCCAGTTCCTGGTCGATCTCCGGCGTATCGAGATCGGCAAGCAACTGGCCCTGCTTCACTCGCGTGCCGATATCGGCGTACCAGTGCAGCAGATAACCGGTGGAGCGCGCGTAGATCGGCGATTCGACGAAGCCGCGCAGCGTACCCGGCAGCAAGGTATTGCCGCCGCCTTCGGTCTGGGTCGGACTCACCACGTTCACATACTGCGTGGCGTTCTGCTTCGTGGTCTCCGCCACCGAATGGTCCTGCATGATGTTGGCGATCACGGTGCGCAAGGCCCCGACGGCTAACAGCGCCAGCACGATCCACATGGCGATTTTGGCGCGTTTCCATTCTTGATGGCGCGGCGGCAAAGCGTGGCCGCCCTCCGTCTCTCGCGCAGGAATCGCTAGCGATGCATGAGTTTTTTCGGTCATCTCAGTCAGCCATCTCAGTCAGCCGTCATTTAACTTTACGCGGGCTCGGCAGCGCCGCCGTGGTCGGGCGCGGGGCCGTCGCCGCGGGAATCCATGTGATTCGCGCCGCCATCGTCACCATCGCCGCGGTGGCGGCGCGCGAGGCGGGAGTGAATCGCCGCGAACACCAGCGGCACGACAAACAGGGTGGACACGGTGGCGAACAGCAGGCCGCCGATCACCGCGCGGCCGAGCGGCGCATTTTGCTCTGCGCCTTCGCCGAGACCGAGCGCCATCGGAATCATGCCGATGATCATCGCGAAGGCCGTCATCAGCACCGGCCTGATCCGGCTTGCACCGGCTTCGAGCGCGGCGGTCAGCGGCGGCGCGCCGGCGGACAGACGCTGACGCGCGAACGACACCATCAGAATACTGTTGGCGGTGGCCACGCCCATCGTCATGATCGCGCCGGTCAAGGCCGGCACGCTCAGGTGCGTGCCGGTCAGGAACAGCATCCACACAATCCCCGCCAGCGCCGCGGGCAACGCGCTGACGATGATCAGCGGATCGACCCACGACTGGAAGTTCACCACGATCAGCAGGTACACCAGCACGATTGCCATCGCCACGCCGAGTCCCAGACCGAAGAACGAGCTGCGCATGGTCTGCACCTGTCCGCGCACCGTAATCTGGCTGCCGCGCGGCAACGACGCACGCACGTTGTCCACCAGCTTGTCGACCTGATTCGCCACACTGCCCAGGTCGCGCTTCTCGACGCTCACATACAGATCGATCACCGGCCTGATGTTGTAGTGCGTCACCTCCGCGAACTGGCTCTTCGGCGAAACCCGCACCAGGTTGCCGAGCAATTGCGTCGGGCCGTTGGCCGCACCGGAGACCGGCGTGCGCAACAGTTCATCGATCGACGACACCTGATACTGCGGCGTTTGCACCGCCACGCTGTATTCCACGCCGTTGCGGTTATTGAACCAGAAACCCGGCGACGTTTGCGAACTGCCCGACAATGAAATGAGCACGTTTTGCGCCACGTTGCTCGCGCTCAGATTGAGTTGCTGAAGCCGCGTGCGGTCCATCTGAAGATTGATCGCCGGTTCGTCCAGCTTCTGCTGGATGTGCGTGTCCACCGTGCCGGGAATCATGCGCACCTGTTTCAGCAGCTTGCGCGCGACGTCGAAATTGCCCTCCTGATTCGCGCCGGAAATCTGCACGTCCACGGCGGCAGGCAGGCCGAAGTTGAGAATCTGCGTGACGATGTCGGCCGGCTGAAAGAAAAACTCGACGCCCGGAAAGCGCTGCGGCAGGAGCGCGCGCAGTTTGTCCACGTAGATTTGCGTCGGCTTGTGATCTTCGTTGAGCGCCACCTGGATCTCGCCGTCGAGCGTGCCGATCGTGCCCGCGTTGCTGTACGAAAGGTTGATGCCGCTATAGGGCAAACCGAGATTGTCGAGAATCGTGCCGAGCTCTTTGTTCGGCACGACCTCGCGGATCACATTTTCGACCTGGTCCGCGAGACGCGCGGTTTCCTCGATACGGGTGCCGGTCGGCGCACGCATATGCAGGCGAATGTCGCCGGCGTCCACGCTCGGGAAGAAGTCTTCGCCGAGCACGAAAATCAGGCCCATCGAAACGACACAGAAGCCGAGGAACACGCTGCCGAACCTGCCACGACGCACCAGCAAGCTGCTCAGAATCATGATGTAGCCGGCACGCATCCGCTCGAAGCCACGATCGAAGCGCTGATAGAGACGCATGAACAGATTCGGCTTCGTGCCCGGCTTCGGCTTGTGCGCGTGACCCATCAGCAGCATCGCGAGGGTCGGCACCAGCGTACGCGAGAGAATGTACGAAGCCAGCATCGCGAACACCACGGCTTCGGCGAGCGGCACGAACAGGTAACGCGCCACGCCGGTCAGGAAGAACATCGGCACGAACACGATACAGATACAGAGCGTCGATACCAGCGCCGGGATTGCGATTTCACCCGCGCCGTCGAGAATCGCATCGTGCAGATTCGTGCCCATATGCAGATGCCGTTCGATGTTCTCGATCGTCACCGTCGCGTCGTCCACCAGAATCCCGACCGCCAGCGCGAGACCGCCGAGCGTCATGATGTTGATGGTCTGCCCGAGCGCGTGCAACGCGATCAGCGAGGACAGGATCGACAGCGGAATCGAGATCGCGATGATGCAGGTGCTGCGCCAGTTGCCGAGAAAAAGCAGGATCATCGCGGCGGTCAGCGCGGCGGCGACCAGCGCCTCGCGCACCACGCCCTGCACTGCCGCTTTCACGAACACCGACTGATCGAACAATGCAGTGATTTTCAGATCAGGCGGCAATGCGGCTTGTGCGTTCGGCAGCAGCCCCTTCAGCGTATTGACGATGGAGAGCGTCGACGCACTGCCGTTCTTGAGCACCGACATGAGCACACCGCGATGGCCGTCCTGCCGCACGATATTGGTCTGCGGCGAGAAGCCGTCGCGCACGTGCGCGACTTCACGCAGATACGTGGTCGCGCCGTTGAGCGTGCGCACCGGAATATCGTTGAGCCCTTCCACCGTGGCGGGCGAGCCGTTCATGTTGATCGTGTATTCCTTCGCTCCGATCTTTGCCGTGCCGGTCGGCAAGATCAGGTTTTGCGCGTTGAACGCGCTGACCACATCGGAGGGCGTGAGGCCTTTGGCCAGCAACGCGCGCGTGTTCAGGTCGACCGAGATCAGCCGCGACTTGCCGCCGTAAGGATACGGCACGGCCGCGCCGGGAATCGTCACGAGTTGCGGGCGCAGGAAGTTCAGCGCCGTATCGTTGAGCGCCTGCTCGGAGAGCTTCGGGCTCGACAGGCCGAGTTGTATCACCGGAATACTCGACGCCGAATAGCTGATCACCAGCGGCGGCGTGGCGCCCGGCGGCATCTGCTTGAGCTGCGCCTGTTCGACCGCCACCGTCTGCGCGATCGCGGTCTGGATGTTCGCACTCGGCTGCAGGAACACCTTCAGGATCGTGATGCCCGCGAGCGATTGCGATTCGATGTGCTCGATGTCGTTCACCGTGGTGGTCAGACTGCGCTCGTTGACCGAGGTGATGCGGTTGGCCATGTCTTCGGCCGACAAGCCAGTGTAGGTCCAGATGATGCTGACCACCGGAATATTGATTTCCGGCAGCACGTCGACCGGCGTGGTGAACAGCACGAATGGCGTCGCCAGCAAGATCAGAATGGCCATCACGATGAACGTGTATGGCCGTTTAAGCGCAACGTTGACGATCCACATGAAACGCGCCCGAATGAATGCAGGTAAGGGATGGGTGAATCAGCGCTTATGCTAGATCGCTAGCACCAACACCTGCATGGCGCCAAAATGGCGGAATTGTCAGGAAGGCTAATGCAAGGAAAAACGACGTTTGAACTGCGAGGGAGTTTGCCCGGAAGCAAACGTATGTTGAGAGAAGATAGCCGAAATTGAGGCGCTGCTTTCACGCGATGTCACGCGAGCGCGTCGCGAAACATCGCATAGATCGTTTTGCGCGAAGCAAATACTTCACGCGCATTCAAAGCCTGATCGATCGTCGTCAAGTTACCAGATCGATAACCGCGTTACTTCGCAAACAACGCCGACATATCCGCAAACGCCTTGAATTCCAGCGCGTTGCCCGACGGGTCGAGAAAGAACATGGTCGCCTGTTCACCCACTTCGCCCTTGAAACGCACATGCGGCTCGATGATGAAGTCGATGCCGCCCGCCTGCAGCTTGTCCGCAGCGGCCTGCCATTGCGCCATCGAGAGCACCGCGCCGAAGTGGCGGACCGGCACGGCGTCACCGTCGACCTTGCTGGTGTGACGGTGGCCGATTTCCTCCGGCGCAAGGTGCGCGACGATCTGATGGCCGTAGAAATTGAAATCGACCCACGCGTCCGAACTGCGCCCTTCCGGACAGCCGAGCAGTTCGCCGTAAAATTCGCGCGCGGCGGCAAGGCTATGAACAGGGAACGCCAGATGGAACGGCGGCAAGACGGTATCGGCAACGCTCATGATGGGGAAACTCGCTGAGTGGAATTGGGTTGAACGTGCAGGCGCTTTGAAGGCCGCACGCGTGAGGCAAAGTTTAACCATGACTAAAAATGGTGAAAAACGATATATATTTGACCTCACTATCACCAAATTCGATCAATCGAACATGCTGAGCGAACTCAAGACTTTCATCGCAGTGAGCCAGTACGGCACGTTTTCGGGCGCCGGCGCGCGCATCGGCCTGACGCAATCCGCCGTGAGCGCGCAGATGCAACGGCTCGAAGAAGAACTGGGCTTCGCGCTATTCGACCGCACCGGCCGTTCCGCCACGCTCAACGACGCCGGCCGCGAAACGCTCACGCTCGCCGAGGAAATGATGACGCTCTACGCGCGGCTCTCCGAACGTGGCGCGGTCGCGGCGGAAAGCGGCATGCTGCGTGTGGGCGCGATTGCATCCGCGCAAGTGTCGTTTCTCGCCGACGCACTCGCGCGCTTTCGCGACGACCGTCCCGGCTGGCGCATTCGGGTCGTGCCCGGCGTGTCGCTGGGCTTGCTGGGGCAAGTGGACTCCGGCGAACTGGATCTGGCCGTCATCATCAAGCCGCCCTTCGCACTGCCATCCGAACTCGAATGGCGCACGCTCGTCACCGAGCCGTTCGTGCTGCTCGTACCCAGGGCGCTCGTGCGCGGCAAGGGCGCGGCGCGGTCCTGGCGCGAACTGCTGCGCAGCGAGCCGTTTATCCGCTACGACCGCACCTCGTTCGGCGGCAGGCTGGTCGACCGGTTTCTGCGACGCTCGCGGGTCAATGTACGCGACGTGATCGAGCTGGACGAACTGCAAGGCATCGTGCAACTGGTCGCGCGCGGCATCGGCGTGGCGCTGCTGCCGAATAGCGCGGGGCTTGGCAAATGGCCCGCCGGCGTCGTCGCACTTGAACTCGGTGAAGCGACGTTTCAACGGGAGATCGGCCTCGTGCAGCGTCCGCGGCATAGTCGCCAGGCGGTGGCGGGCGCGCTCGCGGATTGCATCGGCATGGCAGCCGGTGCGTGAGCCTAAGTCGCCGCGTCTGCGCGATTGTGCTGTTGCCGAAGCAACCAACTGTATCTGTGGGATTCGGCCCCTCGCGCGCAAAATCTGCGTTCGCGCGACGTCTTGCGCGCCTTACCCGTGTGCGCACCGAGCCGCACGCCCTGCCCGCCGCCGAGGTCCAGCCCATGATCGCCAGCACCTTCCTCACCGCCGATGTCCTGATCGCCTACAGCGCCTACTTCGTCGGTACGGCGAGCCCCGGGCCGAGCAATCTCGCGATCATGTCACTGGCGATGAGTTCCGGCCGCCGTTTCGCGTTGACCGTCGCGCTCGGCGTGGTGTCGGGTTCGTTCTTCTGGGCGCTGCTGGCATCGCTGGGTTTGTCGGCGGTACTCGCCACTTACTCGGAATGTCTGGTGGCGATCAAGATTGCCGGCGGGCTGTATCTGCTGTGGCTCGGCTTCAAATCCGCGCGCTCCGCGTTCCGCCCCAAGACATTGCCCACGGGCACGGCGCGTGACGACGAACCACTCAAGCGTCTCTATCTGCGCGGCCTGCTGCTGCATCTCACCAATCCGAAAGCGATTCTGGTGTGGCTGTCGATCGTCTCGCTGGCCATGTCGCCGGCCGGAGGCACGTCGCATACCGCGCCGGTGGTGCTCGGCTGCATGTGCATCGGCGTATCGGTGTTCAGCAGCTATGCGGTGCTGTTTTCTACCGCTTCCGCACGGCGCATCTATGCGTCGATCCGGCGCTGGCTGGACGGGTCGCTCGCGATCATGTTCGGCATTGCCGGCATCAAGCTGCTGACTTCGAAAAACTGAGCGCGTAGGGAGACGCCCGCCGCTCTGCGATACTGTCGCCGTGACAATCGACGCGGATAGACGAATACGATGAGCGGCAGCAACGAGGTGAATCCGACAACGCAGCGCTCGCCATGGCAGAAACGGCTCTACCTCGCGGGCGTCACGGCGTTCGTGACCGGTGTGATCCTGGCCGTGATCATCTATGCGACCACGCCACCGTCAGACAGCGCCGTCTCCATGTACAGCGTGGCCGATCCGCGCTATCAGATCGAATTGCAGCGTATCGGCGGCAATGCGGCGGTGCTGATGGCACAGCTTCATCAGTGGTTCGATGGGCTGTGGCACGGCACGGCGCTCGCTTATACCGTGGCCGCATTGGGCGCTGTTATCGCGGGCGTGTGTTTCTTCATCGGTTATTTCTTCGCTGACGAATAACCGCCACGCCGGAAGAAGCTGCGCATCGCATTGCCCGCGCGCAAACCCGCGCTTACGTCGCCTCTTTCACATGCCGGTCGGGCTTCTCCACACCGGCCGTGCGCAGCGCTTCGTGCAACGTGTTGAAGATGCAACCTTCCTCGACGATCGGCGTGATGCCGTGCCGGTCCATGTCCGAACGCAAATAGCGGTTCACGCGCGCGAACAAGACCTCGATGCCTTCGCTTTTCAACGTCTGGCACAACTCGCCGATCGAGCGTGAGGCCGAATAGTCGATGTCGGTGATCGCGCTTGCGTCGATCACGAAGCAGTGCACCTTGCTCGGGGCGAGGTCGATCAGGCGGCGCGTATCGTCGACGAAAAAGTGGTCGTTCGCGTAAAACAGATCGGCGCCGAAGCGGTAGACGATCAGGCCCGGCGCGGTCTGGATACCGGGCACGGCGGGCACAGGCACCCAGACGCCGTCGTCGCCGGGAGCGAGAACCATCGTATGCGGACGGTAGCTGTGGCGCACGTGACGCAGCAGCGAGAGCGCCACCGCCACCAGAATGCCGTGCTCGACGCCGATCAGCACCACCGCCGCCGCGGTGAACACGGCCAGCGCGAATTCGCCGGGACTCTCCCGGCGAATCGCAAACAAAGCCTTCAGATTGATCAGGCCGATGGCGATCGTAAACACGATGCTGGCCAGAATGCAGTGCGGCAGATACTGCAAAAAGCGGCTGAAAAACAGCAGCACCGCCACCACCACCGCCGCGAAGACCAACTGCGCGAACTGGCTGCGCGTGCCGGCGAGATCGGCCATGGCGGTTTGCGTCGGGCTGCCGTTCACCACGAAGGCGCCTGAAAACGCCGCCGCCGCATTGGCTGCGGCGATGCCGAGCAAGTCGGCGTTGGTATCGACGGCTTCGTGGTGACGCTCGGCGAACACGCGGCTCGCGGCGGCACTCTGCGCGACGATCATCACAAAGCAGGACGCCGCCACGGGCAGCAGATCGAGCATCTGCTGCCATGTGACCGACGGCACGCGCAGTGGCGGCAACCCACCCGCAACCGGGCCGAGCACGGCGATGCCGTGGGCCGAAAAGCGATAGAAATCGCTCGCGGCAATGCCCGCCACGACCGCGATCAACGGCACCGGCACGCGTGGCAGAAAGCGCTTGCACGTCAGAATGGCGACGACCACCAGCAGCGAAATGGCAAGCGTCGGCCGATTGATCTGCGAGGCTTCGCGCACCACCAGCATGAGCTGATCGACGCTGCGCGCGGCGTGTCCGGGCAAGCCGACCATGTCGCCGAGCATCGCAATGCCGACCTGCACGCCGACGCCGGCGAGAAATCCGACCAGCACGGTACGCGACAGAAAATCGGCGAGAAAGCCCAGCTTGAAAATCCGCGCGATGAACAGCAAGGCAGCGGTCAGCAAGGCGACCATCGCGGCGAGCGCGGCATATTCCGCGCTGGAGGCCGGCGCCATGGTGGCAAGCCGGCTTGCGAAGATGGTGGCGGTCGCGGAGTCGGCGGCCACGACCAGATGCCGCGAGGCGCCGAAAAACGCAAAGGCGATCAGCGGCAGAAAGACCGTGTACAGACCCGTGACAGCCGGCATGCCGGCAATACGCGCGTAGCCGAGCACTTGCGGAATATCCATCGACGCAAGCTGCACACCGGCCAACGCATCGCGCGCCGCCGCGGCGCGGTTCAGAGGAAGGACGCCCTTCAGCACGCTGACGCGTGCCGTGATAGCCGCCAGAAAATCTCGCATACGCGATACTGCCCTAATCCAGGTTATCGCGCATCGTGCCGCGACTCGTCACTCAAAGGCAAGACTTGTAGCGAGGTCGGCTAAAGAAAAGAGAACGTTGCAGCACGCGCTCGATTGCCGCTGCGGACAACACCCGGCTGACTGACTCAACGCTTGAACTGTCCCGTCACCGGATCCACGTGCCGCGCGAAACCAAACAACGCGGCGATGCAGATCGGGCAGGCTATGAAGAACACGGCCAACATCTCGCACCCCGTAACATCTTGTTACCGGCGAGTTTACGTGATCGGCATCCGAATTGAATGGGGGAAAACAGCAAATGACTGTGTCGGCAGCTACAACAATCTCGTGTGAGTCCGCAACCGGTTGCATCGAGAAATCAGCAGAAAATGCGGCATTAATGCAGGCGAGCCGTATGTTCAACGGCCAACGCGTTGCGCAAACGCTTGCGCGCGTACCCCCCACTCTGACCGGCACATCGGCTCGCCTTTTTATCGCGCGGCAATTAGATGGACGGTTCTAGCGATTCGAAAGCGCATTGAAATCATCGGGCACGCAGCCTTCCAGTTCAGGACCCGGATCATGGCTGTTTTAATGCTCGATGCGGTCTCCCCGTATAATCCCGCATGATCCGAATCCCGCAACACCTGCCCTCGCAGCCGGCCGCTTATCCCCGCCGCGCCGCCCACCGCTCTTCGGCGGTCGCATGAAAACTCCGAAACGTCTGCTCCCGCTGGTCGAAGAAGGCTTGATCGACGAAGTCATCAGCCAATTGATGAGCGGCAAGGAAGCCACCGTCTACGTGGTGCGCAGCGGCGACGCCACGCGCTGCGCGAAAGTCTACAAGGACGCGAAGCAGCGCAGCTTCCGCCAGGCCGCGTCCTACCGCGAAGGCCGCAAGGTCAAGAACAGCCGCCAGCAACGCGCGATGGAGAAAGGCAGCCGCTATGGCCGCGAAGTCCAGGAACAAGCCTGGCAGAACGCCGAAGTCGACGCGCTATTTCAGCTCGCGAACGCGGGCGTGCGCGTGCCGCAGCCTTTCATCTGCACCGACGGCGTATTGCTGATGGAGTTGGTGACCGACGCCGACGGCAACGTCGCGCCACGTCTGAACGATGTCGAGATGACGGAAGAACGCGCGCTCGAACTGCATGCGCGGCTGGTGAACGAGGTGGTGCGCATGCTGTGCGCGGGCATGATTCACGGCGACCTGTCCGAATACAACATCCTGCTTGCCGCCGACGGCCCGGTCATCATCGACCTGCCGCAGGCCGTGGATGCCGCCGGCAATCTCGAAGCGCCCGCCATGCTCGAGCGCGACGTCAACAACCTCGCCACGTATTTCGGCCGCTTCGCACCGGCGTTGCTGGAGACCCGTTACGGCAAGGAAATCTGGTCGCTGTACGAAGCGGGCGCATTGCATGTCGACGCCGCGTTGACCGGCCGCGTCGAACTGGACAGCACGCCGATCGATCTCGAAGCCGTGCTTCAGGAACTCGAAGATACGCGTCTCGATGAAGAAGCGCGCCTGCGCTACGAGCAGTCGCTGCGCAGCGGCACCTGAACCTGCGCACGCGAGCGGCGGGGGCGGCCAAGGCCAGCGCCAGCGCCGCGCCGCCTTCCCTCACGAAAAGCAGTTACGACGTGCTGCTCAACCGCGCGGCCTTTATCGCGTCCGGCGCCGGCCCCACCGACTCACGCATCGTCACGCTCACCGGAAACTCGCGGAAAATCTCCCATGTGGTGCGATAGCACTGATTGACCAGCCAGCGCACGGCGTTCTGCGTCAGTTCCGCCGTCGGAATATGCACCGAGGTGAGTCCGGGCGCGGCATACGCGGCTGAATAATCGTCGTCGTAACCGATCACCGAGACTTCGCCGGGCACGGAGATGCCCGCCTGGTGAAAACAGGCCAGCGCACTCACGGCCATCGTATCGTTCGCGCAGAACAGGCCGGTGAAACGGCGCTTCGTGCCGAGCAGCTTTTGCGCGGCGACGTAGCCGCCTTCCGGTGAGAAGTCCGATTCGATCAGCGTGACGTCGTCGCGCGCAATGCCCTCGCGCGCCAATTCGGCGAAGAAGCCATCCAGGCGCATCTGGTTGTCCGAAGAAGTGAAAGGCCCGGAAATCACCGCGATCTCGCGATGCCCGTGATCGAGCAGCGTGCGCGCCGCCAGTTCGCCGCCA
This sequence comes from Paraburkholderia sp. BL18I3N2, assembly GCF_003001875.1. Classification (NCBI taxonomy): domain Bacteria; kingdom Pseudomonadati; phylum Pseudomonadota; class Betaproteobacteria; order Burkholderiales; family Burkholderiaceae; genus Paraburkholderia; species Paraburkholderia sp. BL18I3N2. The sequence continues at coordinate 403,310 of NZ_PVNC01000003.1, forward strand.
CGGTGGTGGTCGGCGCAAAACGACGCCTCCGGCAACTGATCGAACGCGCGGTTCAGAAACACCATTTTCGGGTGCATCTTGTGCAGCATGATCAGGTCTTCGTCGTGCAGATCGTGGCTGATCACCACTACGCCGTCGCAATCGCGGCCGATCAGAAAGCGCACCGCCTCGATCGCCTGCTCGCGCGGCGAGACTTCTCCGCAGCCGGTCGCCACCACCACGTGACGGCGCACCGCGCGCAGTTCTTCGTCGGTCTGCTTGAGGATCGTGCCGTAGTAGGAGCCGAAAAACGTCGGCACAAAAATGCCGACCATGCCGAGCGACTGCGTGGCCATGGCCCGGCCGATGGAAGACGGACGAAAGTTCAACTGTTCGATGGCCGCCTTCACGCGGGCGGCGGCATCGGCTGAGATGGGTCCTTTACCCGAAATGGCGCGCGAGGCGGTCGACATGCCTACGCCGGCCAGTGCCGCGACATCTTTGAGTGTTGCCACGCGGATCTCCGTCAAGCATGTTGTATTGTCAGTGACGCCGCGTGCCGGCGCTATAAACGCGCGCCGCCCGCTTCGTCGAACAGAGAGACATGGGTACTGTCGAACGAAAACGCCGCGGTGTCCCCTATCGCCAACGGCGTCTTCGTCTGGTCGATCGATGCGACCTGCACTCCATGATAGTCGAGCCAGATGACACGGTGGTTGCCCATCGGCTCCACAAGAGAAACTTTTGCGTGTTCGCTCGCTCCTTCGGCCAGCCGCACGTCTTCGGCCCGCACGCCGAGCACGCACGGCAAGCCGTTCGCCGGCGTGGTCTTGAACGGGTACGCCGACACGTCGAGCCGCCAATGCTCCGCGCAGAAGTGGAGCGCGCCGTCGCGTGTTTCGAGCCTGCCCTTGAGCAGGTTCATCGCGGGCGTACCGAGAAACGTCGCGACGAACAGGTTGTCGGGGCGCGCGTAGACTTCGGCGGGCGTGCCGAACTGCTGGATCACGCCGCCGCGCATCACCGCCATGCGGGTGGCAAGCGTCATGGCCTCGACCTGATCGTGCGTGACGTAGATCATCGTCGCGCCCAAACGCTGGTGCAGTTGCTTGAGTTCGCGGCGCAGTTCGGTGCGCAATTTGGCGTCGAGATTCGAGAGCGGTTCGTCGAACAGGAACACGTCGGCCTCGCGCACGATCGCCCGGCCGATTGCCACCCGCTGCCGTTGTCCGCCCGAGAGCTGCGCCGGTTTGCGCTTCAGCAGCGGCCCGAGTTGCAACATCTCGGAGGCACGCGCCACGCGCCGCGCGATTTCCGCTTTCGGCGTGCCGTTGATGCGCAAGGCAAACGACAGATTGCGCTCCACGCTCATGGTCGGATACAGCGCGTACGACTGGAACACCAGCGCGATGCGCCGGTCTTTCGGATCGGCCCAGGTCATGTCTTCGCCGGCAATCTCGATGCTGCCGTCGGTCACGTCGATCAAGCCGGCAATGCTGTGCAGCAAGGTGGATTTGCCGCAGCCGGACGGGCCGAGCAGCACGACGAATTCGCCGGCTTGCACGTCGAGATCGAGATTCTCGATCACCGTGTTCGCGCCGAGTTGAATCGTCAGATTGCGCACCGCGACGTTGGCCGGATTGGTGAGGCCCGCGGCGTCCGCCGCATCGGGACTGTTCGCCACACCCGCCACACCCGCCATTCCCGCCGCGTTCGCCATATTAGCCACGTTTGTCATCGCCCTATCCCTTGACGGCGCCGGATGCAATGCCGCGCACGAACCAGCGGCCCGAAACGAAGTACACCGCGAGCGGCACCATGGAGGTCAGAATGGTCGCCGCCATATTGACGTTATAGAGGCGCTCGCCGGTCGTCGTATTGATGATGTTGTTCAATTGCACCGTCATCGGCAGATTTTTGGTGCCGGCGAACACGAGGCCGAGAATGAAGTCGTTCCAGATGCCCGTGACCTGCATGATGACCGCCACCACGATGATCGGCGTGGACATGGGCAGCATCAGTTGCACGAAGATGCGCCAGAAGCCGCCGCCGTCGATGCGCGCCGCCTTGAACAGCTCCTGCGGAATCGACACGTAGTAGTTGCGGAACAGCAGCGTCATCACCGGCATGCCGAAGATGGTGTGAATCACCACGATGCCCGGCAGCGAGCTGAACAGATGCACGCTCGCCAGCACGCGCACGAGCGGATAGACCATCACCTGCACGGGAATGAACGCGCCCATCAGCAGTACGCCGAACAGCACGCCGGCGCCACGCGGCCGCCAGAACGATAACGCGTAGCCGTTCACCGCGCCGATCGCGATCGACAGAATCGTGCTCGGCACGACAATGCGCACCGAGTTCCAGAAACCGACCTGAATACCGTTGCAATCGAGCCCCGTGCAGGCGGACTGCCACGCGGCGCTCCACGCGCTGAGCGTGAAATGCGTGGGAAATGCCAGCAGATTGCCGAGGCGGATCTCGCTCATCGGCTTGACCGAGGTGACCAGCATCACGTAGAGCGGCAGCAGGAAGAACAGCGCCGCCGTGAGCAGGAACGCGTAGACGCCGAGGCGCGCCGGCGTGAACGCCGTACGGCGGCGACGCGGCCGCGCGCGGCTCGGCGGCGTGCCGCCTTTGAGCGGCGAACTGAGCGTGTTCATCACACCTCCTGGCGCCTGGCCGCGCGGCTGCGCGCGTAGAAGAACGGCGCGAGAATCGCCAGCACGGTGGCCAGCAACACGATCGACGCCGCCGACGCGAGCCCGATATTGGCGCGGCCGAACAGATAGTCCATGATGAACTTCGCCGGCACTTCGCTCGCCGTGCCGGGGCCGCCTTGCGTCATTGCGACCACCGCGTCGTAGAGCTTCACGACCATCACGAACAGCAGCACGAAAGCAGTGGAGATGGAGGGTCCCAGCATCGGCACGACAATACTGATGTAGACCCGCCAACGCGGAATGCCGTCGATGCGCGCGGCTTTCCACAACTCGTCGTCGATACCGCGCAGGCCCGCGAGCAACAACGCCATCACCAGACCTGAGGCCTGCCACACCGTCGCGATCACGATGGTGTAAATCACCCAGTCCTGATCGACGATCCAGTCGAAACGCGCGTGTGCGAAACCGAGCTTGTGCAGCACGGCCTGCGCGCCCAGTTCCGGGTTCAGGATCCACTGCCACACGAGCCCCGTCGCCACGAACGACATCGCATACGGATAGAGAAACACCGTGCGCAACGCGCCTTCGGCGACCACGCGCTGATCGATGAAAATCGCCAGCAGCAAACCGATCACCATGCACGCCACGATAAAGCACGCGCCGTAGATCACGATGTTTTTTTGCAGCGACAGCAGCCAGCGGTCGTTATTGAAGAGCCGCGCGTATTGCGTGAAGCCCGCGAAGTCGCCGGAAGGAAATGTGCGCGAATTGCTGAGCGACACGCGCGCGGTCCAGACCATCGTGCCGAGATAGGCGAATACGACGGTCAGGACCATCGGCAGCAACGCGAGCCACGCCGCGAACGGAAAACGTTTCTTGAGCGGCTTTTTCAGCCGCGCCTGGCGAGTCCTCGACGATCCGCCGGCCGGCAGCTTGAGCGCGTGCATGCTGCGCACCTAGCTCTTCAACGCACTGGCAAACGCTTTCTGTGCGTCGTCGACCGACTGGCTCTTGTTCCAGAAGTTGGTGATGACGTCGATCAACGCGCCCTGCGTGTCAGGCGAGAGCAGCATTTCCGGATTCGGCAACTGACGCGACTTGTCCTTCATGATCGCAATGCCCTCCTTCGCGCAGATGTCGAGACTGCTGCCGTCCACGTCGGGACGAATTGGAATCGAGCCTTTCTTCGCGCTGAATGCCACTTGCGCGGCCGGAGAGGTCATCACCGTGGCAAGCAGATTCTGCGCCTTGATCGTAGTGGGATTGTCCGTTTTCGGGAACACGAACACGTCGCCCGCGACCAGATACGGCGAATGCGGACCGAAACCCGGGAAGCAGCCGAAGTCCTTGCCCGCGCTCTGATTGGCCGCCGAGAACTCGCCCTTGGCCCAGTCGCCCATGATCTGCACGCCCGCCTTGCCGGAAATCACGAGCGCCGTCGCATCGTTCCAGTTGCGCCCGGGCGAACCCGGGTCGACGAAATCGTGCAGGCGTTTGAACGACGCCAGCACTTTCTTGAACGCGTCCGACTTCACGGCGTTCATGTCGCGATCGCGGTACACCTTCATGTAGAGATCGGCGCCGCCCACGTCCGCCAGCACCGCGTCGAAGGTAATCTTCTCCTGCCAGGGCTGGCCGCCGAACGCGAGCGGAATCACGCCCGCGGTTTTCAGCTTGCCGAGATCGGCGATGAACTCGTCATAGCTTTTCGGCTCGCCCGCGATGCCCGCTTTCTGGAACACCGGCTTCGAGTAGAAGAACCACGCAGGCATATGAATATCGACGGGCGCGGCGTAGTAATGTCCTTTCACTTTGACGCTGTCGAGAATCGACTGGGGGAACACGCCGTTCCAGTTCTCTTTCGCCGCGACGTCATCGACGTTGTTCAACAGGCCCTGATCGATCAGGTCGTGAAACTGCTTGGACGTATTGAACTGCGCGGCCGTGGGTGGATCGCCGCCGACGATCCGGTTGATCGCCGTGGAGCGCGCCTGATCCGCGCCCGCCACCGCGTTGTCGACCCACTGCCCGCCGGCCTTGTTATACGCATCGGCAAACTGGCGAATCGCGGCCGACTCGCCGCCCGAGGTCCACCAGTGAATCACGTTGGCCTTCAAGGGCTCCGCCTGCGCGACGACGCCATACAACGCCAGTGCCGCAACCACGCCTCGCAAGACCAGTTTTTTGCTGTTCATTCCGTCTCCTCTCGATCATGCAACCAACTTGCGCCAAACCTTGGCGCCCGTGTTTCAAGTCGACATACAAACCAGCTTTCACCTGCTATTCACTGCGTGCCTTGCGCTCCTTCAGGAATTTCGACACCAGACTCGCGCTGCGTTTGATCGTGCGTTTCTGGGTAGCGTAATCGACATGCACGATACCAAAGCGACGCTCGTATCCGAAGGCCCACTCGAAGTTGTCCATCAGCGACCAGAGAAAATAGCCGCGAATCTCTACGCCGGCCTTGATCGCCTGATCGACCGCGGCGAGATGGCGTTTGAGGAACGAGATGCGCTGGCTGTCCTCCACCTGGCCGTCGATCACCTTGTCGTCCGAGGCCATGCCGTTTTCGGTGATGTAGATCGGCGGCAGGTTCGCATACGTGGCATTGAAACCGGTCAGCAGATCGCGCAGGCCGTCCGGATACACCTCCCAACCCATCTGCGTGCGCTCGACGCCTTCGAGCGGCACATCCGTGAAACCATGCGCGCCGTCGCTCGCGACATTCGTGCGGAAATAGTAGTTGATGCCGAGGAAGTCCAGCGGCGCGGCAATGGTTTGCATGTCGCCGTCGAGCACCAGCGGCTCCGTGCCAGGCCACAACTCGAACAGATCCTGCGGGTAGCTGCCCTTGAGGAGCGGATCGAGAATCCACGCGTTGTGCTGCACTTCGAACAGATGCGCCGCGCGCTGGTCGGCGGCGCTCTCGCTATTGGCCGTGCCGCGTCCAATATTGGCGACGATGCCGACTTGCGACGCCGGATCGTTGGCGCGCAACACCGGCACCGCTAGACCGTGCGCCAGCAGCAGATGATGCATGGCCTGGGTGGCGTAGCGCGCGTCGGCGAGTCCCGGCGCGTGGTGGCCGTTGCCATAGCCGAGATACGCCGAGCACCACGGCTCGTTGAGCGTCATCCATGCGTCGACGCTGCCGGCCAGTTCGCGGCTCATCAGGTCGGCGTAATCGGCGAAACGGTAGGCGATATCGCGATTGAGCCAGCCGCCGCGATCTTCCAGATGCTGCGGCAAATCCCAGTGATACAGCGTGACGAAGGTCGTGATGCCCTTCTCTTTCAGCCGCGCCAGCAGACGCTTGTAGAAGTCGAGCCCTTTGCGGTTCGGCGCGCCGGCCGCGTCCATCACGCGCGGCCAGGCGATCGAGAGCCGGTAGGCTTCGAGGCCGAGGCCGGCCAGCAGCTCGACGTCGGCTTCCCAGCGATGATAGTGATCGCAGGCCATCGCGCCGGTGTCGCCGGCCAGCACTTTGCCGGGCTTCGCCGAGAACGTGTCCCAGATGGACGGGAGGCGGCCGTCTTCGTTCACCGCGCCTTCGATCTGATACGAAGCTGTGGCCGCGCCGAGCAGGAAGTTCTTGCGCCATAGCGACGAGTCTGCGGGCGGCGTGAAAGGATCGGCGAGTGATGGGGAACGGGGAGACAGAGCGTCGGATACAGCGGATGCGTCGTTTGCCACGGATTCCTCGCTGAGGTCGTTGAACCGGGTACGGCGGAAGCCAAAACGCCCATGCCTGAGAGCTGGGTGGAAGCGCTTCCACGAGACCTGCGAACGATAGCAGCGGCGGATTCGACGCAGCAATCAGGGTTTGTCTGGAGCGATGGCTGGCACGCCAGGCGCGGCGATGCGCCGGGCATTGCGACAGCCTTGGCGAGAGGCGGCGCGAAGGTGTCGCAAGCGTGGCGGGCGCAATCTCACGCGCGGCCAGCGCGATACGATCTCACGGCTTCGCGCTCAGGTTGAACGCACCGTTGTCGTAGGCCTCGCAGTAGGTTTTCCAGTCCGCCGCCACCTGCGCCTCGCACTGCGTCGCGATTCCCACCAACGGTACTTGCCAGTCCTGGCGATTGCCGAACGCGATCAGATCGTCGGCGATCGACGACTTCTGCCGCCCGCCGCTGCGCAGATGCGCCCACGCACTCAATTCGGCCATGCTGCCGACCACCGCTTCGAGACGCGGCAGCTTGCCGTCCCAGTCGCTCAAGGCCACGCGATCTTCCGAAGGCTGCAGGCTGCGCAGCACATACGAACGCTGATTGAATTCGACCGCATGCAAGAATGCCTGCGAGACCGCCTGATCGCGCCGCTGGATTTCGACGACGCGTTGCGCTTCCGTCTGCCACGCCGGCTGCGGCGTGCTCACGTGCGGCGTCACGGAAGAAGGCAGCGCCTCCTTCAGATCGATGAGATAGTTGCCGTCGGGCGAGCCTTTGCCTTCGACGAGAATCACATAACGATCCACACCGAGGCTCCCCGTGCCGGCAATGCGCCGGGCCACGTCGAGAATCCGGAAGAAGCCGGGATCGGTCTCGCCCGCGGCGAACCTCTGCATGAACTGCGTGACGGCGGCACGCTGCGCGTCGCTGACCGCCAGCGCTTTCTTGCCGTCCACTTTCAGCATGCGGGTCTTGCCTTTGAGCGCGGTGCGCCGGTCCAGATGCGCCGCCCGCGTGCGGCTCGCAAGCGCGACGAACAGATCGCGCACCATGCCGGTTGCGGTTTCCGCTTCGATCCAGCGTGCCTTGCCGTTCGCCAGCGCCGCGCCATACTTTTCCAGCGCGGTGTGGCACAGCGCCAGTGCCTGCGAGCGGCTCAGCTTGAGATCGCTCGCGCCGACCAGCACGCTCGTCAACAGACGCACCAGTTCGTAGAGATTCGGCGCGAGGCAGGCTTCATCGAAGTCGTTGTTGTCGAAGTAGATCAGCCGGTTGTCGCCCTTGTAGCTGCCAAAATTTTCCAGATGCATGTCGCCGCAGATCCACACCGGCGGCGCGTCGTCGAACATCTTGTCGCGCGGCAGGCGCTCGTAAAACAGGTGACACGTGCCGCGCAAAAATACGAACGGCGACGTGCGCATGGCTTTATATTTCATCGCGAGCCGTTCGGGATCGCGACCGGCGTTAAAGCTGGCGATCGTGCTGACGATATCGAGCATGAGTTTCCTTTGAATGCGGGCAAGTTGCGCATTGCCGCGACCGAGGGCGCAGGCCGCGCGGCGCGGCGCCCCACTGTTCGACAGTAGACCACAGCGCGACATGTCAACGCCCGCTCATGGTATCGACCTTCGACAGTGGTTGCGCGCCGCGCGCGTCCTGACCCTAGGCCGTGTCCCGCACACCGAACTTCTTGCGGTACGCACCCGGACTCGTCAATGCAATGCGCCGGAAGTGCCGCCGCAACGATTCCTCGGAACCGAAGCCCGCTAGTTCGGCGACGCGCGCCATCGGCAGCGGCGCCTGCGCTTCGAGTAGATCGCGCGCAATGGCCACGCGCTCACGCACGAGCCACTCATAAGGCGCCATGCCGGTGGCATCGTGAAACTGCCGCTGCAGGGTGCGCGGGCTCATCGCCGCCCGCTCGGCAAGCGAGCGCAACGTATGCGGCAAAGCAGGATGACTGCGCACCCAGTCCATCAGTCTGGACAGACGGCCGCTGTCGTCGTGCGGCATGGGACGCGGCACGAACTGCGCCTGGCCGCCCTCGCGATGCGGCGGCACCACGAGCCGCTGCGCGACGCGGTTCGCCACGGCGCTGCCGTGATCGCGCCGCACCAGGTGCAGCAGCATGTCGAGCCCCGCCGCCGAACCTGCCGAGGTGATGATCTGCCCTTCGTCGACATACAGCGCGTCCGGTTGCACGCGCAATTGCGGATAGCGCTGCTGCAATTTGTCGGCATAGCGCCAGTGGGTCGTAACGGTCTTGCCGTCGAGCACGCCCGCCGCCGCAAGCACGAACACGCCCGAGCAGATCGAACAGAGTCGCGCGCCGCGCGCGTAGGCGGCGCGGATTTTCTTCAGGAGCGGTTCGGGCGGCATTTCGTCCGCATCGCGCCAGCCGGGAATGACGATAGTGTCGGCGCGCTCCAGCAGCTTGAGCGTATAAGGCGCGGCGAGCGTGATGCCGCCCGCCGCCCGGATCGGCCCCGGCTCGCTTGCGCAGACCGCGAAGCGATACCAGTCCACGCCGAGTTCGGGACGCTCGAGCGCGAACAGTTCGGTCACGCAGCCGAATTCGAAAGTGCAGAGCCGGTCGTAAGCGAGCGCGACGACGAGATGATTGTGCATGGCGTGATGTTACCGGAGATCGATGATCCCGCCACACTCATCCGGCATGGCGCGCAATGCCACGATCAAGCCGCCTGATGTGCCTGCACGACCGAAGGGAAAGACGACGAAAACGAAGTCAATCGAGAGCAGGCGGATCGCGCCGAGGCAACGTCTCTTCGACCACAGCGAGCTGGAACCCCTCGTCGAGCCAGCCTGTAATGCCGCCGATCATTACCTTGACGGGGCGGCCGAGCTGCGCGAGCCTGATTGCGGCGCGCGTCGCTCCGTTGCAATGCGGGCCCGCACAATAGGTGACGAAGAGCGTATCGGGCGGATAGGCGGCGAGCTTCGACGCCACAATCTTGCCGTGCATGAGATTCACTGCGCCCGGCACATGGCCGCGCGAGAAATGCAGCGGACCGCGCACGTCGAGCAGTATGAAATCGACCGCACGTGGGTCGTCATTCACGAGCGCCGCATGGACGTCGGCACAATCGGTTTCGAATGACAACGACGCGCTGAAATGGGCGAGCGCCGTGGCGCTGTCGGCGGGCGGTACGGATGAGACAGGGGACATATAGCTCCTTGCGTGTGGGTCATTCAAGTGCATTGTCCCGTTCTCATACACAGTCAGCCAGTGGCGCAAAGGACATATTCCGGTAACATCGCGCCACCGCGCTATCCGCGTTTAACGCACGTCACAGCGTGCTCGTGCGCAACAGTCACACCAGGTGTCCGCATGTCGAACTCGAGCGCTGGCACGCTTCCGATCACCCCACGCGGCAGCTCCGGTGGTGATGCCACGGCTAGCCGAATCAACAGCACCGCGTCTCCGTCTCATTCAAGCAACGCCGGACAGCATTTTTATCGGCCGGGTACAAGCCGGAATCTTCCGACAGGCCTTATCGGACGGCGTTTTTGACTGCGATATGACAGGCGAGAACAATATGCAGGACGCCGTACCATGCTGGAAACGAATACTGCTTTCGAGCGCAAATTTATACACTGCGATGAAGACCGATTACGTTGTCGTTCACCGGAGGCGCTCGTGAAAAGAATTGCCACTATCTGTGCTATTTCTGGAGTACTTGCGACATCAGGCAGCGTTCATGCGCAGAGCTCGGTGACGCTTTACGGCCTGATCGACGCAGGTCTGATGTACACCAACAATGTATCGAAGAGCGGCTCGCACGGAGCGCTCGTACAGGCAACGAGCGGCAACATCAACGGGAGCCGCTTCGGCATGCGCGGCGCAGAAGACCTCGGCGGCGGGCTGAAGGCAATTTTCGTGCTGGAGAACGGTTTTAACGTTCAAAACGGCAAATTGGGGCAAGACGGCCGGATGTTCGGACGGCAGGCGTATGTGGGCCTAAGCACCGCGCAATTCGGCACCGTGACTCTCGGACGGCAATACGACTCGCTGGTCGATTTCGTTGCGCCTTTGTCCGCCACTGCCGGGACTTTCGGCGACACCGGTTTCGCGCATCCGTTCGACAACGACAACCTGAACCACTCGGTACGGATGAATAACGCGGTCAAGTACACGAGCGTCAACTATGCGGGTCTGACATTCGGTGGCATGTATGCCTTTTCGAACAACACCAGCTTTGCTGTAAATCGCGCCTACAGTGCCGGCGTCAGTTATGCCTTCGGGCCTCTGACGGCCGCTGCCGGTTATTTGCAGATCAACGGCTCGACGAACACCACTTCGAGCAGTTCGGGGGCGGTCGATATCGGCGAATCGGCTGCGAACGGTAGTGGCGGATTTAACCTGGGTGCGGACGTTCAGCGTACCGTGGGCGCCGCGCTCAACTACAAATTCGGCCCGGCTGCATTCGGCTTCGTCTACACTCACAGCCAGTTTCAAGGGACCACGTCGTTCGGCCAGACGAACGTCGGCAACAGTGGCACGATGCGCTTCGATAACTATGAATTGAACGCCAAGTACGCGCTTACGCCTGCTATCAATCTCGGCATTGCCGACACCTATACCGACGGCCGCGTGGGCAATGGCAGCAACACCGCATTCGGCTCGGATCCGAAATGGAATCAGGTCAACCTGCAAGCCGTGTATTTGCTGTCGAAACGCACGGACGTTTATGTCGAAGGCATGTATCAACACGTGATCGGCCACAACTACGTGGCGTTTATCAACACCGCGGGCGGCGCCTCTGGGACTTCCAATCAGGTTGTCGCCACCGTCGGTATGCGCACCCGTTTCTAGATACCTTTGGTGAGGTTATTTGATGACACCCGCCTGCGCGGCGGGTCGTGCGCCCACACAACGGCCAGGAGCCGGCGAAAGCGAACCTAGCCGAGTATCGGATGCGAGGTGCCCGGTATAGGGCGGCCACGATTGTCGGTGGGGACGAGTTGCGTCTGAAACGCGACGAACAGCGCCTGAAACTTGCCATCAACCTCTACGATGACCGCTCCGTCCTGAAACGTGCCGTTTTCGGAGGAATGGTCTTTCATCTTGCTGCCTGGCTGCGGTTTCGGATTCCCCTGATTCATGTGCGTCTCGTGCAGACCGTCCTTCTGCGGTTCGAAGAGAAAACCGAATCCATAAATTGTCACGTCCGTGGTCGGCTTCCATCCCCGGCGATTGTCGCTGTAACCTGGCGTCGGATAGACGAATTCGACGGGCGCCGCGGACATATCCAGCTTGAGCATCTCGTTGAGCAGAGCGTTGATGTCGTTGTGTTCCGTCTTCGTGTCCAGCGGAATTGGACGCATGGTGCTCAGATCAACGAGCCTCGCGTCGTGGACGTAATCCAGCTTCGGGAAGCCCGAGGTGCTCACTCCGGCTGACAACTTCTGAAGGTCGGCGATCAAGGGATGGTCGAAATACTGGTTCCATGCGTAGAGCACCAGGTATCCCGCCGCGCCGGTCAGGGAGCTGTCCGATTTGACGTTCGTGACAATGCGGAACTCTTTGCCGCTCGAATCCTCGCTGACGATCACGTAGTGCGGATCGCCCTTGTAACCGTCCAGGAACGGGACGCCAAGTTTCAACCTGCCCTTGAAAAGCACATATTCGTTTTGCGCCATCACATCGTCTCCCGGAGTAGGCCAGAACAAATTGTATGTGTGAAATGTGACAGCGCCGGCCTTCTGCGCGCCGGCGGGCCGGCGGGTCGGCCCAAGCCAATGGGCAGCATATTGAGAATCAATTAAATAAAAACCTCGAACTGTCGATAACAAGTTCAGCCGCTTCCCTTTGGCGGTTGGACTATACATGCAGAGCTCATACAACCTTTGGCTGGTCACCATCTCGTTCGTCGTCGCGACGCTGGCGTCGTACACGGCGCTCGACTTGACCGGCCGCATTTTCCTGCTGGCGTCGGCGCGGCTGCGGCACGTCTGGCGGCTGGGCGGCGCCGCCGCGCTCGGCGTCGGCATCTGGTCGATGCACTTCATCGCGATGCTCGCCTTTTCGCTGCCGATCCCGCTTGGCTACGACTTCGCGACGACCGCCGCGTCGCTCGGACTCGCGATCGGCGCCTCCTACCTGGCCCTGTACGTCACGACCCGTCGGCGGCTCACGGCGGGCCACCTGCTGGCGGGTGGCGTGCTGATGGGCTTCGGCATTGCCGGCATGCACTACACCGGCATGGCGGCTTTGCAGATGGCGCCGGGCATCCGCTATCAGCCGGGGTGGTTCGCGGCCTCGCTCGCGATCGCGATCGGCGCATCGACCGCCGCGTTGTGGATGGCCCGCGCGCTCAGCAACGACGACGCGCGCCACGTCGTGCGCAAGCGTCTGGGCGCGGCGCTCGTGATGGGCGTGGCGATCAGCGGCATGCATTACACCGCCATGGCCGCCGCCGACTTTTTGCCGGGCGCCATCTGCGGCGCGGCCAGAGGCGTGAACGCCACGTGGCTCGCGACCTCCGTGATCCTGCTCACCTTTGCCATCCTCACGGTCACGCTGATGCTGTCGCGTTTCGATGCGCGCAACGCCTTTCTGATCGGCGCGGTGTCCAGGCTGAACGGCCAGATCGTGCGGCTCGCCACGCTCGACACACTGACCGGCCTGCCGAACCGCAGCACGCTGACCGACCGCATCGAGCGCGCGATCCTCAGCGCGCGGCGGCAGCGCACGTTGTTCGCGATCCTCTTCATGGACCTCGACGGCTTCAAGACCATCAACGATTCGCTCGGCCACTCGGTCGGCGATCAGGTTCTGACGGCGTTCGCGCAGCGCCTGCTGCAATGTGTACGCGAGACCGACACCGTCGCGCGGCTGGGCGGCGACGAATTCGTGGTGCTGGCTGAAAACCTCGGTTCGCGCGAAGACGCCGGCGCGCTCGCGGAAGGCGTGCTCGAGCGCATGCGCCTCGGCGTGTGGACCGACTCGCAGCCGCTGCAGGTCATGCCGAGCATCGGCATCGCGCTCTATCCGCACGACGGCGACTCCGTCGAGACGCTGCTGAAGCACGCCGACGCGGCCATGTACGAGGCCAAACGCGCGGGCCGCAGCACTTATCGCTTCTTCGAACGCAGCATGAACGAGGCCGCCACGCGCACGCTGCAGATTCAGAACGCGTTGCACGACGCGCTCGCCGCCGGCCATTTCTCGCTGCACTTCCAGCCCAAGTTTCACGGCAGCGGCAACTCGCTGGCGGGCGCCGAAGCGCTGATCCGTTTGCATCACCCGCAACTCGGCGCGCTGACGCCGCTCGAGTTCATCCCGATCGCCGAGCGCTCCGGGCAGATCGTGCAGATCGGCTACTGGGTCGTGCGCGAAACCTGCCGGCAGATTCGCCGATGGGTCTCGCAGGGCCTGCCGTCGATGAAAGTGGCGATCAATCTGTCGCCGCGCCAGTTGCTGCAGCCGAATCTCGTCGCGAGCATGCTCGAGATCGTCGAGGCTGAAGGCGTGGCCTGCGAGCAGATCATGTTCGAGATCACCGAAACCGTGGCCATGCAGGACGCGCCCAAGACCATCGAAATGATCCGCGAATTCCAGGCGAGCGGCTTCGAGATCGCGATCGACGACTTCGGTACCGGCTATTCGAGCCTCGCCTATCTGCAGCGTTTTCGCGTCAAGCAACTGAAGATCGACCGCTTCTTCACCAACGGCCTCGACGCGCACGGCCCGGAAGGCAGCGCGATCGTGTCGGCGATCATCGCGCTGGCGCATTCGCTGGAAATGGATGTGGTGGCCGAGGGCGTCGAAACCGAATCGCAACTCGGCATGCTCAAGACGATGCGATGCGATGAGATGCAGGGTTTCCTGCTCGGCAAGCCGCTCGGCGCCGACGACTTCGCCAACCTGCTGCGCGAAAGAATGGTGGCCGCGTGAACCCGACGATCGTCTGAAGCGCGCCGCGCGGCACGGCCATGCGGCTGGCCGCGCCACGGCCGGCGCTGCATCTCGTTTTACGAACGAACAATAACAGGCAAGTCAGGGGTTGGAGACTTCATGAAATTCGATGTAGCGACGTTTACTTCGTTGTGGCTGATCACGTTTTTGTGCTGCGCCTTGCTGACGACCGCGCTCTCGCGCATGTTCACGCGCGTGAGCGCGTTCCGCTTCTGGGCGGTCGGCTTCTATCTGCTCGCCGCGTCGTGCGCCTGCTTCACCCTGCATCTCACCTGGCGTCACGACGCACTGCTGATCGCCACCGCGACGCTCGCGCTGCAAAGCCGCACGCTGATCTGGGCCGGGACACGCGAACTGTTCGGCGCGACGGCGCCGTGGCGCGCCGGTCTGGCCGTCACCGCCGTGTTCTGCACGCTCTACGCCGGCGCGCTGATCTTCAAAGTGCCGACAGTGTTGCGCGCGGCTCTGCTCGCGCTGTTTTTTCTGCCGGTTCGCGCCGCCACGCTATACGAAGTATGCCGCCGGCGCCGTCCGCATCTCGGGCCCGCGCGTCTGATCGCGGTGATCGGCGGCACGATCGTTACGCTCAACACGATCGTGCCGCTCGTGCTCGTGCTGCTCGACCGCACCAATCTGTCGCTGCTGCTCGGCAATCCGCAGACCACGTCGGCGCTGTACGCCGTGGTGTTCGCGGGCGACCTGCTGCTGGCGAGCGGCCTGATCGTGCTGGCTTTCAAACTGCAGATCGTCGAGCGGGACATGCTCGCCACGCTCGAACGCGGCGCCCTGGAACGTCTCGCCGCGAATCGCGAATTGCGCGCGCAACGCGATGGGCGCCCCGTGCCCGGCGACCCGCTCGGCCACGACACGCCGACGCCGCGCCGGTCGCTGCCGGGAACGGTCTGATGCGCCGGCTGGGTGCGGCGGCGCCTAACCGGCCTTGCGCTCGTCGAAGGCGCTGTCGGCCACCGACACCAGATGCGGCGTTGCCGCCTGCGCCGCGTCGCGCTTGGTGAGCTTGCCGTCCACCGAGGCGCCGCAATCCATCCGCAACTGCTGGTAGTAGATGTTGCCGGTCACATGCGCATTGCTTTGCAACTCGACGAAGTGATCGGCAATCACGTCGCCGACGATCCGGCCGTTGATCACGACGTCGTAGCCGTGCACGTTGCCTTCAATCGAGCCACGATCGCTCAGGACCAGCAGCGTCTGGCCGCCCGGCTCGCCGCTGACGTTACCCGTCACGTGGCCGTCCATGCGCAGGCCGTCGCTGAACTGCAGGTCGCCGGTGATTCGCACGTCGTGAGCGATCAGGGTGGCGAGCTTGGTCTGCTGGATGCCCGCGGTTTTCTTCTTGTTGAACATTCTGGTTTTCCTGGAAGTGAAAAGGCTCGTTGCGTGATGCTGGGCGTGGCGACAAACCGGGGAGCGGTTGGTTTGCTTTGCTTGCTTTGCTTGCTTTGCTTGCTTTGCTTGCTTTGCTTGCTTTGCTTGCTTTGCTTGCTTTGTTTGCTTTTGCGGTTTGCGACTAGCGGTTAGCGGTTAGCGGTTAGCGGTTAGCGGTTAGCGGTTAGCGGTTAGCGGTTAGCGGTTAGCGGTTAGCCTATTTCACCCGATTAGCGCCGTGCCGTCTCGGCGGACGCCGACGTCCGGCCTTTGCTCTGACCTCGCAGAAACTGCAATTCCGCGTTGAGTCGCGCGACCTCGGTCGCGGCGCTGTCCGCCGCTTTCTGCACCGCGTTGCGCGCCGCCGTCTCTTGCGCCAGCGCGAGCCGCGCGCGGGTCAACTCGCTCTCCTTCGTTGCTTCGTCGACGGGCGCTGGACTGCACTGCGCCGGCGGCATGCCCGCGTGCCTCGCGTGCCAGGCGGTGAGCGCCGCCGCGCCCGCGCAGGCGCACAGGACGCACACCACGACCCACACCGTCATGCGAAACACCAGCGAGCGCGCGGGCCGAAGCGTGTAGGCGCGCCGGGTCAGACTGGCCGCGTCGCGCGGAAAGCGCCGCTCAACCATGAGCCGTCGGCGCAAAGAGCGCGAGGTAGGCCGCCGGATTGACCGGCGCGCCGTCGACGAGGACTTCGAAATGCAGATGCGGACCAGTGGAACGGCCGGTCGAGCCGACATCGGCGATGTATTGCCGCGGCAGCACCAGATCGCCGACATGCGCGACGATCCGCGACGCATGGCCGTAGCGAGTCATGAGCCCGTTGCCGTGATCGATTTCAACCGCGTTGCCATAGCCCGATTTCTCGCCGGCGAAGACCACGCGCCCGCCCGCCGCCGCCAGAATCGGCGTGCCGGTTTTAGCGATCAGATCGAGCCCCGGGTGGAAGCTCAACCGATGCGTGAAGGGATCGGTCCGATTGCCGAACGGCGACCCGAAGCGCGCGCCGTCGGCTGGCATGCGGCCCGGAAAGGCGGCATACGCGACGGCGTGATCGGCGGTCTGCCGTTCGAGCGCCGAGAGGGTCGCGGCCAGGCAATCCAGTTGCCGGCCGGTGCGTTCGGCATCGGCATGGCGGCCCAGCAAGGGCGTGAGATCGCCACAGCGGCGCGGCGGCAACGCTGGGCCGCCCTCGCCTTCACCGTCGGTGGCGGAGGTGTCCGGTTCGGACGCCGCACCCGATGAGGCGGGCGCCGCCGATGCGCGCGGCGCGGGCCGCGGCCTGTTCAGGCGCGCCTCGAAATCGCGCAAGTCGCCGACCTGCGCCGTGAGTCGCGCGATGCGCGGTTCGATCTGCGCCACCGACGCGTTCAGCTTACCGAGTTGGTCGATTGCATAGTCGTGCTCGACGCGGACCGCCGCCTGATCGCCGGACCCGTGGCGCGCGGACCAGTGCGTACCGATCGCGACGCCCACGGCGAGCGCCAGCACGGCCGTGCCGCCGGCCGCGCCCAGGGCGAGCGTCAGCGCGGTACGGCGCGTGACGAAACTGACCGAGCCGCTGGCAAGCTGACTGCCAGCGCGAAACACGGAAGCCATCAGCGGCCCCTCGTGCGTGCCGGGTTCGCGGCGCGCACCCGGCGGTGCGCGGCACGGCGCATGCTCGAAACCGGCAACGCGCCGGGCGCGTCGGCCGTACGACGCGCGCTAGGCGATTGCACGCGGCTCCACGCGAGTGCCAAGCCAGCGTCGAGCGGCCCCCCGCGTGCAGCGCGACGCATGCGAGAAGCCGGCAACGCGTCGGCCGTGCGACACGGGCCGGGCGATTGCAAACAGGAGAGAAGTTCAGCGAACGGGGCTAACTGCATACGGCATCGACCGGATACGCGCCGGTCGCGATAATGACAGAGGGCGCCGATTATCCCCTGGCATCACGAAGCATCATCTCAAATACGGGACGATAGGACGATGTGCCACGCGCGGCACGAATGCCGGGCACCGTACGCCCCCGTTTCGCCATGAGCGCCCGCTCAGACCAATACTTCGGTCTCCTGCGACTCGCTCCGTTCACGCTCAGCCAGCGCTTCCAGCCGCTCGATCAGCGCACCGCTCGCGCGCGTCATCGGCATGCGCAGTTCGTCGCGTATCAGGCCTTGCGCGGCCAGCAAGGCCTTGACCGGAGCGGGATTCGGTTCGACGAACAGCGCCTGGATCAGCGGCGCGAGCGCGTGGAAAATGCGCCGGCCGTCGGCGAGCCGCCCCGCCGCAAGCGCGCGATACATCTCGACGAAGCGCTCGGGCCGCACATGCGCGGACGCCGCGATCGCCCCGCTACCGCCCAGGCACAAGGTGTTGAACATATTGATGTCCTCCCCGGCAAGCACCTGCAAGCGAGCGTCGCGGATCAGCGCGAGCGTGGTGTCGAACGAACCGGCGCAATCCTTTACCGCCTGAATCCGCGGATGCGCCGCGAGCGTGAGCAGCGTGTCGAGGTCGAGCCGGACGCCCGTTCGATACGGAATGTCGTACAGCACCACCGGCTTCTCGCTGGCATCGGCCAGCGCCATGAAGTGCGCCACGATGCCCGCCTGCGAAGGCCGGATGTAATACGGCGCGGCCATCAGCACGCCGGCCAGCGGCAGCGCGTTCATTTGCCCGATGCGCTCGCGCATGCTCGCCGTGTGATTGCCCGACACGCCGGCCACCACCGGCAGCGCACGCCCATCCCGCGCGAGATGGGCGGCGGACTGCGCTTCGTCGAGAATCGTCGCGAGCACGGCGTCCTGTTCGGCGGCGTCGAGCGCGGCGGGTTCGCCGGTCGTGCCGAGCGCCACCAGCCCGGCGATGCCCGCGTCCGTATAACGGCGCACCAGCGCGCGCAGGGCGGCGTGATCGACGGCGTTGTCGGCGAACGGCGTGATGAGCGGAACCCAGATACCCGAAAAAATAGACATGTCTTTACCTCGATGACGACCGTATCGATTCCGCAGGCGGTGCGAGGGAGGAAAGACAGGAAAGTGCCCTGGCGGGCGTTGACCGGCTGTTCCGTCGCACATCTGACGGAACAGCGAGCTCCGGTCAGATGAGCGGCTGTTTTTTGGCTTTGGCGCCGGCGTTCGAACCCCACGCGCGTGCGGCAACCGCGCTCGCGCGAGCGAGACGTGCGGAGGTGGACGGGCGGAGTCTGAGCGTAGGGCCGGAATGCATGAGACGCAGTGTAACCGCGGCCGGCGCAGCTTGCCAAAGCCCATCGCGAAATCGCTTGACTTCTGCCGCAGGAAAACTAATATACGCACCGCGTACATCAGCCCGCCATCCCTCTTTCGACAGGTGCCCCATGAGCGTCCCGCAACAAGCCTTCCTACGCGATGCGATGCGTCGCATGAACATGACGCGCGACACTTTCGCGAGCCGCATCGGCGTGTCGCGCCGGGCGCTGGACACGTGGCTGCTGCCGGACGACTCGCAGGAATCGCGGGCCATGCCGGAGATTGTCGAGCGCTTCGTGTCGGAAATCGTGGTGCACGGCGAGCCGGGCGAAAAATATACGCAAAGCGTAGACTCGCAATCGCTCGCAAGCCAGATGCTGTTCGAGGGGAAGCCGCAGTTGCTCTCGGTGGATCAATTCTCACGCGACTCGGTGGAAGCGCTGTTTCGCGTGGCCGACATCATGCAGCCCATCGCCCGGCGCCGCAAAATCTCCCGCGTGCTGGAAGGCGCGGTGCTCGGCAACCTGTTCTTCGAGGCCAGCACGCGCACCCGCGTGAGCTTCGGCGCGGCGTTCTGCCGGTTGGGCGGCTCCGTTTGCGACACCACCGGCTTCACGTTTTCGTCGATGGCCAAGGGCGAGTCGATCTACGACACCAGCCGCGTGATGAGCGGCTATGTGGACGCACTGGTGATCCGCCATCCGGAGCAAGGCTCGGTGGCCGAATTCGCGCGCGCCACGAATGTGCCGGTGATCAACGGCGGCGACGGCCCGGGCGAGCACCCGAGCCAGGCGCTGCTCGACCTGTACACGATTCAGCGCGAGTTCTCGCGCCTGGGCAAGATCGTCGACGGCGCGCATATCGCGCTGGTCGGCGACCTCAAATATGGGCGCACCGTGCACTCGCTGGTCAAGCTGCTGGCGCTGTACCGCGGCATCAAGTTCACGCTGATCTCGCCGCCTATGCTCGAAATGCCGAGCTATATCATCGAGCAGATCTCGCGTAACGATCACGTGATCGAGCAGACCACCGACCTGAGCAGCGGGCTGCGCGGCGCCGACGTGGTGTATGCCACGCGCATCCAGAAGGAGCGCTTCACCGACGAATCGTTCGAAGGCTACACGCCGGATTTCCAGATCAACCAGGCGCTGGCGGACAGCGTGTGCGGTGCCGATACGCTGATCATGCACCCGCTGCCGCGCGACAGCCGGCCCGGTGCGAACGATCTGAGCGTGGACCTGAATCACGATTCACGGCTGGCGATCTTCCGGCAAACCGACAACGGCATTCCGGTGCGGATGGCGATTTTCGCGGTGCTGCTGGGCGTCGAGAAACTGGTCCAGCACTCCATGCGCGATGCGGCATGGCGCCCGCCCGCCTATCTCGGTCCGGACGATGCGGTGTTTCACGGCATCGACTGATTGATCATTGGGCGGCTTTTCAAACCGCCCCACCGCACACCGGGCACGGCCTCATCAAGCCTCAAGCCGCGGCGCTTGCCGCCGCGGCCCCGTTGCGCTTGAACGCCCCGGCGAAAAACAGCACCTGGTACTGCACCGCGTTCGCCCAGTACTTCCAGGTGTGGCCGCCGGGCCGCTCCGCGTAGTCGTGCGGCACGCCGAGTTCGACGAGCCGCTCATGCAGCGTCCGGTTCGATTGCACCAGCGAGTCGTTCACCCCGCAGTCGATCGTGAGCGCGATATGCGCATTGCCGAAACTGCGCGCATTCTCGACGATCGCCTCGTTGTTCCAGAAGTCGGCATGCCGCATCGGATCGCCGAATATCTGGTCGATGCCGGGTTCATCCTCGCAGCCACGCGGATCCACCGCGCCGCTGATGCTGCCCGCGGCGCCGAATTCGTCCGGCCGGTCCAGCGCGATATGCAAGGCGCCGAAACCGCCCATGCTCAAGCCGGTAATCGCGCGCCCCTGACGTGTCGCGATCGTGCGGAAATGCGCGTCGACGTAACTCACCACCTCCGTGCCCACATAGGTTTCGTAACGGCTACGCGGATCGATCGGACTGTCGATGTACCAGCTTTCGTGGCCGCCGTCGGGCATCACGAGTATCACGTGATAGCGGTCGGCTAACTTGCCGATCTGCGAATTAGTGGTCCAGTCGGTGTAGTCGCCGCCCGAACCGTGCAGCAGATAGACGACCGGAAAGCGGTCGGCCGCCTTGCCGCGCGCATATTGATCGGGCAGCACGACGGTCGCTTCGAGCGACTTATGCATGGCCGCGCTCGGAATGACGACGACTCGCGATTGAAATGCCCAGGCAGGTGCCGTAAAAAGCAGCGTCAAAATGAGCCAGAACGTACGAGCTTTATTCATGGTTTGTCGCTCTTCCCTTTCCAGAAGTCCGAAGAAAACTGTCCGGCATACGGCGGCAAAATTCTGTCGACGACTCTAGCAATGGCGACTTACAACCAAATTTCAGCGAAACATACGATCTCGTCAGCTTGGCGTGGCGGCAGGAGGCGCGCCTTCTTGTAGGAAAGACCTACTACGCGCGCCCCTCGGCACCCTATTCGACGTGCGCCGCGAACCCGACCTTTTCCGGCTCGATATCGGGCCGCAAGGTCAGCTCCGGAATCGTGTAGGCGCCGCTGTTCTGAGGCCGGAACGGAATCGGCTCGGTGGTCCAGAGATTGTCGAGACGTTGTCCGAGTGCATCACGCACTTCCGGATAGTTCGTTTCGTCGATGCGGCTCGTGCGATAGATCACGAACGGCGGCAACACGTCGAAGCCGGGGTAATACAGAATGCCGTGCTGAATCGGGAACAGCACGTCGTCTATCGGACCATTGATGCCGCGCGGACTGTAGTGCGATTCCCAACCGCCCGTCGTGACCATCAGCATCGCGCGCTTGCCGGCGAGCTTGCCTTCGCCGTAACGTTCGCCCCAGCGCACATCGGAATGCTCGCCGACGCCGTATGCAAAGCCGTACGCATACACGCGCTCAACCCAGCCTTTGAGGATGGCCGGCATGGTGAACCACCAGAGCGGAAACTGCAGGATCACGGCGTCCGCCCACATCAGCTTGTCCTGTTCGAGTTCGATGTCCTTGCTCTGCAACCTATTCTCGAACGCATGCTTCGAGTCGAGCGCGGGATCGAACCGTTCACCGGGTTGTTTGGCGAGGCTGTCGTGCGCATCGAGCGAGGCCTTCCACTTCATTGCATACAGGTCGGACACCTGAACGGTGTGTCCGGCATCTTCGAGACGTTGGACCGTAAAGTCCCTCAGCGACCCGTTCAACGATCGGGGTTCAGGGTGCGCATAAACAAGAAGAACGTTCATCACAAGGCCTTCATGGCTAAAAGAAACCAAAGATAGACCTCGCTTCGGTATATTGGAAATGAATTGCCAATATGCCAGGTATAGCCATGAATAATCTCAGGAGGCTCGACCTCAACCTGCTCGTCACGCTCGACGTGCTGCTGTCGGAGCACAACGTCACGCGCGCGGCCGAGCGGCTGAACTTCTCGCAGCCGTCGGTCAGCGTGCATCTGGCCAAGCTGCGCGAGGTCCTCGGCGACCCGCTGTTGCTGCCCGGACCGCGCGGCATGCGCCCCACCGCGCGCGCCGAGGCGTTGCGCGAACCCTTGCGCGAAGCGCTCGAGGCACTCGAACGGGCAGTGGCGCCGGCACGCCCTTTCGACCCCGCCGAGGCAACGCAAAGCTGGCGCATTGCCGCAACCGACTACGTCGAATCGACGATCATCCTGCCCGCGCTGGCCGGTTTGCGCGCGGCGGCGCCAGGCACGCGTCTGGCCATCGTCGAACTGGTTCCGCCGCGTCTTGCGCGGCAAGCGGAACAAGGAGAGATCGATCTGGGATTTCACACCAGCGAAGGCGCGCCCGAAGGGTTGCGCCACCGGCTGCTGTTCGCCGAGCGCTATGTTCTGGCGGGCCGCGCGGGGCATCCGCGCCTGAAGCGCCGGCCGACGCTCGCGCAGTTCTGCAAACTGGAGCACGTAATCGTGTCGCCGGACGGCGGCGGTTTTACCGGCGTTACGGACGAAGTGCTCGCGAAAGCCGGATTGACACGCCGGGTCGTGCTTTCAGTGCCCCACTTTCTGTTCATGTTGTCGGTGCTCGCGAACACCGATCTGGTGGGCATGCTGCCCGAGCGACTGGTACGCGACAACAGTGCGCTGCGCGTGGTCGAGCCGCCGCTGGATGTGCCGGGCTACGAGATCGCGATGCTCTGGCACGAGCGCTCGCATCGCGATCCGGCGCATCAGTGGCTGCGGGAAACCATCGCTAATTCAGTGTGAAGTCCGCGTGGCTCGCGCGAAAAACATGTCCCGAGCCGCTCATCACGCCATCACGCTTTCCCGCTGGCACCGCCGATCGCATCCAGTGCCGCGCACACCTCGGCGGACAATTTCAATTGCGACGCCTGCAGGTTTTCACGCAGATGCCCGACGCTCGACGTGCCGGGGATCAGCAGAATGTTAGGTGCCCGCTGCAACAGCCAGGCGAGCGCCACTTGCATCGGCGTCGCGCCGAGTGTTTGTGCAATCTCCGACAGCGCCGACGACTGAATCGGCGTGAACCCGCCCAGCGGGAAAAACGGCACGTACGCGATACCCGCCTCCGCGAGTCGGTCGATCAATACGTCGTCCTCCCGATGAACCAGGTTGTAGTGGTTCTGCACGCAGACGATCTCCGCGATGCGCCGCGCCTGCTCGATCTGCGTCGCCGTCACGTTGCTCAAGCCGATGTGGCGCACGAGTCCGCGTTGTTGCAGCTCGGCGAGCGCCGCGACCTGCTTTTCGATCGACCCTTCGGCAGGCGCGTGAATGTCGCCCATGGCCCGCATGTTGACGACTTCGAGCGCGTCGAGACCGAGATTGCGCAGATTGTCGTGCACGCCGCGCTCGATGTCGTCTGGTTCGAGCGCCGGCAGCCACGCGCCGTCGCTGCCGCGCACCGCGCCCACCTTGGTGACGATCACGAGGTCGCCGGGATAAGGATGCAGTGCTTCGCGGATCAACTGGTTGGTAATGTGCGGCCCGTAAAAATCGCTCGTATCGATGTGGTTGACGCCCGACGCCACCGCTTCGCGCAGCACCGCGAGCGCCGCGCCGCGATCCTTCGGCGGGCCGAATACGCCGGGGCCGGCCAGTTGCATGGCGCCGTAGCCCATGCGGCGCACCGGGTGGCCGGCGAGCGGAAAGGTGTCCGTGGTGTTGCGATTCGGCATGACGCGCTCCTTGCTGAGTGATTGAACGCAAGTATGGACCGGGTTGCGCTGTTGAATAAAGCCGTCTAACGTGTACGGGTTGTTCAAAATTCTGCACAATCGCCATGGAACTGAATGATCTCGCTGCCTTCGTCTCAGTCACCCGCGCGGGCGGCTTTCGCGACGCAGCGCGCATCGGCGGCGTGTCGGCGTCGAGTCTGAGTATCGCCGTGCGCCGCCTCGAAGCCAGGCTCGGCCTGCGCCTGCTCAACCGCACCACGCGCAGCGTGGCGCCGACCGAGGCCGGCTTGCGGCTCATCGAGAAGCTGACGCCGCTCTTCAGCGAAATGGAAGCGTCGCTGGACGTGCTGAACGTGTTCCGGGACAAGCCGGCCGGCACACTCAAGCTCAACGTGCCGTCGAGCGCCGCGCGCATCGTCCTGCCGGGCATCGTCGCCGCGTTCCTGAAGACGTATCCCGACATCCGCGTCGAGGTCGTGGTCGAGGATGGTTTCGTCGACGTGCTGTCGATCGGCTGCGACGCCGGCATTCGCTACGACGAGCGGCTCGAGCAGGACATGATCGCGATTCCAATCGGACCGCGCGTGCAACGCTTCGCCACGGCGGCTGCGCCGAGCTATCTCGACACGCACGGACGTCCCGATCATCCGAGCGAGTTGCTTTCACACGCGTGCCTGCGCGGTCAATTCGCCGGCGGCGCCATGCCGATCTGGTATTTCGAGCGCGACCGCGAGGTGTTGCAGCTGAATCCATCGGGGCCGCTGCTGGTGCGGCCGGGCGCGGCGATCGATCTCGCGGTCAGCGCGGCCGTCGCGGGCGTAGGCGTCATTCACCTGTTCGAAGACATGCTGCGCCCGCATCTCGACAGCGGCGCGTTGGAGCCGATTCTGGAGCCGTGGTGGCAGCGTTTTTCAGGCCCGTTTCTTTACTATCCGGGGCGTCGTCATTTGCCGGCGCCATTGCGCGCGTTCGTCGATTTTTTGAAGGCGATCAATTCTGACTGATGCGGCGATGCGAAATGCGCAGGCTGTATGGCCGGTCACCGAACCGACGACACGCGCGGATCGGAAGAAATTGCCCGTTGCACTGCGAGTCATCGGTAGCTAATGCTGTTGCTTGCACAACTGCGCGACCGTCGTTAGAAAAAGTGTCGCGCCTGCGGGCTTTCTCAGGCAGACATCCCAATTCTTGCCCGCGCCATCGCCCGGCGGAACAGAGGTATGGACGAGAATCGGCACGTTAGCGAGCGCCGGTATCGCTTTCAGCCGACGGCACAATTCGGCGCCGTCCATGAGCGGCATCATCCAGTCGGTGATGATCAAGGTGGGTACACGGGCCACGGCCCGTGCGACCGCTTCCACGCCGTTGCTCGCGCAACCGACTTCGTAGCCTTCGTTTTCGAGTATCAGGCGCCACGCCGCTAGGATTTCCGGCTCGTCGTCCACCAGCAAGATTGAGTGCATCAGGGGCCGCCGAACGTCCGGGTGGACGTTATTGTCTACCTTTCGACAGCCACGCAAAAGGTGTTCCACTCTCCGCAGTTCCAGCGATAATGATCGCGAATAATCGGCTGCCGGACCTTCCGGAGCACGTGAAGGCGGAACGCTTGCCGGATAGGCCTTCAAGTGACGTCAGCCCGGAGTAATGCCTGCCAGACCGCGATGCGAGTCCGGTCCGGCGCACCCGAGTGCCGCGAGCCCCTTGTATTGTTGTAGAAACTTCATCCCACTGCGCCATCATGACTGAAACACGTGTTAGCCTGTTGCGCAATTTTGCCGACTTCGTCCGCGCGGAGCGGACCCGACTGACCGAGCAATGGATGACTGCCGTATTCGGCGACACCGATCTCGTCGAAGCGGACAAACTCACTTACCAGCAACTCGCGGATCATTTGCCGGAAATTCTCGACGGACTGTGCGCGGCGCTCGATGTCGAAGACCTCGAACGGGTCGAGACAGCCATCGAGCGCAATGCGAGAAAGCATGGCGAGGTGCGCTGGCGCCAAGGCTATCGCATCGAGGAACTCGTGCGCGAGCTCGATCTCTTTCATCAGGTGCTGGCCGCGGCGCTCGAGGAATTCGCCGCTCTCGACAGCACGTTCACGCGCCGCCATGAGAGCCGGGCACGGCGCCTGATCGCCGAAACGTTCAGCATGGTTACGCTCACGTCGATCAAGCAGGTGGTGAGTGAACGGGACCGCAAGATCGACGAATACACCGGCCGGCTCGAGCGCGCCAATCATGAACTGGTGCTGAAGCAGCGGCTGGTGAGCGACCTGTACGAGTCGCGCATGCAGATCACACGCAGCGTGGTCCACGATCTGCGCAACTTTCTGAACGCGTTTTCCATCGCGTTGCAATTGATCGCGCGCGCGCCGGCAAAAGCCGAAATGGCGTTGACGCTGGCAAACCGCCAGGCCACCGACATGAAGCAGCTCGTCGATCAGATGGTCGAGTATTCCGTGGTGCTCGGCGACGGCGCCCCGCTCACACTCGAACAGGTTGACCCGCGCGAGTTGTACGAGGAACTCGTCGCCTCGTCGCGTCCGTCGATCGAAGCAAAAGGACTCACATTGCGCGCGGTGTTCGATCCTGCGTTGACCGCCGTCACGTCCAATCGTCTCAAGCTCAAACAGATTGCCGTCAATCTGCTCTCCAACGCGACCAAGTACACAAAGTCGGGGCAAATCGAACTGAACTTCGCGATGGCCGGAGCAGAGCATTGGTCGATGTGTGTCGCGGATACCGGCGTGGGCATAGCGTCATCGGATGCGGACCGCGTGTTCGACGAATTCGAGCGCGCCGCCGGCGAGGATATTCCCGGCACGGGCCTCGGTCTCGCCATCGTCAAGGAATTGTGCCGCGTGTTGAACGGGCACATCGATTTCGTTTCGCGCGAAGGTGTGGGCACCAGGTTCGAAATACGCTTCCCGTTGGTGCTGACGCAACCGCAATAGGACCGCGCAGCGAACGAACACCCATGATCCAGATCACCACCGCCGACTTCCCGCGGCAACTGGAAACGGTCCGGGCGATCTTCCGCGAATATGCCGTGAGCCTGGACATCGATCTCGGCTTCCAGAACTTCGAATCCGAACTCACCGGCTTGCCCGGCAAATTCGCGGCGCCGCGCGGCCGGGTGCTTCTCGCGTACAACCGGGAAGAACTGATTGGCTGTGTCGCCATGCGGCCTCTCGACGACACCACGTGCGAAATGAAGCGGCTTTATGTCCGTCCATCGGGACGCGGTCTGCGGGCCGGCAGGCAATTGGCAATGCGGATTTGCGATATCGCGAGAGAAACGGGATATCACCGCATTCGTCTCGACTCGCTGCCGACCATGCAGGCGGCGCTCGATCTTTACGCGTCGCTGGGCTTTGCACGGATTCCGGCTTACGTCTTCAATCCGATTGCCGGCGCGGTATTTCTGGAGCGCAATCTGATTCGCCCGGAGAATCAACCGAGCTGATCGGCCAATGCCGCACTGATTATTCAGTACGTTGAGCAATCTTTTTGGCAGCGTAAGTGCCGTGCGTGGCGCAAGCGCTCTCCATGCTGTGAGCGCTGCGAATGACGTGATTGCAATCACAACCCTACTGCATCCTCACGCCGCCCGTCGACAAACATCCGCTCATCGCGCCGCCTCTGTCGCTCAACCCGCGCACGACCACCTCCGATGACTTGCCATCACGTCTCGCCAATTCCGCAAGATCGAGCAACGCGGCATAGCGAGCAGAGCATTCCTGCGACGATTCACTCGCTCCACGTGTATCGGTTGGCACGACGAAGCGGCTCATCGCAATGGCCACTCCCGCGGCAACGACAATCGCTGCCAACGCGCCTGCTTTATAGATCCGCCGCGTCGATGAATCTTTGAACGACGATCGGCACGCCTCGACTGTCACCCGGGATTTGACTCGCATGGCAGCGCCCATCAGGACCAGTGCGCCGGCACCCAGACACGCCCGATCCAGTGGCCCGGCACCCACACGACCGGACGCGGCGCCGGGGCGACATAGACGACGCGCGGAGCGACATACACGGCATGCGGCGGGGGCGGCGGTGCGTAGACGACCGGCGGCCGCACATAAGCAACCGGCGGCGTGACCACCACGGGTTTCGGCGCAACCACAACCGGTGCAGGCGTCACGACAACCGGCTTCGGCGCGACCACGACAGGAGCAGGCGTTACCACGACCGGAGGCGGCGCGGCCACCACTGGCGCCGGCGTCACCACGACCGGCGGCGGCGGCGCATACACAACCGGCGGGGCGACCACAACCGGCTTCGGCGCGACGACCACTGTCGTGCCGCCCGTCGCGACGACACCCGTGGTCGCCACCACCGTCCCGCTCGACGTCACCGTGTTGCCGTGCGTGCCCGTCACGCTCGTCGAGGTCGTCACGACGCCTGGCGCGACACGCGTGGCGGAGCCGGAATGATTGACGGTGCCGCCGTCCGAACCGGTCACGGTGCCCGAACGCGAGCACGTCGACCCGGCGCAATTCGTCGACGCCGAATGGTTGACCGTGTTGCCGTTCGAACCCGTCACCGACCCCGACGACGAATACTGGCCCGGGCCGTTCTTCGTGACATCGCCCGACGTGGTCGCCGTCTTGCCGTCGGGTCCTGTGAGCGTGCCGGTATGCGAGCACGTGCCGCCGGCGCAATTGGTGTCGCCCGCATGCTGGACGGAGTTGCCGTAACGTCCCGTCGCGGTGCCCGAATTCGAGAACTGACCCGGCGCATTGCGCGTCACGGTGCCGGTGTTGGTCGCCAGACCGCCGTAGGGGCCGGCGACACCGCCCGCATGCGAGCAGCTGTTGCCGCCGCACGAGCCGTACCGCGCGCCGTTATAGGTGCCTCGCGAGGTGTAGGCCGTGCCGTGCTGCGACCAGGCGAATGCCGATGCGCTGCTGAGCGCGAGCACGGCGACCGTGGCGGAGAGCACGAGCTTGCGCAGCGCGCCGCGAGCGGATGACGGGGTCGTCACAGAAGCAGAGGCGGATGCAGCGGCGGTGGCCGGGACGATGAACGAATGATTTTTCACGATATGTCCTTCTGGGATTCGGGCCACTTCTGTCACTGCTGCGTGGCGACGAAACTGACTATAGAAGGACACGCCGACATAATCGACACGGAAGATATGTCACCCTGTTTCACCACGAAGAAGGCCCGTGCGACAAGGGTTTGCGGGCGCTTTTCAAGCGGCGTGACATATTCCGACATACATTGTTGCAGGCGAAATCGCGGACCGCGCGTGCTTTTTAACCGGCGACATTGCCGCTCCTCGCCTGTCGTGCGCAACGACAAGCGAGGGCGCCGACCGTTCTTCATATCATTGCGTTGCGCGCGCCATGGCGACATCGGCAATCTGGTCCGCCTGATACGACGAGCGCACCAGCGGCCCCGCCACGACTTCGCGAAACCCCATCGCCAATCCCGCCTCGCGCCAGGCTTCGAACTGTTGCGGCGTCACATAACGCCGCACCGGCATGTGAAAACGCGACGGCGCGAGATACTGCCCGATCGTCAGGATATCTACGTGATGTGCGCGCAGATCACGCATCGTGTCGAGCAACGCTTCGTCGGATTCCCCTAATCCGGCCATCAATCCTGACTTGGTCAGCATCGTCGCGTTCGCTTCCTTCACACGCGCGAGCAGTTGCAGCGAGCCCTGATAATCCGAGCCCGCACGCGCGGCACGATACAAAGCAGGCACCGTCTCGAGGTTGTGATTGAACACATCCGGCCACGCACCCGAAAACGCTTGCAACGCCCGCTCGACACGTCCACGAAAATCCGGTGTCAGCACTTCGACCCGAATGCCCGGCACGCGCTCGCGCAGCAACGCGACGCAGCGGGCAAAATGCGCCGCGCCGCCGTCGCGCAGATCATCGCGATCCACCGACGTCACGACGACATAGCGCAGGCCAAGCGCCGCCACGGCATCGGCGAGCCCCTCGGGCTCCGCTTCGTCGAGCGGCGCAGGACGGCCGTGCGCGACGTCGCAGAACGCACAGCGCCGGGTACAGATACCTCCCATGATCATGAACGTCGCGGTGCGCCGCGCAAAACATTCGCCGATGTTCGGACACATTGCCTCCTCGCAGACCGAATGCAAACGGTGCTCGCGCAGGATCGCCGCAATGCCGGCGACCGTCTCGCTCATCATCGGCTTCGCGCGCAGCCACGGCGGCTTCGGCAAGACCTCGCCGTCCGTGGCCGGCACGATCTTCACCGGAATCCGCGCGAGTTTGTCAGCGCTGCGCTTGCCGTGCTGACCGAGCGCGGTGACGCTGTCGCCATGCAATGCGGCGTCCATTTCAGCGCCCCAGAAAATCGTTGAGCAGACGATTCACTTCGGACGCAGCCTCCATCTGCACCATATGCCCCTTGCCTTCGAGCACATGAACGCGGACGTCGCCCGGCAGACCCTGCGCATGCGCGGCCGGGATGATCTGATCGCCGGCGCCCCAGATCACCAGCGCGCGCGGCGCGAGTTCCGCCAGCCGGTCCCGATAGCTCGCGCGTTGCGCGTTGCCGTCGAACGCCGACGCCGATATCTTGCGCAGCGCCTCGGGCACGCCTTCGAGCCGCTTGTACTTGACGATGTCCTCCACCAGTTGACGCGTCACGAGACCCGGGTCGGCGAAGAGTTTCGCCAACTGCGGCTTGAGCGCATTGCGATTGCTGCCTTCAGTAAAACCGTGGATGTAGTCGCCGTTGATCTCCTTGCCCAGACCCGCACTCGAAATCAACGCGAGCGACGCCACGCGTCCCGGCGCTTTCGCAGCGACGGTCATCGCGATCAGCGCGCCCATGGAGTGCCCGATCAACTGCACCTTGTCGATGCCGCGATCGTCCATGAAGGCGATCACGCTGTCCGCGAGCTCGTCGGCACTGCCCGTCTCGAGCGCCTTGCCGGATTCGCCGTGACCCGGCAGATCCAGCGCCCACACGGCCCGATGCGCGGCGAGGTCGGCGTGATTGAACAGCCAGTTGTTCAGATCGCCGCCGAAGCCGTGAATCAGCAGTGCGGGCGTGCCGCCTTCGCCGAGTTTCAGATAACGCACCGTGCGCCCGCCGATCTGCGCTTTCTCCGGTTGCGGCCCACTGTCGCCATCCGCCGACGTGGCCGGCACGAAGTCGCGCTGAAATGCTTCGACCTCGGCGTCGATCTGCGCGTCCGGCGTTTCCGCGTCGGCTACTACGGCCAGCAACGCGCCGATCGGCAGCGTGTCGCCCTCCTGCGCGATCTGCCGGCGCAAGATGCCCTCGAACGCACACTCGACACCTGACGAGATCTTGTCCGTTTCGACGTCGAGAATCTCGTCGCCCTTCACTACCTTGTCGCCGATGGCCTTGAGCCACCCGTTGACCTGTCCCTGCTCCATCGACAAGCCCCATTTGGGCATCGTGATCATATGGATCGGCATCGCTCAAGCCCTCACTTTCAGTACGGCGTCGGCGATCTGCGCGGCCGACGGGATATACATGTCCTCGAGCACGCCGGCAAACGGCGCGGGCGTGTGCGGGGCGGTGACCATTTCGATCGGCGCCTTGAGCGAGTGGAACGCGCGCTGCGCGATCAGCGCGGAAATGTCGGTGGCAATCGAGCAGCGCGGATTCGCTTCGTCGACCACGACCACGCGTCCGGTCCGGTTCGCGCTCTCCAGGATCGTTTCCTCGTCGAGCGGCGAGGTCGTCCGCAAGTCGATCACTTCTACCTGGATGCCGTCCTTGGCGAGTTTTTCTGCGGCTTCGGTGGCGTAGTGCACCATGCGTCCGTAGGTGATGATGGTGGCGTCGTCGCCGTCGCGCACCACGTTCGCTTCGCCGAACGGAATCGCATACGACTCTTCGGGCACGTCGCCTTCGCGGCTATATAGCAGCTTGTGCTCGCAGAAAATCACCGGGTCGTTGTCGCGGATCGCCTGGATCAGCAGACCCTTCGCGTCATACGGCGTCGACGGGCAGACCACTTTCAATCCGGGAATGTGCGTGAACAACGAAGTCAGCATCTGCGAGTGCTGGGCCGCCGCGCGCAGGCCGGCGCCTTGCATCGCGCGAATCACGACGGGCGTCACCGCCTTGCCGCCGAACATGTAGCGGAACTTGGCGGCCTGGTTGAAGATCTGGTCGAAACACACGCCCATGAAATCGATGAACATCAACTCCGCGACCGGCCGCATGCCGCAGGCCGCCGCACCGACTGCCGCGCCGATATAGCCGCCTTCCGAAAGCGGCGTGTCGAGCACGCGCCCCGGATATTTGTGAAACAGTCCCTTCGTGACGCCGAGAACGCCGCCCCACGCGTCCTGTTCACCGGGCGACCCGGCGCCGCCCGCGTTGTCTTCGCCCATCACGATGACGGTTTCGTCGCGGGCCATTTCCTGACTCAGTGCTTCGTTGATCGCCTGAGAGAATGTGATCTTGCGTGCCATGTCTGTCTCCAGAATCGTTTAGATGTGCAATGCCGTGCGTTACGGATAGGACACGTAGACGTCGCTCAATAAATCTTCCGCGGTCGGTAGCGGCGCGGCCTTGGCTTGCGTCACCGCACTGTCGATCAGACTCTTGACCTCGGCATCCACACCACGCAACTGATCCGCGCTCAGCATTTCGGCGCGCACCACGCGCTCTTCGAAACGCTTCAGGCAATCCTTCTCGTCGCGCAGTTTCTGCACTTCGCCGGGCGCGCGATAGGTTTGCGCGTCGCCTTCGAAATGGCCGAAATAGCGCGAGAATTTCACTTCGACGAGCGTCGGTCCACCGCCTTGACGCGCGCGTTCGATCGCTTCACCGAGCGCTTCATGCACCGCGAAGAAATCGAATCCGTCCACGATCACGCCCGGCATGCCGAAGCCGCTCGCGCGATCGGCGATGTTGTCGGTCGCCACCGACCACGTCGACGACGTCGCTTCCGCGTAGCCGTTGTTCTCCGCCACAAAAATTGCAGGTAACCGCCATACCGAAGCCAGGTTCAACGATTCGAAAATCACGCCCTGATTCGACGCGCCGTCGCCGAAAAAGCACACGCCCACGCCGCCCGATTTCTTGTACTTCGCCGCCAGCGCCGCGCCGCAAATCAACGGGCCGCCCGCGCCGACGATGCCGTTCGCGCCCAACATGCCTTTCGACAGGTCGGCGATATGCATCGAGCCGCCTTTGCCATGGCACACGCCGGTCTTGCGTCCGTAGATCTCGGCCATCATGCCGCGCACGTCCACGCCCTTGGCGATGCAATGGCCGTGGCCGCGGTGCGTGGTCGCCACATAGTCGGCGTCGTTCAGATGCAGCATCGTGCCGACCGCCGACGCCTCTTCGCCCGCGTACAGATGCACGAAGCCGGGAATCTCGCCGGTCGCGAATTCCACGTGCAGACGCTCCTCGAACTCGCGGATCGTGCGCATCATGCGATACGCCTTCAGTAGATCTTCCTTGCTCAACTCAGTTGAAACCGACATGGTGTGTCTCCTTTGAATGAATGCACTGCCTGCTCACAACCTACTTTTGATGCGCAACCACGTTCGCCACTTCCCGCACCAGTTGGCGCGACGCCGCGAAACGCAGCGTGCGTTCGACGTCGACGGTCAACGGCCCTTCCCAATCCAGCGCGATCTCATAGCGGTCGCCGCGCTCCAGTTCGATTTCGCGCTCACCGTCGAAAGCGAGCGTGCCGTGTTCGGTTTCCAGTGGCCGCCACACGCCGACTTCGAAGCGTTCGCATGTGCGCATCAGCACGCGCTCGACGCGGCCTGGCGCAATCGGCGCCACCAGCGGCACGCCGGATTCACCGGGGGCGGCAAAGCGCAAATGCAAGCCGTGCGACGCGGTGCGCTCCACGGGTGCCCACGCTCCGCCGATCGACGACAGGCCAATGCCGTCCGGCGCGGCAAACGTGAGAAAGAGTTCTTCGATATCGGCCGGATCGGACACGGCCCGCGCGCCGACGAAGCGCTGACGGCTCACGCAGACATCGACCAGCGCGATCTCCTCGCGGCCGCGATTGGGCCCGCCCGTGCAGCGCACCACGAGCCGCTTGTTGCGCATCAGCGCCACATCCGGCGGCACCGCGCCCGAGGCGACGAGCGCGCCGGCAAGACCGGCTACAGTGGCCTCGCGCAAATCCGGAAAGGCGTTGTTGGTGCCGGTGGACAAGGTCAGCAACGGCACGCTTGCGCAATGCGCGGCGACTGCCCGATGCGTGCCGTCGCCGCCTAGTACGGCGATTAGTTCGACCCCCGCTTTCAGCATCGCGGCGACCCCGGCGTGGGTATCGGCGACGCTGTCGGTGATCGGCTGTTCGATGAACTCGACTCGGGGCCAGCGCTGCTGCGCGGCGACAGCGTCGTGGGTGTCGAGCGCCCGCAGCAGCAGCGCCGCCACGCCGGTCCGGTCGCGCAAACACAGCACGCGGGTCACGCCGAGCACGCCGAGCCCGGCCAGCAGTCGCACCACCATGTTGGCTTTTTCGGAGGTCGGAAACACCGACGCGTAGGAAGTGAGGCGACGAATGTCGCGACCCGAAGCCGGGTTCGCGATCACGCCGACGGTGATGGGCGATGGCACTGTGCTTGTCTCCTTTCTACGCCGTCGTCGAACGGCAGCGCTTTGTCATGCGCAGGACACTGCAAAGGGTGTGCCAATTTGCTGAAAAATCGCGCCGCCGCACGAAAGTGCCTTGTTTAAAGGGCTTTACGCTTCGAAACGGAAGACGAGGCGTTGAGCCGTAGCCGCGTGACGCAGCGTTTAACGCGTCTCACACCCGACGTGTGCGACATTCGCAGCCCGAACGTCGCGTCGAAGAGTCGGCGCAAGCCGTTGATGCGCCTCGATCCACACCGCAAAGGCGCCCCGTCTCACCCTGAGACTGAGACAAACGTCTCACGCGTCTCGCGTGCTGCAGTGCAGTGTGATTCATCAAGCGGGATGTGATACAAGAAGCCCTGATCTCACTGTGTGTCGCTCGCCTGGAGCCGACCATGCCTTACGTCTCGCAGACCCAGCACATCGACCGCGTGCGCGGCGCCATTGAAGGACGCCTGCCCGCGCCGGCCGATTCTCCGCGGCTCGTCTCGTCGTGGCAGCGTTCGTTCGAACAGTACCGCCTCGACCCTGGCGCGGTGATCGGGCCGCGCGTGCTGACGTCGGCCGAATTGCGCGAAGTGCAAGGCAAGGAAGAAGCCTTTCTGCGTGCGTCCGGGCAATGTCTGTCACGTCTGCACGACATGATTCGCGTCGCCGACTATTGCGTGATGCTCACCGACGCGCACGGCGTCACCATCGACTACCGCATCGACCGCGAACGCCGCACCGATTTCAAGCATGCGGGCCTGTATATCGGTTCGTGCTGGTCCGAGCGCGAGGAAGGCACCTGCGGCGTGGCGAATGTGCTGACCGATCTTGCGCCGATCACCGTGCACAAGACCGATCATTTCCGCGCGGCGTTCACCACGCTCACCTGCAGCGCAGCGCCGATTTTCGCGCCGACCGGCGAGATGATCGGCGTGCTCGATGCGTCCGCCGTGCAGTCGCCGGATAACCGCGACAGTCAGCGGCTCGTGTTTCAACTAGTGCGGCAAAGCGCCGGTCTGATCGAAGATGGGTACTTCCTCAATCAAACTAGCCAGCACTGGGTTCTGTTCGGCCATTCGAGCCGCAACTTTGTCGAGGCGCAGCCCGAAGTGCTGATCGCCTTCGACGAATGCGGCAATCTCGTCGCGGCCAATCGCAAGGCGCGCGAGTGCATTCCGGCGCTCAACGGTCCGCGCCACATCGACGATGTATTCGACACATCGGGCTCGCATCTGCACGACGTCGCGCGCACGGATGCGATTGTCGGCTTGCGCCTGCGCGCAACCGGGACGACGCTGTATGCGCGGGTTCGTGCGCCGCTCAGGCGCATCTCGCGCGCGGCGTCCACGCTGAACGAAGGCGCCGCACGGTCGTCGCAAAGCGCGTCGCAAAACGATCTGCAACTCGGCGCGCTCGGTCGTTTTCTGCACAGCGCGGAGCCGCAGATCGCGCACAACGCAGCCGTTGCGTTGCGCGTGATGGGCAAGCGTCTGCCGATTCTGATTCTCGGCGAGACCGGCGTCGGCAAGGAGGTGTTCGCGCACGCGGTGCACGATTCGGGCGCGCGGCGCGCGAGGCCGTTTATCGCGGTGAATTGCGGCGCGATTCCCGAATCGCTGATTGAAAGCGAATTGTTCGGCTACGCGCCCGGCGCCTTCACCGGCGCACGCAGCCGCGGCGCGCGCGGCAAGATTGCGCAGGCGCATACAGGTACGCTGTTTCTCGATGAAATCGGCGACATGCCGCTCGATCTGCAAACGCGGCTGCTGCGCGTGCTGGCCGAAGGCGAAGTGACGCCGCTCGGCGGCGATGCACCCGTGCGCGTGGATATCGACGTGATTTGCGCCACACACCGCGATCTCACGCAGATGATCGCGGCCGGCACGTTCCGCGAAGACCTCTACTACCGGCTAAGCGGCGCGTCTTTGCCGATGCCGCCGCTGCGCGAGCGCGCGGATATCCGCGACGTGATCGAAGCGGTCTTCGACGAAGAAGCGCAAATAGCCGGCCACGTGCTCACGCTGGACCCGCAACTCACCGAACGTCTCGCAGGATTCGCATGGCCGGGCAACATTCGCCAGTTGCGCAACGTGCTGCGCTACGCGTGTGCGATCTGCGACGGCGCGCGCGTGGAATTGCGCCATGTCGCGCCGGATATAGCGGCGTTGCTCGCGCCCGAGGCCGTGCGCAAACCAGCGTTATTGCGCATCGATCCGCATGACGGCCGGCAGCGGGACGCGCGGCAGGACCCGCGCGAAGAACGTGTACGCATTATCGACGCGCTCACACGCCATCAATGGCGGCCCAACGCAGCGGCGCAAGCGCTCGGCATGTCGCGCGCCACTTTGTATCGGCGCATTGCTTCGTTGGGCATCGTCGCGCCGCATCGACGGTGATGCGCTGATTGTCAGTGTGACGCGCCGCCGTGTGCAAAAGGAGCGCCGGTCGCCCGTAGCACTACGCGTTTTCGTATTCGATTTCGCGTACCCGTTCGAATGGATCGCGATCTTTTCGATTGACAAGACCTGCGGCAAAACGGCACACTCGATCTCATGTTGACGCACATCTCCATCGCAAATGCGATTACGCACCCGAAGCGAGCCATCATCGGCTGGCCATTGGGAGTACGTGCGCGTTAGCAGTCTGAATCTGCGTAACATATCCCCAAGGCCCCGCCGGTAACGGAAGGGGCCTTTTGTTTTGTGGGCGCCTCCGTCAGCCGGCTTGATGACGGAGAACGAGATGGATCAGGCAAGCCCGCAGTGCATGGATGATGACTCGAGTCTGGTGGCGTATCGGCAGGACGAGCGCCTGCCGAAGCTGGTGCTGCATTTTTCCGTGATGCCAGGCGCGACGCTGACCTGGCGTGTCGAAGCCGATAGCACGCTCGCCGTGCAGGGCGCGCGTCTCTGGCTCACACGCGTCAGTTCACCTTACGATCATTGGCTCGATCCGGGCCACACGTTCCAGCTGCAACGCGGTGAGCGCGTGTGGCTCAGTACGGATGGCGAATGCGTCGCGCGCGTGTCGTTGAGCTACGCGCTAACGGCGCGAGGCGGCCTGCTCAGACGTTGGCTGGGACGACTCGCGCGGTTGAGTTTGGGACCGCCTGCGCCACGTTAGCCGGACGCATGTTAGCGCGGCCCGGTTCAGCGAGACAGCGCACGCGGCGGGAAAGAAGCAAACACCCCTGCAATGAGGGGTGTTTGCTTCGCATGCGGGCTGGCAATGAACGTGCAATCAACATGCAATCACGCGAGCCGGCTCGACCGCTCGTGACCTTACTTCGGCGTCACCTGCACCGCCGCCGCCGAAACGAATACCGCATGGATCGTATCGCCGACCTTGACGTCCTTCAGATCGACGTCAGGACCGGCCTGGAGCGTTTGCGTCTGATACGCGCCGCGCAGCGTGACCAGCCGCTTCTTGCGATCGATCTTCTGCACGGTGGCGAGCACTTCGATCTGGCGCGCCGATTCGAATCCACCCGAGGCCGGGGCATACACCTGCGTGTCGACACGCGCGCGAATTCCCTTGTCCTTGCCAGTGACCTTCTCGGCCTTCACGAGCAGTGCATTCTTGTAGAGCACGTCCACCTGGTCGCCCACTTTCAGATTATCGAAACCCTCCACCTGCTGGCTCACGAGCACAACCACCACGTTGCCGCCCGACCCCTTGAGCGTAAGCGCACGCGTGCCCGGATCGATACCGACGATCTGCGCCCTCACATGCACCGGCTCCACCGCGCTGACGATGCCTTGCGCGGCACTGGCCATGGCATCTTGCGCCCAGCCCGGCTGTGCTGCGGCGAACGCCGCGAACATCAACGCTGCTGCAATTGTCTTTGCCTGCATATGCATGCTCCTCGAGAAATTGTTTGATCCAGCGTGACAGCGCTCTGAAACGGCGGGATGCCGATTTATAACTCTATGAATGCCCGCGCGTCTTCAGGATGATAGTTTCAAAAGCTAAGGCGCAAATGATTTTTTCATGCCCTACAACGGCCTGCAATTGGATTGAATTGCAATTTCCAAATAAATGCGCGCAGCTATGTAATGTGCCGCGGTGCGGCGTCGCAGCGGCGTCATGCCACATGGCCATGACGTGACAATTTCACCGCCATTCATAATGAGCGACAGGTTTTAAAATGCACACAGCATTAAGCGCATACTGCATGGAGATCGAATCGGAAATCAATATTTTTTTAAGTATTCCGCCGTAATCGAAAGCGCTTTCAAACCGTATCAGATGCAGATTCGATATACGCTCAATGCGCGTTGGGCACAAAAAGAAACTGCCTCGTCACGTGAGCGACGAGGCAGTTTTATCCAGCAACTTCAACCGTGGCGCGGACTAAGCCGCCCAAATATCACACCCGCTCGATCGCGATCGCAATGCCCTGACCGACGCCGATACACATCGTGCACAGCGCAAAACGGCCTTGCGTGCGATGCAGTTGATACATCGCGGTGGTCACGAGACGCGCGCCGCTCATGCCGAGCGGATGGCCCAATGCGATCGCGCCGCCGTTCGGATTGACGCGGGCGTCGTCGTCGGCCACGCCGAGTGCGCGCAGCACCGCGATGCCTTGCGAAGCGAACGCCTCGTTCAGTTCGATCACATCGAATTGATCGATGGTCATGTTCAGGCGCGCCAGCAGTTTTTGCGTGGCGGGTGCCGGGCCGATGCCCATCACGCGCGGGGCGACGCCGGCCGTGGCGATACCCAGCACGCGGGCGCGCGGCGTCAGCCCGAAGCGCTTGGCGGTCTCTTCATTCGCGAGCAGCAGGGCCGCCGCGCCGTCGTTCACGCCCGACGCGTTGCCTGCCGTAACGGTGCCGTCCGGACGCACCACGCCCTTGAGCTTGGCGAGCGTTTCGAGGCTGGTCTCACGCGGATGCTCGTCTTGCAGCACCGTGATCGGGTCGCCCTTCTTCTGCGCGATCGTCACGCCGACGATTTCCTGCGCGAGCGTGCCGTCGCGTTGCGCACGCGCCGCTTTCTGCTGGCTGCGCACCGCGAAAGCGTCCTGATCCGCGCGGCTGATGTTGTAATCCGTGGCGACGTTCTCGCCCGTTTCCGGCATCGAATCGACGCCGTACAGTTTCTTCATCAGCGGATTGACGAAACGCCAGCCGATGGTCGTGTCATAAATTTCGGCCTGGCGCGAAAACGCGGTGGGCGCCTTGCCCATCACGAACGGCGCGCGGCTCATGCTTTCCACACCGCCTGCCACCATCAGCGCGGCCTCGCCCGATTTGATCGCGCGCGCCGCGATGCCGACCGCGTCCATGCCCGAACCGCACAGACGGTTCACCGTCGTGCCCGGCACGCCCTGCGGCAAGCCGGCGAGCAACAGCGACATGCGTGCGACGTTGCGGTTGTCCTCGCCGGCCTGGTTCGCACAGCCGTAGATCACGTCGTCGATTGCGTTCCAGTCGACGTCCTTGTTGCGCTCCATCAGCGCCTTGAGCGGCACCGCGCCCAGATCGTCGGCGCGTACCGACGACAGCGAACCCGCATAGCGGCCGATGGGGGTGCGAATCGCGTCGCACAGGAATGCTTCGGTCATGTGATGTCTCCAGTTGATGTGCTGCATGCGCTGCGCCGCGGCCGGAACCCCGGCCCGGAGCAAACCGGACGCACCGGTAAGCGCGACGGAAAGCGGCTAACGGGCGGCCGCCGCGTCAATTCAGCTTAGCGCAGGATGATGAACGGTGGGCTCGAGATTGGCGCAATTTGTTCTTGATACGAACATACGGTCATATATCGAACAACTAGACATGATGATAGGCGCGTGGCCGAAACCATGTCAAGCACGGCCAGGCCCGCACCAGGGAATACGTGCAGGCCGCGAGCGTTTTTGCGAAAGGATCAGACGAATGATGCGCCCGTGCCGGCGGCCCTGTTTTCATGGCGCCGGCACGGGGCTGGGGACTGTATGAAACGTGGCTCTAGCGGAGCTGGATATGCTCGTCTTCGATATAGCTGCGGACTACGTCGGCAAAATCGCGTTCGCCGCTCAACCCCAGCCCTTCGGCACGCGACGTATCCCACCGTCCCGGCCAGCTACCCACGATTTTTTCGACGCGCGCATCCGGCTCGAACACGATCCGCGCGGCGGCCGCGTCGCCCGCCACTTCGCGCAGCGCGGCGACCATCTCGTCGACGCTCACCGAAATGCCCGGCAAATTCAGCACGCGCTGGTTACCGAGCGCGGCGGAATCAAGTTCCAGCCCGGCGATCAGGCTCTCGATC
This sequence comes from Paraburkholderia sp. BL18I3N2, assembly GCF_003001875.1. Lineage (NCBI taxonomy): Bacteria > Pseudomonadati > Pseudomonadota > Betaproteobacteria > Burkholderiales > Burkholderiaceae > Paraburkholderia > Paraburkholderia sp. BL18I3N2. Next base: position 444,211 of record NZ_PVNC01000003.1, read on the forward strand.
GCCTTGCGCGGCGACAGCAGCCACAGTCGCGTCGAGCCCGCGACCGGGCACACCGCTGCTTCGCCGTTCAACGGTTCGCGAATGATGCCGCTCGCGAACGACGACGCCGCCGCATTCGGCTTGCCCGGCCGCACGCTGATGGTGGGCAGCCGCAGCACGCGGCCGTCGACGAAACCGCGCCGCGCGTAATCGTTGAGCAGCAACTCCGCGATCGCCTTCTGCGCGCCATACGACGACTGCGGATTCAGCGCGGTGTCGTCCTGCACGACCTCGGGCAACTCGCCGCCATAGACCGCGACCGAACTCGTGAACAGCACGCGCGGCCGATGCCCACGCTGCCGGCAAGTTTCCAGCAGCAGCCGCGATGCATCCAGATTGATGCGCATGCCGAGATCGAAATCCGCTTCGGCCTGCCCGCTCACGATCGCGGCCAGATGGAAGATCGCCGAAGTCTGGTCGTCGATCACGCGTTCGAGCACGCTGCGCTCGGCGATGTCGCCGACTTCGGTGCGCACGCGTTGATCGCCGAAATCATTGGCTTGCACGACGTCGAGCAGCACCAGTTCGGTGATCGGCTGCGGCGTGCCTTGCGGGTCCTTCAGCGAACCCCGCGCGAGCAGTTCACGCGCGAGACGCTGGCCTAGAAAACCCGCACCGCCGGTAATCAGTACTTTCATGATGTATTCGTCCTTGTTAGCGGGTCGCGTTCAGATACGGTTTGAGCCAGCCGAGACCGGCCGACGTGCCCGCGCGCGGCCGGTATTCGCAGCCGATATAGCCGTCGTAGCCGAGCGAGTCGATCAATTCGAGCAGATACGGGTAGTTCAGCTCGCCCGTATCGGGTTCATGGCGCTCCGGCACGCCGGCGATCTGAATGTGGCCGATGCCGGCCATATCGCGTTTGAGTTTCACCGCAAGGTCGCCTTCGACGATCTGGCAGTGGTAGCAGTCGAACTGCACCTTGAGATTTTCCGCGCCGACCTCCGCGCAGATCGCTTGTGCTTCGTCCTGACGGGTCAGAAAGAAGCCCGGCATGTCGCGCGTATTGATCGGCTCGATCACGACCATGATGCCTTCGGCCTGCGCCGCCTTGGCGGCATGCGCGAGATTGCTCAGATATACCTCGCGATGTTTCGCGCGCGACTGATCCGCGCCGATCAGGCCGGCCATCACATGCAGCTTGCGATTGCCGAGCACGCGAGCATAGTCGAGCGCGGTATCGATGCCGCGGCGGAATTCGTCTTCGCGGCCCGGCAGCGAGGCAATCCCACGTTCACCGCCGGCCCAGTCGCCGGGCGGCGCATTGAAAAGCGCTTGCGTCAGACCGCTCGCGTCGAGGCGTGCCTTGATCTCGTTGGCGGGGAAATCGTAGGGGAACAGAAACTCGACCGCTTCGAAGCTGTCTTGCGCCGCGGCGGCGAAACGGTCGAGGAAAGCGTGCTCGTTGTACATCATCGAGAGATTGGCGGCGAAGCGAGGCATGGCAGCGACTCCTTGAAAACGGTGTGATGCGGCGCGCGGCAGCGATGCATGGCGCGCGTGAGTGTCGGTTTACCGGTTGACCAGTTTGGCCGGCGTGAGCCACGTGGCGACCGCGCCGATCACGAGCATGCCGGCCAGCACATACATGCCGGTTTGCGTGCTATGCGTGAGATCCTTCAGATAGCCGATCATGTACGGGCTCGCGAAACCCGCGAGATTGCCGATCGAATTGATGATCGCGATACCGGCCGCGGCGGTCGCGCCGGACATGAACGCGGTGGGCAGCGACCAGAACAGCGGCGCGCAGGTCAGCACGCCGGCGGCAGCGAGCGAGAGAAACGCGATCGACACCACCGTGTTGTCCGCGAACGAAGCCGCCACCGTGAAGCCGACCGCACCGAACAGCGCCGGCACGATCAGATGCCAGCGGCGCTCACGGCGCTTGTCGGCACTGTGCCCCATCAGATTCATCACGACGATCGCGCAGAGGAACGGAATCGCGCTCAGCAACCCAATATTGAATGCGCCCGTCACGCCGGTCGATTTGACGAGCGTCGGCATCCAGAACGTCAGGCCGTATTGCCCGGTGACGAACGCGAAATAGATCAGCGACATCCACCACGTGCGCGGATCGCGGAACACCGCGCCGAGCGAATGCTTCTGGGTTTTCTCCTGCGGTTGCGCGGCGGCGATTTCATCGGTGAGCAGGCGCTTTTCGCGTTCGTTCAGCCACTTCGCGGCGGAGATGCCGTTGTCGAGATACAGGATCGTGGCGATGCCGATCGCGATGGCGGGGATCGCTTCGATCAGGAACATCCATTGCCAGCCCGCGAAGCCCGAGCTGTTGTGGAACGTCTGCATGATCCAGCCGGACAGCGGATTGCCGAAGATGCCCGACACCGGAATCGCCGACATGAACACCGCGATGATCTTCGCGCGCCGATGCGACGGGAACCAGTAGGTCAGATACAGAATCACGCCGGGATAGAAACCGGCTTCCGCGAGGCCGAGAAGAAAGCGCAAGATGTAGAACTGCATCGGCGTCTTCACGAATACGAACACGGCTGAGAGCAAGCCCCACGTAATCATGATCCGCGCGATCCAGATACGCGCGCCGAGCTTGTGCATCAGAATATTGCTCGGCAACTCGAACAGAAAATAGCCGATGAAGAACACGCCCGCGCCGAGCCCGAACACCGTCTCGCTGAATGCCAGGTCTTGCGACATTTGCAGTTTGGCAAAGCCGACATTCACGCGGTCCAGATAGGCGACCACATAGCAGAGCATCAGAAACGGCACGATGCGCCAGAATACTTTTTTATAGGTGCGCTCGACTTCCTCTGCGCCGGGCTGTCCTATGGCGGCTGCCGCGGTCGGGCGGCTGGATGCGGGCTGATACGAACTCATGCATTGTCTCCTTGAATGGATGGCGCGGCGCAGCGCATCGAGCGCGGCCGGCCTTTGTTATGTCGGTTGCCTACCACCGCGCGCCAAATACGGCGCGCAGTTCTTCGAGTGCGGCTTCGTCGAGCGGTGCGGGCCGCGGGTTCGTCATCAACCATAAACGCGCGGTCTCTTCGAGTTCTTCGAGCGCATACGCGGCTTGCGCCACGGAACGCTCCCACACGACCGGACCAAGACGTTCGAGCAGCACCGCGCGAACGCTGTCGGCGAGCGCGGCGATCTGTTCGGCGACTTGCGGATCGCCGGGCCGCTTGTAACGAATCAGGGGGACGTGGCCCACTTTCATCACGTAGTACGGCGTGATCGGCGGCAGCACGTCAGTCTCGCGCCAGACGCCCGCGAGCGTCAGCGCGACCAGATGCGTCGAATGCGTGTGGACGATGCCACGCGCCGCGCCGTTGCGCGCGTAGATGCCGCGATGCAAGGCCAGCGTTTTCGACGGCCGGCCGCCTGACACCGCGTTGCCGTCGAGATCGACCTTGGCGATATCGGCGGGATCGAGCCGGCCGAGGCAGGCATCGGTCGGGGTGATCAGCCAGCCGTCGTCGAGCCGCGCGCTGATGTTGCCGGCGGTGCCGACCGTGTAGCCGCGTCGATAGAGACTCGCGCCGGTTACGCAGATTTCCTCGCGAACGCGCGCTTCGTCCGTGGTATGGAGTGCGGGTGCGCCGGTCATTGCGCGGCTCCGTTCAGATGCCGCAGCGCTTTGTCGAAGAAGTCGGTCGCGCCGAAGTTGCCGGATTTCAATGCGAGCGCGAGCGGTTCGGCGCCGGTCGTGGCGGTGGCCGGCACGCCGGGATCGATCTGCGCGCCGATGCGCAGCGTGTGCACGTCGAGCGCCTGCACCACGGCGCCCGAGGTCTCGCCGCCCGCCACCACGAACTTGCGCACGCCGCGTTCGTGCAGACCGCGCGCGATCGACGCCAACGTGTTTTCAACCAGATGCCCCGCTTCATTCACGCCGAGCTGGCGTTGTACCGCCTTGACTTCGTCGGGCGTGGCGGTGGCATAGATCAACATGGGCTCGGATTTGTCGAGGTACGGCTGGGCGAAAGCCAGCGCCTGCTCGACGACGTTCTCGCCGCGCGCAGCCGCAAGCGGATCGACACGGAAAGCGGGCCGTGTAGAACGCCACTGCGCGACCTGGGCGTTGGTCGCTTTGGACGCGCTGCCGGCGAGCACCGCCGACAATCCGTTCACCCGAGGCAATTGCGCGGCATCGGCCTGCTCGTTCAGCAAACCCGCGCGGCGGAAGTTGGCCGGCAAACCCAGCGCGATACCTGAGCCGCCCGTGATCAACGTGAGATCGGCGCACGCTTCGCCGAGTATGGAGAGGTCGGCATCGGACACCGCATCGGCGATCGCCATGCGTACGCCTTCGTTGCGCAACGTATCGAAAGCGTCGCGCACAGCCGACACGCCTTGCGCCACGGTGTCATAACGCACGAGCCCGACTTTGGATTCGGTCTGCCGCTGCAGCACGCTCACGAGGTTCGCGTCGCGCATCGGCGTGAGCGGATGGTTCTCCATGCCCGACGCGTTGAGCAACGTGTCGCCGACGAACAGATGGCCGCGAAAGATCGTGCGGCCGTTCTCAGGAAATGCCGGACAGGCGATCGAGAACGCGCCAGCGTTGCCGTCGGCGGACAATGCGTCGAGCAACGCATCCGTGACCGGGCCGATATTGCCCGCGTCGGTCGAATCGAAGGTCGAGCAGTATTTGAAAAAGAACTGCCGGCAGCCTTGTGCGCGCAACCAGTCGAGCGCCGCGAGCGATTGCGCGACCGCGTCGGCGGCGGAAATGGTGCGCGATTTCAGCGCGACCACCAGCGCGTCGGCCTCCACCGTTTCATTCGATGCGGGCACGCCGATGGTCTGCACCGTGCGCATGCCGCCGCGCACCAGCATGTTGGCGAGATCGGTGGCGCCGGTGAAGTCGTCGGCGATGCAGCCGAGCAGCGCGCGTTTCGTGTTTGCCGTCATGACGCTGACCTCCTCACTTCGCCGCCGGCACATCGATGCCGGGGAAAATCTTGATCACCGCGGAATCGTCCTCACCGCCGTGACCGGCCGTGGACGCCATCATGAACATCTGATGCGCCGCCGCCGACAACGGCAGCGGGAATTTCGAGCGACGCGCGGTATCGAGCACGAGGCCGAGATCCTTGACGAAAATATCGACGGCCGACAGCGGCGTGTAGTCACCGTTCAGAATGTGCGGCACGCGGTTTTCGAACATCCACGAATTGCCCGCGCTGTGCGTGATGACTTCGTACAGCGCATCCGGATCGACGCCTTCGCGCAAGCCGAGCGCCATGGCTTCCGCGGCCACCGCAATATGCACGCCCGCCAACAGCTGATTGATGATCTTCACCTTCGAGCCTGCGCCGTGTTCCGAGCTGAGGCGATACACCTTGCCCGCCATTGCGGCCAGCACGTCCTCGCACGCAGCGTAGGCCGCCGCCGGCCCGGACGTCATCATGGTCATCTCACCGGCGGCCGCGCGCGCCGCGCCGCCGGAGACGGGTGCGTCGAGCATCTGCAAACCGGCCGCCTCGACGCGCTTGCCGAGTCCGATGGCGAAGTCCGGCGCCACGGTCGCGCTGGCGATCACCACGCCGCCCGGTTTCATAGCCGCGACCGCACCCCGCTCGCCGAACAGCACGGCTTCGGTTTGCGCGGCATTCACGACCAGCGTGACGACCACCTCGCACTGCGCACCGAGTTCGGCGGGCGTCGCGCAACCCACGCCCCCTTCCGCGACGAACGCATTCAATATCTCGCTGCGCAGATCGCAGGCATGGACCTTCAGACCCGCGCGCAGCAGCGAGCGCGCGACCCCCAGGCCCATTGCACCAAGACCGATGACACCGACATTTCTGGACATGCTTGACCTCTATGAATTCGTTGGACGCTCGCGCGTAACACTGGCCGTTCAAGCTCAGCGATGAAGCTCAGCAGATCCCCGCTTCCGCGAGACGCCGTGCCGCGTTGTACATATGCGTTCGCGCCGCGTTGCGCGCCGCCATCGGATCGCCGGCGCGAATCGCGGCGGCGATCGCCGCATGCTCTTCGCGCACCTGACGCGAAAAGTCCTCGCGCAACGCTTCGTTGCGGCGCGTGACGACCGTGCCGGCTTCGAGGTACTGATTCAGGAACGTGAGCGTTTTAAGGAAATACGGATTGCCCGTGGCCGCCGCGATCGCGCGATGGAACGCGACGTCTTCGGCCACGCCGTCCTCGCCTTCGGCCACCGCCTTGTCGATCTTCGCGAGCGCCGCGTCGATCGACACCATATCGGTGTCGCTGCGGCGCATCGCGGCTTCCGACGCGACTTCCGCCTCGATGGCGCGCCGTAGCGCGAGAATCTGCACCACCGAGCCGGGCTCGACCGCCTCGGCGTAGTCGATCCGCAGCGGCCGTGCCGTGCCGTGCGCGGCGACGAACACGCCGCTGCCCTGACGCGGCTCGACCACGCCTTCGTTCTTCAGCCGCGAGATCGCTTCGCGGATCACCGTGCGGCTCACGCCGAACTGCTGCGCCAGCACTGCCTCGGTCGGCAGCTTGCCGCCGCGCGCGAAAGTGCCTTTGTCGATCTGCTTGAGAAGCTGCTGCGCGACCGTGTCGCTCAGCGCTCGCGCAGGAATCTTGTCGAACATCGATGCCTCGATTGATCATGTTGTCGGGTCATCATACGAATTTTAGATGCCCGCTGCATCCATGCAAACCCTGGGATTTTTGTACGTCAGGCGGCAAAGTTGGCGAATCAGAAGGCTTAAGCTATCGTCACGCCTTTAGCGCGTCGCGCGGGATTCAAGCGTGGCGCGGGTCCGCAGTTCCTCGAACGCATCTTCAAGGTCCATGAGCAAAGCCCTGCCGCCGTCTTCCGCCGTTCCCGTCAGCGCCGAACCGGCCCCGGACAAACCGGGCGACTCCTATGTGCAGTCGTTCGCGCGCGGCCTCGCGGTGATCCGTGCGTTCGACGCCACGCGCCCTGAACAGACGCTGACCGACGTCGCCGCCGCCACCGGCCTCACGCGCGCCGGCGCGCGCCGCATTTTGCTGACCTTGCAGACGCTCGGCTATGTGGAGGCCGAAGGACGCCTGTTCCGCCTCACGCCGAAGATCCTCGATCTCGGCTTCGCGTATCTGACTTCCATGCCGTTCTGGAACCTCGCCGAGCCGGTGATGGAACAACTCTCCGCGCAGGTGCACGAGAGCGTCTCGGCAGCCGTGCTCGATCGCACCGAGATCGTCTACGTGCTGCGCGTGCCGACCCATAAGATCATGACGATCAACCTGTCGATCGGCAGCCGCTTGCCGGCCTATTGCACGTCGATGGGCCGCGTGCTGCTGGCCTCGCTCGACGACGAAGCGCTCGACGCGACGCTGGGTTCGACGCAGCTCTACGCACACACGCCGCGCACGGTCACCGACAAGGAAGAGTTGAAGAAGCTGATCGCGCAGGTGCGCCGCCAGGGCTGGGCGATCGTCGATCAGGAACTGGAAGGCGGTTTGATTTCGCTGTCCGCGCCGATCCGCAATCGCCAGGGGCGCGTGATCGCCGCGATGAATATCAGCGGCAATGCACAGCGCAATTCAGGCAAGCAGATGGTGAAGGCGTTTCTGGAGCCGCTGCAGCACGCCGCGCAAACCGTCTCGGAGATGGTGGCACGGCGCGGGTAATCTCGGACGCGGGGCTCCGCGCGATGGCAACGCCCTGTTCGAGCAAGCAATCAATCGATCGGCTTGTCCGCGGTTTCCTTCAGCATCGAGACCGCGATCAACGACACCACGACGCACGCCGCCACATAGCCAGCCGGCGCCAGCTTGCTGCCGGTCAGCTTGATCAGCCACGTGGCGACGAGCTGCGCGGTCCCGCCGAACACGCACACGCTCAACGCATACGCGATCGAAATGCCGGTAGCGCGCACGCGCCGCGGAAACGACTCGCACATCAAGGCGAATTCCGACGCCGAACCCATCGAATAAAACAGCAGCATCAGCGCGGTCAGCGACATGATGACTGGCAACTGCGGAAAGCGGTTGATCAGCATGAAGGCCGGAAACAGCAGCAGCACCAGCACGCCGCGGCCGAACAGGATCGGCCGCTTGCGGCTGCCGATGCGATCCGACAGCATGCCGAACAGCGGGCACGTGATCAGCATCACGAAGCCCGATGCGACGCCCACCAGCATCGACAGCGACATCGGCAGGCCGAGCGTATGGATCGCGTAGGTCGGCATGTAGAAGGTCAGGATGTAGGTCGAGACCGTGCCGCCCATCACCGTCAGCGTGATCAGGACGAGCGTGCGCACGTGCTGCGTGAAGAGTTCATGCAGCACGCCGCGCTCGATCGCGTGGCTGTGCGCGCTGGCCGCGTCGTCAGCCAGACGGCGGCGCAGGTACATGCCGACCGGCGCGATCAGCACTCCGAGCAGGAACGGAATGCGCCAGCCCCAGCTTTCCAGCGAGTCTTTCGGCAATGCGCCGGACAGCGCCGCCGCGATGCCCGAGCCCATCAGCGCCGCACCTCCCTGCGTGGCCAGTTGCCAGCTCGCGCGAAAACCGCGCCGCGTGCCGCCGCCCTGCTCGAGCAGCGTGGACGTGGCCGCGCCGAACTCTCCGCCTTGCGAGAAGCCTTGCACGAGACGCGCGAGCACGATCAGCACAGGTGCCGCCAAACCGATTTGCGCATAGGTCGGCGCGATGGCGATCAGGCCCGTGCTCACCGCCATCAGCATGATGGTTAGATTCAGCGCGGCTTTGCGGCCCTTGCGGTCCGCGTACACGCCGAGCATCACGCTGCCGAGCGGCCGCGTGATGAAGCCCGCCGCGAAGGTCGCCACCGACAGCAGCAGCGAAGTAGTCGGATCCGCCGACGGGAAATACAGCTTGCCGATGATCACGGCAAAAAAGCCGTACACGGTGAAGTCGAAGAACTCGAGCCAGTTGCCGATCACCGCGGCGGCAATCGCGCCACGGCTGGCGGGCTGGTTCGCGTCGACGGCGTGGCTCGGATGGGTCGTGGTACTCATCGCGTGGTCTTCCTCGTTGTTATCCTTGTGGGCGCCGGCTCACTGCGGCTTGTCTTGCAGAATCGATCACTGCCCCAGATAGCGCTCCACGAGCCGCGTCCAGAACGCCGCGCCGACCGGCAGGTTGCGGTCGTTGAAGTCGTAGTGCGGGTTGTGCACCATGCAGCCGTCCTCGCCCGCGCCGTTGCCGATGCGCAGGAACGTGCCCGGCCGTTTTTGCAGCATGAAGGCGAAGTCTTCGCTACCCATCAGGATGTCGGTCTGCGCGACCACCTTGTCGTCGCCGACCAGTTCGCGCGCCACCTCCACCGCGAAATCCGTTTCGGCATCCGAATTGACCACCACCGGATAGCCTTCGATGTACTCCACCACCGCCTTACCGCCATAGCTCGCGGCCTGACTTTCGGCGAGTTCGGTAATGCGCTTCTTCAGCAGCGCGCGCACTTCGGGGCTGAACGAACGCACGCTCAGCTCCAGTTTCGCGCTGCTCGAAATCACGTTGTTCGCGGTGCCCGCATGCATCGAGCCGACCGTTACCACCGCCGGCTGCGACGGATCGACGTTGCGCGCGACGATGGTCTGCAACGCCATCACGATGCTCGCCGCCACCACGACCGGATCGACGGTCAGATGCGGACGCGCCGCGTGGCCGCCGACGCCTTCAATCGTGATGATCGCCTTGTCGCCCGCCGACATGAACGGCCCTTTACGGAACAGCAGCACGCCCGGTTCTTCGCCGGGATGGTTGTGCACGCCGAACACGGCGTCGCACGGAAAGCGCTCGAACAGGCCGTCGTTGATCATCTTCAGCGCACCGCTGTCGATGCCGCTCTCCTCGGCCGGCTGAAAATACAGATGCACCGTGCCCGAAAAATTGCGCGTGGCCGCGAGACGTTGCGCGGCGCCGAGCAGCATCGTGGTGTGGCCGTCGTGACCGCATGCGTGCATCTTGCCGTGCGTGCCGCTCGCATACGGCAGGCCGGTTTGCTCGACGATCGGCAGCGCGTCCATGTCGGCGCGAATGCCGATACTGCGCTTGCCGTCGCCCACCTTCAGCGTGCCCACCACGCCCGTCTGGCCAACGCCGCGCGTGACCTGCCAGCCCCATTCTTCGAGCTTCCCGGCGACCAGCGCGCTCGTCTGGTGTTCCTCGTAGGCCAGTTCCGGGTGGTGGTGAATGTGATGGCGAATCTCGCGCAGGCTCTCGGCGGCGGGCGCCAGGTCGGACACTTCGGTAAAACGCGCGGCTTCGCTCATCTCTTGGGCTCCATGGATTCAGGCCGCATGAAAACGCGGCAAACAGGGCGAGCACTATAGCCACGCCGTTTTGTTCGAATAAGATGCTGTTTTGTTCACCCCGATTAACAACCGTTATATACGGGATTACCCCCATGAAACCGCAGCAGTTGCAAGCGTTCGTCGCCGCCGCCCATCACCGCAGTCTGCGCGCCGCCGCGCGCGAGCTCGGCGTGACGCAGCCGGCCGTCACGCACACGATCCGCGAACTCGAAAGCGCGTTGAATGCCGAGCTGATGGTGCGCAGCGTGCGCGGCATCGAGTTGACCGCATGCGGGCTTGCGTTGCTGCCACGCGCCGAGCAGTTGCTGGGCGACATGCGGCGCACGGTCGAAGCCGTCGAACAAGTGAAAGGAGAACTGGCCGGCCGGGTGAGCGTGGGCACCATGCCGTCGATCGCGCTCACGGCGCTGCCGCACGCGGTCTCGAAGTTTCGCCGCGCGATGCCGCTGGTCAATCTCCATCTGGAAGAAGTGACGATTCCGGACGCGGTCGCGCGTTTGCGCAACGGCGCGCTGGATATCGCGGCGATCCATCACGTGCAGGCGCTCGACAGCGATCTGGTGCAGGCGCCGCTCTACTCGACGCAGTTCGTCGTCGCCATGCGCGCCGGGCATCCGCTTGCCAACGTGACGCGCCTGCATGAGCTGCTCGACGCGGAATGGATCGTGACCGTGGGCGCCGATCACTTCCCGCACAGCGTGATGATGGCGATGTTCGCCGCGCACGGCTTGCCGGTGCCGAAGCGTTTGGTACGTGCGCCGTCGTCGTTCGCGGTGACGCTCGGCCTCGTGTCGCAAACCGATGTGATCGGCTGCTTCACGCGGCCGCTTGCGCAGATGGTCGCGCCGCTCGGCATCCGCGTCGCGCAGATCGCAGAGGCGCTGCCGAACTACGATCTCAGCATCATTTCGCGGCGCGGCCTGCTGCCGACGCCGGCCGTGCTGCAGTTCGTGTCGTGCCTGCAGGATGCGACTCGGGAGAGTATGGCCGCGGCCGGATAGTACGGCTTACTGAACGTCGGCTTCCGCCTTTAAAAACGCAATCAACTCATGTCCCGCTTCGTCGAGTACGCCGGAATTGTCGATCGTGGTGCAGCGCACGCCATCGGGCAACGAGAACGGCGCGCGGCGCGCGAGCCGCGCCGCCACCTGTTCCGCCGACTCACGAGCCCGCGCGCCGAGCCGCGCTTCGAGAATATGCGGCGCGGCGTCCACGTGCACCACTCCCGTGTGCGGATAACGCGCCAGCACATGCTGCAAATGCTGCCGTGAGCCGTTGACGACCACCGTGCAGCCGCGTGCAAGCCACGCATCGATTTCGATACCGATGCCATAGCGCAGCGAGTGGCTCGACCACTCGAGCGCGAACAGGCCGAGCACGGAACGCGCCGCGAACTCTTCGACACTCAATGCCACATGCGCCTCGCCATTGCCGCTCGGCCGCGTGATATAGCGATGCGCGAACAGAATCGGCTCGCCCATCAAATGCTTGCGCGCGAACTCCAGCAACGAATCCTTGCCCGCGCCGGACGGCCCCATTACATAAATCAAACGACCTGTCATTGTTATTTCACCTCGTCGGTCCGGAATGGCACACGCTGCCACAACACGAACGGCTCACCGGGCGCCGGTTCGACGAAGAGCGCGGCGTGGTCGACAAGCAGCGGCCCGAGCGCGGGCGTTCGCGCTTGCCACCATGCGACCAGCGTGGCGCGTTCCTGCGCATCGGCGAGCGAACTGGAAAGCGTCATATGAAAACGGAATTCGTCGAGCACGTATGGATAATCCCATTCCATCAGCAACGCGCGCTGCCGTTCGCTGAGCGGAGCTGCCAAACGACGCGCCAGCTCAGCGGCGGACTGGCGCGCGCGCAAGGCATCGAGCGTTTGCAACGCGCTCGCGGCCACATTACGAATGTTGCTTTCGCCCTCTGGGTCGGCCGGTCTGAGTGCAACGAAGTCGCCGAGCGTCGCGGCTTCCACCGGCAACGCAAATGCGCTTTGCGTTTGCGCCCATTCACGCGTGGCTTGCAATACGTGTGCCTGCGTCACGCCATCGGCGAGCCGAAACGGCGCGACCAGTGTGCCGTGCCAGCCGTAGCGGCGCGGTGCTTCGGTCAACTCGAAAAGTGGACGTGCGAGTTCCGAAGGTTGCGGCGCCTCGCACCGCTCACCGCTTTCCGCGTCGCGCGCGAGCCACGCCGACCCAGCCTGCCACCACGCCGATTCACGCGAGGGCGCGTAATACACGGCAAAACGAGCCTCGGCGTTCCATTCACCGCCGCTCACAGGTCGTGCTCCACCAGCAGTTGCACGCGGTCCGCGGCGAAGTGCGTGAAGCCGTATTTGACGGGCGTGCCTTGCAGATCGACATCGACGTTTTCGACCCACAGCACCGGTTGCTGACGATTGATATTCAAACGCCGCGCCACCTCCGGCTCGGGCAGCACGCTGCCGATGCGGCTCCACTTGCGCAGATAGTCGTTCACACCGAATTCCGCCATGGCCTTGGTGATACCGCCGGTGCGCTCCAGCACTTCCGGCAGGTCCGCGAAACGCGCCGCCGGATACCAGTTGCGCGCGAACGTGAGCGGCACCCCGTCGGACTCATGCAGCGATTCGATCCGATAAACCGATGCGCCGGCCCGCAGGCTCAACGCTTTTGCCACGCTCGGCTCGGCCTTCACTCGCGCGGCCGACAACATCGTGCCCGCCGCCGCGTGATGCTGCTGGCGCAAGTTTTCTGTAAACCGCGTGCGGCGGCCAATCGTATAGTCGATGGCGCCCGGTTGCACGAAGGTGCCGCGCCCCTGCTCAACGCTGACGAGGCCCAGCGCCGCAAGACCCAGCATGGCCCGGCGCACGGTATGCCGGTTCACGTCGAAGCGTTTGGCCAGTTCGCCCTCGCTCGGCAGGCGCCCTTCTTCGCCGAAACCGCTGGCGGCGATTTCCGCCGCCAGGATCTGCTCGATCTGCCGCCACACGGCAACGCCCGCGCCGCGTTCGAGCATCGTGCCCGGCGTCGCGTTGTCGTTCGATGTCATGGTGCTGTCATTCCCTTGGGTTCAAATATTCGCTATGACGTGCATTGTAGTGCGCAAGCCGTGATGGAAATATGAAACGGCCGTCATGCGCTATACGGCTCGACAAGCATATCCCTAAACGTCTAGACGTTTAGATGAATAGATGGTCAAATGTCTACTCGCTGGATCAACAGGAAACTCGATGAGTGCCACTTCCGCCTCGCCTTCCTCCGCTCCGTCGCCGGCTGTCCGGCGCGCATGGATGGCCGTGCTGGCCCGCACGCCGCGCGCCGATCTCGAAGCCGCGCTCGAACGCGCGCTGCGGGACATCCCCACTCCAAAGTATGACTGGCTGCGCCCGCCCGAGATCGGCCTCGCGATGGTGCGCGGGCGCGTCGGCGGCAGCGGGGACCCGTTCAATCTCGGCGAAGCCACGGTCACGCGCGCCACCTTGCGTCTGCGTGCGCCCGGCGCGGCGGCCGCCGCCGTCGGCGTGGCATGCCATCTCGGCCGTGACCGCCGCCGCGCCGAACTGGCTGCGCTAGCAGACGCGCTCCTGCAAATGCCTGAGCATCACGCCGTCTTGCATAAACAACTGATCGAGCCGTTTGCCGCGCAACTGACCGCGAAACGCGCCGGGCGGCAACAGGACGCCGCGGCCACGCGCGTCGAATTCTTCACGATGGTCCGGGGCGACTGATGGAAAATTCACAGATTGCGTTGTCTACCGCGTTGTCCACTTTAGCGCCGGGTTTTGCGGACCCAGTGCATGACACCCAGGCGGTATTCCGCACCCTGCTCGATGTGCTGTCGCGGCCGGGTACGGTCGGCGTGGTCGAGAACGCGCTGCCCGAAGTGCGTGCCACGTGCGCAGAACTCGCCGCCTTCGCGGCGCTGCTCGCGCTCTGCGACTATGCGACACCCGTGTGGCTCGCACAACCCGATCCGGCCTTGGCCTCGGCACTGCGCTTTCATACCGGCGCACCGCTCGTCGACGAACCGGCACAAGCCGCGTTTGCCTATATCCACGACGCGGGCGCGATGCCGTCGCTGGAAAGCTTCGCGCTCGGCGCGGCGGAATCGCCCGAGCAATCGGTCACGTTGCTGATTCGCGTCGAAGCGCTGACGGGTGGCGCCCCGGTCGTGCTGAGCGGCCCCGGCATCCAGCACACGGCCACGATCGCGCCGGTCGGCCTGCCCGAACATTTCTGGCGCGAACGCGCCGCGCTCGCGCCGCTGTTTCCTTGCGGGGTCGATTGTTATCTCGTCTGCGGCGCGCGCCTGATCGGCCTGCCGCGCACAACTCAAGCGAAGGTGAACTGATGTACGTTGCCGTCAAGGGTGGAGAACGCGCGATCGAAGCGTCGTGGCGTCTGCTCGACAAGGCACGCCGCGGCGACACGCGGCTGGCCGAACTAAGCGTCGCGCAGATTCGCGAACAACTGCGCCTCGCGGTGGCGCGCGTGATGACCGAAGGCTCGGTCTACGACGAAGAACTCGCCGCGCTCGCCATCAAGCAGGCTGCCGGCGATCTGGTCGAAGCGATCTTTCTGCTGCGCGCCTATCGCACCACGCTGCCGCGCTTCGGCTACACGCAGCCGGTCGATACCGAAGCGATGCAAACCGAGCGTCGTATTTCCGCGACTTTCAAGGACGTGCCTGGGGGGCAGTTGCTAGGCGCGACTTACGATTACACGCAGCGTCTGCTGGATTTTGCGCTGCTGGCCGAAGGCCATGCGGCTGCTAGCGTATCGCCGCCGCCTTCGAGTCAAGCCGCCGCAGTGGAAACAGAAGCGATGCCGCGCGTCGTCAGCCTGCTCGACAAGGAGGGGTTGATCGAACAGGAACGTCCCACGCCGAATGCAGCAGAACCCGGCGACCTCACGCGCGAGCCGCTCGCCTTTCCGGCGAGCCGCGCCACGCGCCTGCAAAATCTCGCGCGCGGCGACGAGGGCTTTCTGCTTGCGATGGGTTACGCGACACAGCGCGGCTACGCGAATTCGCATCCGTTCGCGGGCGAGATCCGCTTCGGCACGATCGCCGTGGAAATGGAACTCGACGAGCTAGGCGAAACGGTCGAAATCGGCGACATCGACATTACCGAATGCCAGATGATCAACCAGTTTGCCGGCAGCGGCGAGGTGCCGCCCACATTTACGCAGGGCTACGGTCTCGCGTTCGGCCACTCGGAGCGCAAGGCCATGGCGATGGCGCTAGTCGACCGCGCGTTGCGCGCCGAAGAGCTGGGCGAAACGCTCGCCTCGCCGACGCAGGATATCGAATTCATGCTCTCGCATAGCGATAACGTCGAGGCGTCCGGTTTCGTGCAACATCTGAAGCTGCCGCATTATGTCGACTTTCAATCGGAGCTGGAACTCGTGCGTCGTTTGCGCGCGAAGCATTATTCCATGCAGAGCCAGGAAGAAGGCACGGATCAACCCAGCGGTCAGCAGGAGCAGGCAGCATGAACGCGCCCGAAACATCTTTCGCTGCCGCGCCCACGGCGTCATACGACAGCGCCGCCGACGGCTACAACTTCGCGTACCTCGACGAACAGACCAAACGCATGCTGCGCCGCGCCTTGCTCAAGGCCGTGGCCGTGCCGGGTTATCAGGTGCCGTTCGCCTCGCGTGAAATGCCGCTGCCGTTCGGCTGGGGCACCGGCGGCATTCAGGTCACCGCGGCGATCATCGGCAAACAGGACACGCTGAAGGTGATCGATCAGGGGTCCGACGAAACCACCAACGCGGTCAACATCCGCCGCTTCTTCGCGCGCACGACCGGCGTGCCGACCACGCGCCGCACCGTCGACGCGACGATCATCCAGACGCGTCACCGCATTCCCGAAGCACCGCTCACCGACAAGCAGATTCTGGTCTATCAGGTGCCGATGCCCGAGCCGCTCTTTCGCCTCGAACCGCGTGTCGCCGAATGCAAGAAGCTGCATGCGCTCGCCGATTACGGCCTGATCAGCGTGAAGCTCTACGAGGATATCGTGCATCACGGCAGCATCGCGACCACGTACGACTACCCGGTGATCGTCAACCATCGCTACCTCGCTTCGCCCTCGCCGATTCCGAAGTTCGACAATCCGAAGATGCATATGAACCCCGCGCTGCAATTGTTCGGCGCCGGCCGCGAACGGCGCATTCACGCGATTCCGCCGTACACGCCGGTGCGCAGCCTCGACTTCGACGATCATCCGTTCGAGGTGCAGAAGTGGCAGCACGCCTGCGCACTATGCGGATCGACGGAAAGCTTTCTCGACGAAATGATCGTCGACGATGCCGGCAAACGCATGTTCGTTTGCTCCGATAGCGACTACTGCCACGAACGCCGCGGCGACGCGGATCTCGACCTGCCGTCGCGCGAAGCGCGCAAGGGAGAGCCCGCATGACGCCGCTTCTGAGCGCCCGCTCGCTCACCAAACAATACGGCGGCCGCAACGGCTGCAGAAATGTCAGCTTTGATTTGTATCCTGGCGAGGTGTTGTGCATCGTCGGCGAATCCGGCTCGGGCAAGACCACGCTGCTCAATACGCTCGCGCTGAAAATAGCCGCCGACAGCGGCTCGCTTCACTACACGGCCACGCATGGCGACAAGCTCGATCTGCTCACGTTGTCCGAGCCGCGCCGCCGTTTGCTGATGCGCACCGAGTGGGGCTTCGTCCAGCAGAATCCGCGCGACGGACTGCGCAGCGGCGTCTCGGCCGGCGCGAATATCGGCGAGCCGTTGATGGCCGTCGGCGCGCGTCACTATGGCGATATCCGTTACGCGGCTACGCAGTGGATGGAGCGCGTCGAACTCGACTCTTCTCGCATCGACGAATTTCCCGCGGCGTTTTCAGGCGGCATGCAGCAGCGTTTGCAGATCGCGCGCAATCTCGTCACCAGTCCGCGGCTCGTCTTCATGGACGAACCCACCGCCGGTCTCGACGTGTCGGTACAGGCGCGTCTGCTCGATCTGCTGCGCACGCTGACGTCCACGCTGCATCTGTCGGTGCTGATCGTCACGCACGATATCGGCGTGGCGCGTTTGCTCGCGCATCGGTTGATGGTGATGCAAGGCGGCGAAGTCGTCGAGGCGGGACTGACCGATCAGGTGCTGGACGATCCGCAGCACCCGTACACGCAAACGCTGGTTTCCTCGGTTCTGCCGGTTTGAGGCTCACAATGCGATCCATTGAAACAAGCAGTGAAGCGCGCGCCGGCGAGCGCGCGTTCGTCGACAACGCCGCGCTGATGCTGCGCGCGGTCGGCATCGGCAAGACGTTTACTTTGCATGGCCAGGGCGGCGTGCAGATCGAAGCGCTCGCGGGCGTCTCGCTCGAAGTCGAGCGCGGCGAGTGCGTGGTGCTGGTCGGGCCGTCGGGCGCGGGCAAGAGCACGCTGCTGCGCTGTCTATACGGTAATTACCTGGCGAGCAGCGGCTCGATCGCGATTCTCGATGCGGCGAACGACGGCCAGCCTGTGTCGATCACCGGCGCGGAGCCTCATGATGTGTTGCGCCTGCGCCGTGGCGTGGTCGGTTACGTGAGCCAGTTCTTGCGCGTGATTCCGCGCGTGCCGACACTCACGCTCGTCGCCGAACCGCTGCTCTCGCGCGGCGTGCCGGAAGACGAAGCGCGCTCGCGCGCCGCCGCGTTGCTGGCCAGGTTGAACGTGCCCGAGCGGCTCTGGTCGCTCGCGCCCGCCACGTTCTCCGGCGGCGAACAGCAGCGCGTGAATATTGCGCGCGGTCTGATCGCGGAGCACCCGCTGCTGCTGCTCGACGAACCGACGGCCTCGCTCGATGCGGAAAACCGCGACGTGGTCGCTGATCTGATCGTGGAGGCACGCGAGCGCGGCGCGGCGATCGTCGGCATCTTTCATGATGAAGATACGCGCAGCAAGGTGGCAACGCGCCGCCTGGAACTGCAGCCGCCGCTGCGTCACTGAACGAATCATACGAAGCGGCGCGAGCGCCGCCCGAAACCGCACTACACTGGCGCATACGGCGTCGATGCAAAAACACCCCTTCAGCGACCCTCAGGTCTGACTGACTACGGAGCAAGTCGATGTTGATCAGGAACGCTCGCATCGTGACGCGAGACGAAGTATTCACCGGCGTGCTACGCGTCGAAGACGGTGTGATTCGCGACGTCGAGCGCGGCACGACCAGCGCGCGCGAAGCCGAAGATTGGGACGGCGACTATCTGTTGCCCGGCCTGATCGAACTGCATACGGACAATCTGGAGAAGCATCTCGCGCCGCGTCCGGGCGTGCAATGGAATACCGACGCCGCCTTCGTGATCCACGATGCGCAAGTGGCCGCAGCCGGCATCACCACCGTGTTCGATGCGCTCGCAATCGGCTCGCGTACGAACGTGGGGTTGCGGGGCCGCGATCTGCAGACGCAATGTGCCGCATCGCTCACACGGTTTTCCGAGCGCAAGCTGCTGCGCGCCGAACACTTCCTGCATCTGCGCTGCGAAATCGCCACCGCCGACGTGGTCGAAGTGTTCGATTCATTGTGCGACCATCCGCTGCTGCGGCTCGCCTCGGTGATGGACCACACGCCGGGTCAGCGCCAGTGGCACGACCGCGAGCAATGGCGCCGCTTCCAGGAACGCAACGGCAAGCTGAGCGACGAGCATGTCGAGACCGCGCTGGCCGAACTGTCGGTGGAACAGGCGCGTTACGCCGATGCGCACCGCCGCGAGATCGTCGCGCGTTGCAACCGGCTCGGCATTCCGGTGGCGAGCCACGACGACACGCTGATCGAACACGTCGAACAGGCCAAGCAGGAAGGCATCGTGCTTGCCGAATTCCCGACCACCCGCATCGCCGCGGAGGCCGCGCGCGAGCACGGCATTTCGACCATCATGGGCGCGCCGAACATCGTGCGCGGCGGCTCGCATTCCGGCAACGTGTCGGCCCTCGAACTGGCGAAGGCCGGCTTGCTCGATATCCTGTCGTCGGATTATGTGCCGTCGAGCCTGATGACCGCCGTGTTCGAACTGGTCGACAAAGCCGGCTGGACCTTGCCGCGCGCAATGTCGACGGTCTCC
Source organism: Paraburkholderia sp. BL18I3N2 (assembly GCF_003001875.1). NCBI lineage: Bacteria > Pseudomonadati > Pseudomonadota > Betaproteobacteria > Burkholderiales > Burkholderiaceae > Paraburkholderia > Paraburkholderia sp. BL18I3N2. The sequence continues at coordinate 463,564 of NZ_PVNC01000003.1, forward strand.
GCCGAACCGGCGCGCACCGCCGGTTTGCATGATCGCGGCGCGATCGAAAGCGGGTTGCGCGCGGACTTCGTGCGCGTGACGATGCTCGACAAGTTGCCGGTGCCGCGCGCGACGTATCGCAGCGGGGCACGGATCGTTTGAAGTTTGAAAGGTGCAGAAAAGACCTTCTTTCAAGGGTCTTTCTCTGTTCACGGGGCGTGTGCCCGGCGTGTACCTCCGCCTCGCGAACAGCCTCAGGGCGTGGACGGCAACTGCCCCCACGCCACCAGCACCTTCTGAATTCCACGCGCGTAGGCATCGCGCTGTTTCGGCGTTTCCGAGTGGTAAGCGCCGATCGCGCGCCACGTATTGCCGTGCTTGACCATCTTCTGCTTCAGCAGCCAGGCCGCCACGTACACGTTCACGCATGGATCGATCAGCGCGCGATGCGGCACGCCTTCGCGCGCGAGATCGTCGAAGTGAATCGAGTTGATCTGCAACTGGCCCACGTCGATCGAACCGTTGACGTTTTGCCGTATCGCGCTCGCGTCGCCCTTCGATTCGTACCACGCCAGCGCTCGCAGCACCCACGGGTTGACGCCTTGATAAGCCGCGGCTTCGTTGAAGCAGTCGTCGGCCGCTTGCGCGACGCCGCACACCGACAGGCAGGCGAGCGCGGTCAGGAAGATCTTCAAGGACATGCTGCATCCTTCCGCTTGTTAGCGATAAAGAGGCGAGCGCCGCAGCGCCGCCGGATTACTTCGCCAACGCCTGTTCGATCTGGCGCTGCACGGAGTCGAGATAGGCATGCGAGGCGTCGGATACGACGATGCGCACGACCGGCGCCGGCGGACTTCTGCGCTCTTGCACCTGCGCCGCCACATGTTGCTTCTTGCGATGCGTAGCCGGCTTGAGGGGCAAGTCGTCGTCGCCCGCGCCTTGTGGCGGGAGCATCGCGAGCGACGGCAACGGCGGATACACCTTGTCCGCCGCGGCGGGAAATGCGGCCGGAATTGCGCCGGCGGATTGCAAGTCCGCGCCCGGCTGACCGGCGAGGGCCGGCGCGCTCACAAACGTGGCCAGCGTCAGCAAAACGATGCGAACCGTCACGGTGCCCTCCTTCACTGAACCGTCCGGATGGACACGCTATACGGCTGACCCAACCCGGCGGTGCGGTTCTCGAAGTTCACGCGCGCGGCGCGCTGTGCAGGCACGCCCTTCCACACCGCCTGATTCAGATACGCGAAGTCCTGCCCCAGCGCGGTCACGAGCACGACCGTGGACTGCGGCTGCGCCGCCGCCAACGCGCCCGCCTTGGCGAGCACGGCGGCGAGTTGCGGATCGCGCGCACCGAGCGCATCAGGCGGAATGTCGAAGCTGATCACCTCGTTCGGCGCCTTGGCCGGATGGGCCGCAGTCGGCGGCGGCATCTGCGCGCATCCGGCAAACGCGAAAACGGCAGCCAATAACCCTATCTGTCGCTTCACCGAAGTCTCCCGTCAAATCCGTTGCTATATCGGAGTTTTCGGCAGGCTCGCGGCAAAGTTGATATGGCGGAAACGCTTCGCTGAAAATCAAATAGACTTGCCTCAAGATCGGCGCAAACGATTGCTTCGACGCTCGGCGAAACGGGGATGGAGGCAAACTTGCCTCGCGGTTTTGGCGGGAAGATAGAAGCGGGCGGCGCAGATGGAAAGCAGTTAGAAAGAACACGGAAAGCTGCGAGCAAAGTCCGTTGCCTTCGACAAGCGATGCCGCGGGCCACCGCGATATACGTCGGAATCGCCCCCAGTCCAGGACAGCCGTGCGCGCGTCGCGCGGCCGGGTCACGCCGTCGGCTCGGCCTCGTGCCCTTCTGTCGCGCCGACGCCCGCCGCTGCATGCGCCTGCTCGAACTGCTCACGGCGGCGCATCTCGAGCACATCGTGGTAACGCATATAGGCGCAGCGTCCGCCGGACTTGGCCGCGTACATCGCGGCATCCGCGTTGAGCAGCAGTTCCTCGGCCGTGCCGCTGTCGTCCGGGAACTGGCTGATGCCGATGCTCGCGCCCACCGTCATGCCTTGCCCGTCCACCTGGAGTTCCTCGTTCAATGCCACCATGATGCGCGAGGCGATGGCGGGCGCTGCCTCCGCCGAACGCGGCCCCTCGATCAACACGATGAATTCATCGCCGCCCAGACGCGCCACCACGTCCGCGGAACAGAGCACCTGTTTCAGGCGGCGCGCCACCGCGACCAGCACCTTGTCGCCGACGGCATGGCCGAACTGATCGTTGATCTGCTTGAAGCGATCCAGGTCGACGAACAGCACGGCCAGCCCTTCCTCGCGCCGCGTCGCTTCGTCGATCGCGTTTTCGAGCTTCTCCATGAACAGTACGCGGTTCGGCAGTCCGGTCAGCACGTCGTGCGTGGCGAGATGCACAAGCTCGCGTTGCTTGGTGTGCAGCGCGTCCATCTGCGCTTTGATTTCGCGACGCAGCCGGTCGAAGCAGCGCGCCAGCACACCGATCTCGTCGGTGCGTTTGAGCGGCAGCGTTTCCATGGCGTGCTCGGCGAACAGATGCGTCGCCGCATACGCGAGAATATGCAGCGGCTTGGTCAGCGCGCGTGCGAACAGAACCGCGAGGAACAGCGCCAGCACGCTAAAGATCAGCACCATGCGCACGATGCGGTTGCCCAGCAGATTCGCGCCGGACAAGACGTCGTCGAGCGGTTTGGCGAGACCGAGCACGATGAAGCGGTTGCCCTCCAGATCGCCGAACGGCCTGCGCACGAAAGCGAGCACCTGGCCGGCGGCCTGGTGCGGCCGCGCCAGGCCGTTGACCAGCACCTCGCTTTGCGTCTGTTCGAAAAGCGGCTTGGTGACGGAGAAACTGTCCTGCATCAGCACGCGCCGGCCGTGATCGAAGCCGAATGTTTTCGAGGCATCCGGATTGACGAGGAAATCGCCCCACTCGTTGGCCAGATAGACCTGATAGTCGCTCGGCAAATCGCTTTGCACGCGCTTGAACAAACCCGCCAGATCGATGTCGATCACGATTACGCCCACCACCGTGCCATTGCCGTTCGACACCGGCGTGCCGAGCCGCAAGGTCGGCTTGCCCTGCGCGGCATGCGAGCCGTATTCATGGTTGACCGCGATCGGCGAGGTGTAGATGCGGCCCGGCGAAAACGCCAGCGTGTCGAACACGTAGGCGAACTGGCCTTTCTCCTGCAGCTTGTCCCCTTCCACGCGCACGAGGCCGTCGGCGTCGCGGTCGAAGCGAACCAGTTCGAGCCCATAGTGCTGGCGCGAAATCAGCCGGACTTGCAGGTACTCCGGGTGATGCACCATGAAACTGGAATACACCTGCGCCAGCCGTTCGCGCGCCGCGTTTGGGCCAGCACCGTCGTCGGTTTGCGCGAGCTCCGCCGTGGACGGCATGCTCGCGAGCACGAGCGCGTCGGCGGCGACATCGTCGATCGAGGTGGAAAAGCGCTGGCCGAGCAATTCCGTCGACATGAGCAGGCTGCGCTCGGCTTCGTTCACGAGCATCGTGCGGTTGGCGCGATACGCGTAATAGCCGGTCGCGCCGGACGCAAGCACGCCGATGCACGCAAGCAGCACGGATAGTTTGAAGGTCAGCCCTGGCCGTATCATCAAAAGCGCTCCGACCGGTCCCCGGACACGATTCTGGCCCACAGGTCCTCGCGCCGCTGAATATCTTCCACTGGGCCGATCCACACGATGCGCGCGTTATCGCGGTTTTCCGCGGGCGCCGTCAACGTATTGGCGAGTCCCTGGCGTTGTGTCAGCAACGCGCTGACGTCCGGTTCGAGCATGTAGTTGATCCACGCGAGCGCCAGCGGCCGATCGGCCGCCGCGCGCGTCATCGACCAGCAATCCAGCCACGCGAGCGCACCTTCGTCGGGAATCACATAGCCGACATCGGCGCCCGCGCGGCGCAGCAATTCGACCTGCTGGGTGCCGTAATTGCCGAACATCAGCGCGACCTTATGCTGGATGAAAAACGCGGTCGCCTCCTCGGGCAACGTGTAATAGGTCAATAGATTGCGGCGCAGATCGACGAGCTTGTGAGCAATCGCGCGCATTTGCGCGGCATCCAGTTGAAATGGATGCGGATAGCCGAGTGCCAGCGCCGTGAACGAGAAATTGTGCTGCGCGCTGTTGAAGTCGAGCACCTTGCCGCGGTAGCGCGGATTCCACAATTCGCGCATGGAGCGCGGCGCCGCGGCGACCTGCTTACGGTCGTAGATCAGGCCCATCGACGAATACGTGAACGGAATGGCGTAGGCCTTGCCGCCGGACGTGAGGCCGCCGATCGAGGCGAGCGCCTGAAAGCGCGGCAATTGTCGTCTGGTATTCGGCACGCTGACGAGATCGAGCGGCGCCAGCAGATTTGCCTGCGTGTAGCGTTGGATTTCCGCGGTATTGGCGGCGAGCACGTCGAAAGGCGGCGTGTTTTTGGCGTGCATCTGGGCCCACAGCGCCTCGTCGGAATCGACTAGCGTCACCTCCACTTTGGCTTTGTAGCGCGCCTCGAAATTCTTGACGACGTCGGCGTCCGCGTAGCCGGGCCACGCGAGCACGCGCAGAATCTTTTCGTCGGCTTTAACCGGCGACGCCGAGAAAAGGCCCAGGCAGATAACCGTACCGATCAGAAATGTTAAAAATCCCGGACAAACGCCGCAAGACGACAAACGTGGGCGCGCCACGGCGGCAGCGATTCGCGAATGGAAGAATCGTTTACAAAAGCGCTTTGCATCTGCCGTCAACATCATGTGCATACCAACACCGTTTAGCAGAAGGCCTTTCTGACGAGCGCAAACACGCGGACTCGATCCGCGGACAGGTTGCCCGGTGACTTTTTCTTCAGACAGATGCGCCCGATACTGCATGTGGCTGAGCGCGAGGAGCATCGATGATAGCGCTAAGAAAACCATTTTTGGTTTTTGGCTTAGCCAGAGTCGAAAAAGTTACCAGTCGGACGCGATGCAGCAAACCCGCTCATCTGCATTTAACGGCACGTTATGCGCAAACTTTAACTCGCCATTGATCGATCGAAACGCGCGAATACGAGAACCGCGTGCTGTAATGCCACGCGACAATCCGCCCTGAGTGAGTCATGCGGAAGCGGGCGACGCCGCTTCTAAAGAAGACCTGCGCCGATGCCGATAAACGATCTCTTGCCCAGGCCGCCGCCGGCGGTCGAAGGCAGCGTCGCCGGATGCCGCGCGGCCTGTCTTCCGGGCAAACGAAGAGCCGGACAAGAAACAGACGATGCACTTGAGCAAAACAGAGTGGATGTGGGTGGCCGTCGCGGCCGGATCGATTGCGTGTTTCGGCAGTTGGCTGCAGGGCGAAATGAACCGCGCCGCGCTCGCGCGCGTTGAGCGCGAGACGCCCGACATGCGCGGCACTTGCGCGGGCATGTCCGCGCAAGACGCGCTGATGATGGACAAAGGCGAGCTATGGTGCGGCCAGGTCGGCGGCGGGCGCGCGGAATCGCCAGGCAAAGAGTCAACGGAGTAAATGGCCGGCCTTTAGTCCGCCCGCACTCGGGCGGCTTGAATCGCGCGCGATGCGGGCAAGCGCGGCGATGCAGACGCAATAGCCAACTTCATTACCATGCGATTACAAATGCGATGGCAAATGCGAGGCAGGCAGCCTAACCAGGAAATACCCAGCGCATCCGCTTTTGCATCCCCACCACATTCAGGCATTAGAAGCTATCCTCACGCGCCATCCGGTGTTTCACTAGCTACCCAATCTTTTTGAACTGATAAGCTTGGCGCGCGCTGCTGGCCGCCCCGGCTGGCAGCTTCAACCCAAGCCCGGTCGTGAGTCGCGCCGGGTGACCCGCAGCGGCACAATCGCATGCGGGCGAATTTGAACTACACCGAGGAGTTAAACAGTGAAAAAACTGCTAGCGGCTTTGACGGTTGCTCTGCTTGCTACCGTCTCGATTGGCGCACACGCTAAAGATTGGTCGACCGTCCGTTTCGGCGTTGACGCCAGCTATCCCCCGTTTGAGTCGAAGGGCTCCGACGGCAAGCTCGTTGGCTTCGACATCGACCTCGGCAATGAAATCTGCGCGCGCATGAAGGCCAAGTGCGTGTGGGTGGAAAACGACTTCGACGGCATGATCCCGGCCCTGAAGGCGAAGAAGTTCGACGGCGTGCTGTCGTCGATGTCCATGACGCCGCAACGCGCCGAGCAGATCGCCTTCTCGAACAAGCTGTTCAACACGCCGACGCGCCTCGTGGCGAAGAAGGGTTCGGGCATTCTGCCGACGGCCGACTCGCTCAAGGGCAAGACGGTTGGCGTGGAACAAGGCACGATCCAGGAAACCTACGCAAAGACGTACTGGGAACCGAAGGGCGCGAAGGTCGTGCCGTATCAGAACCAGGATCAGGTCTATGCCGACTTGCTGTCGGGCCGTCTGGACGCAGCGCTGCAAGACGCGGTGCAAGCTGAAATCGGCTTCCTGAAGACGCCGCGCGGCGCCGGCTTCGACTTCGTCGGCAAGAACCTCGACGATCCGAAGATCCTCGGCAACGGCGCAGGCATCGGCATGCGCAAGGAAGACACGGATCTGAAGGCGAAGGTCGACAAGGCGATCGCCGACATCATCAAGGACGGCACGTACAAGAAGCTCGAGAAGAAGTACTTCGACTTCGACGTGTACGGCGGCTAATTGGCAACTCAGCCAGCCATGCGCGTCTGACAACGCGCCCTGCCCGTTTCATTTGCAGCGCCGCATAAAACCACACACTGCGTCATATCGGCTAAGATCGTGCGATCGAGGCGCCCGCGAGGCGCCGCCCGCCGGCCCGCGATTGACAGGCCGTCAAGCAAGTTTCCCCACTGTTATCAACGAGATAGCGCGGCGCGCCCCACCCGGCCGCGGATTTGAAAACCATGCAAACCCAAACCCATCCGCTGATTGCCCCGACGCTCGGCACCGCCCGCAACCTCACGAGTTTCCACTACGGTCCTGGCGGCGGGCAGAAGATCTATATCCAGTCGTCGCTGCATGCCGACGAGTTGCCCGGCATGCTGGTGTCGTGGGCGCTGCGCCGCAAGCTGGCCGCGCTGGAAGCGGCCGGCAAGATTCGCGGCGAAGTCGTGATCGTGCCGGTAGCCAATCCGATCGGCCTGAATCAGCACTTTCTCGGCCATCTGACCGGACGCTTCGAAACCAACACCGCGCAGAACTTCAACCGCAATTTCCATGATCTGTCGGCGCTGGTGCAGCCGGTGATCGAGTCGCGTCTGAGCGACGACCTCGACGCCAACCGCACCGCCATTCGCACCGCCATGCGCGAGGCGCTGGACGCGCAGCAGCCGGCAACCGAGCTCGAATCGCAGCGCCTCGCACTGCAAAAACTCTCGTACGACGCCGACGTCGTGCTCGATCTGCACTGCGACTGGGAAGCCGCGATGCACCTCTACACGAACCCCGACCTGTGGCCGGAAGTCGAGCCGCTCGCCTGCTATCTGGACGCCAAGGCGTCGCTGCTCGCGCTCAATTCGGTGGGCAACCCGTTCGACGAAATCCACAGCTTCTGCTGGTCGGATCTGCGTGGCCGCTACGGCGACCGTTTCCCGATTCCGAACGGCTCGATCTCGGTCACGATCGAACTGCGCGGTCAGCGCGAAGTGTCGTACGAGTACGCCGAGCACGATGCCCAGGCGATCATCGAATATCTGACCTCGCGTGGCGTGATCGACGGCAAGGCCGCGCCGCTGCCGCCGCTCGAATTCGCCGCCACGCCGCTCGCCGGCGCCGAGCCGATCGTCGCGCCGATGAGCGGCGTGCTGGTGTATCGCTGCGAAGTGGGCACCTGGGTCGACGTCGGTCATGAGATCGCGGATATCGTCGACCCGTTGACGGAGCAAGTCGTCACGCTGAAAAGCAGCGTGGCCGGCGTGCTGTACGCACGGCATCTGACGCGCTTTGCGACGGCCGGGCTGGAGTTCGCGCGCATCGCCGGCGCGAAGGCGTTCCGCAGCGGGTCGCTGTTGAGCAACTAAAGGCAACTCAAGCGTTTGCTCGGTGCGCCCGTAAAGGCTTGAACCGAAACACAAATCGCCCGCTATCGCAGCGGGCGATCTGCTTTTATGCGCCGCTACCCGCGTCTTCACCCACGGCGATGCCCTGCGAGCGCATCGGGATTCACATCGGGCTCCGCCGCGGCGCCCGACAAACACCCGTTATCCACCCACTCATATCCACGCTACGGAAAAAGCTTATACGCGTATGCCCTGCGCGATTTGCGCCAGCCGCGCCATGTAAGTGTCGCGTGGCCGCGACAGATTTCAAAAATAACCATGCTGTCACATACCTTACTCTGCGTTCCCTTAAATTGCGGGCCATCGCACGACCTTGCCAAAGAGTTCGGCGTGGCGATCGCTTAATTTTTAATCGGAGAAAGTCTTGAACAAGAAAGTATTTGCCGCCGCTACTCTCGCCGTCTTCGCCACCGCCGCCCACGCGCAAAGCAGCGTCACGCTGTATGGCGTGATCGATGCCGGTATCAGCTACGTGAACAACTCAAAGACCGCAACGGGTCACGACAATCTCTTCAAGTACGACGACGGCGTAGCCCAAGGCAGCCGTTGGGGCCTGCGCGGCACGGAAGATCTGGGTGGCGGCCTGAAGGCGCTGTTCGTTCTGGAAAACGGCTTTAACAGCGGCAACGGCACGCTCGGCCAAGGCGGCGCACTGTTCGGCCGTCAGGCTTATGTCGGTCTGTCGAAGGACGGCATCGGCTCGCTGACGTTCGGTCGCCAGTACTCGTTTTCGACGGACTACCTGGGCGGCAACTACTCGACCGGTGGCCAGACCGTCGCGGGTAACTACGCTTACCACATCAACGACGTCGACCAGTTGACGTCGAGCCGTATCAACAACGCAGTCAAGTTCAGCAGCGCGAATTTCGCGGGCCTGACCTTCGGCGCGATGTACGGCTTCTCGAACCAGGCTGGCGCATTCGCCGGCTCGCCGACGGTCGGCACGACCGCGGGTTCGTCGCGCGCTTATAGCTTCGGCGTGAACTACGCAAACGGCCCGTTCGGCGTCGGCGCGGCTTACACGGACATCCGCTTCCCGGCACAATCGACCCCGGCGTTCTCGACGGCGATGGCCAACGTGACGACGGGCACCGTGCGCGATCTGCGCACGTTCGGTGTCGGCGGCCGTTACACGATCGCGGCAGCCACGCTGTGGGCGTTGTACACCAACACGCGTTTCGAGCCGATCACGGGCGGCACGACGACGTTCGCCGCCTATGAAGCGGGCGCGAAGTACGCGTTCACGCCGGCACTGACGGCAGGCGCGGGCTACACGTACATGCACCTGAGCAACGCGAATCGCGGTCACTGGAACCAGGCGGACCTGAGCGTCGATTACGCGCTCAGCAAGCGTACGGACGTGTATGCACTGGGTATCTACCAGATCGCTTCGGGCCACAACGCGGCGACGGGCGACGTGCAAGCGCAGATCGGTTCGAGCACGAGCTACTTCAACACGTCGGGCACGGGTTCGGACAACCAGCTGGCGTTCCGCGTCGGTATCCGTCACAAGTTCTAAAGCGAGTCTCGCGCAGTGGGGAATGCGAGTTCCCTGCTGGATCGAGGTTCTGGAAAAACGCCCTGCGGGGCGTTTTTTCTTTTTGGGCGAGTGCTTTTACATCCGGATCATTCGCCCCGTTGTTGCTGGCTTTTGATCAGGGACCTGGCCATGTGCGAACAGGTAAGGGGCTAGACGGACTGGTCCTCGCCGACGATAACGGCGTATTGTTTACCGACGCGGCGACGCTTGCCCGCCTCGCCGCCCGCGAAAACCACGCACACGACAGCGTGCGAACCCCGGAGCCCTTTCAAATGCAAACGACGCATACATCCGACTCTGCGCTGGAAGCGCGTGCCGCACGCAGCGCACGGTCCACTAGCGAGCAGCACGTGCGCGAAGAACTGGCCGCACTTTACCGGCTCGTCGCGCATTTCCGCATGACGGACATGATCGACACGCACATCACCGCGCGTCTGCCGAGCGCGCCGGGTGAGCCGGCCGCGTTCCTGATCAATCGCTATGGCGTCCTGTTCCACGAGATGCGCGCTTCGGATCTGGTGAAGATCGATCATCAGGGCAAGGTCGTCGACGAGCGCGCGCGCACCGAGCCCGCATTGTTTCGCGTGAACGCCGCGGGATTCACGATCCACTCGGCCATTCATGCCGCGCGGGACGATCTGCATTTCGTGATTCACACGCACACGGCCGCCGGAACCGCTGTATCCGCCCAGGAACAAGGCCTGCTGCCGATCAGTCAGCATGCGTTGAAGTTCTACGGCAAGCTCGGCTATCACGATTACGAAGGCATCGCGCTGGAACTCGGCGAGCGCGAACGCCTGGTTCGCGATCTCGGCACCTGCAAGGCGATGATCCTGCGCAATCATGGATTGCTCGCAGCGGGCGCCACGGCCGCCGAAGCATTCCATGAGATCTACTTCCTCGAACGTGCGTGCCAGGCGCAGATTCAGGCGCTCGCCGGCGGCAGTGCGTTGCGCATTCCGCCGCGTGAAGTCTGCGAACTGACCGCGAGTCAGTTCGATCGCGAGGATTCGGCGGAAATCGCGGAGCTGGCGTGGCAAGCCGCGCTCCGTTTGATCGACGACCCGAAATCCGATTACCGCGGCTAGCCTGATTTTCCTTGTCGTAGCCTTGCGCTCAACGCGCATGGAGACGACGCCGAGAGGCGTGCTGCATCGCGAAGCTCACCCCACCAGAAGAGTCGATTTCAAAGGAACGGCATTCGCCAGATTGTAGAAATTGGGAGAAGTGGCCATCACAGCGCTGTGGATTTCCGCGAACTGTTCCCTGGTGCCGCTGCCCTTGATACGAACGGTGTAAAGCAGGCTCTCGTAGCCGTTGGCCACGTTCGGATCGAGCCCAAGAAATCCTCTCAGGTCGATGTCGCCTTCCGTTTCAATCTCGAGAGACTCGAGCGTGATTCCGCGCACGGCGCACTGCGCGACGTAACCCACCGTCATGCAGGCGTTCAGCGCCGCGATCAGATGCTCCTGAGGATTGGCGAACTGGTTCGAGCCGCCGAGTTCGCGGGGCTCGTCGATATCGATCGCGAATCTGCGCGACACGTCCTGCCCTCCGATCGCGAATCCCTTGATCTCGGAGCGGCTATGGGCCTGGCCTTGCCACGTCGTCGCCACGCGCCAACTGGTGGTGGCTTTCGATGCATCGCCCTTGACGCCCTCGATCAGGGAGAACAGATCGTCGACGTTGAGGCCGTTGACGATATTGGATTCTTTGGTCTGTGCATTGGCATTCATGTTCCAACTCCTCGACAAAACGTGGATTGTTCAGCTTCGGAAAATCTCATTGCAGAGTGGCGAGCGCGGTCTGGATGCGCATGTCTGGTCTGCCTGATGTCACGGTCGCTACCGGCCCGGAACCAGGCGGCTGACCTGGCATTCGGGTGGCTCAAATGTACGATTGGGAGACGCGGCGTTCTATGATCAGGTCGCCGTAAGATATGACCGAAACGCCTGATCAGGTTCGACGCGAGTGAATGAACGTTGCGTGCGGCAAGGCACGGGACACGCCGACGGTGACCGTTTGAAAGATCGTTGAGCGCGCTGCCTACGTGATCTCGTGTGCGAGCGCAACAATCGACCATGCTAGGCTACGCGTAGCAAGCGTTCCAGATGGTAAATTCCGACGTCAGGCGGGAAAGGAAACACCGAAAGTTCACGTTGCCCGAATATCCGCGTCCGCTCGCTCGTTTAGTCAAAACGCGGGCGATATAAGGTGGATCGATGATCGACGTTAGCCAGCGTATTGTCCGGCAGCGGCGCCTGTGCGTCGTGCTATGCGGCTGCGCCGCGGTGGCCGGCTGCATGGTCGGTCCTGACTACCGCACTCCCCCCGCGCCGGCTACCGACACCTACACCGCCTCGCCACTGCCCGAGCAAACCGCCTCTTCGCCAGGGGCCGCCGGCTTGCCGCAACGCTTCGTGCCGGGACAGGACATTCCCGCCGCCTGGTGGGCGCTCTTTCATTGCGAACCGCTCGATACGCTGATCCGTCAGGCGCTCGTCAACAGTCCGAACATCGCCGCGGCGCAAGCGGCATTGCGGCAGGCGCGCGAAAACTTCTCGGCGCAAGCCGGCGGCACCCTTCTGCCCAGCGTCGATGCGCAACTCGGCGCCACGCGCCAGAAATTTAACGGCATAACGTTCGGCGAGCCGGGACTCGTCGAGGAATTCAATCTCTACAACGCGTCGGTGAACGTGTCGTACAAACTCGACGTGTTCGGCGGCACACGGCGCGAACTCGAAGCGTTGCACGCGCAAGTCGATTACCAGCGCTTCCAGTTGCAGGCCGCCTATCTCGCGATGTCAGCGAACATCGTGACCGCCGCCGTCAAGGAAGCGTCGTTGCGCGCGCAGATCGAGGCGACAGAACAGATCGCCGCACAAGAAGACGAACAATTCACCGTGCTTGGCAAGCAGTTCGAACTCGGAGGCGTGGGCCGGTCGGCGGTGCTCGCGCAGCAGACCCTGTTGGCGCAGACCCGCGCAACGCTGCCGCCACTGCAACAGCAACTCGACCAGGTGCGCCACCAGCTCGCCGTGCTGGCCGGCAAACTGCCCAGCGATAACGCCTTGCCCGAATTCAGGCTCGAGATGTTTTCGTTACCCGAGACGCTGCCTGTCAGCCTGCCATCCGCGCTGGTTCAACAGCGGCCCGACATTCTGGCCGCCGACGCCGTACTGCATCAGGCCAGCGCGCAAATCGGCGTGGCCACCGCCGCGATGTATCCGCAGATTACGCTGTCGGCCAGCTACGGCGCCGAGGCGCTCACGCCGGCACAGGTGTTCAAGGCGGGCAGCACGATCTGGAGCCTCGGCGCGGGCCTGCTGCAACCGGTCTTCCACGGCGGGCAGTTGAGCGCGCAGAAGCGCGCCGCGGAGGCGGCGTACGAGCAGGCTGACGCGCAATACCGCGAAACGGTGCTGCTGGCGTTCCAGAACGTCGCGGATTCGCTGCGCGCGCTCGATCACGACGCGACCGGCCTGCAAGCGCAGACGCAGGCGTGGCGCGCCGCGAACGACTCGCTGGAACTGACGCGTGGGCAATATCGCGTCGGCGGTGTGAGCTACCTGTCGCTTCTCGACGCGCAACGCCAGTACCAGCAAACAGTGGTGAGCCTCGCGCAGGCGCAGGCCGCCCGCTACGCCGACACCGCGGCCCTCTTCCAGGCGCTCGGTGGCGGCTGGTGGAACGCCGCCGCGCCGGCGGCCGCAGCCGCAGCCGCCGGCGCGCATTGACATAGCCCGGCAGGACGCTCGCCGCACCGCTCGTTGTAACACGCTTCGCCCAATGCCGTGCAAGGACATCACGATGACCGAACGAAAACCGATGACAAAACGGATGGTGATCATGCTGATCTGCGTCGGCCTGCTGCTGGCCGCGCTCGTCGGCTTCAACGTGTTCCGCGCGCACATGATCGCGAAATTCATGTCGGGCAACGCAGCGCCACCCGCCACGGTCTCGGCGGTCGTCGCCCGCTATCAGCAGTGGCAACCGCAGCTTGCGGCGGTCGGCAGCCTGCGCGCGGTGCGCGGCGTGGATGTCACCACCGAAGTCGCGGGCCTCGTGCGCGAAGTCGCCTTCAGCTCGGGACAGGAAGCGAAAGCCGGGCAGGTTCTCATCAGACTCAACGCCGACAGCGACGTGGCGCTGCTCCGGTCGCTGGAGGCATCCGCCGAACTCGCGCAGACGGTCTACACGCGCGACAAGGCGCAGTACGACATCAAGGCGATCGCCAAGGCGCAGCTCGACGCCGACGCCGCCGACCTGAAGGTCAAGAAGGCGCAAGTCGCGCAACAGGCCGCGCTCGTCGACAAGAAGACGATTCGCGCGCCGTTTGCGGGGCGCCTCGGCATCACCACGATCAATCCGGGGCAGTACATCAATCCGGGCGATGCGATCGTCACGTTGCAGGCGATCGATCCGATCTACGCCGATTTCTACCTGCCGCAGCAGCAACTCGGCCAGCTCGCGATCGGCCAGACCATCGTGGTCGACACCAACGCCTACAGCGGCCAAACGTTCGTGGGCAAGATCCAGTCGGTCAGCCCAAAGGTGGACAGCACCACGCGCAACGTGCAGATCGAAGCCAGCGTGGACAATCGGGAGCGCAAGCTGCTGCCGGGCATGTACGCGAACGTAAAGATCGACGCGGGCGCGGGACAGCGCTACCTGACGCTGCCGCAAACCGCCATCACGTACAACCCCTATGGCGCGACCGTATTCATCGTCAAGCCGGGCACGCAACCCAATGCGCAGGGTAAGGCGCTGCCCGTCGCGCAGCAGGTGTTCGTCACGCCTGGCCCGACGCGCGGCGATCAGGTCGCGATCCTCAAGGGGGTCGACGCCGGCGCGCAAGTCGTGACGAGCGGGCAACTCAAGCTGAAGAACGGCACGCCGCTCGTCATCAATAACAGCGTGCAGCCGGCGGACAATCCGAACCCGACGCCTCAGGAACAATAGAGAGACCGCGCGATGACCTTCACCGATCTCTTTATCCGGCGGCCCGTGCTGGCCTCGGTGGTCAGTCTGCTGATCCTCGTGCTCGGATTGCGCTCGCTGGCCGCCCTGAAAGTCAGCCAGTATCCGCAGACCGAAAACGCCGTCGTGACGATCACCACGGCCTATTACGGCGCGAACGCCGACACCATTGCCGGCTTCATCACGCAGCCGCTCGAGGCGGCGATTGCCCAGGCGCAAGGCATCGACTACATGTCGTCGACGAGCAGCACCGGCGTATCGACCATTATCGCCACGCTGCGCCTGAACTACGACGCGAACCGCGCGCTGACCGAGATCAATACGCAGATCGGCTCGGTGCGCAACCAGCTGCCGCCGCAAGCGCAGCAGCCGGTGCTGACGATACAGACCGGGCAGACCACCGACGCGATGTACATGGGCTTTTACAGCAACGTGCTGCCGAGCAACAACGTCACGGATTACCTGTTGCGTGTGGTCAAACCCAAGCTGGATTCGATCGAAGGCGTGCAGACCGCCGAAATTCTCGGCGGGCGGCAGTTCGCGCTGCGCGCGTGGCTCGATGCGACACGGCTCGCCGCCCACGGCGTGACGGCGGCCGACGTGTTCACCGCGCTCGGTAACAACAACTATCTCGCGACGCTCGGCACGACCAAAGGGCAAATGGTCAGCGTCGACCTGAACGCGGGCACGGACCTTCATACCGTCGACGACTTCAAGCAACTCGTCATCAAGCAGAAGAACGGCGCGATCGTGCGCCTCGAAGACATCGCGAACGTCGTGCTCGGCGCCGACAGCTACGACTTCAACGTCGCGTTCAGCGGCAAGCGCTCGGTGTTCATCGGCATCAAGGTCGCGCCTGACGCCAATATTCTCGATGTCGCCAAGCGTGTGAAGGCCATCTTTCCCGGCCTGCAAAAGCAGTTTCCGACCGGCATGACGGGCGAGATCGTGTACGACGCAACCGATTTCGTCAACACGGCGATCGTCGAAGTCATCAAGACGCTGGTCGAAGCGCTGCTGATCGTCACCGCGGTGATTTTCCTGTTCCTCGGCAGCTTCCGCGCGGTCGTCGTGCCGCTGATCGCGATGCCGTTGTCGCTGATCGGCACGTTCTTCGTCATGCAGTTGCTCGGCTATTCGATCAATCTGCTGACGCTGCTCGCGCTGGTGCTTGCAATCGGGCTCGTGGTGGACGACGCAATCATCGTCGTGGAGAACGTGGATCGCCACATGAAGGAGGAAGGCAAGGCACCATTCGATGCCGCGCTGATCGCCGCGCGCGAGCTCGGCGGACCGATCCTCGCAATGACCGTCGTGCTGATCGCCGTGTATGCGCCGATTGGATTTCAGGGCGGCCTGACCGGCGCCCTTTTCACCGAGTTCGCCTTCTCGCTGGCCGGCGCGGTGACGGTGTCCGGCGTGATCGCGCTCACGCTGTCGCCGATGATGTGCTCGCGCTTTTTCCGCGCGGAACAGGAGTCGGGGCGCTTCGCACGCTTCGTCGACCGCCAGTTCGAACGCGTTCATCGCGGCTATGGCCGTCTGCTGCACGCAACGCTCGACACCTGGCCCGTGTTCATCGTGATGGGCGCGCTGCTGCTCGCCGGCACGATCTATCTGTTCATGACGTCGAAATCGGAACTCGCGCCCGAGGAAGATCAGGGAATCGTGTTGTCGCAAATCCAGGGTCCGCCGAACGCGACCATTCAACAGATGCAGACGTACGCGGACCAGGTCTTCAATATCTCCAAAGCGCTGCCCGAATATTCGCAGATGTTCCAGCTCACCGGCGCGCCGACCCTGAACCAGGGGATCGGCGGCGTGCTGTTCAAGACATGGGATCGGCGCAGCAAAGGCGCGGGCGCGTTGCAGCAGGAATTGCAGCAGAAATGGAATCAGATTGCCGGCGCGCGCGTCGCGGCGTTCCAGTTTCCGCCGCTGCCGGGCTCGCAGGGCTTGCCGGTGCAGTTCGTGATCAGCACGACCGAGCCGTTCGAGAACCTCAACGAGGTCTCGCAGGCAGTTCTGCAACAAGCCCGCGCGAGCGGGATGTTTTTCTTCGTCGACAGCGATCTCAAGCTCGACAAGCCGGAAGCCATGCTCGTCGTCGACCGCGACAAGGTCGCTTCGCTCGGGCTCTCGCAAAGCGACGTCGGGCAGGCGCTCGGGTCCGCGCTCGGCGGCGGCTACGTCAACTACTTCTCGATTGCCGGGCGCTCTTACAAGGTGATTCCGCAGGTGTTGCAGACCGACCGGCTGAATCCTTCGCAAGTGCTCGATTATTATCTGCGCACGCCGGACGGCAGCGTCATTCCGGCATCGACGATTGCGCATCTCGAACACAACGTCGTGCCGGAATCGATCAACCATTTCCAGCAACTCAACTCCGCGACGATCTCCGGCGTGATCGTGCCTGGCGTGTCACAGGGCGAGGTGCTCGATTTTCTGCGCAAGGCGACCGCACAGGCCGCGCCCGCGGGTTATTCGGCGGATTACTCGGGGCAATCGCGGCAATTCGTGCAGGAGTCCGGCGGTTTCGTCATCACACTGCTGTTCGCGACGATCATCGTGTTCCTTGCGCTTGCCGCCCAATTCGAAAGTTTCCGCGACCCGATCGTGATTCTGGTTTCGGTACCCATGGCGCTGTTCGGCGCGCTGATCTTCATCAACATCGGTTTGACGACGCTGAACATCTACACGCAGGTCGGACTCGTCACGCTGATGGGGCTCGTCAGCAAGCACGGCATCCTGATCGTCCAGTTCGCCAACGAACTGCAACACGCCGGCCGATCGAAGCGCGAAGCTCTGGAAGAAGCGGCGGGCGTGCGGCTGCGCCCGATTCTGATGACCACGGCGGCGATGGTGCTCGGCGTCCTGCCGCTCGTGGTCGCCTCGGGCGCAGGCGCCGCGGGCCGCAATGCGATGGGCCTCGTGATCTTCACGGGGCTGTCGATCGGCACGCTCTTCACATTGTTCGTGGTGCCCGCCATGTATATGTTTCTCGCCGCCGACCATCATCGGGACGCCGGCGTGCCGAAGGCGGGTTAAGACAACGCAGCGCCTCGCCTTCGACACCTGCTTACTACGGACGTGGGAAACCGAGAGCGTCGGCCTGCGTTCTCAGCTCCGCAAAGCGGCCGCCCACCGGGCTGACTGCCGTATTGGGAACGGCGCTTTCCGATGTAACCTGACTCTTGTCGAGCTGTCCGATGCCGGTCGCGGCCGAAGCGCCAGTGGCCGCCGACGCCGAGCACTGCGCGCCGAAGACACCCTGTGTGACCGCGATGGCCGGCGCATCGGTGCGTGGCGCGTCCGCCAGATTCAACGCATACGCGAGGTTGACCGTTGCCGGGTCGCTGCCCCGCACGCCGAGCGGATCGAGCCCGAAGCGCCAGGCAAGCAGCTGGTGGATCGAACTGGGATCGAACGGATAACGCGACACACT
This sequence comes from Paraburkholderia sp. BL18I3N2, assembly GCF_003001875.1. Taxonomy (NCBI): domain Bacteria; kingdom Pseudomonadati; phylum Pseudomonadota; class Betaproteobacteria; order Burkholderiales; family Burkholderiaceae; genus Paraburkholderia; species Paraburkholderia sp. BL18I3N2. The sequence goes on from NZ_PVNC01000003.1 coordinate 481,586, forward strand.
GTTCGCTCGCACCCGCGGTCCGAGCAGCACGCACGGTACGCGAAACCCGAGCCGCCCGTCGTTGCCCAACGCGCTTTCAGCGGCCGACACGGTCCTCACCGGCGGCGCGACATGTTCCATGAAGCCGCCCCACTCGTCATAGACAATGATCACGAGGGTCTTGCTCCAGTTCGGGCTCGTGCGCAACGCGTCGTAGATCCGTCCCAACAGCACCTGGCCGTTGCGCACGTCCGCATGCGGATGGTCGTCGTTCGAGGTCCCCTGTGCTTCGCCGCCGAAACTCGGATCGACCATGCAGAACGACGGGAGCGTACCCGCGGCGGCGTCGGTGAGGAAATCGGCAAACAGCTTGGAACGCCCGACATAGCGGGTTCCGTAGAGCGACGTGAACGGCACGTCGTGGAAGTAGTACGTCGACGAGATGTTCTTCGCATCCAGCCGGTCCCAGATGGTCGGCAGCGACGACGTGTCGAGCGTGTCGCTGACACGGTCCGTCTCACCGCTATGCAGGTAGAGCCGGTTCGGGTAGGTATCGGCCAGAATGCCGCTCATGTAATAGTCGCACACGGTGTACTGCGCGACAGCCCCCCGGTAGAAGTCCAGGTCCGCGGCCTGGAAATAGCCGATCGGCAGCAGGTCGCCGGGCGTGAGACTGGTGCCCGGCGTCAGCAGAAAGCCGTTCATCGCGCCGTTTGCCAGGTGGACGCGGCCGGCCTCGTATGCGTGATTCGGGTCGGCATATGCGCAGCCCTGGAAGCCGTAGGCCGCATTGGCGGTGAGCGCGAATGACCCGCGCGCCGTGCCGAACGCATCGGTGAACGTGCGCCCTGCCTGTGCGCTTTCGGCGTTCGGCACCCACCCCAGCAAATGGTCGAAGGAACGGTTTTCCATCGTGACGAGCACGATATGGTCGATGCCGGAAGTCGACGGGTCGGGCAATGGGGGACGGGGAAGGTTTGCGCGATCAGGCGGGATCGCACCGATCACGGGATTCTTCGACCCGCCTGACCCGCCACCGCCACCGCCACCGCCTCCGCCACATGCCGACAACGCGACGGAACTTGCCAGCGCAGCGAGAATTTTCCGGCGCGCAAAGTCCGGCGGATTGGTGGGCCGATTGTTCATTGTGTTGTCTCCTGGTTGGATGTGCAGGTGGTGCGGCTGTATGGATGCCGTTAAGCGACTCCGTCAAGCGGAGTAGCATTTAGCGTTCCCCCCATCGATATCCGTACTGCCGGCTTGCGCCACAAAAAGCCGCTGAACGTTTTACACATTGGTGGTTAACATATGTTGCATATAATATTTTTCTGGCAACATATGTATCAGACCAGCCGCGCAGGTGCGCAGAGACTGGTTCTCACCACGATGGGGTAATTGCTATGAAACACAGGCTGCTGATGGCCCTCGCGACTTTTGCCGTTGTTTCGACCAGCGCTTCGGCCCAGGAGACACAGTCCACGCTGGCAAAAATCCAGAGCGGCAATGCGATTTCGATCGGTCACCGCGAAACGTCCGTGCCGTTTTCGTACGTTGATACGAATAACCAGGTGATCGGATTTTCCCAGGACATTTGCAACAGGATCATCGATGCGGTGAAGGCTAAAACCGGCCACCCCGATCTGCACGTCCGCTTCATACCGGTTACTTCGCAAAACCGCATCCCACTGGTTCAGAACGGCACGGTCGACCTCGAATGCGGGGTGACAACGAATCTGACGTCCCGGCAAAATCAGGTCGCGTTTTCCGACACGTTCTTCGTTGCCACGACGCGTCTTCTGACGCGCAAAGACTCAGGCATCAAGGATTTCGCGGACCTGGCCGGCAAGACCGTGGTGACCAACCAGGGAACCACGTCGGAGCGTCTCCTCAGGAAAATGAACGAGGAGAAAAAGATGAACATGCAGATCATCAGCGCGAAGGATTACGGCGAGGGCCGCGTCACGCTCGAAACCGGCCGTGCGGTGGCGTACATGATGGACGACGTGCTGCTCGCGGGCGCGCGCTCGCTGACGGCCAAGCCCGCCGACTGGGTCATTGTGGGCACGCCTCAGTCGTCCGAAGCGTATGGCTTCATGCTCCGCAAGGATGATCCGGAGTTCAAGAAGCTGGTTGACGACGTCATGGTTCAGGTCATGAAAGGCAGCGATATCAAAACCCTGTACGGCAAATGGTTCATGAAGCCGGTGCCGCCGAAAGGCATCAACTTCGATTTCCCCATGAGCGGGGCGCTGGAAAAGTTGTACGCGGCGCCAAACGACAAGGCGTTTGACTGAGACAGCGCCGCACTCACGGTGCCGGTGCCGGCGCCGAGCCGATCCCGCCGGCGATATCCCGGCTGACTGTGGCGAGGGCTCGGCGATAGGCAGCCCCCAGCGCATCGCGATCACTGCTTGCACAGCGCTCGCGCACCGTGGCTCAGGCCGAACATCTGGCAGCTTCAGGTGCTTGGCGACCTCACGTTCATCGGGAGCTTTTTCGTGCTGCGCGGTGATTTATCGAGCAAGGTCGGTGCGCTGTTCGTCCGCCCGGCATAGATGGTGATCGCGCGCAGCCTGTCAGCCGGCGAAAGGTCCCGTAACTTCAGGCATTCGAAGTCTGGTACGCTGCGCCCTTTGCCACCGCTTGCATTCGACTCGATGGAAACACCCTTCAATGATCGTGGCGTGTCGGTCACGCGCAACGCACTCTCGTCCGCCGGCCAGGTCTTTCCGCTGCGCGAGATCGTGGACGTGCGTGTCGTCACCGTGCCGAAAAACAAGGTCTTGCCCGTCACGATTTCGCTGCTCGGCATCGCCGGCATTATTGTCGGCGCGATATTGCGCTCGCCGGTGGGCATCGTGTGCGGCACGATGCTCGCCGTGGTCGGTTGGCTCACCTGGCTGACCCAGGACATCACGCATCGTCTGATGGTGCAGACAGCGAACGGCGATCGCGAAGCGCTGATGAGCGTCGATCGCGAGTTCGTCGAACGCGTTGCCGTCGCCGTGAATGAGGCGAAGGCCACAGCCGCGGCGCCGAAGGTTTGACAACGCGGTTCGCAGCTTTCAGATGCTAGTTGCCGCGATAGCACGCCACATGCGGCCTGCGCGTTAACACAATTTTGATTCGCCGCGCGGCAGCTTTTGCGCGTCCTTGAGACGCGCGTCGCTAGAGTGGACGGGAGTCAACAACGCGCGCCGCCCACCGGGTCGGCGCAACCCCATGCACACGTCCGCCGCTACGCCCGATCTTCCCGTTACGCGCACCTTGCGCACCCAGCGCACGCCACAAGCGCCGCGGCTGCCGCGCCGCACGCATATCGTCGTGCCGCTCGTCATTATCGACGTCACTGTGCCCGGCACGTCGTCGGCCAACGGACGGCGCGCGTTGCACGCCGCGCTCGGCGACGACCTGCGTCTCTATGTCGTCACTATCGACCAGCGACGCGAGCGCGTGACGTTCCGCGTCGAAGTCACCTCGCGCACTGTCGAAGACGTGATCGGCCTGCTGGCCGTCAAACTCGATCGCGCCACGCTCGGCCGCGCGCAAGCGACCGTGATCCGGCGTCCGCGCGACTATTGATCTGGATCGACACTTGCACGGGCCGGTTGCCGGCCGCGCCCGCGCCTGTGCCCGTGCGCGTGCCTTTACACATCTTTGCAGATGCACTCGAGCGGCCATGTAGAGTCGCCGCTCCTGTTATCGCGTGTTCCCTCCCGCAGGTTCGCAAGCGACCCGGTTTTCTTGATCACGCCGCGGCCAATCCAGCGATTGCCGCTCGCGCTGTCCGCCTCGCCGCTTGCAATGCCTCGCCTTCGTCAGGGACCCGCCCTTTGCAAAGCGTGTGATCTATGTTCCTGTCGTCCCTCGATGCCGCGCGCCGGCATTTGCGCCTCAACCGGCGTCGTTCCAGCGCGGCCGCGCTTGTCGTAACCGGTGCGCTTGTCGCGCTCAGCGGCTGTGCAGTGACCTTTCCCACGCCCACGCCGCCCGCGCCGGCTGCCTCACTGATCAATGGCGGCCAGGACGGCCTGCTGATTCCGCTGCAAGTGGAGCGCGTCGATGCGGGCCACGCGCGCCTCGGCCTGCCGATCCAGCTCGACGGCAAGGCGGTGTACGTCGCACTGGACACGGGCACGCAGGGCGTGCGCGTGCTGAAGTCGGTCCTGCCGGCCACGAACTATCCGAACGCCGGTCCGCTGAGTTCGCTGCCGTTGGCGAATGGCGCGCAAGTTGCCGGCGCGGCCGTCAAGCTGCCGATGAGTCTCGCGGGCACGAAGCCGGCGCAGGTCGACGCGCAAGCCGTCGACTTGGTGAACTGCCAACCCAACGCCCGGCGCTGCGTGGGCATGGACGGCTACACCGGCGAATTCGGCTGGGCATTCTCGGGTCTGTTCGGCATCGGCGCGGCGCAACCGGACGACAGCTGCTGCACGCAACCGTTGCGCGCGTTGCCCGGCAATATCGGCCAGCGCTATCTGGTGCACTCGAACTTTGCGAAACCCTACCTGGTGCTGAGTCCGTCGAGCGCGCTCACCAAGGACTACACGATGGCGCCGATGACCGTCTTGCAAGACGGCACGGCGCAATGGCCGAGAGGTTGCGTCAACGTCGGCGACAAGATGACCTTTTGCGCGCCGCTGGTGTTCGCCACCGCCAGCACCGACATGATCCGCGTCGAAATGGACAAGGCGCCGAACTGGACCGGTGACGACGAAATCGGCAAGGTACTCAATCAAGGCAACTACAACGCGGCGCTCGGCACCGGCAAATGGGTGCATCGCTATGAAGGCGCGCAAGTGACGATCGTCAAGGCGAAACCGGGCGCCGACCGTATCGTGATCGGCCTGATGGGTATGCAGAATGTCGACGTGCTGTTCGACTTCCCCCACGGCCAGCTAGGCCTGCGCGCCGCGAACGAGGTCGAGAAGTTCGCGCAATAACCGCTGCGGCATCGGTCAAAGAAAAGGCCGTGCGATTCACCAGCCATCGCACGGCCTTTCCACGTCTACGTCTACGTCTACGTCTACGTCTACGTCGCGCTGAGACGAAGCAACCGTTCCGCTATTCGATATTCAGCGGATTCACATGCCAGATGTTGCGCGCATATTCGCCGATCGTGCGATCCGACGAAAACTGCCCCATGCCCGCCACATTCTCGATCGCGCTTTCCGTCCATGCACGCTTGTCGACGAAGCGCGCGTCCACTTCGTCTTGCGCCTTGGCGAACGCGGCGAAATCGGCAAGCACCATGTAGTGATCGCCCCAATCGACCAACGTGTGGAAAATATCCGAGAAGCGCAGCGGATCGTCCGGCGAGAAGAAACCCGTGCGAATCTGGTCGAGCGCCGTGCGCAGTTCCGCGTTCTCTTCGTAGATTTGCCGCGGCCGGTAGCCGGTGGCGCGCAGGTTGTCCACTTCGTCGGCGGTATGGCCGAAGATGAAGATGTTCTCGCGGCCCACCGCGTCGCAGATTTCGATATTCGCGCCGTCCATCGTGCCGATCGTCAGCGCGCCGTTGAGCGCGAGTTTCATGTTGCCGGTGCCCGATGCTTCCGTGCCGGCCATCGAAATCTGCTCCGACAGATCCGCGGCCGGAATGATCAGCTCCGCCACGCTCACGCCGTAGTTCGGCACGAACACCACTTTCAGACGGTCGCCGACCAGCGGATCGTGATTGACCTTCTCGCTCACGTCGCCGATCAGTTTGATGATGGTCTTCGCCATCCGATACGCGGACGCAGCCTTGCCGGCGAACATCACCACGCGCGGCACCCAGTCGCGCTCGGGATTCGCGCGGATCTGGTTGTAACGCACGATCACATGCAGCACGTTGAGCAGTTGCCGCTTGTATTCGTGAATGCGCTTGACCTGCAGATCGAACAGCGCGTCCGGATCGAAATGCAGTTTGGTGTGATGCGCGAGACGGTTCACGAGCCGCAGTTTGTTCTGCCGCTTCGCTTCACGGAAGGCTTCGATAAAGCCGCTGTCCGTGCGCAGGTTGCGCAGCTGTTCCAGTTCGAACAGATTGCTGCGCCAGTGTTTGCCAATCTGCTGATCGATCAGCGAGGACAGCGACGGGCTTGCCTGCGCGAGCCAGCGGCGCGGCGTAATGCCGTTGGTGACATTGGTGAAGCGGTCCGGAAAGACTCGCGCGAAGTCCGCGAAGATATCGCGCGTCATCAACTGCGAGTGCAGCTTCGACACGCCGTTCACCTTGTGGCTCGCGACGATCGCCAGATACGCCATCCGCACGCGCCGCTGCCCGTATTCGTCGACGAGCGAAATGCGACGAATCATCTCGGCGTCATGACCTGATTGCTCGCTCACGTGCTTGAGAAACTGCGCGTTGATCTCGAAGATGATCTCGAGATGGCGCGGCAACAACCGCGCGAGCAACTCGACGTCCCACGTTTCGAGCGCCTCGGGCATCAGCGTGTGGTTCGTGTACGAGAAGATCTGCGTGACATGTTTCCACGCCTTGTCCCACTGCAGATGATGGACGTCCACCAGCAAACGCATCAGCTCGGGAATCGCCAGCACGGGGTGCGTATCGTTCAGATGCACCGCCACTTTTTCGGAGAAGCGCCCGAACGTGCTGTGCGTGCGCTGATAGCGGCGAATCAGATCCTGCATGGTCGCCGAGACGAAAAAGTATTCCTGGCGCAAGCGCAGTTCGCGGCCGGCCGGGGTCGAGTCGTCCGGATACAGCAGACGTGAGACGTTCTCCGACATGTTCTTGGTGTCGACCGCGTTGCGGTAGTCGCCACGATTGAACGCGCCTAGGTCGAGCTCCTCGGCGGCGCGCGCCGACCATAGGCGCAGCGTGTTGGTCGCGTCGGTCGCGTAACCCGGAATGACGGTGTCGTACGCGGTGGCGTTCACGTGCTGGGTGTCGATCCATTCCACGTATTCGCCGCGCTGTACCGTGCGGCCGCCGAAGTGAACCATGTAGGTGACTTCGGGCCGCGGAAACTCCCACGGATTGCCCGCGCGCAGCCAGTAATCCGGCGCTTCAACCTGCTCGCCGTTGACGATCTGCTGACGGAACATGCCGTATTCGTAACGGATGCCATAGCCGAAGCCCGGAATGCCGAGCGTCGCCATCGAATCGAGAAAGCAGGCCGCGAGCCGGCCCAGGCCACCGTTGCCGAGCGCGGCGTCCGGCTCGATATCGGTCAGCGCATCCATATCCACGCCCAGGCTCGCCAGCGCTTCCTTCATCTGGTCGTGGATGCCGAGAGCGAGCAAGGCGTTCGTAAAGGTCCGGCCGATCAGGAACTCCATCGACAGGTAGTAGACGCGTTTCACGTCCTGTTCGTATTGCAGGCGCGTGGTCTTCATCCAGCGCGCGACCAGCCGGTCGCGCACGGCGAGCGCCGCGGCGTGCAGCCAGTCATGCGGATGCGCGGTGACGGCGTCCTTGCCGACGCCATACATCATGCGATTGGAAATTGAGCGCCGTAGCGCGTCGACGGTACTGTTGAGCTGGTCGAATTCCAGATCGACGGCTGTCATCGAAGCCTCCGGGGAAAAAAGACGCGACATACGCGGACCGCACAGATGACGGGCGGGAGGCGCGAGCCGGTCAGGCGGGTTAAGAAACAGAGTAGGACATTTTAAGGCCACCGGACACCGGCCGGCGCGAACGCCTGATTACGCACATGCCATGCCCGCCGACATCAGCCGAGGCGGCGTTTTTTCGCACGTTTTCGCACGCGCGAGGTGCAAGCCATGTGTGCGTGGCACTGCACGCGTGCATCGGCTGCGCAAAACAGGCAAACGATTGCGAAATACCCAATGCGCGCTGGATGGAAGGCAACGCCATTATTTTTTCGCCGCGTGACGCGCGGATGAAGAGCGGGTGGCTTGATGCGTGGTCAAATCAGAGCGCCTCGTCTGCCAAGCGGTTGTGCCGGAATGGCATGTGACAACACGAGCGCGGGTCAGTTCGCGGACCGTGCGCGGGATTGACCGTTAGTTGCATCAGAGGCGCCGTGGTCGGCGCCCTTCCCCGCCCGGGTCCCAGCACGATTTCCGCGTCTCTGTAACAATCGCTACATTCGCCGCGCGGCCGTCTGAAATGCTTCGAACGCCGGATTCAGGCGCGCGCGTCTTACATCCCGCAACCTCTGCCACTCGCGCGCCGCGCGCCTCGACTCGCCCGGCTGCACGCCGGCATGCTCAACCCGACGAGCCACCGCCTTGTCCGACAAACCCAGCGCCGCCCACCCTTTTCCCGCGGACGTCCCGATGTCCGCCGCCAACCGCCGCGCGATGGCCGCGATCATGCTCGCCGTCGCGCTCGCCACGCTCGACACCGCCATCGCCAACACCGCGCTGCCCGCCATCGCCGCCGACCTGCATGCGGCGCCGGCGGCATCGGTGTGGATCATCAATGCATATCAGCTCGCGATGGTCGCGACGCTACTGCCGCTCGCCGCGCTCGGCGATATCGTTGGACACCGGCGGATTTATATCGGCGGGATTGCGCTCTTCACGCTGGCGTCGCTGGCGTGCTCGCTGGCCTCGACGCTGCCGCTGCTGGCCGCCGCGCGCGTGCTGCAAGGCCTCGGCGCGAGCGCGATCATGAGCGTGAACACCGCGCTGATCCGCTATCTGTATCCGCCGCACCGGCTCGGACGCGGTCTCGGCACCAACGCGCTGATCGTCGGCGTGTCGTTCGCGGTCGGGCCGACGGTGGCGTCGCTGATTCTGTCGGTGGCCGCGTGGCCTTGGCTGTTCGCGGTCAACGTGCCGCTCGGCCTGCTGGCCTTGGGCTTCGCCTGGCCGGCGTTGCCGTACACCGAACGCGGCAAGCACAACTTCGATCCGGTCGCGGCGCTCCTGAACGTCATCACCTTCGCCGCGTTGATCTTCGCGCTCGGCGAGGCGGCCCAGCGCGCGTCGACACAGTTGGTGCTGAGCGCGGCGGCGATTGCGCTGGTGTTCGGTTTCCTGTTGATTCGCCGCGAAGCGGGCCATCCTGCGCCGATGCTACCCGTCGATCTGTTCAAGCGACCGGTGTTCGCGTTGTCGGCGCTGACGGCCGTGTGCTCATTCGCCGCGCAAGGGCTGGCGTTCGTCTCGCTGCCGTTCTACTTCGAGGACGTGCTGCATCGCAGCCAGGTCGAGACCGGCTTTCTGATGACGCCGTGGCCCGTGGTGGTCGCGCTGGCCGCGCCGCTGGCGGGCAGCTTGTCCGACCGTTATCCGCCTGGACTGCTCGGCGCGATTGGTCTCGCGGTGATGTCGGCGGGAATGGCTTCGCTGGCGCTTCTGCCGGTGCATCCGCACGTGCTCGACATCGGCATACGCATGGCGGTTTGCGGCGCGGGCTTTGGGTTCTTCCAGTCGCCGAATCTGAAGGCGTTGATGGCAAGCGCGCCGCCGGAGCGCAGCGGCGGCGCGAGCGGCATCGTCGCGACTGCGCGGCTGCTTGGGCAAACCACCGGCGCGGCGCTGGTCGCGCTGAGCTTTGGGATTGCCGGGCGGCATGGGCCGACGCTGGCGCTGAGCACCGGCGCTTTCTTTGCGGGCGCGGCGAGCCTCGCGAGCGGGCTCAGGTTGCTGGCGCCGTCGCATCGATCAGGCGTGCATGCGAAGGCGTCGATGAAATGAAAAAGCGGGCGCGCTGAGGTGACAGTGCGTCCGCTTTGGTTTGCTGCTGGGTTGCAGATTATTTCTGCTGCCTTGCTTTGCGGCGCTGGTCACAGCCGCGTAGCGTTGTGCGTTTGGTGTTCGGTGTTCCGCTTTACCGCGCCGCGAAATACCCCTTCACCGCTGCGATAAACGTATCGATATCCCCACGCGACACGTCCTTATGCGTCACAAATCGCGACGCGTACAGCATCTGCGTGAGAATGCCGTGCTCCTTGAGCCATGCCTCGAGCGGCGCGCAATGCTGCTGCGGAAACTGTGCAAACACCATGTTGGTGGCGACCGACTGCACCTTGACCTGATCGATAGCTTCCAGACCCGCCGCCAGATGCGCGGCATGCGCGTGGTCGTCGGCGAGGCGCTCGACGTTGTGATCCAGCGCGTACAGGCAAGCCGCCGCCAGCACACCGGCCTGACGCATGCCGCCGCCCAGCACCTTGCGCCAGCGGTGCGCCACGTCGATCAGTGCCCGGCTGCCGACCAGCACCGACCCGACCGGCGCGCCCAGTCCCTTCGAAAAACAGACCGAGACCGAATCGAACGGCTCGCACAATGCCGCGACCGGCTTATCCGACGCCACTGCCGCGTTATAAACACGCGCGCCGTCGAGGTGAGCCGACAGGCCGTGCTGACGCGCAAGCTGCACCGCCTCGGCGACATACCCCGCCGGCAGCACCTTGCCGCCGATAGTATTTTCCAGCGCCAGCAGCCGCGTGCGCGCAAAATGATCGTCGATGGGCTTGATCGCGGCAGCGATCTTTTCCAGCGGGATCGAGCCGTCCGCGGCATTTTCGAGCGGCTGCGGCTGGATGCTGCCGAGGACCGCCGCGCCACCGCCTTCATATTTATACGTGTGCGCCAACTGGCCGACGATGTATTCGTCGCCGCGCGCGCAATGGGCCATCAACGCCGCCAGATTGCTTTGCGTGCCGCTCGGGAAGAACAGGCCTGCTTCCTTGCCGGTGCGTTCGGCCAAGGTGGCCTGCAGACGCAACACGGTGGGGTCGTCGCCCCAGACGTCGTCGCCGACTTCGGCGGCCGACATGGCCGCGAGCATCGCCGGAGTCGGACGGGTTACGGTATCGCTGCGCAAATCGATCATTGTGTGTCCCTGTGCGTCTGTGAATGACAGCCTATGCCAGCCGGTCGACGCACCGCACCGTCGGTATCGACGGGCGGCAACGGCGCCGGCAGTTTAGCCACACAGTATATTCAATTAACGGGGCGCTGAAATCGCGCTGGAAAGAAGCTCACCCGCCTGACCTGGGCAGCCACGCGAGCGGATCGACCGGCTGGCCGTTCTGGCGGACCTCGAACTGGATCGACGCCACCCCGCGGCTGTCCACTCCGACTTCGCCGATGGTTTGCCCCTGCGCGACCGCGTCGCCTTCCTTGACGAGCAGCGTGCTGTTCTGCCCGTAAGCGGTGATCAGCGAGTCGTCGTGCTTGATGATGATGAGCGGACCGTACGCCTCGATACCCGTGCCGGCGTAAACCACGCGGCCGGTAGCGGCCGCCTTGACCGGATCGCCAGGCCGGCCGCCGATCACGATGCCATTCGATCTACCCGGCGCGAAGGCTCTCAGCACCGGCCCTCGCACCGGCCATTGCAATACGCCCTGCTGCGGTCCGGCGGCTGCGGTGGGCGCGCCGGGCACGCCGGGCGTCGTGGAACCGTCCGGCCGGACGGCGACCGGCGGCGTCACGACGCTGCCCGAGGCCATCGGTGGAGAGACCCGCAGCACTTGTCCCGGCGTGACAGCGGCGTTGACCGCCAGGCCGTTCCACGCCGCGATCTCTTGCGGCATGCGGCCATATGCCGACGCAATCCCGCTGATCGTGTCGCCCGGATTGACCCGGTAGAAACCGGCGGGAACCGGCACCGTGCTGAGCGTAGTTGGGCGGGAAGGTGTGCTGCTGTAAAACGGCGTGCTCTCCCACGGCATGGTTGTACAGCCGCCGAATATCACGCCGAGCGCGGCCACTGCCAGCAACCGGGTCCCCGTCAATTGCCATGGTCTTGTCATTTGATTTTCCTCGACACTTTGTTCGATCAATCGGATTCAATCGATGCCGTAGCATTTGCCGTGCCGCTCGTCTCGAGGGCGTGGCAGCGGTTATCCATTATGGCGCCGTGCGTGGTGAGAACCGGGCCGGCATGGCACCAGACGTCCGCCGGAATTCAGGCGCTCCCTTCTGCCTCAACCACCAGAATGCGCGCCGCGCCGATCGGATGAGCCACGTGCTCGGTGCCGACCGAAGCGTAGAACACGTCGCCCGTCTCCAGAATGGCCGACTGTTCCACGCCGCCTTCGCGATAACGCATCTCGACGCGGCCATCGAGCACGGCGAACACTTCCTCGCCGTCGTTGACATGCCACTTATAAGGCTGATCGGTCCAATGCAGACGCGTCGTGATGCCGCTCATGTTGGCGATATCGAGCGCGCCCCAAGCGCGCGTCGCGGTGAAATTCTTGCTGCGGATGATCTTCATTGTCACGAGGCAGTTGAGAAAAAACAGCGCCGGCATGGCGTACGATCCGGCGGGCACGGCGGGCGGCCAGAACTCGCGCGAACCGCTTTCCGGCTGGCCCCATTATAGGTGCGCTGGACGGCATGCTTGCCGCCAGCGGAACACGCGGCAATTTGTGTGAGCATTGAATCCACGAGGCCCTCGCCTATACTCGTTCTTGCCGCCCCGACGCGCCGAAAGCAAAACGTCCGAATTCTGCGAGGGAGTTGAGAATGAACAAAGCCACTTTTCTGGCCGTACAACTCAACGTCGACGATGTCGCGGCGTCGCCTGGTCTGGTCGAGTTGCTGAACACGCATCTGGTGTTCGCCGCCGACGTGGCCGAAGCCGCCGACGCCCTCGTCCAACTGGCAAGCATCGCGGGATTGTCGAGCGGCGTGGAGGCGAGCGTCGAGATTCCCGCTCTGGCGATCGAGCGGCTGCGCGAGGCGCTCGACAATCTGAGCGGCTACGACGAATGCTGGCTGCTCGCCCTCGAACCCAGCCACGCATTATTCGATGAAATAGGCCGCCGGCATCGCACGCTGCATTAGGGCGGCGCTGGCGGATTGCATTTGGGTTGCATCGTCCGCGCCGCGCACCTTTCGGCGTCCGTTCAGCGGCGCCTTCGGTCCGCCACGTTTTGGTCACCGCTCGGCCCGCCGGTCCCGCATCGCCAATGCCGGTTCGCACAGTGAAGACCGCGCGTTGACGAACGCGCACCGGCATCGGCTCAGACACCGATGCCCTAATCGCGCCGTAAACGACAAACGCCGCCCGGCAACCCGGACGGCGTTTTCATTTGCGTGCCGCCCCATAATCAGGCGGCGTTCCCATCAGCTTCGGCGCGAATTAGTTGCCGAAGTAGACCGAGTTACGGTCGTTGCCGCTAACCGGACGGCCAGCTTGCGAGCTGCCGGCGATCGGTGCGCCGTAGCCGCTGTTCACAGCTTGAGCGGTGCCGTTTTGCGCATCGACGCGTGCTTGCGCGGCCTGGATGTTAGCCGGGTAGTTGACCTGATCGCCGATCGGGTTGTAGCCGGCCTTTTCCAGCTGAACCAGTTCAGCGCGAACTTGAGCGCGCGTAACCGGCTGATTCGATTGAGCAAACGAAGCGACAGGAGCGGCCAGAGCGGCGGCGACTACGACTGCAGAGATAAGAGCCTTCATGATGTAAACCTCCAGAACTTGTCTTGTAATTCGCTGCGGATTGTTTGTTCCGTAGCGCTTAAGTAGAAGTTTAGGAGGGTGAACACCTAGGGAAAACCCCTAAAACGACGAAACTCTATTTCGAATTTCGCAACAGTAGCAGGCGGGGCGCTACTGCGACCTATCTGGCCGTTGGCTTTCAGCAATAATTGACCGTCGCGAATTTGAAGCGCATTCGCGGCCCGGCGCGCCTTGCTGTAAGGGCGCGCCGGGCCGCGGGTCAAACGCTCAGCTCCAGTTCGCGTGGAAGCTGCCCGGCTTGTCGATGCGTTCGAACGTATGCGCGCCGAAGAAATCGCGCTGCGCCTGCACCAGGTTTGCCGGCAGGCGCTCCGAACGATACGCGTCGAAATACGCGATCGCCGACGCGAAAGCCGGCACCGGCACGCCAGCATTGACGGCGGCCACCACGACTTCGCGCAACGCCGCCTGATAATTCTTGGCGATGTCGCGGAAATACGGGTCGAGCAGCAGATTGGCGATCGCCTTGTCCTTCGTATAAGCGTCCGTGATCTTTTGCAGGAAGCGGGCGCGGATGATACAGCCCGCGCGGAAAATCTTCGCGATCGTGCCGTAGTCCAGATCCCACTTGTACTCTTCCGACGCCGCGCGCAGTTGCGCGAAGCCTTGCGCGTACGAAATCACCTTGCTGAAATAGAGCGCGCGGCGCACCGATTCGATGAAGGCGTCGCGCTCGACGCCGAGCGGCTTGGCCGCCGGGCCTTCCAGCACTTTGCTCGCGGCCACGCGCTGGGTTTTCAGCGACGACAGCACACGCGCGAACACGGCTTCCGTGATCAGCGGCAGCGGCGCGCCGAGGTCGAGCGCGTTCTGGCTGGTCCACTTGCCGGTGCCCTTTTGCGCGGCGCGATCGAGAATCACGTCGACCAGATCCTTGCCGGTCTCGTCGTCTTTCTTGCCGAAAATCTTCGAGGTGATTTCGATCAGGTAGCTGTCCAGCTCGCCCTGATTCCACTCGGTATAGACCTTGCCGAGTTCTTCGTTCGACAACCCGACCACCTGCTTGAGCACCGCGTAGCTTTCCGCGATCAACTGCATGTCGCCGTACTCGATGCCGTTGTGCACCATCTTCACGAAGTGGCCCGCGCCGTCCGGTCCCATGTAGGCGACGCACGGCTCGCCGTCCGGCGCCTTCGCGGCGATTTCAGTGAGGATCGGGGCCACGAGGTCGTACGCATCGCGCTGACCGCCCGGCATGATCGACGGACCTTTCAGCGCGCCTTCCTCACCGCCCGACACGCCCGTGCCGATAAAGTGCAGTCCGGACTTCGCAAGATCCTGATTGCGGCGGATGGTGTCGGTGAAATGCGTGTTGCCGCCGTCGATCAGAATGTCGCCCTTGTCCAGCAGTGGTTTCAACTGGTTGATGGTGGCGTCGGTGCCTTCGCCTGCTTTCACCATCAGCAGAATGCGGCGCGGCTTTTCCAGCGACTCCACGAATTCTTCCAGCGTGAAAGCCGGCACCAGCTTCTTGTCCGGATATTCGGCGATGAGTTCGTCGGTTTTCTCGCGGCTACGGTTGTACACCGACACCGCGTGGCCGCGGCTCTCGATGTTGAGCGCCAGATTGCGGCCCATGACCGCCAGCCCCACCACGCCGATTGCCTGTTTGCCCATGTGAATTCTCCAGAGTCCAAAAAATGTCGTAGCGCCGCGCCGGAAAGAACGTCGGCGCAACGTCGAGGGTGAAAGAATAAAAGAAATGCCAGCTTGCCGCTCGTTAGCGGGCAACGGGCGGCGTTTTACATCGCGGCGAACCCGCGTTTAACCTCGTTTAACCGCATTTAACGGGCGTCAGACTCGCGTCGCGTCCGCGCGTTTCCTGAACACCAGACTGAAATTGTTGGCGGGCATCGCGATGGGCTCCTCGCACACCAGTCCGACCGACGCGCCCAATGCCACGACCTCCTCCATGTCGCGCACGCCCCATTCCGGATCGCGGCCGCGCAACTGCTGATCGAAGGCATCGTTGCTCGGAGAAGTATGCGCTCCGCCGCGTTTGTATGGGCCGTACAGGTACAGGACCCCGCCGTCGACGAGACGGCGCCCCGCCCCCATGAACAGCGCCTGCGCCGCGCTCCACGGCGAGATGTGAATCATGTTGATGCACACCACGGCGTCGAACGTGTCCACGCCCCAGTCCGGCTGATGCACGTCGAGCGCGAGCGGCGCGCGCACGTTCGTGAGCCCTTCGTGCGCGACCCACGCGGCAATCGAATCGCGCGCGCCGGCATCGGCGTCGCTCGGTTGCCAGTCGAGTCCGGGCATCGCGCGGGCGAACCAGATCGCGTGCTGGCCGGTGCCGCTCGCGATTTCGAGCACGCGGCCGTTGGCCGGCAGCGCCGCGCGCAACACCGCGAGGATCGGTTCGCGGTTGCGTTCGGCGGACGGCGAATGTTGCCGCAGCGCCAGTTGGGAATCGGTCATGGTCAGCTTTGGTTCTGCTTCGGTTTCAGTACAGGGTCGTGCGCACGCGTTCGGCGAGTTCGCGATCATAGGTCGCCGCGTCGAACTGCGCGCCATTGATGCGCCGATGAATCTCGCCCGCGCTCGGCAGCCGCGAACGTTCGACGTGATGCGCCGGGTCCCACAGCTTCGAGCGCACCAACGCTTTCGAACAGTGAAAGTAGACGCTGTCCACGTCGATCAGCAGCACGGTGCGCGGCAGTTTACCTTCGACGGCGAAACTGTCCAGCCATTGCGGGTCGTCGGTGATACGGCCGCGGCCGTTCACGCGCAAACTTTCGCCCACGCCGGGAATGATGAACAGCAGCGCCAGCCTCGGTTCGACGATGATATTGCGCAAACTGTCGAGCCGATTGTTGCCGAGCCGGTCCGGCAGCGCGAGCGTGCGTTCGTCGACGATACGCACGAAGCCCGGCGCGTCGCCGCGCGGCGAACAGTCGAGACCTTCCGGGCCAGTGGTGGCAAGCACCGCGAACGGTGCGACTTCGATGAACGCGCGGTAGTCCTCGTTGATATACCCAATCTCTTCGCGCACGGCGCGCTCGTGCGGTTGACCGTAGAGGGCTTCGAGCTGCGCGATCTACGTCAACATCAGCGTTCCTTTTTTCGGTGTGACCTTCAATCCAGCGCCAGCCGGCCGGCCAGCGCGGTCAGCGTCTCCGCGCAGGGCGCCGTGACTTTCAGCGACAGCAGCGGATCGGCGCGCGTGCGCCCGAGATTGATCGCGACGACCGGCTTGCCCTGCTTCTGCGCCCACACGCAAAAACGGTAGCCGGAGTAGACCATCAGCGACGAGCCGACCACCAGCACGGCGTCCGCCGCGTCGAGCGCGTGCGAAGCCGCCTCCACACGCTCCTTCGGCACGCTTTCGCCGAAAAACACCACCGCGGGTTTCAACAAGCCGCCGCAGTTCGAGCACGACGGAATGCGGAACCCGCCAAGATCGTGCCACTCGAGATGCGCGTCGCCATCGGCGGCGGTTTCGGCGGTCACGTCGACAAGCGCGGGATTGTCCGCTTCAAGCGTCTGCTGGATCGACGCGCGCGAGTGCTGCATACCGCAGTCCAGACATGTCACACCGTCTATGCCGCCATGCAGTTCGATCACCTCGCGGCTGCCCGCGCGCTGATGCAGGCCGTCGACATTCTGCGTTACCAGCGTCGGCACGTGGCCGGCTGCTTCGAGCCGCGCCAGCGCGGTGTGCGCGGCGTTGGGCCGCGCGTGCGCCACCACCGGCCAGCCGACCATGCTGCGCGCCCAGTAGCGCTGGCGCATGGCGAGCGTGCCGAGAAACTCCTGCACCGTGATGGGCGGCGAGCGCTTCCATTCACCGTTGTCGTCCCGATAGCCGGGAATGCCGGAGTCGGTGCTGATGCCCGCGCCGGTCAGCACGAACAGCCGCGGATAACGCTGCACGAAGCGATGCAGGTCGTCCAGCGTGTTTGAGTCGTTCAGGGGTTCGAGAGGCGCGGGCTGAAGGTCGGTCATGACGGGCATGGTGAAGGGCTGCGGCGGTCGCGAGGCAACATCCCGAACGCCGTTCAACGGTGCGAACGCGGCTTGGGCTGCCGCGTTGCCGTCCGCTTTGCCGTCTTGAACTGCGCCTGCCGCGCTTGCCACTCGGCCAGCGCGGCTCGATAGCGTTCGAGCGCCTCGTCGTAGAGATCGAACACACACGGATTGCAGCCGCTATGACAACAGTCGTCGAGATCGGGCTGCACGGGCGGCAGCGGCTGCGGGTCGTCCTTCGGTGTAGCTCGGGGCACGGCAAATCGCGTTCCATCAAGGCGGGAAGCGAACAGTATAAGTTGATCCCGCGCCGCCTGCTGTTCGCGCGAGACCGTCAGCCCCGGCCCACGTACGGCATCTTGCTCGCCATGATCGTCATGAACTGCACGTTCGCCGATAGCGGCAGTTCAGCCATGTACAGCACCGCGTCCGCTACGTGCTGAACGTCCATCAGCGGCTCGACCGCGATCTCGCCGTTCGCCTGCGGCACGCCGCGCGCCATGCGTTCGGCCATTTCCGTCGCGGCATTGCCGATGTCGATCTGCCCGCACACGATGTCGTATTTGCGCCCGTCGAGCGACACGGCTTTCGTGAGTCCGGTGATAGCGTGCTTGGTCGCGGTATAGGCAATGCTGCTCGGCCGCGGCGCATGGGCCGAGATGGAACCGTTATTGATGATGCGGCCGCCGCGCGGATTCTGCGTTTTCATCAGACCGAAGGCCGCGCGCGTGCACAGAAATACGCCGGTGAGATTGGTGTCGACCACCGAGCGCCATTCGTCGATATCCAGTTCGTCGATATCGACGGGCGAACCGTTGCGGCCCGCGTTGTTGAACAGCACGTCGAGCCGGCCGCGGCGCGCACGGATCGTCTCGAACAACGCGGTGACGCTATCGGCGTTCGTGACGTCGCACGCCACCGCGAGCGCGTCGCCGCCGAGCTGCTGCGCTTCTCGAACGACGGCGTCGAGCGGCGCCTGACGACGGCCGGCCAGCACGACGCTATAACCGTGTTCCAGCAGCTTGAGCGCGCATGCGCGGCCGATCCCGCTGCCCGCGCCCGTTACCAGCGCGACCTTCTTGATTCCCGTATCCGTCACGTCACGTCTCCTCGTAGTTCAGTTGATGCAGGGTGCAGAGAGTCTGCACGCGAAGTGCGCCATCGCGGGCCGTCGCGGCCGCCATGTCTTTCGGCGCGCTTTCATTATTTGCCATTCCTGCCCGCGCAAGCGTCGCGGCGCGCATCAATGGTATCGTTTGCCGTTGCGCGCCACGCGCGATTCAAGCCCTTCCCAAGAAGGAGGAAGGAAGACAGGAAGCACGCTTTATGAAACAACTCTCCACGCCGCCGCATGGCGTCCCGGACGCGCCGTCACGCCGCTGGCCGCAAACCGGCTATCCCGCGATGCTCACCGCCACCGCTGCATGGCACGTAATCGTGCTGGCAGGATGGCTGATTGCGCCCGCCGCATGGCCCTGGTGGCTCGCCGCGATATTTGTGAATCACGCCATTTTCACCGTGGCCGGCCTGTTGCCGCGCACTTCGCTGCTCGGTCCGAACTGGACCCGCCTGCCAGCCCATGCGCGCAACGCCGACGCGATCGCGCTGACCATCGACGACGGTCCCGATCCGGCCGTCACGCCGCAAGTGCTGGACCTGCTTGACGCCTTCGGCGTGCGCGCCACGTTCTTCTGCATCGGCGCGATGGCGCAGCGATATCCGGAACTCGCTCGCGACATCGTCGCGCGCGGGCATGCGCTCGAAAACCATTCGCAGGTTCACGTCCACACGTTTTCCGTGACGTTGCCGGGCGCCCTCACGCGCGAAATCGACGCGGCGCAATGCACGCTCGAAGCCCTAAGCGGCGAGCGGCCGATGTTCTTCCGCGCGCCGGCTGGGCTGCGCAACATCTTTCTCGAACCGGTCTTGCGCAAGCTCGATCTGCGGCTCGCGGCATGGACGCGGCGCGGCTACGACACGCGCGAGCGCGATCCTCAAGTGGTCGCGCGGCGACTGCTCGACGGCCTCGCGCCACGCGACATTCTGCTGCTGCACGACGGCAACGCCGCCCTTACGGCCGAGGGCAAGCCGTTGATCCTAGCCGTGCTGCCGCGCGTGATCGACGCGGCGCGGCGACGGCATCTGCGTTTCGTGACGCTGCGCGAAGCGCGCGTGGACAACTGAAGCACATAGACAAGGACGTGCGCAGGTCACTTGGATCATGCGCGTTGCAAGATCACGCGGCTCGCGCGCGGCTCAATGCTGAGCCAAGCGCGGAGCGAAGCGCGAGCACCGCCACTACATGCGGAAATCCGCCGCCATGTCTTCATCCGTGCGCGCCTCGAGCTGGCCGCTGCGGCACGCCTTCAGGAACACGTCGTAATCGCGCTCCACCTGATCCGCGTAGGCCGCCGCATAGCCTGCGAGCGCTTCCGCGAACTGGTCGCCGCGGCCGATATACGCGCTGACTTCGACGGCCTGCCCGCTCGCCTTGGCATGCGCGCGCGCCATGACCCAGCCGCATAACCGCGCATAGCCTTCCAGCAGATCGACGTCGAACAGGTCGATGTTCGCCGACAGCTTCATGTCGCGCAGCTGCCGGAGATAGAATTGCCGACCGAGCGGCCCCGTCGCCCAGCCGAGAAAAATATCGCTCGCGGCCTGCAGCATGCGCTGTCCCTGCACGACGCGTTCGCCCTCGTGCTTGTTGGCTGGCGACTTGTAGAACCGCGCGATCACCGAAGGCCGCGCTTCCTTCATCTGCAGGAACAGCGGCTTACCCATGTGATCGGCCATCAGCACCACCATGCAGCGCGTGCCGACGCTGCCCACGCCCACCACTTTGAACACGGTATCCTGCACGGTGAAATGACTGAGCAGTTCGCGCCGGTCATGCGACATCGTCTTCAGATACTCGCCCCACATACGATCGAGCATCTTGCGCGAGCTCCCGGTTCTGAACGCTTCGGTCTCCTCCTCGGTGAACAGCGTGTTGGCGCCGAGCACATGGAACAGCGCCGGTGGCGCGTCGCGAATCGTCCAGTGCTCGCCGTCGCGCTCCGCCATTTTCTCGAGCAGGTTTTCGTGCGTCCGGCTCGCAGCCTTTTCCATGCCGCGCCGCACGGCGCGGCGGCCTTCAGGCGTCAGCGCGGTCTCCGCCATGCGGTCGAAGGTGATGCGGTCGTACCAGAGTTCGAGCGCGCCGCATTGCGCATACTGCGACATGCGATCGCGGTATTCGGTGACCGCCGTCATCACGAGATTTTCCGCCGCGCCCCGGCTCAGGCGCATATGGCGCGCAGCGACGACGAGGCTCGCGGTCAAACGCTTCAGGTCCCACTCGAACGGCCCGACCGACACCTCGTCGAAGTCGCTCAGATCGAAGACGAGTTGCCGCTCGGGCGTGGCGAAACCACCGAAATTCATCAGATGGCCATCGCCGCAGATCGGCATGGTCAGGCCGGAGTCGCGCACCTGGCTGAGGTCGTGCGCCTGCAGGATGGCGGTGCCGCGAAAAAACGTGAACGGCGAGACGGCCATGCGCCCATAGCGCAGCGGCACCAGGTTGTGCACCCGATCCTCGCTGCTTTGCTTGAGCAACTCGATCGGGTTGCGATGTAGTTCGCCTACCGCCTTATGGCTCGAACGTTTCGAATGCTCGCGAGCGGCACGGCCCCGGGCCTCCCGTTCGGCGATGGTGCTGGCTTTCATGCTCTTCTCCGTTTTCCAGATCTTGAATGGCGGTTCGAGAGACTGCTTCTTCCGGCACGACGACAGCCGGCGACAGACGCATGAGCCCTCACCACCGATAGCCCACGCCGCCGAAAATCACATCCGAGTCGCGATCATAACGGGTCACGACGCGGTTCCATGCGAGCCGCGCGTCCCAGTGGCCGGTGACGCGATACGCGCCCGCGATCGTGATGAGACCGGAGAACGTCCCGGCGCCGGGCCCGGGCGACTCGCTGTGTTCGTTCTCGTTGATTGCGTAGTAGGCGCCGAAGCCGACCGCCAGCGAAACCTTGTCGTCGAGGAACGCGCGGGTGGCCCACAACTGGCTCGTCAGGCCGTCGCGGCGCGCCACCTTGGTGCTGCCTTCGTGAAGATAGCCGACCGTCACGTCGAGATACTTCGCGAGGCCGCGCCGATACTCGATCGCGCCACCCACCGCGTTCGGTGAGCTCGGCGAATTGACGATGGTTTTGCCGAGATACAGCGCCACCTCGTTATTGGTGACTTTGTGCGCGCTGCCGCTCGCCCAGTCGCGCGGACCGGGCGAACCCGGCGCGTCGAGCTGATAGCCGACGCCGACCATCACGCCGGCCGAATCCGGTCCGCGCTGAACGTGCACGCGGTTCAACTGGAGCTGCGTGATCCACCGGTTCGACGCGTAGTACGCGGCACGCACGCTGTACACCACGCCCCAACCGTGCGTGTTGGAATAACTGCCGCCCTGCTCGGGGGTGGTCGTATCGAAGTAGCGATATGGGCCGACGCCTGCTTGCAGGACGAACTGCGGGTTGCCGACGGGAATACGCGCCCACAACTGGATCATCTGGCCGTCGCGATGATGATCGGGAATGTGCCCTTCGTTGAGCCACGTGAAGCTCGCCGCGAAATATTGCCCAAGGCCTTCCTGATAGTTGAAGGCCCACGTATAGGTGTTAATACTGCTCGCGCGCGAGCCGCCGCCGAATAGCGAAAATTCCTGAGCGTGAGCGAGGGTGGAAATGAACAGCAGGCCGAGTCCCGTAACGCAGGCCGCCGCCTTGGGAACCAGACAGCGTCGGGCAGCAGATGTCAGAGTCCGCATGCGGGATTCTTCTCCGGTTGAGTCGCTAGCGCTGCCAGTGTTCATGATCGACGGACATTCGTGACGCGGCAAGGCGTCACACGGGATGTCGCCGGTTCAGTCTGGCCGTCATGCTAGCAGACCCAATCGGTAAAAAGGTTACGTATCCGTTTTGCATCAGCGGCATATTGGCTCAGGTTTTTACGGGCTCGGCGAATACAAGTTGTAATTGCAACGATCGCAAAACGCGGACAAAGTTACCGGCACCTATTCAAAAACTAACCGATTAGTGAATTTTCTGGTGTTTCATCCGGGCTGGCACTTCAGCTACAGCGAATCCAGCCGTTTACCCATACATGCAAAAAATTTTGTGACGCACCAGAAAAGTCCTTGAAACAGGACCTGTTCTGATCGACCGTGCGCCGCGCAGGATAATCGGAGAGAGTATGTTTGTTGCAATCGGGTGGCTTCTGGTGATCGGTTCCGTGATCGGTAGTTTTGTCGGCGTGGGTGGGCATCTGCCGGCGCTCCTTCAGCCGTTCGAACTACTCTGTATTTTCGGTGCGGCAATCGGCGCATTTGTCGTGAGCAATCCGACTTCCACGCTGAAGAAAACCATCAAGGCGATTCCGTCATGCTTCAAAGGCGGCGGCTACACCAAGGAAAAATACCTGGAGCTGATCGCCCTGCTTTATGAACTGCTTCAGAAGGCGCGCAAGGAAGGCATGATGTCGCTCGAAGCCGACGTCGGCGCGCCGGAAGAAAGCGTGATCTTCCAGAAGTATTCGCACGTGCTGGAGGACCGTCATCTGCTCGACTTCATCGTCGACTATTTGCGCATGATGTCCGGCGGCAATGTGAACGTACTCGAAGTGCAGGACCTGATGGATGAGGAACTGGCCACGCATCACGCGGAAGCGTCGGTCGCGGCGAACGCGATTCAGAAAATGGCCGACGGCCTGCCCGCCTTCGGTATCGTCGCCGCGGTCATGGGCGTCGTGCACACCATGGGTTCGGTCGGCGCACCGCCCGCCGTGCTCGGCGAGATGATCGCGGGCGCGCTGGTGGGCACCTTCCTCGGCATTCTGCTCGCGTACGGCTTCATCGGCCCGGTCGCCGATCTGCTCAATGCGAAAGGCCGCGCCGAGGCCAAGCCCTACCAGTGCGTGAAAGCGGTGCTGCTCGCGTCGCTCTCCGGCTATGCGCCGCCGATCGCTGTCGAGTTCGGCCGCAAGGTGCTGTTCACCGCCGACCGTCCGAGCTTCCAGGAACTCGACGACGCCGTGCGCGCCACCAAGATGCCGAAGTCGGCCTGACGCGGAGCGCCATGATGAGCGAAAGAAGATCGCGCGCCTCGCGTGAGGAGCAGGCACCCGCGCCGGTGATCGTGCGCCGGTCGAGAAAAGGCGGCGACCACGGCGCCCATCATGGCGGCGCATGGAAGATCGCCTACGCCGATTTCGTCACCGCGATGATGGCGTTCTTCCTGCTGATGTGGCTGCTCGGCTCCACGTCGAAGTTCGACAAGCAGGGCATCGAGGATTATTTCAACACGCCCCTGTCGAGCCTGCTCGGCGGCAACGAAGGCACGGCCGCCGCGCGTCCGAGCGTGGTGCAAGGCGGCGGCCGCGACATCTCCGATACGCGGCCCGCGGTCGGCAAGAAAAGCCAGAGCGAACCGACACCGCCCGCCGTGAACACGCCGTCGGTGGCGCCGTCCGATGCCGCGCGTCTCGAACAATTGAAGGCGAAGCTCACCGTGCTGATCGAGCAAAGCCCCACGTTGAAGGCGTTCAAGGAACAGATCCGCATTTCGATCACGAACGAAGGGCTGCGTATCGAGATCGTCGATTCGCAGAATCGGCCCATGTTCCCTTCCGGCAGTTCGAAGCTTCAGCCGTATGCGGTGACGATCCTCACGCAGATCGGCGCGGCGCTGAACGATGTCGACAACCGCGTTTCGATTGCCGGCCATACGGATGCCGTGCCGTACACCGCGGGCCCGGAAGGTTATTCGAACTGGGAGCTGTCGTCGGAACGCGCGGACGCCGCGCGCCGCTCGCTGGTCGCCGGCGGCATGCATGGCGAAAAGCTGCTACAGGTGCGCGGACTGGCCGACGTATTGCCGCTGAACAGCCATGTCGCCGACGAGCCGACCAATCGGCGCATCAGCATTCTCGTATTGAACAAGGCCGCCGAACTCGCCTTCTTTCACGACGGCGGACGCACCTCGATCGACGAAGCCACGCCGGCAAGTTCGGCCATTCCTGCCGTGGTCGGACACTTGCAGCCGGTGACCGGTGCGCATAGCACGCCGTAGCATTTTTCGGCCGCGTGTCTGACAGATTTGGCGGGTGCGCTCGATAACGCACATTGCAAGGCACCCGCGTGTATAAAATCGAACCCATGCGCCCTGCCCTTTCCGAGCAACGGGAGCCCGAACTTCCGCTGCATACGCCCAGTGTATCGTCGGTGACACTTGCCGCGATCATCGCCGTCATTGCGTGGATTTCGATCTTCGCGCAAGCCGAGGTCACGATCGATCGCACGCTCGCCCGCGGGCTCACCGTGTTCGACGGCCTCGCCCGCATGAGCAGTTACCTCACCAATCTCACGGCGCTCGCCTGCGCGATCTGTTTTACCTGCGTGGCCTTGCGTAGGCACAGATCGACGCCCGCGCGATTTTTCCGGCAGCCTACCGTCGTCACCGCCGTGGTGGTGTACATGGCATTCGTGGGGATCGCCTACAACCTGCTGTTGCGAGGTTACTGGACGCCCACGGCGTTCCGGATGCTGCTCAACGAATCGCTCCACAGCATCTTGCCCATGCTCTCCGCGCTCTACTGGGTGTTGTTCGTGCCGCGCTTTCATCTCAAGCTGCGGCATTGTCTGTGGTGGCTGGTATATCCGCTGACCTACCTCGGCGTGACGTTCTGGCGCGGGCGTTTGTCGGATTTCTACCCCTATCCGTTCATCAATGTCGAAAGGCTCGGGTTCACGCACGCCATGGTGAATTCGGCGTTGCTGTTCAGTGGCTTCCTTCTGTTGATGGCCCTGTTCGTAGGAATCAATTCCCGGCGGCGGCACTGAAACAGCGCCGGCCTGGCGCCCCTGTTTTTGCCCGGTTCCTCAGGCGCGCTTCTTGCGCGCGGTCTGGTGGACGTAAGTCGCGCTTTCAGCGCGGCGTGCGCGACACCTTGGTGTGGCAGCGTTGCGATCGCAATGGCTCACACGTAAATTTGACAATGGGAGCAAAAACGTATGGACACCAATTCGGCAGCTAACTCAGCGGAAGGCACGGTCAAGGAAGTCGCGGGCAAGGTTCAGGGCGCCGTCGGCGACGTGCTGGGCGATACCGGCACACAACTGGCCGGCAAGGCGAAAGAGCTGAGCGGCAAAGCCCAGCAACTGGCCGCGAACACGACGAGTCTCGTGCGTGAGACGACGGCGGAAAGCCCGTTCACCGCGATCGCGGTTGTCGCGCTCGCCGGTTTCGTGGCCGGCGCGCTGTGGGCGCACGGCGCGGCGGGACGCGATTATCGCCGTTAATTTTCGACGCGGTTGACCACCGGGCGATCTGCTTCAGGCGATCGCCCGTTTCGCGTTTATGCGCCGCCGTTTGCGCGCTATCGCTTATCCATCCCTTTATGCGCCGCTTTTCTTACGGGGCGCCGCGCCCATCTCCAATTCGACCCACGTGGGTGCATGATCGCTCGCGTGCGGCTCGCCACGAACCCAGCGGTCGACGCCCGCATCGCGCAAGCGCGGCGCGAGGTCGGCGCTCAGCAGCAGATGGTCGATGCGCAAGCCTGAGTTCGTCTCCCAATGCCGGCGGAAATAATCCCAGAAGGTGTAGACGCGTTCGTCACCGAAATGCGTTCGCAGCGCGTCGGTCCAACCTTGCGCGAGCAGCCGCCGGTAGCGCTCGCGGCTCTCGGGTTGCAGCAGCGCATCCTTCAGCCACGAGCGCGGGTTGTAGATGTCTTCGTCGGTGGGCACCACGTTGAAGTCGCCGGCCAGCACGACCGGATGAGCGCTCTTGTATAGCTTCGCCGCGTGCTCGATGAAATGGTCGAACCACGCCAGTTTGTAGTCGAACTTGGGGCCCGGTTGCGGATTGCCGTTCGGCAGATAAAGGCACGCCACCAGCACGCCGCCGACCGCTGCTTCGAGGTAGCGGCTGTGCGTGTCGTCCTCGAAACCGGGCAAACCACGGCGGCTCTCCAGCGGTGCTTCGCCCTTCGACAGGATCGCCACCCCGTTCCATGCGCTCTGCCCTTGCCAGATCGCGCCGTAGCCCGCGTCGCGCAGTTGCTCGACGGGAAACGCGCTGTCCACCGCCTTGAGTTCCTGCAAACAAACGATGTCGGGCGACTCGCGTTCGAGCCATTGCAGCAGCGCCGGCAGGCGCGAGCGGATTCCGTTGATGTTGAAGGTCGCGATTCGAAGCCTGGCCACGGCATGTCCTCCTGCACTGCGTGCTATTGCGCCGCCGCGTCGCACCACTCCATCGCCCAGGACTTCGCGCATGAAATTGCATCGGCCTGGTCGGAAAAGGCGTCGATGTCGCCGGAATCGTGCGACTGCACGTGCTCGTTTTTGCGCGGCACGCGAGTGATCTTCGCTCTCGCGTAGTAGAGGCCGTCATCATCATGGCGGGCGCGGCAATCGATATGGAAATGCCGGTAGTCGAACTGCATTCGCTCTCCTTTGAACGCGCTTCACTTCAACAGCCGTAGCATCGCTTATACCCGGACAACTGTGCTCACTGCACGGCGGCTCACGCACGCCGGCTCGCGTGCGTGATAGCCGCCGTTGTGAGCGCGGCGTGTGCAGTTCGCGCGACTCAGTTCGGCACGTTCACGGCGCCGTTGGTCACGGTGATCGCGTTGATGCCCGGACTGGCCGCGATCGCGGGCAGATTGGCGGTGGTCAGCGCGGGCGCGGCGCCGGCCGTGCCGCCACGCGGCACCGTGTGAATCACCTGCGACGGCGGCAGCGGCGTACCGCTCTTCAGATGACTCCACATCAGATTGAGCGCCTGAATATTGTAGTAATGCAGCGGCACGAAGCGCGTATCGAAGCCGGCCACGCCGAGGAACGCATCGAAATGCTGGGCGTTCGTCACTTCGTAGAACGAGAGCTTGCTCGCGCCACCTTCGCTCAGTTGATTCAGGCCGAGATACGGCCGCGATGCGTGGTTGATCGGCACCAGCGCATCCGCGCGGCCCTGCACGATGATCGCGGGCTTGCCATGCAGATTCGCGTTCACGCGGATGGCCTCGACGCTGTTGGCCAGCGTGCCGTTCGTCCACAGCGTACGCAGGCAGGAGGCGCCCACGTAACTGCCGTCGGGGGTCGCCAGCCGGTGGTCCGCTGCTCCGCCGCCCGAGTTGAAGACGAGGTTGATGCCGTTGGTCGGCGGCACCCCGTTGCCGCTGCCGAACACCGTGAGCATCGGCGACACGGCCGGTGTTACGCCCGCTGTTCCCGTCGCGCTCGTCGGGCCGAAGCTGAAGTCGCAAAGGTTAGCGGTGACGCTCGCTTTCGCGTACGCATCCGCGTAAGTCACTGCAACGGCCGGCACCGCTTGCGAGTCCCACATCGGCGCTTGCAGCAGATCGGAATCGGTCTGGTAGCCGTTCTGATGCAGCAGCGCGAGCGCGTTGATCGCCTGGGTCGTCACGTCCCCGCCCGCGATCACGCCGGCCCTTGCCAGCGACGCGCATCGTGCGGTGCGAATCGCCGTGGTCGTGGCGAGCGGCAGCGCCGTCAGATACGGCGCGCCGGCCGCGGCGGGCGCGAGCGCCGCGCACGGTTGCAGCTGGTTGGCGAGCGTCATGTAGTCGGCGAGCGGCTTGCCGAATGCGCCGACGGGCACGCCGCCCTGAGCCACCGACACCTGCGCGGGCAAGCGCAAATTGATCTGCGGCTCACCGACGACGACTGCGGTGATCCAACCGGACGTGTCCTGTTCCGCCGCCGCGAGCGACGCACCACCGCCATTACTCACCGAAGCCGCGATAGTC
Source organism: Paraburkholderia sp. BL18I3N2 (assembly GCF_003001875.1). Taxonomy (NCBI): domain Bacteria; kingdom Pseudomonadati; phylum Pseudomonadota; class Betaproteobacteria; order Burkholderiales; family Burkholderiaceae; genus Paraburkholderia; species Paraburkholderia sp. BL18I3N2. The sequence goes on from NZ_PVNC01000003.1 coordinate 509,763, forward strand.
GTGATGCTGCCGCCCGCGTAACGCACGGTGCGGGTCGAACCGTCGAGTGCGCCGTACGAATCGTTGAGCGCCCAATACGCGAACTGGATCGCCTCCAACGTATCGTTGCCCCAATCCTTCTCGGGATTCTGCTGCGAGTGCGCATGCTTGAACGCGTAGCGATTCGGAAACTGACTGTTGTAAGTCGCGAGATCGGTGTTGCCGAGGTTGGCCGTGAAGAGGCTGGCCTTGCCCGCGGCGGTGGCATCCTGCAAGGTGCCGTCGATCAGTGTGACGCGATTGGTCGACAGTTCATGCGCACCGTTGCCACTGCCTTTATCGGTGTACGCCACCGCGCAGCCGCGCTTGAGCCCCCACTCGCCGGCCGCCGAAATCGCGCCGTAGACGCCGCGCGAACCGGATGACGTCGCCGTGACAATGCACGGCTGATCAGGATTGAAGCTCGCCGGTATCTGCACCAGCATGGTCACGTTCTGCGTGCCGCTGCCGTCGTCGGCGTATGCAAGATATTCCTTGCCGGCGATCTTGCCTTCGCCGAGCGTGTCGTTGCCGTTCAGATCGACGTTCGGCCCCCAGAAGCGTCCATAGCCGCCGTTCGCCGTCATGTCGACGAGCGCGCGATAGTTCGACCAGATGGCGAGGCGCCGGAGTTCGGCGGCGGTAGGTTGCGCGGCGTTGGCAATGGCCGGCGCCGTGGCCGACCCAAGGCCGGTTTTGCCGAGGCCAGCGGTAAGCAGATCGTCGGTATTGCCGTCGTAGGCCTGGGTTTTCACCGATGAGGCGGTAATGAAACTCGGTAGCGTGTTCGCTTGCGGCGGCGAACTAACGTCATTGCCGCCGTGGCAGGCAGTCAGCACGACTGACAAGGCCAACATGATCGCCAGGGTTCGCACCACCGGCACCGGCCGTTGCGCGGGCTCGACTCTGAAAGTGGACTTCATGTTTTTCGTCTCCGATATTTGCTAATACCGTTGTGAATGCAACGGCACCCAAATTGCTGCGCGCGGTCCAATGGATCGCGACGCTTCGGATACCGACGCATCGCTAGCCTGCATTGACCTTTCAATGGAGTCAATAGAACGTCATGTCCTCGCATAACGAAAGTCAGGATCCGGGCGACGTCCCAGCCGCCATCCCAACAAAACCTTCACGCCGCCGCTTTCTTCAATCTGCTGCCGCTGCCGCCACGGTCGGGGCTGCGCCGCATCTGCGCGCGCAAACCCAAACCCCCACCGCGCCGCCGGCTCAGGTTCGGCAAGCCGTGCCGCCGCGTCCGGTCACGCTGACCGTGAATGGCCGCGCATACACGCTGCAACTCGAACCGCGCGTGACCTTGCTCGATGCATTGCGGGAATACGCGGGCCTGATGGGCACGAAGAAAGGCTGCGATCGCGGTCAGTGCGGCGCATGCACGGTGCTCGCCGATGGCCGCCGCATCAACTCATGCCTGACGCTCGCCGTGATGCACGAAGGCGAGAACATCACGACGGTTGAAGGGCTTGCCACCAACGGCTCACTGAGTCCGATGCAGCGCGCCTTCATTGAACACGATGCCTTTCAATGCGGTTACTGTACGCCCGGGCAGTTGTGTTCCGCGACTGCCCTTCTGAACGAATTCCGCAACGGCACCGCGAGCACCGTCACGGCCGATGTCCGCAGCCGCCCCGCCCAACTCTCCGACGACGAAATCCGCGAGCGCATGAGCGGCAACATCTGCCGCTGCGGCGCCTACGCGAATATCGTGGCCGCCGTACGCGCGGTGCACGAAGGCGGCGGACCGGTCAGCGGCAACAACAACCCGAACGCCTGACGGAGCGAACGCATGGATGCGATCTCTTATGAACGCGCCGGCGATGTCGCCGGCGCAGTGCGAGCGGGGCAGCAACCGGGGGCGGTGTTTATCGGCGGCGGCACCAATCTGCTCGATCTGATGAAGGGCGGCGTAGCGCGGCCGATGCGGCTGATCGATATCACGCATATCAGCGGACTCGATACGGTCACGACGCTGCCTGACGGCGGCATCCGGCTCGGCGCGCTGGTGCGCAATAGCGATGCGGCCAACCACGCGCTGGTGCGCGAGCAATACCCGTTGCTCTCGCAAGCATTTCTGGCGGGCGCGTCGTCGCAACTGCGCAATATGGCGACGGTCGGCGGCAATCTGCTGCAACGCACGCGTTGCGGCTATTTCTACGATACTGCCTTCACGCAGTGCAACAAGCGCTCGCCGGGCAGCGGCTGCGCGGCGCTCGAGGGCCACAATCGCACTCATGCGATTCTCGGCGCGAGTCCGCAATGCATCGCCGTGAATCCGTCGGATATGAGCGTGGCGCTTGCCGCACTCGATGGCGCGGTGCGCGTGAGCGGGCCAGCCGGCGAGCGGACCATTGCGTTCGCCGACTTTCACCGGCTTCCCGGTGACCGGCCCGATGTCGATACCACGTTGCAACCCGGCGAACTGATCACCGCCGTCGATTTGCCGCCGCCGCTCTTCAGCGCGAACTCCCATTATCTGAAAGTGCGTGACCGCGCCAGTTACGCATTCGCGCTGGTCTCGGTTGCCGCCGCCTTGCAGATGGACGGCGGCCGCGTGAAGACCGCGCGCATCGCGTTGGGCGGTGTCGCGCATAAACCGTGGCGCGCGAGCGTCGCGGAACAGATGCTCAACGGTCAGCCGCTCACGCAAGCGACACTGAGCAACGCCGCTGCGGCCGCGTTACGCGAAGCGCGGCCGCAGCACGAGAATCGTTTCAAGGTGCAGCTCGCGCAACGCGCGATCGTGCGCGCCGTGAACCAGGCCGCCGGCCGCGCGGGAGGTGTCGCATGAATCTGATCGGTCAAGCCGTCGACCGCACCGACGGTCTGCTGAAAGTCACCGGCGAAGCGCGCTATGCCGCCGAATTTCCGGAAGCGCGTCTCGCGCATGCGGTGCTCGTCACCAGCACGATTGCGAGCGGCACCATCGCCTCGATCGATGCGAGCCGCTCGCAGTCACTGCCCGGCGTGCTGCTCGTGATGACGTATCAGAACGCGCCGCGTCTGCCGAACGGCGGCAAGCCCGCGTTGGCGCCGCCGGCCGGACGCCGCCTGTCGCTGCTGCAGGACAATCGGATTCACTACAGCAACGAACCGGTCGCCGTGGTGGTGGCCGACACGCTCGAACACGCCATCGACGCCGCGCGTCAATTACGCATTACGTATCAGAGCAGCGCCGCGACCGTGGACTTCACGCGAGCCAAGCCGAACGCGCATGCGCCGGACAAACCGCAAGGCCGGCAGACCGACACGCAACGCGGCAGCTTCGACGACGGTCTGCAAAGCGGCGCAGTGCACGTGGACGCGACGTACACCACGCCGATCGAACATCACAATCCGATGGAGCCGCACGCCACGATGGCGCGCTGGGACGGTCCGCAACTCACGCTCTACGATTCGACGCAGGGTGTCAGCGGCGCGGCGCAGGCGATCGCGAAGACGTTCGGCATGTCACCGTCGGACGTGCGCGTCATTTCGCCGTTCCTGGGCGGCGGTTTCGGTTGCAAGGGGTCGTCGTGGTCGCACGTGTCATTGTGCGCGATGGCGGCGAAGCAGACCGGCCGCCCCGTGCGGCTCGTACTCGAACGGCCGCAGATGTTCGGGCCGGTCGGCGCGCGACCGCGCACCGAACAGCACTTCGTGCTCGCCGCCCGCCACGACGGCACGCTGACCGCGATGCGCCACGACAGCATCTCGAACACCTCGGTGATCGAAGATTGGACGGAGACCTGCTGCATGGTCACGCGCATGCTGTATGCGGTGCCGAACCAGGTCACCACGCACCGCCTCGTGCCGCTCAATCTCGGCACGCCGACCTTCACGCGCGCGCCGGGCGAAACGACCGGTTCGTTCGCGCTCGAATCGGCCATGGACGAACTCGCCGCGGCCTTGAAGATGGACCCGCTCGCGCTGCGTATCAAGAATTACGCCGAGGCCGACCCGCAGGAAAACAAGCCGTGGTCGGGCAAGTCCCTGCGCGAGTGTTATCAGATCGGCGCCGGGAAATTCGGCTGGTCGCGGCGCACGTCCGCGCCTCGCTCGATGCGCAACGGCGGCACGCTGATCGGCATGGGCATGGCGACCGCGACCTATCCGGCCAATCGCAGCGAGGCCAGCGCCATCGCGCGGATTTTGCCGGACGGCACCGCGGTGGTCGCTTCCGGCACGCAGGATCTCGGCACCGGCACCTACACCGTGATGACTCAAGTGGCCGCCGACGCGCTCGGCTTCGCGCCGGAAAACATTCACTTCGCGCTCGGCGATTCGTCGTTGCCCAGAGCGCCGGGGTCGGGCGGCTCGCAATCGGCGGCGAGCGTCTCGCCGGCCGTGCGCGACGCGGCGAACCAGGCGCGCAGCCAGCTGATCGCGCTGGCGCTCGCCGATCAGGCTTCACCCGTGCACGGTATCGCGCTGGACGACATCACCGTGGAAAACGGCTGGGTGATGAGCCGCTCGCAACCGGGCAAGCGCGATCCGGCGGCGGCGATCATCGCGCGCTCGGGCGGCAAGCCGATAGAGGCGAGTGCGACCGTCAAGCCTGGCGACGAAAAGCAGAAGTACTCGTTTCACTCGTTCGGCGCGGTGTTCGCGGAGGTGCATGTCGATGCCGATCTCGGCACGATTCGCGTGGCGCGCGTGGTCGGCGTGTACGACGTGGGGCGCGTGCTCAACCAGAAGACGGCGCGCAGCCAGTTGATGGGCGGCATTGTCTGGGGCATCGGGGCGGCGCTGCAGGAAGAGACTTCGCTCGATACGCGCTACGGCCGCTTCACCAATGCGAATCTCGCCGAGTATCACGTGCCGGTGAATGCCGATATCGGCTCGCTCGACATTACCTTTATTGACCGGCCGGATCCGTATATCAACTCGCTCGGGGTGCGAGGTATCGGCGAAATCGGCATTACCGGCGTGCCGGCGGCGATCGCGAACGCTGTCTATCACGCCACCGGCGTGCGCGTGCGCGATCTGCCCGTCGCGCTCGATAAGATGATGGGCGCGATGCAGGTTTGATGAGGGCGCTTTTGCGGTCGCGGCGCGCATTGAAGGCGGCAAGCGCCGCGCATTTATATTGGCGCTTGCCTGTGGCCGCGTTGCATCGCACAATCGACCTCATCCCTTCTACCGGTGCCCGCCCATGGCCTACGCCTCGCTCGCCACTGGCGTGTTGCTCGCTGCAGGCTTCGGTTCGCGCTTCGACCCGGACGGCCTGCACAATAAACTGCTGGCACGCATGCCCGACGGCACGCCGGTGGCACATGAAGCCGCGCATCGGCTGCTGCGGGTCGTCACTCAGGTGGTGGCCGTGGTGCGGCCGGGTTCGGAAGCGCTCGCGCGACTGCTCAACGACGCCGGCTGCGACGTGGTGTTCGCGGCCGAAGCCGAACGCGGCATGGGTGCTAGCCTCGCCGCCGGCGTCGAGGCTAGCGCGGAGGCCGAAGGCTGGATCGTCGCGCTCGCCGACATGCCGCGCATCGCCACCACCACGATCGAAGAGGTGGCGCGCGCGCTAGATAGTGGAGCTTCGCTGGTCGCGCCGTTTTACCGGGGGCAGCGCGGGCATCCGGTCGGCTTCGGCATCGAGCACCGCGACGCGCTGCTGGCGCTCGACGGCGATACCGGCGCCAGATCCTTGTTCATGTCGCAGCAGGTGACGCGGCTCGACGTCGACGATGCGGGTATTTTGCGCGACGTTGATACGCCTGAAGATTTGCGCGAGCTGTAGGCCGGTCGATTGCGCGAAGGTCGAAGCGCGGGACGCGCGTGGCGATGAAGTGAGCTACGCGACCGACGATCTGACGGGCAGCGGGCCGCGTGAAATCCCGACTTATCGGTTAGGTAACTCGAACACAAGGCAGGTCGTCGTGGCATGGGCGTAAAGCGTGCCGTCGGGGCCGACCAGACGCGCTTCCGCGGTCGCCAGTTGACGGCCGCAGTGGATCACTTTGCCTTCGGCGCGGACACGCTGCAGGCGCGGTGTCACCGCTTTCACGTAGTTCACGCTCAGTTCGGCGGTCGTATAGCCACGCCCAGGCGGCATCATCGTGTGCACGGAGCAGCCAAGCGCGGAGTCGAGCAGCGTCGCCATCCAGCCGCCGTGAACTGTGCCCAGCGGATTCAGATGCTGGGCGAGTGGCGTGCCCTGGAACACCGCGTGTCCCGCAGCGACTTCCATGAGGGTGAAGTCGAGCGTCTTTGCGATCGCGGCGTAGGGCAATTCGCCCGCGACGATCGCTTGCAATACTTCCAGTCCCGACTTGCCCGCAATCTGCTCCGGACTCGCCAGACCGGGTCCCGGCCCGGCATTGATTTTGGCAAGCACGTCCCGTTCTTCTGCAATCCAGCGTTCAAGGGTTGGTTCTTCGTTAGCCAATGCAGGTGTCCCCGGTGAATGAAAAGAGAGTGAGGCCGCCAATTACATCATCAATCGGCGACGGATGCTGCTTGCTTTATCGGGCGTAAGGCTGTGGGCGCCGCTTTGGCGAACGTTGGAAGGTTTGGTTTGCAGAAGGTCGATCGGCCAATGGCCGCTATCGGGCATGGTTCGATCATGAAGCGCCATTGGCCGTGACCTGGTTTCAGTGGAGGTATCCCGCTCACGAATTTCGTTTCCCTGCGGTGACACGCTTGATCTGGACCGACATTCAGGCGCATACTGTATATCCATACAGTATTTTCAGTCCGCACGGATTCATGCGCTTAGCTACGCAGAGCCGCGGCGCGTCCGCATGAAACGCATTTCTATCGAACCGTCTTTTGCCGCCTGGCGCCATGCGGCGCGGGAACTGCTGCGGCAAGGGGTCGAGCCGGAGCGGATCGAGTGGGTTGAATGCGATTCGTGCGATTCGGCCAGCTCGGATAGCGGCAACGCAAGCGCTCAACCAGGTTCCGCCACCGCTCCGGCCGCTCCCACGCCCGCCATTCCTCGTGAACTGCTCGCCTGGCTGAAAACGGCGGCCTGCTATTACGCGCCGGACCGCTGGTCCCTGCTTTATCGCATCCTGTGGCGTTGGACACACGGCGAACGCCACGTTCTCGATCCACAAGACGCCGACGGCGCGTTGCTCGATCAGCGCATCCAGTCGGTCGAGCATGAAACCAGTGATCTGGTGGCGCTCACCCTCTTCAGGCGACGCGATCCGTCCATGGGACCGCCGGAATTCGTCGGCTGGTACGAGCCGCATCATGATCTGCTGGCGCAGGCCGCCGAGCGTTTTGCCGAGCGCATGGGCGATTCAACGTGGATGCTGGCGACGCCGCAAGGCGCGGTGTTCTGGAACGGCATGTTGCTGCAAATCAGCCGGCCGGCAACGGAAGAAAACGGGCACGTCACACACGCTTTGCCGGCCGGTGAGTTGAACGAGCCAGCCACGCCATCATTACCGCCAGGCCAACGGAACGGGCCGACCACGCCAGCATTGCCGTCGAGCCAGCGGAACGGGCCGACCACGCCGACATTACCGCCGAGCCAGCGGAACGGGCCGACCACGCCAGCATTGCCGCCGAGCCAGCGGAAGGAGTCAACCACTCCGACATTGCCCTCCGCCGCCATGGCCGGCGAAGCCACGACCAGTGAACCCACCGAGGCGCTCTGGCTCGCCTACTACGCCAGCGTATTCAATGGCGCGCCGGCGCCCGTGCCGCTGCGTTACTGGAAATCGCCCCCCGCTGGTCCGCCGCTGCCAGCGCAACTCGCGCGCGAACGGAGCCGTCTCGGCGCGCAGAGTGGCACTGTCACCGTTCCGGCAATGCCGCCGCTCGAATATTCAGCGATGACGCCACCGCTGCGCGAGCCCACCGGCCCGCTGCCCACCTGCCGACGCTGCGCGTTGTGGCGCAACGCGAAGCAGGCCGTCGCGGGCGCCGGTCCGGCTCGGGCCGCGCTCATGGTAGTCGGCGAACAACCCGGCGAGCATGAGAACCAGCACGGCGTGCCATTCGTGGGCCCCGCCGGTCAACTACTCGACACGGTGCTCGCCCGCGCCGGCCTCGAACGCTCGGCGCTCTATCTGACCTATGCCGTCAAGCATTACAAGTGGGAAACGCTGGAACAGCAACGCGTGCACCGCACGCCCGCGCGGCGCGAGGTCGAGGCTTGCCAGTATTGGCTGGACCACGAGCTCGCGCAGGTCGCGCCGCGCGTGGTCGTTACGCTCGGCGCGACGGCGCTGAAGGCGTTGACGGGCGCGCACGTCAATCTGTCCGAATATCTCGGGCAGACCATCGATCACGGCGGCCGGCTGATCGTGCCAACGTGGCATCCGTCATATGCGCTGAAAATGGCCGATGGACGGTTGCGCGAGGATATTGTCACGGGCATGGTGGCAGCGTTCAGGCACGCGGCGGGGTTGGTGGCGGAAAGGGCGTAGCTTTTTTGCCTCGAATACCAAACGCTCGCCCGTTGAGATAATCCGCCCAACCGCTCACATGTGACTCCTTATGACGCTTTATCGCTCACATGTGCACGACTCACCCGAGTGGGGGCGCCGCTCAAAGGAAGCATCGCCCAGTCGCGCCAAGCGTTCCCACACGGGAGAGTCCCGCTAGCGTTTCTTGCGTGCGACAGCCGTCGGACCCCGAACAGCGGCGTTCGCATTTCAGTCTCAGCAAAGGTGAGCAAGTTCAGGAGCTGACAGTGCCATCACGGTGAGCTTCTCCGGGAACGCGCCACCAGGCGGCACCTTCAGGCACGCTGCTTGCACGTCACAAACCCGCCGCGCAAGCCGCGACGATTCCGCCTAAGCTGATGTGACGCCGCATTTTTCCATGCATCGGCGCGACACTCGGCCTCTACCCGCTTCGTCCACGGCCCGCGCGTCGCGAACCAACACACGCCCCATGAGCGAAACCAGCCCACGCCTTTTCATTGTCTCGCCCCATTTCGACGACGCCGTCTTCAGTTGCGGCGCATTGCTCGCCGCCCATCCCGACGCGGCGGTCTGCACCGTATTCGCCGCGCCGCCCGAGCACACGATGCATACCGAATGGGATAAAAAGTCGGGCTTTACGAACGCCCATCAGGCCATCCACGAACGCACGCTGGAAGACAACCGCGCACTCGAAGTGCTCGACGCAATTCCGCTGCGCATGCCGTTTCGCGACAGTCAGTACCTGGACTCGCCCTCGATCAGCAAAATGGCGGCGGCGCTCGAAGAAACCATCTACCGCACTACAGCCAACACCTTGCTGATGCCGCTCGGCCTATATCACGACGATCACGTGCGAGTGTTCGAAGCCTGCTGTGAAATCCTGCCGCGCCTGTCGCATCTGACCTGGTTCGGCTACGAGGAAGCAATTCACCGGCGCACGCCCGGCGTGGTGCAGGCGCGGCTCGCCGATCTCGCGCAGCGCGGCGTCGTCGCGACGCCGGCCAGTCCGAGCGCCGGCCACACCATCGACACGCAGCGCCGCGCGCAACTCAAACGCGAGGCGGTCTATGCTTATGAGAGCCAGTTGCGAGCGTTCGGCGCGGGCAATTACGACGACGTCTTCGCGACCGAGCGTTACTGGCAACTCAGCGTGGGCCGTCGCGTCAAAAAGTAGGAGACGCGGTGTGCCGGAAAGGCCTACGCTTGAAGAGAACGGCCGGCGTGAGTTCGACGCCGTCGCCGCACCGGCCTCTTCTCCACTCAAAGGTGCTGCCATGAGCTACGACATGCATACCAGTCCGATTCCCGACCCCAACGCCGATCCAAATCGCGACCCGGAAGCCGATCCGCTAGTGCCGCCGTCGCCTGGCCATCACACCGAGGAACCGCAGCGCCCCGATGGGCCGCCGGACAAAGACCCGGTGTGACCGCGTTGCGCGGCCAGCCACCAGAAGCGCGAATCAGTGCATCAGTTCGGTAAAGCCTTGCAACAGACGGTCGATGTCGGCGGCGTGAATGTTGCCCATCGTCGAGATGCGGAACAGTTCGGCCGATAAGCCGCCTTGCCCTGCATAGATGACGAAGCCGCGCGCCTTCAGCGCGTCGTGCAGTCGCGGATACGCAATGCCTTCCGGCAAGCGGTACGCGCGCAATACCACCGACGACTCTTCCGGCGGCAACACACTGCCGATACCGCGCTCGGCAAGGCCCGCCCGCGCCTGTTCGGCCAGCGCCGCGTAGCGTGCGTGACGCGCGCGCCAGCCGCCCTCGTCGGCGAGTTCGCGCAACGCTTCGACAAGTGCGTAATACGCATGCACCGACGGCGTGAACGGCGTGTTGCGCTGGTCCTGCAACTTCGCGAGACGGCCGAGATCCAGGTAATACGTGCGACTCGCCGCCTGCGCGAGCGCCGCGCGGCGCACCAGCACGAACGACGCGCCCGGCACGCCATGCAGACATTTGTTCGCCGTGGCGGCCACCGCGTCGAGACTGGCGTCGGCGAAATCGATCGTTTCCGCGCCGAAGCTGCTCACGCCGTCCACCAGCAGACGCAGTCCGCGCGCGCGGCACAATGCCCCGAGCGCCGCCAGATCGTTTAGACGGCCGGTGGTGGTTTCGTGATGAATCACGGCGACGTGCGTGAACGCTTTGTCCGCGTCGAGGCGTTCGGCGATCTTCGCGAGATCGGGCGCCTGCATCCAGTCGTGCTTCAGCGATTCATGCGCGATACCGTACTGCGCGGCGATCTGCGAAATACGCTCGCCGTACACGCCGTTTTCCACCACGAGCAGCTTGCCGTTCTGCGGCACCAGCGCGGCGGTCATGCTTTCGACAGCCGCCGTGCCGGAGCCGGTCATCAACACGGCCTGCCATTCGCCGGCGTCGAGACCGTACAGATCGACGAGGCGCGTGCGCGCCTCTTCCTGCAGATCGAAAAACTCGCTTTCGCGGTGGCACAGATCCGTCTGCAACAGGCTGTTGCGAACGCGCTCGGTGAGCGTCACCGGACCGGGATTGAGCAGCAGCATGAGCGTTCCTTGAGTTTAAGCAGCGCCGATGTGGCGCATCAGACGCGTCTTCACATCCGGCGGCGTGATGGTGGGACGCGGCAGCCCGTCGGGCGTGCCGCGGCGGATGGCCAGACGCACGAAGCGCGGGCCGTCGAGCGGCGCCGCTTCGAACAGGGCGTCGATCACGTTCACGTCGTCGCTTTCGACTGCCGACGCATAACCGCAAGCCGCGGCCACGCCCGCAAACGAAACCTGCGACGACACCGTCGCCTGACCGCCGGTCGAATCGTGCGCGCCGTTATCGAGCAGCACGTGCGTGAGATTCGACGGCCCGTACGCGCCGATGGTGGCGAACGCGCCCATACGCATCAGCGCGGCGCCGTCGCCGTCGAGCGCGACCACATGCAGGTCGGGACGCGACAATGCGAGACCCAGCGCGAACGGCGTCACGCAACCCATCGAGCCGACCATGTACAACTGGTTCGCACGGTCGTCGATCGCGTAGAGTTCGCGCCCGCAAAAGCCGGTCGACGCGAGCACCACCGTCGATTCGGGCGGCGTGTGCGCGATCACCTTGTTCAGCGCGTCGTGACGCGACGCCAGTTCGCTCGCCGCCACATTCGTGAATTGCGATTGCGGCGCGACGGGCGCGCGGCGTTCGTTCGCGCCGCTGTCCTTCAATTCATACGGCGCCACGCTGCCCTTCTGCATCACGAGCGCGTACGGGCGGCCAGTTTCATCCATATGTGCGATGGCGCGATCGAGCGCCAGGCCAATGGCGTCGGCTTCGGTCGGGAAGGTTTCCCACGGAATCTCCATGGTGTCGAGCATCGCGGGCGTGATCGGGCCCATCAGCGCGTGCTGCGGTTCGTCGGCGACGCCGGGTTGGCCGCGCCACGTGACGATCAGCAATTGCGGCAAACGGAAGGTCCACGTGAGCGAAGTCAACGGGCTGACGGCGTTGCCGAGCCCGGAGTTCTGCATCATGGTGATGCCGCGCCGACCGTTTTGCGCGCCGAGCGTGACGCCCGCGATCAACGCGACGGCGTCGCCTTCATTGGCCGCCGACACGTAATGCAGCGATTCGTCCTGCAACACGTAGTTGATGAACGGCGTCAGATACGAGCACGGCACGCCCGCATACCAGTCGAAGCCGCGCTCGCGCGCCGCCTCGACGAACTGTGCTGCCTCGATCATTGCGCGGCTCCGCTGGCAGCGTTCGTCGCGCCGTTGGCCGCCCCTTTATCCGCCGCACCGGCAGCGGCCGCGAACGGCGCCTGCGCATGCGCGAAGTCGCCCGCGCGACGGAAGTCTTCCAGATCGTTCACGCCGCGCCAGTGGCCGTGCACGTATTGCACTTCGATCGATTCGCCCGCTTCGATCAGCGCATTCAGCAACGCGGGCATGTCGAGCGACGCGAAATCCGCGCGCGCCTGCAACTGCTTCATCACGCCCTGCAAACGCCCACGGCCTTCGCCGCGCACGTTCAGCAAACCGACCCAGCGGCCATGCGGTGTTTGCGACGCGATCGCCGAGGATGCATCCTGCCCGCTCGACACATGACGCAGCACGACCTTATTGCCGAACAAACCACGGTCGTCGGCGGCCGAACACCATGCGAAGTCACGCACGCTGGCGTTTTCCGCGTCGGTCAACGACGAATCGACCACCACGCTGAACGCCGCTTCGCTCTCCACGAGATCGCGCAGAATGTAGCTGCGGAACAGCAGGTCGCCATACGACACCACCGTGTCGCCGGCCAGCTTATCGATCGCACAGGCGAGCGACGCGAGTTCGCCGGTTTGCGCATGCTGTTCATTGACGACGAGCTTGATGCCGGCCGTGTCGATCGCATCGGCGCGATAGCCGCCGACCACGGTAATGTCGTTCACGCCCTGCTTCTTGAACGCATCGACGAGCCAACGCAGCAGCGGCTTGCCGGCGATCGGCAGCATCACCTTCGGACGGTCTTCGGTGACGGCTTCAAGGCCCTTGCCGCGGCTTGCCGCGAGCACGACCGCGGAACCGGCCGCACGGCCGCTCGACAGATAACGGTCTTCCGCTTCCGAGTATTCGTCGGCGTCTTGCAGGCGGAAAATTTCGTTGACAGCGGCAATGCTGTCTTCCACATTGACGAGCGTTTCGCTCGTGTGGATTTCCTTGGCGACGGCTTGCATCGCCGAGGTCGCCGCGCGAATCAGATGGTTCGCCCAGATCACCGTGCTGATGCCGGCTTCGCGGAACACTTCGGTCGGCGTGCTGTAGTACTTGGTCGGCACGATCACGAGCGGGCCGCGGCCAGCCCATTCGCGCGCGAATTCGAGAATTTCGTCCGGACGCGACAGCTTGCTGTGAATCAGGATCGCATCCGCGCCGGCCCGGCGATAAGCCTCCGCGCGACGCAGCGCCTCGTCCATGCCCCAGCCGGCGATCAACGCTTCAACCCGCGCGACGATCGAAAAGTTCTCGTCGGACTGCGAGTCTTTACCGGCCTTGATCTTGCCGCAGAACTCATCCATATCGGCGAGCGGCTGCGCTTCGCCGTTGATGAAGCTGTTGGTCTTGGGGAATTGCTTGTCTTCGATACACACGCCGGCAATGCCGCGCTGCTCCAGTTTGCGCACGAGGCGGCGCACGTTGTTGAAGTTGCCGTAGCCGGTATCGCCGTCGAGCAGGATCGGCAGATCGCTGGCGTCGGCCATGAATTCGAGCGTGTCGACCACTTGCGTCCAGCTTGCTTCGTTGTTGTCGCGCACGCCGTATTGCGCGGAGATCGCGAGGCCCGAACCCCAGATGGCCTTGAAGCCGGCTTCGCGGACGATGCGGGCGGACAGGCCGTTATGGGCCTCCATCATGAATTCGAGTTCGTTGCTGACGAGCATCTGGCGCAGGCGCGCGCTACGGGAAGCGGAGACGAAAGCGGGTTCGCGGGCGTTCATTTTATGTACTCCTTGTGCCGGGCTTATTGATGCTCTTGTATTGCCCGACTGGCGTCTGGAAAATGGCGACTATAGCGGAATTTTTATTTATTTGTCTTTTTCGTGACAGCGGCTTCCTCCATTTGCGGATAAGTGGAAAAATGTGTCGTTTTTTGCAATCCGATAATGCCATAAACCGCTTGGATTTTATTGGCGTTTTGTGGAATCCTGACGCAACCGCATGGCCACGCTTCGATGGGCGGCGCCTCCGTTCGTTTTTGTCATCAGGCGATTGTGGCGATGTTGAGGTTTTAATATCCGTTTTTATTTACAGAAAACCTTAGCGCTTAATATCGATTCGCCAATCACTGCCATTTTTATACTGGCAATAAAGGGAAAGCCCAATTTAATCAACATGAAATAAATAAGCCAGTGCGAACGCAACATAAAAACGCCCTCACGACGAAAAAAAGCCTATTTGGTCAGACGAATAAAAATATCCGATAGCGGGTTTCCCCTGCCCTGCGCAGCCTCTGCCGCCGCGCCGTAAACACAGTCAGCGACAAGCCACTCGCCGCAAGCGAATCCAATCCCTGACCGACCACTGTGCGAAAGCAGAAACCGCTATGACTCTGAACAAAAAACTGGCCTCGATGATCGCCGTCCTCTGGATCGGCCTGATCCTGATCGGCGGCTTCGGCGCATGGCAAAACCGTGCCTCGATGATCTCGGATCGCCGCGATCAGTTGAAATCGCTGATCGACCAGGCCAACCACATCGTCGAGCGTTACTACACGCTCGCCCAGCAGCACACGATCACCGAAGAGGAAGCCAGAAAGCAGGCGCTCGATTCCCTCAAGGCGATGCGTTACGGCACCGATGGCTACATCTCCGTCAACAATTCGCAGCCCGTCATGCTGATGCATCCGTTCAAGCCGGCGATGATCGGCAAGGACCTGACGCAATTCACCGATCCGGCGGGCAACCATCTGTTCGTCGATATCGTCAACGCGGGCAATCGCGACGGCGGCGGCTTCGTCGACTATCTGTGGGCCAAGCCGGGCAGCGACAAACCCGTGGCCAAAACCAGCTATTCGCGTCACTTCACGCCATGGGACTGGTATATCGTCACCGGCATGTACATGGACGATGTGCAAAGCGCGTTCTACGCTAATCTGCTGCGCTGGCTCGTCATTACCGTCGCGCTCGGCGCCATCGCCACCGCCGTCATGCTGCTGGTGCTGCGCAGTATTCGCCGCACGCTCGGCGGCGATCTCGAAGTGGCCGTCGAACACGCGCAGTTGATGGCGCGCGGCGATCTGGCCACGCGCGTGCCGGTCCAGGCGGACGACGCCGGCAGCCTGCTGCATGCGCTTCAGACGATGCAGGCCGGTCTCGTCGAGACGGTGTCGCGCGTGCGTCTCGGCACGGAGAACATCAACATCGGCGCGACCGAAATCGCCGCCGGCAACACGGATCTCTCGCAACGCACGGAAGAACAGGCCGCCGCGCTCGTCGAAACGGCGTCGAGTATGGACCAGATGACGGTCAACGTGAAGCAGAACGCGGACAGCGCGCTGCAGGCCGCGCATCTCGCCGGCCAGGCCGCGGACGTCGCCACGCGCGGCAGCCGGGTGGTCGACGACGTGGTTCGCACGATGGGCGAGATCACCAACAGTTCGCGGCAGATCGGCGACATCATCGGCGTGATCGATGGCATTGCTTTCCAGACCAACATCCTGGCGCTCAACGCCGCCGTCGAAGCGGCCCGCGCGGGCGAACAGGGACGCGGCTTCGCGGTGGTCGCCGCCGAAGTGCGCAGCCTCGCGCAACGCTCGGCAACCGCGGCGAAGGAAATCAAGGCGCTGATCGAAACCTCGACGAACACGGTGGAAGCCGGCGCGTCGCTGGTCGCCAACGCCGGTTCGACGATGGGCGAGATCGTGCAGTCGGTGCGTCGCGTGAACGAGATTCTCGAAGAGATCAGCAATGCTTCGCGCGAACAGAGCGCGGGGATCGAGCAGGTCAATCGCGCGGTCGGCGAAATGGATCAGGTCACGCAGCAGAATGCGGCACTGGTTGAACAGGCTGCGGCCGCGGCGCATTCGCTGAAGGATCAGGTGGGTGTGCTGCGCGAAGCGATTTCGAGCTTCGCACTGCCGGCCTGAGCGTTTTTTGCGCCGCCTGACACCAACAGCGGAAAACAGCAGAAGCAGCCCACAAAAAAAGAAGGCGCTCAACAGGCAGGGAGCGCCTCTTTAACACGCCGCGTCGGAGTCGACGCATTAATCGAACGAAACAGCCGCGCGGATTTTTGAAGTCCGCGCGGTTTTTTTACGCCCGCGCGCTCCGTCTACCTCGGACCACCGCTTCCACGACATCTGGCGTCGGCTTGCTCAGCAAACGCTTACCAAGCGCCTAACCGCAACCAGCTTAAGCCGAATTTGGCATCGCCGAATTTTGCTTAAGGCATTTTCATGCTAACGGCACGCTTACGATAATGGCCGCTTTTTAACGCACGCCGCGCGGATGCGCTCCACGCCGGAGCCGTTCGCGAGCGCCGTTCCAGAGGCTCGCCGTCATGCTGCTCCATCTCCTCTACCTGCTCGCGATCGTCGCGGAAGCCATGTCCGGTGCGCTCATGGGCATGCGTCGCGGCATGGATCGCTTCGGCTTGTGCCTCGTCGGCACCGTCACCGCGCTCGGCGGCGGCACGGTGCGCGACGTCCTGCTCGGTCACTACCCTCTTGCGTGGATCTCGCATCCAGATTACGTTCTCATTACAATCGGGGCGGCGTCGGTTGCCGCGGCGTGCGCGAAGTGGCTGCGCAACTGGCAAAGGCTCTTCGTCACGGTCGACGCGATCGGCCTGATCGCCTTTACGGTGATCGGCTGCGACGTGGCCGCGACGATGGGCGTGAGCCCCGCCATTGTCGTGCTGGCCGGCGCGATCACCGGCGTGTGCGGCGGCATGTTGCGCGACGTGCTGTGCAATCAGATGCCGCTGGTGTTGCGTCAGGAGTTATACGCCAGCATCGCGCTCGGCGCCGGCGCCGCGTATGTAGCCTTGCAGGCGTGCGGCGTGGCGCCTGGACCGGCTTCGGTCGGCGTGCTCGCAGGCGGTTTCGCGGTGCGCATGCTGGCCGTGCGTTTCCGCTGGCATCTCAAAGTGTTCACCGCCGCCGATTCGGGCGGCGCAAGTTAATCGAGCTGTTCGTTATGCGCATCCAATGATCCAGAAGAAGAAATCGCAGTCGCACGATCCCTACGCGCCCGTCGCGAAGCACCCGTTGCTGGCCGCGCGCCTGCCGATGTGGCGTTCGAAATTCATCGTTCTGCTGGTGTTCGGCGCGTTCGCCTCGCTCGCGGGACGCGCGTTCTGGGTACAGGTGGTGAACCAGGACTTCTACGTCGATCAAGGGCAAAAGCGCTATCAGCGCACCATCGAGCTCGACGCGACGCGCGGGCGGATCGTCGATCGCAACGGCTCGATGCTCGCTGTCAGTCTCGCAACCTACGAGATCTGGGCTTCGCCCAAGCTGATCGACGAAGCCGCTGTCGCGCCGCTCTCCAGGCTGCTCGACCTGCCGCTCGCGGAACTGCGCCGGCGTCTGAACGGTAACAAGACCTTCGTCCTGCTCAAGCGTCAGGTGGATGCAGAGACCGCCGGGCATCTGTCGAAACTGGGCCTCGCGGGTATCACGCAGATCGCGGATTCGAAGCGCTTTTATCCTGAAGGCGAGTCGGCGGCGCACGTTGTGGGCTTTACCGATATCGAAGACAACGGCCAGGAGGGCGTCGAACTCGCCGCCAATGAGCAACTGCTGGGCGTGCCCGGCCAGCGCGAAGTGATCCGCGACCGGCTGGGCCGCGTGGTGTCCGAGACGCGGCCGCTCGTGCCCGCGCAAAACGGCGAAACCATCCACCTGACGATCGACCGGCGGATTCAGCAGCTCGCTTATGCGCAGCTCAAGGAAGCGATCGCCAGACATCACGCCGAAGCCGGCAGCGTGGTGGTGCTCGACGCGCGCAACGGCGAGATTCTCGCGCTCGCCAACTACCCGAGCTTCGATCCGAACGACCGCGCCCGCCTGACCGGCCGCCAGTTGCGCAATCGCGCGGTGGTCGATACCTTCGAGCCGGGCTCGACGATCAAGCCGGTAGTCGTCGCGCTCTCGATCGACGAGGGCAAGGTGCGGCCGCAGAGCGTGATCGATACCGCGCCCGGCTGGTACAAGATCGGGCCAGCAGTCATTCACGACACCTCCAATCATGGCGTGATGACCGTCGCCGAAGCCGTGCAGAAGTCGAGCAACATCGCGCTCGCCAAGCTCGCGCTGAATCTGCCGGCTGAGAAGATCTGGACCAAGTATCAGGAATACGGACTCGGTTTGCGCCCGGAACTGACGTTTCCGGGCGTGGCATCCGGCAAGGTGCGTCCGTACAAACGCTGGCGCCCGATCGAACAGGCGACCATGGCGTATGGCTACGGGCTGTCCACGTCGCTATTGCAGATGGCGCAGGTCTACACGGCCTATGCCGGCGACGGTACGATGCATCGCGTGAGTCTGTTGCGCAACGGAGCGGACGCGGCCGCGCCATCCGGCGACAAGGGCCACGCGGTCACGACGCCGGCCACCGCGCGCGCCATCCGCTCGATGCTGGAAATGGCGACCGGCGTGGGCGGCACGGGCCGCGCGGCGACGGTGGAAGGCTACCGGATCGGCGGCAAGACCGGCACGGCGCGCAAACAGGTCGGCGCGACATACGCGAAAAACCGCTACCGCGCGCTGTTCGTCGGCATGGCGCCGATGAGCGATCCGCGCCTGATCGTTGCGGTGATGATCGACGATCCGGCGGGCAAGGCGTTTTATGGCGGGACGGTGGCCGGCCCGGTTTTCAGCGGCGTGACGGGCGGAGCGCTGCAGTTGCTGGGTGTGCCGCCGGATGCGCCGGGCACTTGAACGCGACCTTCAAGCGGCATATGGGGAGCCAGGCGAGGCCCGCAGTTTCTTGCGCATGCCGTGCGGAAGATTGCCGCGTTGAGTTGCCAGTTGCGTCCAATTGCGTCCAAATTTCGTCCATCAGGCCGGTCATCCAGTCGCGCCGGTCAAGCGAACTCGGCGCGAGCTTCAGCGCCTCAGATCAACGTGCCGTTTCCGCATCGCCCGCTTTAACCAGCGCTTCGATGCGATTGCGGCCGTTGCGTTTGGCCTGATACATCGCGCGATCGGCTTCTTCCATCAGCGCGCCGCCCAGTCTGGCCGCCTCGGTCGGCGTACCGCTGATCGTGCGCGCCGCCACGCCGATCGACACCGTCAGGACGATGCGTTCGCCATGATCGTCCTGCAAAGCCAGCCGTTCGACCGCCAGCCGCACACGCTCGGCGACGGTAAGCGCGTCGGCCCGGTCGCCTTGCAGCAGCGCCGCGAATTCTTCGCCGCCATAACGCGCCACGGTATCGCCGAGACGCACCTGGTGCCGCACGCAAGCGGCCACCGCCGCCAACGCGCGGTCGCCGGTT
Source organism: Paraburkholderia sp. BL18I3N2 (assembly GCF_003001875.1). NCBI lineage: Bacteria > Pseudomonadati > Pseudomonadota > Betaproteobacteria > Burkholderiales > Burkholderiaceae > Paraburkholderia > Paraburkholderia sp. BL18I3N2. The sequence continues at coordinate 529,114 of NZ_PVNC01000003.1, forward strand.
TGATGGCCGTAGGTGTCGTTGATCCGCTTGAAGCTGTCGATATCGATGAACAGACACGCCACCGGCACGCCGTACCGACAGGCGCGCATGATCTCCTCACGCATCCGCTCGTCGAAATAGCGACGATTGGCGAGGCCCGTCAACGAATCGGTCATGCCCAGTTGCTTGAGCCGCTCGCGATGCGCGACGTTGTCGAGGCTCGCCGTCACGATGCTCGCGAAGCGCTCCAGAATGTCGGTGGCCATGCCCTCGGCGAAACGCGCCGGGTCGTCGCTGCCGAGACAGAGATAACCGCTCACGGCATCGCCCGCGGCAAGCGGCAGCACGATTGCGCTCGCGGGTGTTGCGCCGGCGCCGAAGAACGCACGCCGCGCCGAATCGCCCATGCCGTGCAGATTGCCGAGCCAAGGCCGCCCCTCTTCGCATAAGCCTTGCGCGGCAAGGCCGCCTTCTCGCGAGACCAGCAGCTTCCACTGATCGAGTGCGCGCAACGCGGCCGGCTCGAGCAGTTCGCGCAGCATCGGCGCGCGGTCGTCGAGCCAGAGCGTCACGCCCGTCAGCGCAAATTCGCGTGGTAATTCGGTGAACAGCGTCTCGAGAAACGATGCGAAGTCCTGAGCACCGATCAAACGCAACTCGACGTTCTGGAAGCGCCGCAGCGTGCGCTCGTTGTGCTGCACGGTAGCGACGAGCGAACGAAGGCGCTCGGAAAGCGGCGTTTGGGCGAGGTTCGTCACGTTATCAGGGGCGTGCCCGAAGGCGAAGCGGGGTTGGCGACCCCAATCGCTGTAATAACGGCGGATTTTGCGAGGGCTTGAGGGTCTGATCGCGGCAACTACGTTTTTACGCGATCCGCTTTTTGCGTTCTTAAGTCTGGCTTAATTCTTTGCTGCAACCATGAGGCACAACATCCCCTGTTGAAGCCGCCAGAACATCGGCGGCGCTTTTCCCCCCGGGTGTCGACAACGCGCCAGAAGATGGGCTGCAGGCCCGCGAAGAAGGAGTCAAACCATGGTTGAAGACACGGTATTCGAGCATCTGCGCGCCATGCCCGGCAACGAGTGGGTCAGCCAGATTCATTCATGCAAGGTATCGGACCCGCTCCAGCATCCTTGGGGCCGCTCGTACCGGCTCGTCGAATGGACCATGAAGCACACGCCCGAATCGAGCCGCCGGGTGGTGCCCGCAGAGAGCACGCCGTTAGAGATCGCGCAGGCTGTCGTGTCGCACGTGCCGGGCCGCCGGTTTTGCCAGGACGGCAACGAATAACACAGCGGGGCGCCGATCGCGCGCCGCGCATTCGACACCCTAGCCGCTCGCGGCGACCGACGCGCAGTAGTCCAACGCATCCTCCAGCCGGTCGTTGCCCCAGAACATTTCATCGCCGACAAAAAACGTCGGCGCGCCAAAAATGCCGCGAGCCGCGGCCGCCGCGGTCTGTTCACGCAAGCGCAGTTTGTTCGCGTCGCTTTGCGCTTCGGCGATGATCTCCCCCGCCGGCAAACCCAACTCATCGAGCGCTCCGCTCACCACTTCCATCGAACCGATATCGCGGTCATGCGCGAAGTTCAGCTGCATGATCTCGCGGCAGTAGGCGGCGATCCATTCCCGTTGCGCGCCGAGCAGCGCCACGCGCATCGCAAGAAGCGCGGCACGCGGGAACGTGGTGGGACGCTTCAGGGCAATGCCGTATTTGCGGCATTGCCGTTCCATGTCCTTCCACACGTACGCGCCCTTCTCCTTCTGAAGCACGAACGGCGAATTGTCGAAACCGAGGTCGCGAAACACCGGCCCCAGCAGGAACGGACGCCAGTGAATCTGCACGCCTCGCGCCGCGGCCTCCGCTTCGATGCGCATGACGCTGAGGTAGCTGTAGTTGCTGCCGAAGTCGAACCAGAAATCGATTTCCCGTGCATGCGTGGGCACGCACGTTGCTGTCCCGTTCATCTTTGCCCTCCAGTCATAGGTAGCCGGACCTCGTTTATGTCTTGCAAAGCTTAACAGTCGGACAGCGCACCTATCCCTATGATGGCCCTTCACACCGCTACGTCAGATGCTCATAACATGAACTATCCGTACGACATTCTCACCGCCGCGTGTCTTTTCATCATCGTGGTTTCCACGTCAATCATGCTCGCGCTGTCCTGAGCGATACACACCTCTTCCACCGCGCCGATGAACTGGGAACGCGCTCTACGCGTTCCCGTAAAAAGACGGGATATACTGTACATATATACAGTACTTTTTGTCTGAGCAATGCGCCTTCCACCTTTCGAACCTCCCACGCTCGCCGAGCTGCGCGCCTGGTGGCGCACGCGCGACGAGCAGGCCGTGCAGCGGCTCATCCTCGAAATCCAGCGGCAGCGGCTCACGCTGCTGGAACTGCGCAACCTGATCGACGGCGGCGTCCAGCAGGCGCGCGCCGCGGACCGCGCGCTGGTCGAGCGCGGCGAACCGTTGATGACACTGCGCATCAGAATCGCCCAGGAAGTGCTGCGGGTCGGCGAGATCGACGATACGCGGCAAATGAGCCGCGCCGAGCAGGAAAGGCTTGCGGTTCGCACCGAAGGCCAGATGGAATACGCGCGCGAAGGCCGCCTCAGGCGACAACGCCGCAATATCTAGCGCGGACGCACCCTCGCTGCCGTTGCGATTAAGCGAGGCCGCGCCATTCGATCAACGCGTTTGCGTGGCCACGCGCAGGCCGAGCGAAATGAACAGCACGCCGATGATCTTGTTCTGCCAGCGCGTCAGCCACGTCAGACGCTTGACGAATTTGCCCAGCGGACGAATCGTCAACACGATCAGCGTCGTATAGAGCGCGCTCATGCCGACAAAAATCAGCCCGAGCGTGGTGAACTGCAGAAACGTGGAACCGTGTTCGGGACGGACGAACTGCGGCAGAAACGCGAGAAAAAACAGCGCGGTCTTGGGATTCAATACTTCGGCGGGAATGGCCTGAAAGAACGCTTTCGAGGCGGACACCGGCGCGACGGCCGGCATATGCGCGCTGGCCTGTTTCTCGCGCAACGCTCGAACGCCCAGATAAACCAGGTAGGCGGCGCCGACGAACTTGACCGCGTTGAAGGCCAGCGCCGAAGTCATCAGCAGCGCCGAGAGGCCGACCGATGCGCCCAGCGTATGAATGAAATCGCCAACCGCAATGCCCAGGCCGGTGAGAATGCCGGCCTTGCGGCCGCCATGCACGGTGCGCGTCAACACCAGCAGCACGGCCGGACCCGGAATCAGAAAGAGCCCGAGAACAACCGCAACGAAAGTCCCTAACGTGGATAGGTCAAGCATGTTTGTTGTCTCCTCGATGACGCGCTGGTTTCAGCAAACAGGCACGCGCGTTCAGCGGAAGATTGTAGACGAATGGGTGATTTCTGATCGGCGCGCGCCGTGCCTTCCGCCCACGCATTGCCACGACTTACACGATGAACGTGCGACGAGCGGGCCGGCACAATGGACGCCGCTAACCCAGGCGCAGAGGCCGCGCAGGGTCGTCCCGGCGAGACTCCGTCGGCGGCCGCCGATCCGTTACCATGGCGGGCACGACGCCGCGTGCGGCCTGCATTTTTTATCAACCGAACTCCTTGCCTTGCCCACTTACACCCTGCCCGCGGCGTTGAGCGCGGAACTCGAGATACGCAAGAGCCGATTTATAGCGTACGCGATACCGGTTGCCGACCGCGACGCCGCGATGGCCGAATTGCGGCGCCTGCGCGACGAGCATCCTGCCGCCACGCACGTCTGCTGGGCGCTGCTGGCCGGCGGCCAGTCAGGCATGTCCGACGACGGCGAGCCCTCCGGCACCGCCGGCCGGCCGATTCTCGAAGTGCTGCGGCATCACGACCTGGACGGCGTGCTGGCCGCCGTCGTGCGCTACTACGGCGGCGTGAAGCTCGGCGCCGGCGGCCTCGTGCGCGCGTACACCGATGCGATCGCTTCGGCGCTGCTGGATGCGCCGCGTGTCGAGCGTATCGCGCAGATTTCGCTGACCGTCGAGGTCAGTTACGCCGACGAGGCGAAAGTGCGCCGATGGATCGATGCCGAAGGCTATGCGCTCGTGGACAGCGCCTACGCGATGCTGGTGAAGATGACGATCCGCTTGCCCATCAACGCAGTGGACGATGCGCAGCGAGCGTTGGTGGATATGACTCAGGGAAAAGCCGGCTTCTTCTGACGGCGTGGCGTGCCTCGCCCTTGGGAGGAGCCGAGTGCTACCCGATTAAGAGATGCCAGGGTCCGGGCCGCTGTTACCATGTCGGTTATTCCCCCGGAATGACTCAATCTAATAGGGTAACTCCTCTGACCTCGACCGCCGCTTTTTCCAGCACAGCGCCTGAGTCGCCGCATCGGAGCGCGTCTGTGCCGCAGTCGCTCAATGCCACGCGTTCACCGTTGAGCTCGACCGTCCTCAAGGGATGCGGCACGATCGCGCTGCCGTTGATGCTCTCCGCCTGCTCATGGTCGTGGTTCGGCCTGAATAGCTCGGCACGCGCGGTAGCGCATCCGACCGGCTGGCTTAGCGTCGCCCCTGCAAGTGACTTCGCCTACATGCCCGCTCGCAGCGGACAAGTTTCGCCGAACCGCATCGAAAACACGGCGATGACGGGCATCGTGCTCAAGAACGACATCAATGAAACCGTGCGCAACGGCATTGTGAAGAGCCTGCGGGTCGCCGGTTTTCATCTCGACGAGGGCAAGCGGGTCCTCAGCGGCAGCATCGAGAATTTCACGGTGGACGACGCGCGCTCGCCGGCGTTCTGGACATTGAAAATGCGTTATGTGGTGACCGACGCCGCGACCCAGAAGGTTGTGTTCTCAACCACCAAGACGGTCAAGCAAAAATCGCCGAAGTTCACCAGTAGCACCATCGCCATTGAAGATACGGTCAAGCTGAGCGTCGACGCGTTGATCGGCGATCCGGGATTTGTCAAAGCGGTGAATTAAGCGCACCTTCGACATCGGCATCACCAGCTTCGCTACAATCGCATGAGGGTGTCGCGCGCGCCGTCTTGCCGGGCGACTCGTCGCAATTGCGTTCTTTCTACTTGCGAGCCGTCATGTCCATTACCGCCTGGCTGTTCTTTCTGCCCGCCTGCTTCGCGATCAATCTCGCGCCCGGGCCCAATAACCTGCTGTCGATCAATGTGGCGGCGCGTCATGGTTTCATGACTGCGTTCGTCGGCGGCACGGGGCGTCTGGTTGCATTCGCGATGATGCTCGTGCTTGCCGCAACCGGTCTCGCCGTCGTGTTGCACGCATCGGAGTGGTTCTTTCTCGCGATCAAACTGGCTGGCGCCGGTTATCTGATCTGGTTGGCCATTCAGTTGTGGCGCAGCGATGCGCCCACGATCGACACGACGCAGCAGGAAGATGCCTCGCTCGCGCGGGTCGCACGGAGAGAGTTCCTCGTGGCTGCCGGTAACCCGAAAGCCATTCTGGTGTTCACCGCGTTTCTGCCGCAGTTTGTCGATATCGCGAAGCCGATGTTGCCGCAGTTTGCGGTGCTGGGGGCGAGTTTTCTGGTGTTGGAGTGGTTCGCTATCGCGTTGTATTCGTGGGCGGGGATGTATCTCGGGAAGTGGCTGGTGCGCGCGAGAGTCAGGCGGTGGTTCAATCGGTGCTGTGGGGGTTTTCTGGCGGCGATTGGGGTGGGGTTTTTGATGGTGAGGCGGGGGTGACGAACTCCGAAATTCAGACGCTTGGCCGCGGCTGGACAATTCGCGCCGGCACGCCCACTACGGTCACGTCCGGCGGCACATCGAACGTGACCACAGCATTCGCACCGATCTTCACGTTCCGCCCAATCGTCACCGGGCCCAGTATGCACGCGCCCGCGCCGATCAAAACGTTGTCTCCGATCACGGGCGCACCGGGCTGGCCACGGCCTCCAATTACAACGTTGGGCGAAATCACAATATCGCTACCTAGCACCGCTTGCCGGTGCACAACGATACCAAGCCCCTGATAACCGAAAACCACGTTGCGCCCAACTGTCACCGACGGCGGCAGCGATACGGAAAACACTACCCGGTTAAAAACCTTCAGCGCCCACGGTAGAAAAGGCACGCGCAATCGATGAAGCAAATGCGCGATGCGATAGATGTGCAGCATGAAGAACTTCCTTCCAATATAGCCGGCGCGCTCGGCCGTCCCCGCTACCGCGGAACCAACAAGGCCTTACCCAACATAACTGCGAACTTGCTGTTCGTGACAAGATAGCGGCGCCACATGCGACGCGGTTCTTGCAGAACACGAAAGAGCCACTCCAAACCTGCCGTTTGCATCCAGCGAGGCGCACGACTGACTTTCCCCGCTACCACATCGAAGGTCCCGCCCACGCCCATCACAAAATCGACGCCGAGCGATTCCCGCCATCGGTTAATGAAATTTTCTTTGGTCGGTGATGTGATGGCCACGAACAACAGCCGTGCGCCGGATTCGCGGATCTGGTCAACCACACCTTGGTGGTCGTCGCCGAAATAACCGTGGTGGTAACCGGCAATCCTAAGACCGGGATACCAGTCTGCGCATAGCATGGCCACGCGTGCCACAACCTCCTCGGTCGCGCCTAGCAGATACACGGGAAACTCCTGCCTTGCGGCTTCCGCCAGCAGTCTGTTGAATAGATCGACGCCTGCGACGCGTTCTGGCACAGCATGTCCAAGCACCCGGGCAGCCCACACGATGCCCATTCCATCAATACTAATCATGTCGCAGCAACGGACCGATTTTGCAAGTTCAGTGTCTGTCTGCATATGCACGAGTTTTGCGACATTGACCGCCACGTGCTGAGTGAACTTCCTTGCAGCAATGCGAGTTGAAATCTCGGCGACCGTTTCATCCATTGTCGCCGCGTCCATTGGACATCCGAATACTTCAATGCGCTTCATACAAACCATTCTCTATGTTCGTTTGCACCCGCCCGCGAATCGCACGCAGCAGATGCTGCGTTCATTTCTTCGATACGAAGACTGGTCCGAAGAAAAACGTAATCTCACCGACGTCGGATGGAGAACTTTTCCACGCCGATTTGTACAGCCCCATTTTCAGGTAGGCATCCTGAACACCAGGATAGGCATTGGGTATGCCCTGCAATGCAAACACTGAACGCCCGTCCTTCCACAGTTGAGTCGAAGCATGGTGACCGGAATCGTCGGCGATATAGCGCAGCGACCAGTTCACCCACTTGCCCTGGTCCGCGTCGGCGCAGCACAGCCATTTCCCTGCGGAAACGGTCGAAGTATTCGCCCCGCCGCGCTCGGAAATGGCATACCGATTGCCCTGCAGACTCAAAGCGATTGTTGGACCGCCCGTCCGCTCGCCCTGGTGCACCTGAGTAATGATGACCGCCTGTTTGTTATCGAAGGCGGCCCCGGCGGGTATGAACGTACTCCATCGCAGCAGATAATCCGGTCCCTGCGCAAAGCTCACTGCCGCGGGAAAAATCATCTCTGCCCGGGGAACACCGTTCGCGATCTTTGAAAAGTCTTCGGCTCGGTTCATATGAACACGCACGGCTTTTCGTCCGGCTACGACTGGATCATCGACCACGGTAATATCGCCGGCATTCGCCTGAATGGCAATGCCGGCATCAATGCCGCCGTTCCATTCCGTCGAGAACAGACTGTCGTACGTGCTCGCCAGCGCAGTCATTTTCGGCTCGGTCCAGGTAACGCTCACATCTTGCGCGACGGCAATACTACATACGATTCCCAAAAGACAAGTCAGTGTCCAGCGATACATCGGCATACAGCTCATATAACTGAATCTCCTTTAGATTTGCTCACTTTTCGATAACAGTGAACATACTGTCCGACGACTGCGTCGACGGAATAGCGACTCAGAGCTCTCGCGACGCCTTGCCGCCCCATCGTACGTGCGAGTTCGGGACTTTCCACGAGGTTGCGGATCCTCTCCGCAAGTTCGGCAACGTCCTCGCATGGGACAAGATAGCCAGTCACGCCCTCTTCCACCAGATCAAGGAATCCACCAATGCGCGTGCCGACCACGGGTCGACCGATAAACATTGCCTCGAGCGTCGAAATCCCGAATGCTTCGAAATGGCTCGGCATACAAAATAGTGCGGCGTCGCGATAGAACGCGAGCTTGGCGTCGCCCTGCAGCCACCCGACAAAGCTGACCTGGTCGCCAACGCCGTGTTCGATCGCTGCGCGCGCCCATCTATCCGTGTCGCCGGCTCCGGCCAGTCTCAGTTGAATCGTCAGGCCTTGCCGGTTCAGCAGCGCCGTCGCACGAAGCAATTCGTCGAGCCCCTTGCCTTCTGTAAATCTGCCGGCAAACGCGACGTATGGCGCCATGTCTGCGGCCTTCGCGTCGGAAGCCTCGCGCAAAGCCGCGCCTGCCGCCACCTCGGCGCTATACGCCGTGTTCCCGATCACATACAGATTGCGCGTAATGCCATGACTGCCTCGAAGTTCCGCCGCAATTGCCGACGAGACAGCTACTACGGCATCCGCTCCTCGAACGAAGCCATCCACCGCTTTGCGAGTAATCGATCCGCTGCCGACGTAAAACTTCAGGAAGTTGCCGGCGTGAAGATGAAAAATCGTTTTCTTACGGACAAGCCGAGCGAGAAGATACAGCGTAAATTTTCGATAAAACGACCCGCGAACCGACACATGGAAATGAATCAGGTCGATACCCGTAAGCAGCGCGAACAGAAAGCGTGGAATGTCGAGTAGCAGAAAGCACAACAGCGATCTCGCGCTCTGAAAACCATGCGTTTCGAAGATCGCTACCGCTATGCCTGCACGCTGGAACCTCGCTCGTTGCGCATCAAGTTCCACGAGAACGGATGCAATGCCGCCTCGCTGACCTTGTCCCGGCCCCACGTGCAGCACACGTAACGGCAGTGCGTCATAAGTCGCCTGCGTCGCTCTGTTTTCGCGCTTACTCATCATGTGGTCCTTCTATAAGATAGCGACGATTGTGCGCAGCACGCTTGATGAGTACGGCGATCATGGCCAGATATGGACTAACAATTGCGGACACCAGGATGTGCCCAGCCGTGCAAGCCGTTGCCATCAAGACGATAAAGAACCACTTGCCAAAGCGCGACTCAGCCCCGCCTTCACCGCAGACAAACGCCTTCCCTAAGTCCCCCAAGTAAAAGACACAAACGGGTAATCCCATTGCCAACACAAGATCCGGCACGTCAATTTCGACCAGATACCGCACCACCGGATAGCCACCGGTGAGCAGTGGGACATAGCCATCCTTCGCCACCTCGTCCCACACGTTCAAAAACTTGACATCGCGCCCGGACAAGACCATCGTGAGTATCCCGCCACTGTTCACGTGGTCATGCTGGTACATGAAATATTGAAAGCTGAGATCGGCGGCGCTTTGCACCCCCGGCAGTGAGAGATACGCAGCCGCCGCGAGGACAGCCAGCAGCCCAAGAAAGGTCAACGCACGCACGGTTGCTTGAGGGACGTTATGCCGGCAAAAGAAGTACGAACAGATCATTGCAATGGTTCCGCCCATTGCGGCTTTCGTGCCGACTAGACAGGAAGCCAGCACGATCGTTCCTACCAGCACGCCACTCCATGCCGACCAGCCGAACTTCAACACTCGCAGCAATCCGTAAGCCAGGCCCACGATCATGAGGGCAGACGCTTCGTTCTGCGCGTACACGATACCTTTGTAGCCGGACCGGATCTGCGTGTCGGCCCAGTAGCTGCGAAACAGGTCGATCGAAAATACCGCGCCCGTCACGATCGCCACCGCGTATGCCAACAGCGTGAGCCGCATAAATGGTTCGAGTTTCTCAAGTTGCCTGGCGCCCATTCCCGATAGGGCCGCAAGGCAAACAAAGAATGAGAACACCTTCAGGACGAAAACCGCCTGCTGCGCAAACTCTACGCTCGACATATCGGCGAACGCATATGTCGCGGCCGATGCCGTGATTGCCACCATCGCCAGAAGCGCCGTGCGCCAACTCGACAACCGGATCCGCCCACTCACCAATAGAAGCAGCAGCAGTCCGGCTACCATGGTTCCGCGCACGACCAGCGAGAAACGTGCGTCCCCACCCTCAGAGTCGAATCCATGCGCAGCCCTGACCGACAGGAAATCCGCGAGAGGTGACAGCGCGAGACCGCCGGCGAATAAAGCCCATGTGATTGAGGTTGAACTCTGAAGCGCCCACCGCGCTGTCGAAGCGCTCAGCCGCCGCGCAATAACGACGTTACTCATGACGTGCTCTCACCACATCGCTGCCAGATGAAAGCCGCTGCAATGCAACTACACCCCAGCGAACCGCTGTACGCACGAGACGGAGAGGCCAAAGTGCCACGACGTGCAGGGACGCGCGTGGCTTTATGCGTGCCTTGCGTTCTTGCTCGATACTGCTTGGTAGCCGCTCGAAGTCTTCCCACACTGCATAGGGACGCAATTCGGCGACGCGGGCGCCGCCCTCATCGCGATGCCACGGCCAGTCATCGAGCAATGCGCCGATTGCGCCTTCGCTGTATGCGAGAGCCTGGCGAGCGGCCTGCGCGGATATCCAGTAGCCCACGGACCCAGACGTCCATTGTTTGAACGGAACGCCGACCCGCAATCCGCCAACTCTCGCGCGCCACCTGAGCGGTTCATTGAGGTAGGTCCAAAATGACGCAGCGCGGCGCAACTTGGACCGCCCCAGCAGCACAATGCCAGCGACAGCCGCCAACTGAGACTCATCGGCATGCAACACACGTTCAAAAAAAGCCGGTTCGAGAATCGCGTCGTCCTCGAGGATCACTGCGGCGCATCCGTTGTCCACAATCTTTCGCCACACTGACCGATGACTCATGAAGCACGCTACCTCAGCGCTAGTCATCGAACGTCCGTAGCGGCGGCGAGCCGCGGTGTCGTCGTAGACTGCATTCAGTTCGCTATGCGTGAGCAAACGCCCATCGACTGCATCCTCGATACGAAATGCGACGCCGCGGCCGGACAACAATGCCGCGATCGCACCCCGGCGCCCCGAGCGAGGCAGAGATATGACGTGAACGGGTACCAGACTTTCCATCATCGATTCAGCAATTGTGTAAAGTGGTGGCGCAAAGCCGGCTTGCTCAGGATCATCGACACGTACGCGACCAGCAACATCGCCTCTGCGACAAGCAGCGATACCGCCGCGCCTTGAGCGCCGAAGCGCGGCGTCAGAACGATCGCCAGCCCGACGTTCAGCACACCTGCTGCCAGCATCGACAGCGACCGGATACGAGCGTTGCCGAACGGCACCAGTACTTGCAATCCCAGGAAATAAGCCAGATTGCCGAAGACAGTCGCAAGGCAAAGCATATTTAGGAGCGACGCGGCACCTGTATAGCCGCCGCCCAATATCAAGGTAGTAAGCGGTGCCGAAACGCGGCCGACAACGACCAGTCCGGCAAGCGTGACCAATACTGTGGCGAGCGCGCCGACCACCGTCAGCCGGGCGGCGGACCTGGGCTGCGCACTGAACAACGAAGTGATACGCGGGTAGCAAACCGTATTGATTTGAGCGGGCACCATGTTGGCGACGGTCTTGAGCTTGTCGGCGGCCGTATAGATACCCACCTGATATGGTGTCGTCATTGAAGCGAGGATGACCGCATTCGTCACGCCGAAAAGACTCACGGACGCCGACGAAACGAACATGTCGGCACTTTCCTTGATGCGCTGCATGACCGAGCGCGCCGAAACGGAAGGCCGTCGCAACACGCCCAGGCGCCGGGCGGCGACTAGCGAGAAGACGCCGGTGAAAACCGCCGCCCCTCCCTGGATTCCGGCTGCGAAAGCGACATCGTCACTGTGACGCACGAAGATGAATGTCAGCGGTAAAGCCGCGAAACGGCCAGCCAGTGCTACTGTCGCGAAGACCGGGAAGCGCTCCAACCCCTGCAATAGCCAGTTCAATGTAAAGACATTGCCGATGACCATCGGCCAGGCTGCGAGTACCACAGGAAATACCGAAGCCAGCTTGCGATCGTAGTGCGCAACGACAAGCAGCACGGAAAACGCGATCACACACAGACTCGCCTTCGCGGCCATCGTCGACCATACAAGTTCGTTCAGCGCCTCCGGATGCCCCCGGCGCTCGACCACCGCTTTGGGACCACTGAGGAAAAATCCCCATTCCGTCACGAGCATGCCGTATGTAGCAATCGCCGTCGCATAGCCAAGCATGCCGAAATTTTCGGCCCCAAGCACACGCGTCAGATACGGGAAGGACACAAGCGGTACGAGATAGTTGCCGATCTGCCAGACCATCATCGCGACGAAGTTCGTGCGGATACGGCGCGCGTTTGGCACCTGCATGTTGCCCCCAGCACCCCGATCACTCACGAACGGCCCCAATGGAGCTCGACGAGCGGAGCGGTCGATCACGCATGCGCCAGCACCCCACGCGTGTCGATCACCACCTTCGCCTGAAAGCGAACCGGGTCCACGCGCCGGAACTGCGCATGGTCGACCAGAATGACAATGATGTCCGCCTCCAGCAACGCTTCGTTCAATTCACAGAGACGGGCCCTGCCATCGAGCGAGGCCGGCAACGTTCTCACATTCGGTTCGACCACCACCACCTGGCCTGCGAATCTTTCCGCCAGTTCGGCGGCGATTTCGACGGCCGGGCTTTCGCGCAGGTCATCGATATTCGCTTTGAACGCTAACCCGAGACACGCAATCACCGGATCCTTGAAGCGCCGCGCCGCGCGTTCCACGCGGTCGACCACATAGCCCGGCTTTGCGTCGTTGACCGTTCGCGCGGTGCGAATCAGGCGAGCCTGGTCCGGCGCAGAGTCCACGATGAACCAGGGATCGACGGCGATGCAGTGCCCCCCCACTCCCGGACCCGGCTGCAGGATGCTCACCCGCGGATGGCGGTTCGCAAGACGGATCAGCTCCCACACGTTGATATCGAGCTTGTCGCAGATGATCGAAAGTTCATTCGCAAAGGCGATATTGACGTCACGGAATGAGTTCTCCGTCAGTTTGCACATCTCCGCTGTACGAGCATCAGTCAGGATGCATTCGCCTCGCACGAAGCTTTGATAGAGTTCACGCGCCAGTTCGCTACAGCGCGGCGTCATGCCGCCGATTACGCGATCGTTCTCGACCAGTTCGCGAATCACGTGGCCAGGCAGCACGCGCTCAGGACAATGCGCGATGCGGATCTCCGACTGCTCGCCCGCCTGTTGCGGGAAGGTGAGATCGGGACGGAGCTGTGCCATCCACGCTGCCATCTGCTCAGTTGTGCCGACCGGCGAAGTCGATTCGAGGACGACAAGGTCGCCCTTCTTGAGCACCGGCGCGATCGCGTGACTCGCTGCTTCGATGAAGCGGAGATCCGGCTTGTAGCCATCGGAGAAAGGCGTCGGCACAGCGATCAGAAACGCGTCCGCAGGCTCAGGCGTGATCGTTGCGCGAAGGTAGCCTTGCGTGACTGCCGCGTGTACCAGCATATCGAGCTCCGGCTCGACAATATGAATGGCACCACGATTGATGGTGTCGACCGCATGCTGACTGACGTCCACGCCAATGACATGTTTGCGGCGCGCCGCAAACACGGCCGCCGTGGGAAGCCCAATGTAGCCGAGGCCTATCACCGAAACAGTTTCAAAATCCATTTCTTTTCTATATCCGTAAACTGGGTGTGTTCGCTCAGACTGTCAGAGCCGGACCGAAACGTTCTTTTTAACTAGCACGCTCGCAATGCGAGCGCAGGAATGGCCGTCGCGTGGCGCCGTGACTAAATGCTGCAATCCGTCATGAGGATTTCTCAGCCCCGTATTCGGAGAACGCGCCGTACGCACTGGCCCGCTGCGGAACATCGTTCAGCAGAACGCCGTCGACGGCATGGCCGGCGCTACTCAGCTGACGCACGCTTTCCTGGAGTTCGGCGGCAGAGTGCCGCCCGTGACGACTCACGAGCAACGTCAGGCCCGCGTGCTTGCCGATCAGTACCGGGTCGGTCACGGCCAACACCGGCGGCGAATCAACGATGACCACGTCATACTGCTTGCTGAACTGTGCGAGCAAGCTCCCGAAGGAATCGCTCATCAGCATTTCGGCCGGACTCGAGGCAACGCTGCCACTCATCAGTACGTCGAGGTTGGGCAAGACCTGGTAGTGCACCGCGCTTGACGGTTCGACTCCGCCGATCACGTCGGACAAGCCCGGTTTACTCGGGAGCGAAAAGTATCTGTGCACGTCGCCTCGGCGCATGTCCGAGTCGACTAGCAACACACGTTTACCGCCAGCCGACAGCACTGTGGCCAGATTCACCGAGAGAAACGACTTGCCGACGTCCGGCCGTGGCCCCGTCAGCATCACGATATTGTTGTGCGATTTGAGCAAGCCGAACTGCAACGCCGTTCTCAAACTGCGGATGCCTTCCACTGCCACGTCATCGGGTTGAGCCACCGCGAGCACGTTCAGCCCAGACCCGCCGCTACGAGCCGACTGCTGCAAGGTCCGCTGCCGCGCGCTTCGAGACACGATCGCATACACCGGCACGCCGACCGCTCCTTCGATTTCCGATGGCGTCTCGAGTCCACGATTCAAAGTACTGCGCACAAATGCGATAGCGCATCCAAGCAGCACACCGATCAGGCCTGAGAGCGCGATCACCAGCGCTTTCTTCGGTTTGACCGGTTTTTCGGCCACCTCCGCGTAGTCGACCGTGTGGACGTTGCCCAGCTGGCCCGCTTTAAGCACACGCAACTGCTGCGTGCTATCCAACAGCTTGGTGTACAGGTCGGTGTCGACCCGCACGTCACGCATGAGACGCAGCGCCTGTTGCTGTATGTTCGGCAACGCCGCCACTTTCGCGCCGAAGGAGCGTTGTTGTTCCTGCAATTCGCCGATCTGGGCATCAATCGCCTGGATAGAGGGGTGTTCCACCGTGTATCGCTGCGCGAGCGCGGAGCGTTGCTGCTGCAACTCGATCAGTTTAGTTTTGCTGTCGACAATCGATTGCAACAGGAGCTTGCCTTCTGTTTCCAGATCGACAGTGCCGTTCTGCGTGCGGAACGCGTTATATTTGGCTTCAGCGTCGTCGAGGTCCGCGCGCAGTTGGGGAAGTTGGTCAGCGAGGAACTGCAGCATTTGCTGCGCTTGCGCGGACTTGCGGTCTACATTTCGCTGAACGTAAATGCTCGCCACACGGTTCACGGTAGCTGCGGTCCTCGCAGCATCCTCGCCTTCGAGCGAGACTGCGACTATGCCCGACTGTTTGGCCTTCTCGCTGATATTGAGCGCGCTTTGCAGATCCGCTGTCGTCAGTTGCGTCGAAGATTTCCTCAGATTGAACGATGTGCCGGCGCGCGCAATCATATGGTCCACTCTCAACCGCACCGCACCAAACCGTGTGACGCCCTGCTCCGCAATGCCCACGTGGCCGCACAGCACCGTATGGCCGTCTGCATCGCGCAATTCGAACGCCTGCCCCGCGCCGACCATCAATTTAAAAGGCTGATCGTAGAGCGCCGCGGGAACGTCGAATTGGGCCACGCCCAAAGTCTCTCCGCCCCAGGCGAAACTGTTTAGTCCCAGGAATGGACTCGCGGGACTGCCCACGAGTGCCTGCCGTGCGATCAGCGCGCCAATCAGCGGAAATCGGTGTGGCGTTGCGTTGACGTCGAGCTGCAAACTCCGGACAGTTTCTTCGACTACCATTCGCGAACGGATCAGTTCAATCTCCGCGTCGGTGGATGCCTTGCTTTGGAACAACGACGCGAGGTCGCCGAGCTTGTCGTTGAGCGTGTCGCTGCCGGAGTTGCTGTCGACCTGAATCATTACATCGGCTTTGTACAAAGGCGTGCCGAGAAATGCATAGGCAATGCCAAGAAATAGCATTGCCGCAGTGGTCAACGCGATCAAAAGCCGATTCTCGCTCAACAATGCGATGACCTCGGACAGCGTGATTTCCTTTTCGCCCAGCGCGTCGGCCGAGCGTTCCCGATCAAGTAATTTCATGATTCAGTGCATCAGCCCGACAATGTCATCGCACCATTTCAAAACGCCGTGCTCGATTTGCGTGAAGGCCAGTTCAAAAATGACACGATGCCGCTGATATGGATCCACAATATCGAACTGTTCGTGTTCGCCCAGACGAAAAACCTTTCCCCTTGCGGAAGGAAACCGATCAAGAATCAACGTGCGCTGGGTATTCGTCATGGCCAGCACGACATCCGCCGCGCGCACGTGTTCGTTGCCAAGCGCCTCGGCTACATGAGCACTGATGTCCATGCCGTGCTGGCATGCAACCTGAATTGCGAGTGGATCCGCGTGCCTGCCAACGAGTGCCCGCGTACCCGCGGAACTCACTGAGACAGCAGGCAGCGTCCGTTCAAGAATGGCCCGCGCAATCGGACTCCGACAAACGTTCCCCTCACACACCATCAAAACGCTAGTCATTTCGCAATGACTCCCGCCGTCAGACCAGTGTTAATCAACGGCATCAACAAACTCAGCACACGATTGAAGCGAACCAGACCGCTACCATCCACGTACACCACGTCCTTCGGCTGCAATTCGAAATCCTTCGCAAGCAGCATCGCGACCGGTGAATGACCATCGAGGTGAAACACCTGCGGCGTCCCGGTCAGTGAACCGCGGATCACGAACATCTGAGCGGCATCGGCAGTCGAGGCATTCACGCTGCCGGCCTGCAAAAGTGCGTCGGCCAATGTCATGCGGCCCGTTCGGCGCGGAATAGCCGAAACCGGTTTGTTCACTTCGCCCATCACATACGCATCGTTTTCATCACGCGAGACGACACGCAGCAGATCACCGGGGTTCAGATAGAGCCGCGACGGGCTTAATCCCTGAGCGAGCATCTGCGTCAGATTCACGCGATAAAAGTGATCGCCACGCACCAGAACGAGATCGCTCTGGTCGGCCGTTTCACTGAAACCACCCGCGCGGCTAACTGCTTCGTAAAGGGTCATGGGCACGTCGTTGACGGCCAATGCACCAGGACTACGCACTTCGCCGTCGACGTAGACCTGGTGCGCGCGATAGGACGCCATTCGGACGGTGACTTGCGGCTTGACGAAATATGTTGCGAGCGCGCTGCTCAGCCGTTGCTGAATCTCTTCGATACGCAGGCCCGCCACGTGTAGCGTGCCCGCATACGGAAACGTCAACCCACCGTTCTGGTCAACCACGAATCCAGACAGCGGGTCTCCCGGCTTCGTCGACGATTGTGTCTGCGAAGAGCCGAGTGCGGCAGCGAATTCCGGATGATCCCAAACGACAATTTGCAGCACATCACCGGGCCCGACAGCGTAGGGCTGCGGCACTCCGGAGAGCAATCGAGACAGCTCGTTCTGCTGCTGTTTTCCACGTTGTGCCAACTGCGAAATCAGCGCCGCGTCGACCTCTGTTATGGCGATGTCCGGCGTGCCATTCGTTGCACTTGCCCGTTCGCTGGCCACGCCTTCGCCGGCTTCTCCAGCAACGCTCGAAGCATTGGACGCACCCGTCATATTCTGCACGCGAGACGTCTCCATCCGCATCCCCGGCGCCACAGCGCACGCACTCGCCAACAAACTCACCGCCGTCATCAACACTCCAAGCCTGAAAGCCGGCCTGGTTAAAAATACCGCTAACATCGTGTTCAACCTATTCAAGCAAACGTGCCGAAGCGACGCTCTCGCTACCCGACATTGGGCAAATTTGATCCGTGTTCCATTCGGACACGCGCCTGTTCACGCGGAATACTGCATTACAAACAATTTGCTTGAAGTCAGTTATAGACCGCATTTCAATACGCATTTCGATGCAGCAACCCCTTCACCACCGTCGCCAGCACAATCCGCATATCCAACCCAAACGACCAGTTCCGCAAGTAGTACAAATCGTGCTCAACCCGCGCCTGCATCTTCTCAACCCGATCCGTCTCACCACGAAAACCATTCACCTGAGCCCACCCGGTAATACCCGGCTTGATCCGGTATCGATGGATATACCCATCGACAACGCCCCGATACTCATCATCATGTTCGATCGCATGCGGCCGCGGCCCAACCACCGACATTTCCCCACGCAACACATTCAGAAACTGCGGCAACTCATCGAGACTCGTGCGACGTAAAAACGCACCGACACGAGTCACGCGCGGATCTCCACGCCTCGCCTGCAGAACTACACCTGGCCGCGCCACGTGCTCACGCATCGAACGAAACTTGTAAATGCGAAAGACGCGCCCATCCGCACCCTTGCGCCGTTGGGTAAACAACACCGGCCCCTTCGAAGTCACTTTGACGGCCACTGCAATCGACAACATCACCGGCAACAAAGCCAACAGCGCCACACTCGCGAACAACCGGTCGAAGACCGCTTTCTGAACCAGCGCGTACGGCGTCATCGGCGAGGCCATCACATTGATGGCCGGCGCGCCGATCAGATCGATCACGTTGCGATCGAACATCGCGAGACTGCGCACATCAGGAATGAAACGCAAATTAACCAGGTCGCGACTGAATTCGTCGAGGACCCTCAGCACGGTCTCCTCTTCGGACATCGCCAGCGCAAGCCATACCTCTTCGATCCGTTCGCGGCGCACCCAGTCCGCGAATTCGCGGAACCTCTCGAACGACGGCAAGCCATTCAACTCAGACTCGCCATCCCGGCGCGTGTTAAAAGTGGCGACCGCCCGGAAGCCTGCATCCGGTGAACTCATGATGTTGGCCACCACCGCGTCGCGATGCGCGCCGGCGCCTACCACGGCAACCATTCGCAAGTTCCGGCCGCCGCGTCTCATCCGGCTGAGTACCGCATGCACCGCCCACCGCGACGAAACGAGCGCCACTGCCGCGATCACGGTCCAACTCACGCACCAAAGCCGGGACACCGACGCAGCGCGATGAAGCAGAAACAACATGGCAAGCCCACAGACCTGCACCGCGATCCAGCCGAACATCAGATTGACACTCAGACGCCATTTCGAGCGGCCACGCCACGAGTCATATACGCCGAACCACGGCAGCAGCAATACCGCGAACGCCATATCGAGCGCGACGAAAGCGCCTTCGAGAATCGAATGCCCCGAGCCGGGCACGAATAGCAGTTCGGCCAGCGCCGCCGACAACGCGATCAACATCGCGTCGAGCAGGCGCGCCAGGACGCTCTCCATCTCCGCCAAATCCCGGCCAGCGGTTTTACGAATCACCGTGTGCATGAGGTGTGGCCTAGCGCTGAACCGTCGATCCGACGCCACGCAACTCACACATAGATGCCACACGCAAGAACACGACGGGATAGCTCACATCAACCTTTGATTTCATGGCAGCACTCTCAATATCCTTTTTTGCGATGCCGCCCGTATGCGTAACTTCTTAAAGAGGCCGCATTCTGCGCCTACGACGATCGGGCAGGCCTGAGACATTTCCCAATCGATCGCCGCATTCGTCCCTCTTTCCACTTTGGCCTCCAATTCAGTCCAGTCCTATTCCCATGTTTCTCGGACGCCGCCTCATCCATAACCAATCCCTAATGCACCTCTCCACAAACTTTAACTATCTGCAATCCTCCCGCCCCCGTATGCTCGAACAATGACCCGCAAACCGTGCACGACGAGACACGGCATCGGGCAAGCGACTATTCATCGTCAGAGGAGGGGCATCATGAAGATCTGTGTCTTCGGAGCGGGAGCGATCGGCGGCTTGATGGGCGTGCAACTCGCACGCGCCGGTGCGGATGTGAGTTTCGTCGCGCGCGGTCCGCATCTCGCGGCAATGCGCGAGCACGGCGCGCGTCTGATCATGGACGGCGAGACGTTCAGCGCGCCTGTGCGCTGCACGTCCGACCCGCGCGAGCTCGGCGTGCAGGACTTCGTGATCATTACGCTCAAGGCACATTCGCTGCCCGGCGTAGTGGAAGCAATGCAGCCGCTGCTCGGCAAGCACACGGCCGTCGTCACGGGCGTCAACGGGATTCCGTATTGGTACTTCTATCAGCACGGCGGCCGCTTCGCCGGCACGCGTCTCGCGAGCGTCGACCCGGACGGCAGTCAATGGACCAAGCTCGGCCCCGAACGGGCGATCGGCTGCGTGCTCTATCCGGCTGCCGAAATCGTCGAGCCCGGCGTCATCAAGCACGTGTACGGCAAGAAATTCCCGATCGGAGAGCCGAGCGGAGAACGCACGCCGCGCATTCAACAGTTGCACGAAATCATGCAGGCGGCAGGTTTCGAAGCGCCGATCCGCGACAATATCCGCGACGAAATCTGGCTCAAGCTATGGGGCAACCTATGCTTCAACCCGATCAGCGCATTGACGCACGCCACGCTCGACGTGCTCACCAGCGATCCCGGCACGCGCGCGGTATCGCGCACGATGATGCTCGAGGCCAAGCGCATCGCGGAGCAATTCGGCGTGCACTTTCGCGTCGACGTCGAAAAGCGCATCGATGGCGCGGGCGCGGTCGGCGCGCACAAGACCTCGACGCTGGTCGATCTCGAGAATCGTCGACCGATGGAAATCGATCCGCTGTTGACGGTCGTGCAGGAAATGGGCCACCTCGTCGCCGAGCCGACGCCGACTATCGATGTCGTGCTGGCGCTCATCAAACTGCGTGAACGGATGGCATTGCAGGGAGATTGAGACTCCAGAGAGAGCGCACGATCAGAAACTCGTTCGCTCTCCCCCATATCGGCAAGCGCAAACATCAAAGGATCGAACGCCAACGCGTTCGATCCTTTTTTTAACGCTACTGATCGATGGCAAGCCACACAGCCTTAGGCTCGGTGAAGTTCTCGATCGCAACGTCACCGTGTTCGCGGCCGAACCCCGAGTCGCCGGATCCTCCCCAAGGCAGGCGCACATCGGTGTAGCCGTACGTGTTGATCCACACGGTCCCCGCCTTCAGATCGCGCGCAACCCGATGCACCCGGCCGATGTCCGCGCTCCACACGCCCGCCGCAAGGCTATACAACGTGCCGTTGGCAATCCGTATCGCGTCGGCTTCGTCGTTGAAGCGAATCACGCTCGCCACCGGCCCGAAGATCTCCTCCTGTGAAATGCGCATTTCATGCTCGACGTCGGCAAACACGGTCGGCTCGACAAAGAAACCACGGTCGCCCACCCGCGCGCCGCCGGTTACGAGCGACGCCCCTTCGGCGCGACCTGTCTCGACATAGCCCAGCACCGTCTTCATCTGCGCCGCGGAGATGAGCGGGCCCATCGACGTTTCGCGCGACGACGGATCGCCGACCTTGATCGATTTCGCACGCGCGGCGAGGCGCTCGACCACTTCGTCGTACACATCGCGATGGGCCAGAATGCGCGAACCCGCCGAACACACCTGCCCTGTATTGAAGAAAATGCCCGACGCCGCGGCGCGCACCGCGTTGTCGAGATTGGCATCCGGGAAAATCAGGTTGGCCGATTTGCCGCCGAGCTCCAGCGTGACGCGCTTGAAATTGCCGGCGGCGCCTTGCAGAATGCCGCGCCCCACGGAGGGCGAGCCGGTGAACGTCACCTTGTCGATGCCGGGATGCGCGACCAACGCATCGCCAACCACCCGTCCCTTGCCGGTGACGATATTCAGCACGCCCGGCGGCACACCCGCTTCGAGTGCAAGTTCGCCGATGCGCAACGCGGTCAGCGGCGTAATCTCCGCGGGCTTGACGATCAGCGTACAACCGCACGCGAGCGCCGGCGCGATCTTCCACATGCCGATCATCAGCGGAAAATTCCACGGCACGATCGCGGCGACCACGCCGACCGGTTCACGCAACGTGTAAGTCAATGCATCGGGGCGCACCGGCACGACCTGACCGTTGATCTTGTCGCACCAGCCTGCGTAGTATTCGAGCGTATCGATCGCGGCTGGAATATCCTGGCGCATCACGGCTGCGATCGGCTTGCCGGCGTCGAGACTTTCGAGTGCGGCCAGTTCCTCGAGATTCGCGCGCATCAGGCCGGCGAGGCGCATCAGGATGCGCGCCCGCTCGGCGGTCCGAATGCCGTTCCATACTTTCAATGCAGCGCGCGCGGCGCGCACGGCGGTATCCACGTCGGCGGCACTGCCTTGCGCAACCAGCGCGATCGGTTCTTCGGTGGCGGGGTTGATATCGACGGAATATTCGCCGGTGCCGGGCGGCAAGCGTTTGCCGTCGATCAGCAGATCATGGCGCCTGAGGTCGGTTTCAGTTTCCATCTTGAAGCTCCTTGCTTGGATGTTGCGTGGGCTGAATGCGTGCGAGCCGTTTTGGGGTAAAGGGCGTTAGGGCTCGTGGAGAACCGCGCCGTTGCGCGCAACGGTCGGCTTCGCCTGTATCTGCGAAGCGGACGGCGACACGTCGGTGGTCTGTGAAGTAGTGGAGAACTGTGCCCAGGCTGCTGCGGCGTTGGGTCGGAGGGAACGGTTGCGGCGATGCACGAGCAGTGTCGCCAGATTCATCACGGGCGCAAGCGGCCGGCTGACCAATGATGCGCCGATTGCAGGCCAATGCGTGTCGATGGGCAATATGCCGACGCCGAGCCCCAGTTCGACCATGCGCAGCACCGCCGCGACATGTCCGAGTTCCTGCACCGGCCGTCGTTTCACGCCGTTCGCATTGAAGGCGAGTTCGAGCGCCGCGCGCACACCCGTGTCGGCGTTCAGCGTGATGAGCGCCCATTCATGCAGCTCGCTCCATGTGACACTCGCGTGGCGGGCAAGCGGATGAGAAGGCGGCATTACTGCATGGAGGGGCGTCGTGAAAACCAGTTGCGCGTGCAACAGGTCGCCGGCAAACGGCTCGGCCGTCGAGACCACGCCGAAGTCCACCTCGCCTTGTTCGACGCTCGCGAGCACGCCGCTTTGCGGCTGATCCCTGACGCAGACGGCTAGCTCAGGAAAAGCCGCCGCGCAACGCGCGAGTCCCTGCGCCACCCAACCCGACGACAACACCGGATTGCTGGCGAGCACCACCACGCCGGTATGGCCGTCGTAAGCGGCCCGCTCTTCGCGCAGCGTGAGTTCGATTTCATCGAGCAGCCGGCCGATTCTTCGCTCGAGGCTCGCGCCCGCATGCGTCAGTTCGACCTGGCGCGTGGTGCGGTCGAACAGTTTCAATTCCACGGCTTCTTCGAGTTCGCGCACGCAACGACTCACCGCGGATTGCGTCAAGTCGAACTCACGCGCCGCGCGCGTAAAACTCCGCTCACGCGCGACGGCGACAAACACCTTGAGTTGCTGCAACGAAACATTCATGACGTCACTGCCGGGTGTAGGCCATTCGCCTATTCTCCCGTCTGCTCAGGCCAATGGCTCAAGCGCGAAGCCTTGCCGTTGCCGGCAACGGCAAGCACACCTTGCGGCTCGTTGTGCGTTTCGATCCAGCGCGAGCGCATCGGCGCGAGTACGAACTTCGCGGCGACGCCCGCGGCGATCGTCACGACCGCTGAGACGATGAACACGAGATTCCATCCGCCCGTCGCGGACAGTACCGACGCAATCGGCACCAGCAGTGAGGCTGTTCCCTTGGCGGTGTACAAGGTGCCCGCGTTGGCCGCGGCATATTTGCTGCCGAAAGTATCGGCACAGATCGCCGGGAAGATTGAAAAGATTTCGCCCCAGAACAGGAAGATCAGTGCAGCGAACGTCATGAACGCGTACGGGTTAGTGCCGTATTGCATCAGACCGAGCAACGCCAGGCCCTCGCCGATAAAGATCACGAACATCGTGTTTTCACGGCCGAGCTTGTCGGAGATGAAGCCGCACAGCGGACGCGTGAAACCGTTGCAGACGTTGTCGATGGAAAGCGTGGCCGTCAGCAGCGGCAAGGTCATGCCGAAGATCGTCATCGGGATGCGCGCGAGGCCCCAGTCTTTCGCGATCGGACCGATCTGCGCGGTCGCCATCAAACCGCCCGCAGCCACGGCGACGAACGATACGTAGATCACCCAGAAGACCGGCGTCTTGATCATCTGACCCGGCGTGAAGTCGACCTTCGACACGGCGAATTTCTTCTTCGGCGCCGCTTGCGAGCGCAGGTTCGGCTTCTTCAACAGCAGCGCGAGCGCGAGAATGCATCCGCCTTGCAGGATGCCGAAGAAGAAGAAC
Source organism: Paraburkholderia sp. BL18I3N2 (assembly GCF_003001875.1). Lineage (NCBI taxonomy): Bacteria > Pseudomonadati > Pseudomonadota > Betaproteobacteria > Burkholderiales > Burkholderiaceae > Paraburkholderia > Paraburkholderia sp. BL18I3N2. The sequence goes on from NZ_PVNC01000003.1 coordinate 553,174, forward strand.
GTATGCTCATAACCCGAACGCGTGATCATGTTGGCGATTGGAATCACCGTCACCGCGGCGCCTGCGCCGAAACCCGCAGCGGTAAGACCCGCGGCAAGTCCGCGCTTGTCGGGAAACCATTTCAACGCATTGCCCACGCATGTGCCGTACACACCGCCCGCACCGATGCCGGCGATGACCGCGGAGACGTACAGCATCGGCAGGGTCGTGATGTACGAGTTCATCACCCACGCAATGCCCGCGCAGATCGCGCCGCCCGCGACCACGGGCCGGGGTCCGAACCTGTCGACGAGCCAGCCTTCGAGCGGCACGAGCCACGTTTCAGTGAGGATGAAAATCGCGAACGCAAGTTGAATGGACGCTTCGCCCCAGTGATGGCGCGCGTTCATCGGCGTGACGAACAGCGTCCACGCATATTGAAGATTGGCCACGAGAGCCATGCACACCATGCCGATGACGAGTTGCCACCAACGGTTGCCCCAAAATGCGCGGCTCGTAGTCTGCTGACTGATATCGTCCATTCGCTTGTCTCCACTATTTATCTGGTGCAGCCGGCTAGCGTCCCGAAGGAAGTCGTCTCGGCGACGCGCCGCGCTGTATACGTCCCACCTTATGGTTATGACCCGAAAAGCCGTGCTCTTCGGGAATATTTGATATTTGCGTCTTTAATTCGCTGCTTTAAAAATAGACCCGCTTAAATCATCGCTTTTTGGGAAGCGCTTTATTCCGATCATTTAGCGCTTTTTAACCATGAGGCGTCGGCTGCTTCGTCCATCAGGCCTCAAATCCAAGCGTTAACCCGAGTTTTTCGCCAGGCGCTCCGGCGACAATTGCGCTTTCTTATATAGAACCATGCTAGGGTCATTGCTGAATTACTAATAATTAAAGTTTGTTATTATGTTGATTCACATTTGCTTATACATCGGTCATGACGATGCGGAATGCGACTCTGCGGCAACTGAAGGTTTTCGAAACGGTGGCACGCCACCTGAGCTTCTCGCGCGCCGCCGAGGAATTGCACCTCACGCAGCCGGCCGTTTCCACTCAGGTCCGGCAACTCGAAGAACACGCCGGGTTGCCGCTGTTCGAACAACTCGGCAAAAAAATCTATCTGACGCCGGCCGGCACCGAAATGCTTCACTACAGCCGCGCGATCATTCAACAGTTCCACGAAGTCGACGAGGCGATGAGTCAGCTCAAAGGCGTCTCCGGCGGCAAGCTGAATGTCGCGGTGATCAGCGCCGGCGACTACTTCTTTCCGCGGCTGCTGGCCGAATTCACGCGCCGCTACTCGGGTGTCGTGCTCAATCTCGCCGTGCACAATCGCGAGGAATTGCTGCATCAACTCGCCACCAACCAGACCGATCTCGCGGTGATGGTGCGTCCGCCCCACGAGACCGACGCGACCAACGAGCCGTTTGCACCGCACCCCTATGTGATCGTGGCGGCGCCCACGCATCCGCTCGCCAATAAGCGCAACATCAAGTTCAGCCAGTTGGCGAACGAAGCGTTTATCGTGCGGGAGCGCGGCTCGGACACGTGGAATTCGATGGAAGAAGGCTTCGCCGGGCGGCTTGCAAACCTCAAGATCGCCATGGAGATCAAGAGCACCGAGACAATCAAGCAGGCCGTGATCGCGGGCATGGGTATCGCCTTTCTGTCCGCGCATACCATCAGCCTCGAATTGCAACTCGGCCACCTGGTCGTGCTCGATGTCGAGAGCTTTCCGGTCATGCTCAACTGGTACGTGGTGCATCGAAAGAACAAGCGACTGCCGCCGGTCGCCGTCGCTTTCAAACGCTTCCTGATGGAGGAAGGCGCGAATCTGATCGAGAAGATCACGCGCGTCAAGGAATTGAGCGTGTATAAGCAGTAGGCTATGGAGATCCAATGAAACTTTAACTATTGCGGATTCTTCAGGACTTCTATGCTGCAAGCGAGTTCCATCACTCGTCTGCCCAGGAGGCCGATCATGAATCACGCTTCGGTTGAGTTTCAGCCCAGCGCGCACACTGCTCGCGTTGCCGCAATCCATCCCGACGACGCCCACCTGAGCGCGTATAACGCCGCCTTCAGCGACCTCGGCCTGCGCTTCCGCTGGGATCGCGCCACGCTCGACGTGCTCAAGGAATTCAGCAGCGAGGCGGCTCGAATTACTGCCTACATCGAGCGCTTTCACGCCCATCTGCATAGCGCGTACGACGCCGACTTTCTCGCGCAAATGATTCTGCACAAGAAGGCGCAGTACTTCAGCGAGTTCGCGTCGGCGGGCGAGTGAGTGTATTCGCGGGATCACGGTCCCGCGACACGTCATACCAGCCCACCTGAATGTGCGAGCACTCATAGCGTGCGCCGTGTCGTAGCGCGAGCCGGCCGGTGGCGGTCGCACGCACGTTGCCGCACTTGAGCGCTCACACCATTGCCGCCGTTTCGACGATACGGGTAGGCCGCCGTACGCACACAGTCTGTTGTGACGTCGCGCAGCATCCAGCCCTGCTCTTCTCCACCGCGCCATTCGATTCGTGCCAACAGCCCCTGCTTGCCCATCGTCAGGCTATGGCAACGCGCGGCAAAGGCGAGTGTGCCTGGAGCGTGACCATGCTCGTGGCCGTCGGAATACTCGCGGCTGAGCATCAGATGCACGCCCATCGCACAAGCCAGCGCGGTCATCGCGAGGAGCGCGGCGAGTCCGAATGGCTGCGCCGGTTCCGTCACGAATCCATAGCCGAGCCAGCCGCACAGCAACAGTGCGAACAGGTTGACGATGCCGTGCCCTGGGCGCGCCACCACGCCGATCTGCAGTACACCACGCAGTTTGCAGAACGCAATGGCCGAGGTGGCAAAGATCAACGCGCCGATGAACACGGCGGCATAGAGTTCGACGCGTTCGACATTCGCCTGCGCCGCCGACGACATATAACGCGCGAAGCCGCCCGCCATAACAGCGAGCCCCATGCTGCTGCCCAACAGCGCAACGAGGCGCGGGCGCCGCGCCAAATTGCGCCGGCGCACCAGCCACGCGCCGAGCACCGCGCCCGCTACCGCGGCGCCGACCACGCCGGCGCTTGCACCTATGCCGGCCGCGAAAAGGCCTGCGAGCGCGGCGGCCAATGCCCCGGCGTGCCAGTCAGGACGGCGCTTCAGTCGCCGTTCGAGCGGCAGTTGTCCGACTGCGGCAAGCGCAACGGCCAACACGCAAGCAAACACCACGGCCAGCCAACACCAGACGGTACTGTCATACGCTAGCGGCATGCGCGCTCCTCCGTACCGGAATGCATGGGCGCGATCCCAACGGATCGCGCAATCGGTCAACCGTTCAGACAGCACCTGCCGCGACCGGCTCCGCGCCCGCGGCGGCGCCCGCGCGCGCCGCGCTCAAGGTGTTGCTCAGCGTGCCGATCCCGTCGATCGTGACCGTTACTGTCGCGCCATCCTTGATCGAGCCGACGCCGACCGACGTTCCGCACGCAATCACATCGCCCGGCTCGAGCGTGAGATCCTGCGAGATCAGACTCACCTGCTCGGCGGGCGAGAAAACCATATCGGCGAGCGGATAGTTCTGCCGCTCCACGCCATCGAGCATGGTGACAAGATGCGCTTGCTGCCAGTCGAAACCGGAGACGATCGCCGGTCCGACACAGCAGAACGTATCGAAGCCCTTCGCGCGGCACCATTGCGGAAAGTGCGGATTCTCGTTCAGCAGATCGGCAGCGGTGACGTCGTTGACGAGCGTGTAGCCGAAAATCGCTTCGGCCGCCTCTTCAACGCTCGCATCACGGCAGCGCCGTCCGATCACAATGCCGAGCTCGCCTTCATAGGCGATCTTGCCCGTATAGCTGAGCGGCCGCCTGATCGGCTCACCCGATCCGATCACCGAACCCGCGGGCTTCAACAGAAAAAGCGGATGTGCGGGCACCGGTTTGTCGAGCTTCGCCGCCAGCGCGTGAAAGTTGTTCCACAGCGCGACGACCTTGCCGGGCGCGCACGGCGCGAGCGGCGTCAGCGCGCGCGTCGACAGCACGGTGCCGGTCGGCACGGGGTGCTCCAGACCTTCATACTCGTGCAGATAGCCACCTTCCACACGGCCGAACACAACGCCGCCATCGCTAGACATGAACCGCATCCATGTATCCATACGTCGCTCCCTGTTTACGTGGATCGGCCTAGATCGCGCCGGCAGTGCGCAATGCACTGACCTGCTCGGGTGAATAGCCCAGCTCGGCCATGACTTCGTCGGTATGTTCACCCAGCAACGGCGAGCGCGTGACCTCGGTCGGACTGTCGGACAGTTTGATAGGATTACCAACCGTCAGATACTTGCCGCGAGTCGGATGATCCACTTCGACAATCGTGCCGGTTTTGCGCAGCGACGGTTCTTCGGCAATTTCCTTCATCGACAGAATCGGTCCGCACGGAATGTCGTACTTGTTCAGAATCTGCATGGCCTCGAATTTGGTCTTCGTCATGGTCCAGCGCTCGATCTCGGCGAAGATGTCCTTCAGGTGCGGCAAACGCGCGGCGGGTGTCGCGTAGTTGGGATCCGTGGCCCACTCCTCCTTGCCGATCACGTTGCAGATCTTGGCCCACACCGGCGCCTGCGTGATGAAGTAGATATAAGCGTTGGGGTCCGTTTCCCAGCCCTTGCACTTCAGGATCCAGCCCGGCTGACCGCCGCCCGACGCATTGCCCGCACGCGGCACCGCTTCGCCGAACTTTCCGTTCGGATATTGCGGATACTCTTTCATCACGCCGGTGCGTTCGAGCCGCTGCTGGTCGCGCAGTTTCACGCGGCACAGGTTGAGCACGCCGTCCTGCATCGCGGCGAGTACGCGCTGACCGCGTCCGCTGTGCGTGCGCTGATACAGCGCCGTGACGATGCCGAGCGCCAGATGCAGGCCGGTGCCGCTGTCGCCGATCTGCGCGCCTGTCACGACCGGCGGGCCATCGTCGAAGCCGGTGGTCGAGGCCGCGCCGCCCGCACATTGCGCGACGTTCTCGTAGACCTTGCAGTCCTCGTACGGCCCAGGACCGAAACCCTTGACTGACGCGACGATCATGCGCGGATTCAGTTCCTGAATCCGTTCCCACGTGAAGCCCATGCGGTCCAGCGCGCCCGGTGCGAAGTTCTCTACCAGCACGTCGCATTTCTGGATCAGCGCCTCGAGCACCTGCTTGCCTTCAGGATTCTTCGTATCGATCGTGACGGAGCGCTTGTTGTGGTTGAGCATCGTGAAGTAGAGGCTGTCCACATCGGGAATATCGCGCAACTGTTCGCGCGTGATGTCTCCCGCGCCCGCCCGCTCCACTTTGATGACATCCGCGCCGAACCATGCAAGCAGTTGCGTGCAGGTGGGCCCGGATTGCACATGCGTGAAGTCGAGAATGCGCACACCGTCGAGTGCTTTGCTCATGTCCTGTCTCCTGTGTCGACCAGGGCTTGCGCTTTAGCGCCGTACTCTGGTCACGAGCAACGTAGTTGTTGAAAGGGCGTCTACTTGTAATTTCCTGGCAAATTCGGTGCGTGCTCCGCCGCATCGGCTACGCGGCTCGTCCTCGCGGCAAAACGTTAGGGCCGTCGCTCGGTGCGAGGGAACACCGGCGTCAACCTTCGGTTCGCGTCTTTTGATATATCACATACCATATTTTTCAGACCGTCAAGCGAGGTTTATCCCGCACTGCCCGGGAAGCCACGCGCCGTCGGCGTCCGCCGCAAACAAAAAGGCCCGCCGGTGTCTCCACCGCGGGCCCTTCCTGTCCTACCCAACCATCAAACGCCGCTCAGGCTGGCAGCCGCGTCAATCCAGAAAATCGCAATTCGCCTCGACGAACGCCGCCAGATCGAGCGAATGCTGACGCGTGAGACGCTCGGCCAGCTCAGTATCGCGCTTCTCCAGCGCCTCGATAATGCGCAAATGATCGACGATCGAGCGCGACGCGCGGTCGCTCTGCGAAATGGTCATGCGGCGAATCGCGCGCACATGGATGAAGATGTTCTTGATCGTGTCGAGAATGATCTGCGACTTGGACAACTCGACGATCGCCTGGTGAAACGCGATGTTGGCGTCGGAATACTCGGCAATGTGTTCAGCCGGCGTCGCGTCGCGGAAGTTGTCGAACATGTGGCGCAGACGGGCGATTTCCTCGTCCGTGGCGTGCAGCGTGGCAAGACGCGCCGCCATGCTTTCGAGCGCGGCCCACATCTGGATCATCTCGACGATTTCACGCTTGCTCTTGCGCACGATATAGATGCCGCGGCGCGGCACCATGCGCAGAAAACCTTCCTGCTCGAGCAGCGTCATGGCCTCACGCACTGGCGTGCGGCTAACGCCGAGCGACTCGCTCAGCACCCGCTCGTCGAGACGGATTTCTTCACGGTTCTGGTAGATGTCCGCGTCGGCGATGGCCTGGCGGAGCATGGCATACGCCTGATCGCGCAAGCTCGCGCTCGCGCCGATCGGCTGCAATGACAACGTCAACGGTGTGGCCACTGCTTCAGTTTGAAGTTCTGACGACATTCATCGCCTCTTGTTGAACATGCGCACGATACGGTCTTGCCACTGCCGCGCGTTGCTCGCCCAGACCGACGAAGCGGCCATGTTGCGCTGCAAGCTGCGCGACCGGCTGCGGAATCCAGCGGGTCAACAGCACAGTGGCGGCAGAGCCTAAACCAACAACAGCAACGGCGAGCAGCGAGAGAGGAACAACTTCCATTTGTAGCTCCGGATGATTGAGTGAAGGAATGACTCAATCATATGCTGCAATGCCGCAAAAATCAATATTCCGTATGTAGTATATCAGTCGTTGTTGTTTTCAGGATTACGCCCTCACGGTAGCACGGGCCGCTTTGCGGTAGTTCATTGCAATGCGCGCGAGCGCGCGACACTCGGTGTAAACGCGCAAAACGCGCGCTATTCGCGCAGTCGTGTTCGATGATCGCGCAATGTCACGCGGATGTGGATTGTGGGATTGACTCCGCATCATTAATCTTCGCAGGTCCTGCAAACGATCGCGAGCGGCCACAGTCCTGTGTCCGCCGCACGATCCCGGCAGCCCGAGCGTTTCAAGGAGACAATTTCATGAGCACCACCATCCCGACGGCCGCCACGGTCGACAGCCGCAAAGCGCGCAGCCAGGCTCGCCAGGCGGCGCTCGGCAGCTTTGTCGGCGCCGTGGTCGACTGGTACGACTTCCTCCTGTACGGCATCGTCGCCGCGCTCGTTTTCAATGCCGAGTTTTTCCCAAAAGTCAGCCCGGCGATGGGGACGCTCGCCGCGTTCGCCACCTTCGGCGTCGGCTTTCTGTTCCGCCCGCTCGGCGGCTTCGTGTTCGGACACTACGGCGACCGGCTCGGACGCAAGCGCATGCTGGTGCTCACGGTAATGATGATGGGTCTGTCGACCGCCGCCATCGGCCTGCTGCCGTCGTTCGCCAGCATCGGCTGGTGGGCGCCGGCGCTGCTCGTGAGTCTGCGCGCGATCCAGGGCTTTGCGGTGGGCGGCGAATGGGGCGGCGCGGCGTTGATGGCAGTCGAAAGTGCGCCCGAGAAAAAGAAAGCGTTCTACAGCAGCGGCGTGCAGGTCGGCTACGGCGTGGGCCTCGTGCTTTCGACCGGACTGATTGCGCTGATCAGCCGTTCCATGGACAACGCCTCGTTCCTGAGCTGGGGCTGGCGCCTGCCCTTCCTGTTCAGCGTGGTGCTGGTGCTGATCGCGCTGTGGATCCGCTCGAGCATGGAGGAGTCGAAGGAATTCGTCGAGAAAGTCGGCAAGCACGGTGAACGCAGCGTTCGCCTGCCGATCGTCGAAGCCTTGCTGCGGCATCCGAAGGCGTTCCTGTTGATCATCGCGCTGCGTCTTGCCGAGTTGTTCACGATGTATATCGTGACCGCCTTCGCACTGAACTACTCGACGGCGAATCTGCACATGCCGCGCGAGTTCTTCCTCACCATCGGTCTGCTGGTGGGCGCGCTGAGTTGCGTGACGATTCCGTGCTTCGCGTTGCTGGCGGATCGTTTCGGCCGCCGCCGCGTGTATATTGCCGGCGCGCTGGTCGGCATGCTGAGCGCGGTGCCGTTCTTCCTCGCGCTCGAAGCACGCGCGACGGTGTGGATCGTGGTGTTCGCCGTCATGCTCGCCAACGTTGCGCACGACATGGTGGTGAGCGTGCAGCAACCCATGTTCACCGAACTGTTCGGCACCGAGTATCGCTACAGCGGTGCGGGCGTGGGCTATCAGGTGGCCAGTGTAGTCGGCGGCGGCTTCACGCCGTTTATCGCGGTTGCGCTGGTCAACTTTGCCGGCGGCTCGTGGCATCCGGTGGCTGCTTATCTGGCCGTTGGCTGCCTGATCTCGGTGCTGGTGGCGGCGAAGATGAAGACCAGGCGTACCGTCGCCTGAGTTTCCCGATCGCGGTCAAGCGGGCCGGCGTGGCGAAAGATGCCACTGCCGGCCCGCTTTGCTTTGGGCACTCGGTAGTTTATTTCGGACAACAGCACCACCAGGCCGCGATTCGACAGATTACGGTCGTGTTTCGCCAGGCAAACATCTTATGTATTTGCATCTCATATTGCCAAGGCCATGATCCCGCCCTATCGTTCGACGCAGTTGATTTCGTCGCGAGTTCCAGCACGCCATATGCAGTCGAAATACATATATAGGCGGCATCGAAAAGCACAATTTTTTTAGCCGCGAGACCTAAAGCATTGGTGTGCCGCGCCGATAACAACTAATTCGTCACCCCGGAGACCGACCATGAGCAGTATCACCGAGCCGAGCGGGAATTCAGGCTCCGCCCCCTTCTTTTCCAAACAGGCCACCGTTGCGAAGCCAGGTTTTTCGCGCTGGATGGTCCCGCCCGCGGCCCTTGCCGTCCACCTCTGTATCGGCCAGGCGTACGCCTTTTCCGTGTTCAACGGCCCGCTGACCAAGGTCATCGGCATTACTCAATCCAGCGCGGATGACTGGTCGCTGACCTCGCTCGGCTGGATCTTTTCGCTGGCGATCGTGTTCCTCGGTTTGTCGGCGGCCTTCGCCGGCAAGTGGCTCGAACGCGTCGGCCCGCGCCGCACGATGTTTACCGCCGCATGCTGCTTCGGCGGCGGCTTCCTGGTTTCCGCGCTCGGCGTGCATCTGCATCAGATCGCGCTGCTCTATCTCGGCTACGGCGTGATCGGCGGAATCGGACTGGGCCTCGGCTACGTGTCGCCGGTGTCCACGCTGATCCGCTGGTTCCCTGACCGCCGCGGCATGGCGACCGGCATGGCGATCATGGGCTTCGGCGGTGGCGCGATGATCGCCGCACCGCTGTCCGTGGCGTTGATGAACCACTTCCGCAGCGCGACCAGCATCGGCGTGGCCGAAACGTTCGTCGTGCTCGGCATCGCCTACTTCATCTCGATGACGATCGGCGCGCTCGCGATCCGCGTGCCGCCGGCGGACTGGAAGCCGGCCGGCTGGACGCCCAGCGCCACCGGCCAGAACAAAATGATCTCGCGCAATCACGTGCATATCGATCAGGCGCTGAAGACGCCGCAGTTCTATCTGATCTGGCTCGTGCTGTTCCTGAACGTGACGGCCGGCATCGGCATTCTCGGCCAGGCCTCGGTGATGATCCAGGAGAGCTTCAAGGACACTGTGACGGCAGCTGCGGCGGCCGGCTTCGTCGGCCTGTTGTCGCTCTTCAACATGGGCGGCCGTTTCGTGTGGGCGTCGGCGTCGGACTGGATCGGCCGTAAGAACACCTACTTCATCTTCTTCGCCCTTGGTGCGGTGCTGTATTACCTCGTGCCGGGTTTCGCGGCGTCGGGTCATATCGCCCTCTTCGTGCTCTCTTACTGCGTGATCCTGACGATGTACGGCGGCGGCTTCTCCACCGTGCCGGCCTATCTCGCCGACATGTTCGGCACGGCGTTCGTCGGCGGCATTCACGGGCGTCTGCTGACGGCGTGGGCCGCGGCGGGCGTCGCCGGTCCGGTGCTGGTGAACTACATTCGCGCCTATGAAGTCGCGCAGGGCGTCGCCAAGGCGGACGCCTACACGATGACCGTTCACATCATGGCCGTGCTGCTGGTAGTCGGCTTCGTCTGCAACCTGCTGATCAAGCGTGTGGACGACAAGCACCACATGTCCGACGCACAACTCGCCAAAGGCGCTTAAGGAGACTCGCATGTCGACCATTCAAGCAGTGAATCAGACCAGCAAGGTCAAACTCGCAGTCTTCTGGCTGTATGTGACGCTGCCGCTCGCATGGGGCGTGGTCAATACGCTCTCGCAGGCGATGAAGCTCTTTAAGTAAATGTCGTTCGGCACCCCGCGCGTTCAGACGTGCGGGGTGCCTCTGCAGCGAGTGTCACTCGCCGACTGTCTACCGGCGCATTTCAAGCGCGCCGATTTCCCGCCTTCCCGCTACCACTGATACGCCGCGCCGGCCGTGACCGCGGTCGTGGCGGAACTGATGCCCGCGCCGAGTTTCACCTTCAAACTCTGCGTGACGCGCGCCGACAACCCCACCGCCACCGCCTGATAGCCCTTGTAACCAGCCGTTCCGACGCCGATTGCGAGGTTCTTCGTGGCGTCGACTTCGGGGATCGACGTCAGCGCCAGCGCCGATGCCGTTCCGGAGTACGCATTGCGCGCCATGTCGCTCAAGCCGCCCTGGAACTGCTGCATGTTGACGGCGTCGGTCGGCCCCTGCCCGGCCGCGACGTTGGTGATGCGGCGCTCGCTGCCGGACGCGCCTACCGAAACCGTGTTCGTCACATCGGCCACCGAGCCTTCGCCGATCGCCACCGAATTCGGCGCCGATGCCTTGGAGCCGCCGCCGATCGCTACAGAACCGTTGCCGATTGCCTGCGCCGCTGTACCGGAACTGTTGACGGCAACGTAGGGACTGCCGGTGGTCTGGTTGTTCCGCACCACGTTGATCTGCTGGCTAAGCGTGCTGACAGTCTGGTTGGTGTTCCAGAGTTGCGCTCCCGTCACTGCGTCGGTACTGGTGGCCGATAGCGTGCCGTCCTGCAGATTAGTCAGTTGGACTTTCGGCGCATTGGCCGCCGCGCCGCCGAGCGTGATCCTGTCGTGCGCCGAGCCGTCGTACTGCACCGCATTCGCAACCGCGCCGCCAAGGTTGCCGACGGTGGTCTGCAGACCGGCAATATCGCTGCTGTTCTGCGTCACACGGCCATCGAGGTTCGTGATCGCGCCGCCGACATTGTTCACGACCGTCCCGCCCACGCTATACGACGGCGCTGAGACCGAACCGTCCGCGTTGACGGTCGCCCCGCCGCCGAGCGCCACCGCCGTGCTCGCCGCCTGCGCATACAGTTGCGAGCCGTTGACCGCGTCGCTGCTGGCCGGACCAAGCACGCCCGCTGCCACGCCTGTGATGACGCGATGGCCCGCGGTGCCGGCCATATTGACCAGCTTACCGTCCGTCACTGCACCGACATTGATGACGCGCGACACGGGATCCTGCGTGACCATGCCGATACCGCCGGTCTCCATGCTCTGCTGCAAGGAGCTGAGGCCATTGTCGAGCGAGCCGAGCGCGTCGCCGACGGTGGTTTGCGTGCCACCCTGCACGTGATAGCTGGGGCCGGTCAGCGAGCCATCGGCGTTGATCTGCGCGCCGCCGCCCAGCGCGGCCACCATCGGCTTGAACTGGCCGAGATTGACCGCGGACGCGTCCGCTGTGCCCGCCGCAATGCCCGTCAACTCGCGTGCGCCGCCGGTGCCGGTGAAATCGACGCGGGCACCGTCCGTGTCTTTCGCCACGGTGAGATTACGCGAGGTCTGATCCTGTTGAACGAGCCCGATCTCACCATTGTTGATCTGGTTCGTGATGTTGCTCACGTCGCCTTCGATCGTCGTGGTGCGCTGATCGAGGTTGCTGATGCTTGTCGTGTTGTCGGTGACGCGCCGATCGAGGTTGCTGATGTTCGTCGTGTTGTCCGTGACGCGCTGATCGAGATTGCTGATGTTCGTCGTGTTGTCGGTGACGCGCTGATCGAGGTTGCTGATGTTCGTCGTGTTGTCCGTGACGCGCCGATCGAGGTTGCTGATGTTCGTCGTATTGTCCGTAACGCGCTGATCCAGGTTCGTGATGCTGCCGGTGTTCTGCGCCACGGCCTGATTGGTGGCGAACAGTTGCGCGCCGTTAACGGCGTCCGAACTGCCGGCAGCGAGAGTCGCGGCGCGCACATTGGTGAGCCGAACCGGCGCGGCAGCGCTGCCTAACGTGACGCTATCGTGCGAGCTCGAATCGTACTGAACGGAATCGGCGCTGGCTTGAGTGCTGGTCGTGACGACGGCTGCGAGCGCGGAGCCGACATCGTTGTATATCCTCCCACCGACCTTATAGACGGGTTTCGCGATCGTTCCGTCAGCGGCAACGTCGGTGCCGCCTCCAAGCACGCCCGCCATGCCCTTCAACTGCGAGACTGTAACGGCATCGCTGCCCTGGGTGCCGGCCGCGACATTGGCGATCTGACGTTGCAGCGTGGCGCTGCCGACCGAGACGGTATTTGCCCGGTCCGCAGAGGAATCCGCACCCAGCGCGACCGAGCCCGCTGCCGTGGCCGTCGCACCGGAACCAAACGCGATTGCCTTCGTCGCGGCCCCCGTGATAAGGGCGCCGCTACCCGCTGCGATCGAGTTCGCCGCGTCCGTCTGGACGTTCGTTCCGATAGCCAGCGCATTGACGTTCTGAACGGCTGCGTTATAGCCGATAGCAACACCGTTCTCCGCAAAATAGTTGCTTGTCGCGCCGGCGCCCACCACCGTCGCATTGGGTGCCAGCGCAGCGGCTCCCGCGCCGACGGCCGTCGTATTGACACGCGCAGCGCCGGAACTCGTGCCGATTGCGAGCGCGTTATCGTCGATGGCCATCGCACCGACGCCGATCGCCATTGCGTTTTCGCCTCCCGACGCGGAGGTCGTCAAAGCGGGTGTGGTGAACGGACTGACGGCAATGAACTGGGTGACGGGTACTGGATCGGTCAACGCGGCAGTTGCAAGCGTCAGCGTTTTTGAACTGCTCACGTTGGATTGGGCCGTTTGGCGGACAGTCGCCAGATCGGCGACATCCCATTCGACAGGCGCATTCATGATCGGGTTGGGCGACTCCGCGGCCGCTCTCGCAGGCAAAGCCATCACCAACGTCCCAAACAGACTGGTACCTGCGGCTACCAGCGCGCCATAGCCCGCAACCCCTCGCCCACCACGGCTCTTCGCCACCTCGAACGCCGCCGCGTACGTGCGGGTCGTGCTATTCCATTCGGTCTTAAAAGACTTGTTCAACATTCCTCCCAATCTTTTTATAGAAGATCCATGCACTAGGATTTTTACTATGTCATCCTAATTATTTAACGCGATCCGATAGAAACTTAAGACGGCGTGACTACCTCGCCACGACACAAAGTCGCCGAACACAAATATACCGTGTAAAGCGATTTTTTAGCTTATATTGGAAAAAAGGCATAACCCGTTTAAGACTTAAAATGCCAAACGTCTTATATCGCGTTCGTTATTTTTAGGCATTTCTAAGCAGCAGTTTTGACTTTTCCGAAATCAGCGCACGAGACACTGATAATTCCTGTCGAAGTTCTCAAACGAGACGAACGTCGACCAAAATGAGTCTACTTTCGGCAGTCAAACGGAGGTCATACAGGAGAACTACACGTGAAGAGACGTGAACTGATACAGCGGACCGTGCCGCGGCCAAGCAGATCGATCAGCCGTTCTCGGTCGCCAGGCGCATCGGAAAACTGATCTCGAAGATCGTCTCCTCGCCCTCCTGCGAGTCGAAACGAATCTCGCCCTGCAGCACCCGGCACAATTCCTTGACGATCGCGAGGCCCAGGCCCGCGCCTGGAATGTCCTCATCCGTGGCGCGCTCGAACTCCTTGAATACGCGCTCGCGGTCCGACGCGCCGATGCCCACGCCCGTGTCCGACACGCGCAGGCGCCAGCGATCGTTTTCCGTCGCCGTCATGCTCAATTCGACCTGGCCCGCCTTGGTATATTTGGCCGCGTTGGTCAACAGGTTGAGCGCGACCTGTTTGAGTTTGAGACGGTTGGAGACGACCACGTCCAGCGCGCCGTCGAAGGCGGTCAGAAGCCGCAGCCCTTTCGCTTCGATCGCGCTTTCGCACGAAATCACCAGTTCGTCGAACAACTCCCGCAGCGCGAAGCTTTCCAGCACGAGCGGACTGTCGTCGCCGAGCACCACCGAGTATTCGACCAGTTCGTCGACCAGCGTTTTCATATCGGCCGCCTGACGGTTCGCCAGCGCGAGCGCCGTCTCGACTTTGGCCGGCGCGCGGCTGATCAGCTGCAGCGCCATTGAAAACACGTTGAGAAAGTTGCGCAAATCGTGCACGACGCTGCGCGTGATCTGCATGCGCGACTCGTACAGATCGCCGACCAGCCGTTGCTTGAGCGTCAGTTCGTGATTGGCGCGCTCGAGGCGCCCGGTGTAGTCGTCGATCTTGCGGTCGCGCTCGTTGACGACCTCGCGGATCGACGTCAGCGTGACAAAGCTCACGGCTTCGTCGATGAAATGCCGCGCCCGCTCCTCATGACGCCGCGTGAAAAACGGCCGCGCCTCGCTGAATTCGACGATCGCGCCGGTCAGCATCTGCCGGAACAGGTCGAGCTCGTGCACCAGTTCGTCGATCCGGTAGCCCTGCTTCCAGCGCAATTTGCCGTGCAGGCGCGCGTCGCGTTCAATCGCGCTCTCGACCTGGTCCAGATCCTGGCTCTCCAGCACGCTGCAGATTTCGTCGAGGATGTTCGGGACGTGATCGGCCAGTTGCTCGTAAGTTAGCCGGTCGGATTCGGTCAATTCTGCGTCGTGAAAAACAGCCTTCATCCAGCGTTCGGTCAGTTCGACCTGTTGCAGGCGCAACTGTTTGGCGAAAGCGGCGAGCGGCAGTACGTGCGAGTCTGTCATGTGGGAGACCTGGCGCCGCATGGCGGCGAAAGTAGGTGTTCCGCGCCGCCCCCAAGGAGACTTCCTTCGGGACGCACTCAACGCGACCGCATGGACTGCAAACCGCGCTCAGGAGGCAAATGGTGAGCGCTGCGCAAGCCGCCCGGGCGCCTCCAGTATGCGCGATTTACGGAACAAAAATTAACCAGGGTTAGGACCTGTCCGAACCGGCGCGTCCCGCAGAAAGAACTCCGCGTGAACACCGCCCGCGCGCAATCCCCTTGCGCGACACCGCGCCACGGCTTCAGATCTTCTCGAACAGCACGTCCTGCGCGCCTTCCCACAACACCTTGGTGCCGAGCTCGCGCAGCTTCTCCTTGCCTTCGACGATCGTCAGGAAGTGGTTGCCCGCGAGTTGCCCCATCTTGCTCGCGAAGCAGCACGAACCGTACGCGAGAATGATCTCGGTTTCGCTGTAGCCGCCGGGATAAAACAGAATGTCGCCGACCGACGGATGGCTCGTGTGATTCTCGAAGCCGACCGCCGCGCCGTCGTTCTCGAGCTTGAAGTCGCCAAGCGGCACCCAGCAGCCTTCGCCGCTCCAGCGCACATGAATGAGCTTTTGCCGGTACGGCAGGAGCTTCAGGAAGGCGGCCACGGTTTGCGGCGCGTCCGGATGGGTTTCGGCGGTAAAGACATGGCCGCAGGAGGTGATTCGGAGTCGGGTCATCGCCAGGTTTCCAGTGTGAGAGTGAATGGAATGGTCGGTCGGAGATTTGACGCAGGCGGGAGCCAGGCCGCAGGCACATGATTCTGTCGTCCGATGCAAGGCTTCGACAGATACAGTTCCGGCTCGGCTGGTCAGGCCAGTTGGACCAGTGCCGGTGTTTTGGGCAAACAACGCCCGGCAAGCCAGATCGGCACGTCCATGCCAGGTCCAACCGCCTGGCCGCCACGAAACTTCGTAGTTTGCAAGCCGCGCAATGCGCAGCACACTGCGCGATGTGCGTGATTCCCCCAAGGCGGCTCATCGGACTGTACATTCCCGCGAGCCAGCCCTGCATGCGGTCGGAGGCAGGGCGGCAGCACTGCCCGGTGGCGCAAGCGGCGAGGCTCCGCGGCCCTCATGCGGCTGCCTCGAACCGTTAGTCGTCGTCCCGCCACTGCCTGCTGACCAGCCGGCCACTTCCAGCCGCGCAATCCGTACTTCAGCCGCGCAGCCGGTAAGCGAGCGGCGTCACGCCGTAGCCACGCTTGAACTGCACGGAGAAATGACTGGCATTCTCGAAACCAACCGCGATCGCAATCTGCAGCACGGTCTGATCGGTGGCACGCAATAGCCGCGCAGCTTCCTCGAGCCGCAATCGCGACACGTACTGATGCGGCGTCTCGCCGGTCTCGCGGCGAAACACCCGCGCAAAATGGAAACTGCTTAGCCCCGCCTGTGCGGCCAGTTCGCTGATCGCCAGATCACCGTCGAGATTGGCGCGGATGTAATCGGTTACACGGTGGATCCGGCGCGGCACGAGGCGTTCCGGGCGCGCCGGCGTTCCGGTCGACGCAGGGCGGCCACGCGCATAGTGCTGCAACAGATGCGCGGTGAGCGCGTGAACCAGCGCATCGACATACAGACGCGAGTCGGAGGGATCGGCGGCGGCGCGATGCAATGCGGCAAGCATTGCGGCGATCAGCGGATCACGAAACTGCATCGCGTCGCCGAGCGACAGCTCGCGGGAGCCGCCAAGCTCCATCTGGTCGGCGACGCTGTCGATCAGGCTGCGCTCGATGTGCAAATGGACGGTCGACAGCGGCTCATCGCTGATCGAACGCCAACGCCACGAGATCGGCGCGGGCGGCACGAACCAGAGGTCGCTCACGCGCAGATCGGCGCTTTCCCAGCGCCCGTTCAGGTTGCGCTCGAGATGCTCGGCGCCGCTCGCGAGCGTCATCAGCGTGAGGTCCTGCAAGCCGGGCGCTTCCAGCAGTTCCTGCTCGGCCGGTTCGAGATACGAGCGCAGCACCAGGTGCCGCCACGGGCGATTCACGCTCGACACCAGTTTCTGGCCCGCCATGTAGCGGTCGTAGGCGAGCGTCGTTGTGAGTTTTGGAATTCGTACCATCACGTCCATTCCCAGGGAGGTGCCATATGAAGAGTGAACCCTGCCATGCCCGCGTTGCCGATCCTCTGTCGGAGCAAGAACTCAAAAATGATAGCAAGGAACCGGCTACCGCAATTTCTGGAAATAGCTAATCATTCAGGTTGTCGTCTTTCACGCGTTTCGAACGCCGGAGCTACCGTTTCATGGAACACGAATGCGATACGCTGCCGCACTGGTTGACCGGTTCGCCGCAAGGCGAAGCCGGGCACGCGTCGGCAGCATACAACTCGGCGGTTGCCGCCCAACCGGCTTACCCGGCCGGCACGCGGCAACTCGAGAAATCAGCCCACGCGGCTGAAGCATCCAGGGCACCCAACCGCACCGCAACAAGCGCGGCGCCCACAGGCTTTCTCACGCTCTTCACCGAGGAGGAAATCGGCACGCCCTCGCCCGCCGCGCGGCGCGCCGCACCTGTCATCAGTCCGCTGGTGCGCTTTGGCAGCGCGCAGGACCGCATCGAATTCGTGCGGCAGCGCATCAAGCAACTGGGCTTCGACTCGTTCAGCTATTCGGCCACGCGCACGTCGGCGCATCACAAGACGATGTTCGTGCTGACCAGCTACGAGTCGCATAGCTGGCTCACGCGTTATTTCCGCGAGCGTTATTTCGAGCTCGACCCGCGTGTGGCGCTCGCGTCGCCCACCGGCCTGCCGTTTCTCTGGAATACGGCCGACATGCGCGCCGACCTGCCGCGTGCGCAAATGCGCAGCGAACGTCTCGGCGGGCTGATCGACATGCTGGAAGTGACCGGGCGCAAAAGCGGCATTCTCACGCAAATGCCGCTGCCGGAACCGGAGTTGAGCGCGAGCCTGTGCTTCAACTCCGAGATCGGCAATCCGCGCTGGATGACCGAGTCGATCGTGGCGGAGACGCTCATGTTCGCGCACACGATCCACGAATTCATCTGGACGCACGCGAAGAGCGTGATCGGCATCGCGCCCGCGCAGCAGCAGCGCGTCACGCTGAGCGAATTGCAGCATGCGGTGCTGAAGGCGGTCGTGCAGGGTCAGCGGGACAAGGAGATTGCCTACTTTCTCGGGCTGTCGCCGCATAACGTCGATTACCACTTGCGCCGTCTGCGGCAGTTGTTCAACGTGCGCAACCGCGTGCAGTTGATCAATGTCGCCCAGGCTTATGTGACGTAGAGGCTGGTGTCGTGGCCGGCACGCCCGTCGCGGTGCCGGCCACGATGTGAGCTTCGCGTGCCCCTTTGCGCGCGCCTACGCCGCTGTCCGCACACGGCTCATCACGCTTCGCATCGCGCGCGGGTTGACGTTCACAAGACTTGAGGCTTGCCCGTGGCCCAGGTGCCGATGATCTCTTCGATTGCGCGCGCCGCGCAAAGCAACGCCGCCTCGCCACGCGGTTTGCCGACTATCTGAATACCGACAGGCAGCCCGCTCGCGCTCATGCCGCACGGAATCGCGATCACCGGCATGCCGGTGAGCGTCAGCGCATACGTGATGGCGAGCCAGTCGATGTAAGTCTCGAAGTGCTGGCCGACCGCGTCGCGGATATCGCGAGCTTCGACCGGGAATGGCAGCACGATCGAGGCCGGACAGATCAGCACGTCGTAGCGCCGCAACAGCGCATTCAGCTTGTAGAAGAGTTCTGCGCGCGTGCGCTGCGCCGAGCGCATCGCGCGGTTATCCAACTGCAGACCGAACTCGATATTCCAGATCACGTTGGGATTCAGCACGTCGCGGTGCTGCGCCAGCACGTCTTCGTAGTTCGTCGCGTAGGCAATGCCGCGTAGCGTGTGGAACGCCTGCGTCGCCGCGCTCAGGTCGAGATCGCTTTCCTCGACGCTGACGCCATCCGTCGACAGCCGTTCCATTGTCTTGCGGCAGATCGCCAGAATTTCCGGCTCGACGGTGGCGATGCCGAGCCTTCACGCAACAGATCGACGACTTCGCACGCGCTTCGCTCAATCAGACTGAGATCGACGGACATAATGGCTACCGGCTCCGTGTTGGGGACGTCCGGCAGTTTCGCACGACACGCGCCCTGTCAGGACTTGAGCCGATAACCCGTCTTGAAGATCCACGCAACGATCAACAGAAACACCGCCAGAAAAAGCGCCGTCATGCCGAGGCTCACCTCGACATTCACATCGGCGAGACCATAGAAGCTCCAGCGAAAGCCGCTAACCAGATAGACGATCGGATTGAACAGCGTCACGACCTTCCAGAACGGCGGCAGCATATTGACCGCATAGAAACTGCCGCCCAGAAAAGTCAGCGGCGTGATGATCAGGAGCGGCACGAGTTGCAACTTCTCGAAGCTATCCGCCCAGATGCCGATAATGAAACCGAGCAGACTGAATGTGACCGCCGTGAGCACGAGAAACAGGATCATCCAGAACGGATGCTGCACTTGCAGCGGCACGAACAAGCCCGCGGTCGCGAGAATGATCAGCCCGAGCAAGATTGATTTGGTGGCCGCAGCGCCCACATAACTCACGACGATTTCCAGATACGAGACCGGCGCCGACAACAACTCGTAGATGGTGCCCGTAAAGCGCGGAAAGTAAATCCCGAACGACGCATTCGAAATGCTTTGCGACAACAGCGACAGCATGATCAAACCCGGCACGATGAACGCGCCGTAACTGATGCCGTCCACTTCCTTGATGCGCGAACCGATCGCCGCGCCGAACACGACGAAGTAAAGCGAAGTCGAAATCACCGGCGCGATGATGCTCTGCATCAGAGTGCGCCACGTGCGCGCCATCTCGAACTTGTAGATCGCGCGAATCGCGTAGATGTTCATTGGTTACCTCGGAGCAGACTGACGAAGATGTCTTCGAGCGAACTTTGAGTGGTGTGCAGATCCTTGAAGCGGATGCC
This sequence comes from Paraburkholderia sp. BL18I3N2, assembly GCF_003001875.1. Lineage (NCBI taxonomy): Bacteria > Pseudomonadati > Pseudomonadota > Betaproteobacteria > Burkholderiales > Burkholderiaceae > Paraburkholderia > Paraburkholderia sp. BL18I3N2. Next base: position 573,110 of record NZ_PVNC01000003.1, read on the forward strand.
CGCGTCGTCGAGCGCCTTGAGCAGCGCGATGATGTCAGTGCGTCCGCCGTCGCCTTCGTAGGTGTAGATCAGCTCGTTACCGCCCTTCGCGACGTCGAGCCCGTAGCCCGCGAGCGAGGGCGGCACTTGCGCGAGCGGGCTCTCCAGTTGCAGCGTCAACTGTTTCTTGCCGAGCTTGCGCATCAACTCCGTTTTCTCTTCGACCAGCATGATTTCACCCCCGCTGATCACGCCGATGCGGTCGGCCATTTCCTCCGCCTCGTCGATATAGTGCGTCGTGAGGATGATCGTCACGCCGCTCGCGGCGAGCGAGCGCACCAGCTTCCACATATCGCGGCGCAGTTCCACGTCCACGCCGGCGGTCGGTTCGTCGAGGAACAGCACACGCGGCTCGTGCGAGAGCGCCTTGGCGATCAGCACGCGCCGTTTCATGCCGCCCGAGAGCGTGATGATCTTGCTATCGCGCTTTTCCCACAGCGACAGGTCGCGCAACACCTTTTCGACATAAACCGGATTTTTCGGCTTGCCGAACAGCCCGCGGCTGAACGAGACGGTGGCCCAAACGGTTTCGAAGGAGTCGGTGGTCAACTCCTGCGGCACGAGGCCGATCAGCGAGCGAGCGCCGCGATAGTCGGTCGCGATGTCGCGGCCGTCCACCGTCACGCTGCCGGCGCTGGCGTTGACAATGCCGCAAATGATGCTGATCAGGGTCGTTTTGCCCGCGCCGTTCGGCCCGAGCAAAGCAAAGATTTCCCCGCGGTTGATCGCCAGATTGATGTTTTTAAGGGCATGAAAACCGGTGGCATAGGTTTTCGACAGGTTCGTGACTGAGACGATTGGCTGCATGGAATCGACGATGGCAGACACCGTTGTTTGATTAGAGGGAGCGATGTTAAAGCGCAATCGCACCCGCAATGTAAAGGAAAGTGGGAAAGCGTGCAGCGTATCGCGGCAGTGCGCCGGGAACGCGTAGGGTCGCGCCGGGAACTAGGCCCGCCGTAGCGGCACGGCAAAACGCGCAAGCCGCCCGGTTTCGCTGCAGTGCAAAATAGTTCGGGTTCCAAATCGGTTTGGTCACGCGACGCCGGGAACGCCTCATGCTCGACTCCCAGCATGCTGCCGCGTCCGTCTCGGTCAAGCGAAAGGCTTACGCGAGGCACACCGCTTGCGCAGTCCAATACATGCGAGCGACAAGCGCTTGCGTGACATCAAACCGACTCTATGGAGGTTGAACCATGAAACGCATTACCAGGACTATTTTCGCTTCGGCGCTTGTGATGGCTTTGTCGGGCGGCGCGTATGCGCAAGCTGGCGGTGGCGCCGGCGGTGCGGGTGGCGGCGCGGGCGGTGGCGGCACCGGTGTGGGTGCGGGCGGCGGCACGACCGGCGGCGCTGGTGGTACAGCCACACCGGGCGTGGGCTCCGGGTCGATGAAGACCCCAAGCGAGTCGGGCTACGGCTCGCCGGGTGTGACCGGCACCGGCGGCGGTATGGGCACCGGCACTGGCGCGACACCCAATAGCTCGTCGCTGAACCGCTCCAACAGCGGCACGGGTAACGGCTTGAACAAAGGCACGAGCAAAGGCATGAGCAACGGGACCAACAATGGCATGAACAACGGTGCCGGCGGCACGACGCAGAACGGCCAGTAAAACAGGCTGGTGTCGAATTGACTGGTTCAGTTTCGACCGGGGCGGCGGCGCCGATGCAAGGCATCGCCGCCCTCTTTTTTTGAAACAGAAATCATGCGTTCATCCACCCGCGGCTCCGATCAAGCACGCGAGTCATTCCCCTTGCGAGGCATTTTTCCAACAACTACCGCTTACGGTTCCGCGCAAGCAAAGCTACTGGCCAGATTCACATTGCCCTTGCCGATGTAGCGCGGAAACAGCGGATAGCGGCACAGCGGACGTGAGCGCCCGTTGGTCGCCGCCGCAATATCGGTTGCCGTCAAGGTCTCCGGCGATGCCCCGCGCGTCACCCAGTTATCGAGCGCGCCCAGCAGATCGACCGCTGGAATGAACACGCCGCTGCCGTGCTGGAATCCCGGCACCATGTACAAGCGCATGAAATTATTGACCTGGTCGATGCCGAACCGCTCGACCAGTTTGTCGTAATAGGCAATGGTCTGGTTCGGGCTGATGACTTCGTCGGCGAGGCCTTGCAGCGTGATGAGCTTGCCGCCGCGCGCGATGTAGCGCGTGAGGTCGGGGTTCATCGCGCCGATCGTCTGCGACAGCGCGACGAGTTGCGCGCGATATTTGCCGGGGCGTTGCGGATCGAACCCGAGCGAGTCGAAGCCGGCGTCCCGCGCGACGAAGTAGCGGATATAGCCGTCGCCTTGCGCGAACAGGTAGCCGTTGGCGAAGAAAGTCGGCACCTGCAAGCGCTCCGGCTGATGCCCAAGGCCGAGTAGCCCGGTCAGATGCGTGCCCTGAAAAATGTTATAGCCGCGGTAGCCATCGACATCCCACGCCAGACGGTAGGGCAACGAGAGCCCGTCGCGCATCACGAGCAAGGTGGAAAGCTGCGTGTTCGTAAGGCATTCATCGTGCGAAGGCGTGCGTCCGCCGCAGCGCAGCGAGTCGATGATCTCTGCCTCGCGCTCACGGCATCCGGCGACATCGCTGACAATGCCGTCCGCCGCGCCGTCGAGCCGGTCGCATGTGGCGAGCGTGCGTTGATAGACGTGTTCGAGCAGCATCGGTGGAATGAAGCCGCCGGGCGTGCCGTATTCCGCTTGCCCGAGTTTCACGCCCAGCAGGCGCACGCCGGTAAAATTGAGCGCGGGCGAATTGGCGATCACGCCGTCGTAGTCGTCGGGATAGCGCTGCATCACCGTGTAGCCTTCGCGGCCGCCGGTCGAACCGCCGGCGAAATACATGCGCTGCGGCGGCCGGCCGTAAGCGCGGGCAATCAGCGCAAGCGCGGCATCGTGCGTTTTCTTCAGATGCGCAAAGCCGAAGTTCGTGACCGCCTCATCGACGAGGCCGAAAACCGCGACCGATGAATCGCCGACATGCCCCGAGTCGTCGCCGAACGTCGCGTAGCCTTGCGCGAGCGGCGCGCGGTTCGGCGAGAACGGCATCACGCCCGTGCCGCTCACCACCACGCCGTTATAACCGCCACCGCCGATCTGCAGCACGCGGCCGTTCCAGCGGCGCGGCAAATTCAGATCGAAACGAATATCGGGCGTGGTGGCGTTGAACCCTTTGATGCGGCCGGTAATGCGGCAATACTCGCCGCCTTGCTGATTGCCGGGCGCGGTCGCGCTCACCATCGCCGCGCTCTCGATCTGCACGCCGGCGGTCGGCAGCGCAATGAGTTCCGGCTGCAAAACGGCGCCCGCCAATTCCGCGCAGCGCATGGCGAGGGGCGCTTCCTTGAGCGCGGCGTGCGCCGGGTGAGCGGCAAGCCACAACATCGCGCCAACAACGTGGATGACCGCGCGCGAATCTCGCGCGACACGCGCACGGCGCGGGAGCGACCTCATCCGTAACCCGCGCCATTGGCGACCGCAGCCGACTTCTGCCCTTTCCAGCCGTTCCAGCCGCGCGCGATCATCAGTACGGCGCCGATAGCGACGAGATCGCCGCCCAGTCCGATCAGCACGCCGCGAAAGCCATGAAACACATGCGGCGTCGCCGTATCGACGATCAGCGAAACCAGTGTGCCCGCAACGAAACACACGAGCCCCGTGCGGCCGACAGTGACCACGGCAGGCAGCCGCCGCGCGAGCCACGCGATGCTGCCCATGCGCACGAACTGCGCGGCGAGCCAGGCAATGACGATGAAGTTGATCACGCGGTCAGGAGACAGATTCTGTTTAAACGTGCCGGGCAAAGGTTGCGTCAGCACGAAAAGTTTGACGACAGCGAACGCCAGCACAGCGACCACGGCGACTCGCGTAAACCAGCGCGCGGTACGGGTTGCGTGGAAGCGCTCGCTGATGGGCTGCACCCGGCAAACAATCCCGAGTACGAACATCAGTTGCCATGCAAACGGATTAAAAGCCCAGTCGGCCACGTCGTCAATGCTGAATAATGCGGCCAACGGCCGGGCCAGTACCCAGATCAGCAAGCTCAGGCTTACCGCCATGAGCGACGAACGCCGCGCCAGCGGCACCGCGAACGGCACGCTGAGCGCGAAGATCACGTACATGGGCAACACGCTCGACAGATAGGGCTGGCGCCGCAGCAGCATGATATCGAAAGCTTCGCGCAGCGGCTGAACCGCGAAAGGCGGCCAGCCGGTCAGGTCGACCATGGGACGGTTCAGATTCAGCGTGGCGAGAATGGCGCCGGACAGCAGCGTCAACACCGCCGTCAACAGATAGGCGCGGTAGATTTCCCAGCAGCGCCTGACAAAGCGCATCTTCGCCGCGTTCTCGCCGCGCCCCGCGAGCACCGCCGTGTACGCCGCCGCCGACGCATAGCCGCCGAGAAACACGAACACTTCCGCTGAATCGCACAACGCGTAGGCATGCAGCATCAGATGCGACAACGCGCTGCCGGGAATGTGGTCCAGCACGATGACGATCAGCACGACGCCGCGGAAGAAGTCCACTTCGATCGAACGCCCTCCAGGGAGACTTCCACCGGGGCGGCCGCGACGGGTTTCCATTCAGGTTCTCGCAGGAGAGACGCACGCATGCCGCGCGTCGTTTTTCGTAGGAACACCATGACGATAAAACGTTTTCAGCGAGGCTGCGCGGTCCGGCCGCGCGCGCTGACAACCCGCCTCTAATTTCAAGTCACGTGGCGGCGATTTGAAATTCCATTGTCGGCATGCGGTAATACTGAGTCATCGCGTCTTCAGTTCGCGGCAAGATTTGCGGCATTAATTCGCGGCACGCGCATGCGATCGGTAATCAGCCCGGAAAATAAATCGCTGAAGGCGATGCGCGATTTTTTTTGCTTTTTTTCATCGTAGGATGGTTTCATGCACGCCCGTCGGACCTCGCGCGTTTCGCGCGATGCCACCTTTCGACGGCGGCCACTCATGTGGACCGGACACGCGGCCGGCCGATCCGCGATCGGCCGGCACGCCGAGCGTCATTGCGACGCCTTCTATTCGCCACGGCCGACCCGAGAGTCGCCGATGCGCGCCGGTCCTTCCACTACCGCCCAGAACGGCTGCGCTGCGCGCGCCGCCTTCGCACTGGAAGACGACCACATGAACAACAGAATTGCCGGCTTCGACGGATTGCGCGCGATCGCAGTCCTGATGGTATTTTTTCAGCACCGCCTGTTCGGCGACATCGGCGAGATCGGTCATCTTGGCGTATGGATCTTTTTCGCGCTGAGCGGTTTCCTGATCATCGGCATTCTTGCTGCACAACGCACGCGCATTGAAAGCGGCGCCAGCCGATTCGGCGCTGAATTAAAGCGCTTTCTGTTTCGCCGGACCCTGCGCATTTTTCCGATTTACTACCTGATGCTGGTGGTGATGTGTGTGCTGATGGCATTCGGCATCGCGAGTCCCGAACTGGCCAGCGGCATGCCGTTTCATTTCGCCTATCTGTCGAACATCTGGATCGGCTCCGTGCTGCACTATTGGCCAGGGCGCTACTCGCATTTGTGGAGCCTCGCGATCGAAGAGCAGTTTTATCTCCTGTTCGCGCCGCTCCTGCTGCTGCTTGCCACACGCCGGCATCGCGCGGTGTGTCTCGCGATCGTCGCGACCGGGCTTGTTTCGCTGCTCGCCATGCGCGCAGCACATTGGCAGGAAATCACCGTTTACACGCACCCGCTGACGAACTTCTGGTTGCTGGCGTTGGGCGGCATTGGCGGCTTGATGATCGCGGGGCAAACGAGCCGCTTGCGAGGCTGGCTCGGGCACGGCGTGACGCTCTTCGCGCTGAGTCTCGCGCTGGTGAGCTTCTGCGCGACCGAGCCGATGTGGAGCGAGGTGGACAGCCCACTGCTGTTCACTGCTGTCAGTGCCTCGTACGGTGTGTGCATCGCGGCGCTGGTGTGCTCGATTGCCTGTTGCCGCAACGCCGTCGTGATTGGCCTGCTCGAAACAGGCTGGCTGGTGAGCTTCGGGCGAATCAGCTATGGCTTTTACCTCTATCACAACCTGATCCCCGACCTGACTCGCAACCATCACGCCGCGGCGCTCTTCGGCGGGACGGTGCCGGTGTGGGCGCACGTCGTGGGCATCGCCGGGTCGTTTGTGATTTCGCTCGGCATGGCGATGCTGTCGTGGCGGCTGATCGAAGAGCCGATCCTTCGTTTGAAGACGCGGCGTGCGCCGGCGGCCGCCACGACGCCCACTTCCGCGTACACGTCGGCGCCGCCGTCGCGTCGTGAGCGGGCGGAGCATTCGTCAAGGAATGAGGGCGCCGCATCGGATGCGGTCTGACGCCACGCACGCATTACGTTTTGCCTGCATGCGGCGCAAGCGAGAGCACGGTATCATGCGGCCTCAATGAGCCGGCTGCTTCCGATCTTGCGTGACACGCGGACACCGAACTGGCCGAACGATAACAACAAATCACCGCCCACGCGCTATCCGGTCGATCCGACTTACGCGGCCGGCTCGCAGTTTCCAAAACGCGCTGTCCAACCATGTCTCATTTCACTTTCGCCGGCGGCGTGCTTGGCGCGGGCTTGCAGGCGCTCAACCTCTACGCGTTGCTCGGCATCGTTGCCGCGCTCCTGCTGGGCGGAATGGTCAAAGGCGTGGTCACCCCGATTTAAGAGATATGGACATGCTACCCCGATGTTGCTTTTGGTATGGACGACGCTCATTTCATTTGGCGCGACATCCTTTGCGAATTTAGTTACGCTCAGAGAAGAAAATATTCAGTCTGGGAACGTCTGATTTTGTCGCTTAGGCCGCCGCAGACGACCGCCTTTTTTTGGAGGCCGCGATGCCCTCGACCGCAGCGTTGAGTGCATCGGCACGAGCCGTGAGACCTGGCATCAAACCGCATGGGAGCACGTGCCCGGCACCTTCCGCCAAGTTATTCTTGATGCGCCCCATGCGAACTGTGGTTGTCGGCCGCATCGAAGGTCGGCGCTTGAGTCGGCCACAGGGTGACAGTTCGGCCGGTTTGAAATACCTCGAACAATTTGACAAGGGCTTGAAGCGGAGCCGTTCTTGCCAAGCAGCTTGCGCCGCGAGTGCCGTAATGAATCGAAGACGTCCGGCGCAGCCCTGTAACATTGGAAGCCCAATAACCTAAGGATTAGGTGTTCAACTGATTCTCTCTTAACTGCGCCTTTCCACGAGGCCCAACGGACGCGACAGCATCGGGATGCATGTGTCCGCCTCCTCTCGGTGATTAGACCATCGACGAGTAAGCGAATGAATCCAGTCCTCAGCCGATTTGACCGTTGTGAAGAATCAAAGGACGGTCGACAGTGCTGCAGGCGCCAATCATAAGCGCTCAGGCGCTCCTGAGCGACTTCCTATGCGTCGTACCTGCTATTTGAGGCCCGCAAACATCTTCCGGTTCCGCGAGTCGCGCCTTGAGGCATGGGCCAAGTCGCGACGCGCGAGTTCACTAACGTCGGTCGCCACCTCAAACGGCCACACCGAATTGCGTTCATTTTCCGAGCTGTGAAGGCTCCCGTCATGGTAACCGCCTCGTTCCCATGTCGGGATGCTACGTGGCGCAATAGAAGAGATTTTAGATTTGCACGTTTTAGGTCTCAATACGGCACCCATCTAAAACGCTATCGCCATCAATTTTAGATAGTTTATGCAAATTGATAACGTGCGATTGATTATTACTATCAAATGGAAGTTCTGCTCGCATCCAGCCGACTTAGCGCACTTCTTGGTCACTTGCAAATGGCAAATGAGACGATGGTGTAGCCGGGTGATTTCGTGGTGAGTCGGTCGATGGAGAGCCCTAAAAGCACCATCCTCTGGCGCGCCCCTGCCAGCTTTGGCGGTAACTAGCCAACGCTTCGATACCATTCAAGACGAGATGAACCGTTTTAAAAATAGGACTACTTATATGTTTTGTTTCAGGCTTGAGGAAACAGTTTCGTTCTCAGACGACAATGGATTGATACGATATTGCCTCTCCTGGAACACCAAGGTTTCGTCTCGAGAAAACCACTTCGGAATTGAATGCAACTTCTCTACCGGTTCGTTGAAAAAGCTCGCGACAGCGGCAGCCTCTCTCAGTTTGCGCAAACCGAATGTTTTTGGCGGAGGCATGCTTCGCACTATTTGTGCACGCAACCGCTCAGCGTCCCAATTAACAGGCCGGCTACCAGTATCCGCCAAGCTCTTCACCCTCCCCTCCGACGCGACCAATCGAGGAGCACGAGATGGCTTGGCTTGAATACATCTCATACCAATTTACCGAACATTCCCTTGATGTCAACAACGACTTGATGGAGGCATCGACCCAACGTGCACCAATCGAGGATTTACCACAAATTTTCTGGGAGGACGGGACGCCTTGGGACGAAGCAAATGTCTGGGGGCTGGAAAGGGCTACCTCGTCCGGACTCGATATTGAAACCGTCCATCGAACAATGAAGCATTTGTGTAGTTATGCAAATTATCTTGAAGGTGCAAACCTAGATTGGCGGCACTTTCCAGTTCGCAAAGATGAGAGGGTTCTCACAAAATTCAAAGGTTATCTCATCAAGGAACGCGACGACGGCATTATCGCAGACAGCACCGCATCTGCTTGCATGAGCGCGGCAATCATGTTTTATCGCTTCGCTGATTTGCACGATATGGTCGGCGCGGTAGGGCCAATGTGGGTGGAAAAATCAGTGAACATCGCGATAAACGACAGACTCGGCTTCAAACGAGCCTTGGTCAGAATCACTACGGACTTGAAGATTAAGAATACCAAAAGGGTTGAGGGAGTCCGACTAGAAGAAGGTCTTCTGCCGCTCCTCGCCGCCGACATGATGCAACTGCTCGCTTACTGCGCGGACAAATGTACTTTGGAATTGCACATGATGTTGAGCGTGGGCTTCTTCACCGGCGCGCGAGTCGGCACGGTTGTCACGCTGACCGTGACCAGTTTGTACACCGCACGTGAAAGCCCCGAGTGGCCTGGTGTCTTCTTACTGCCGGTGGGACCTGGAACCGGTGTTTCGACCAAATTATCGGTCAAAGGAAATATTCTTGTGCCTCGTGCGTTGCTCAACGACTTGAAAATTTACGCTACATCACCCACTCGACTCAAACGCGAGGTTAAGGCGGACTCTACCTCCAAGGACGTGCTGTTTCTTACACGTTCCGGCCGCCCCTACTCAGTCGCCGATGTCGGAGCACTAGTACGTGCGCTCCGGACGGAGGCAACTGCCGAAGGGATGCACTTCATGGAACGCTTCAAGTTCCACGACTCTCGAGCGACATTCGGCACGAGCCTAACGTCAATCTTGCTGGCGCATTTAAATCCAGCCGAAGCACTTGGGATAGTCCGGGACGCACTGCTGCACAAAGATGAGCGGACCACGTTCGACTACATCCGGTTCCGTGAGAGGTCCGACGCGAAGGAGCAAGTCGCGACGGACTACCACGAGGCATTTACAGGCTTTCGGCACAGAGATTGGAACAAGCTCGATGCATAACAGCAACCTGCCTCCCCAAGACCTCGGCTTTCCATCTCTTGGAGCCGACGCGAACTCGTGGTTCAAGAATCTGGGCGTCTTGCTTTACCAAGGCGGAGCGTCCAAGGACCCGAGTAGCTTCCCTCGTCGAATAGCGAGAGACGAAATGGGTCCTCCGCAGTTGGAGCGCTTACCTCTCGTCCAAGCGCTTCACCGCGCGCTGTCTGCCGCTCTTGACTCTGGTCTGCCCGAAGTCATGCTACAACAAAGACTCTCTGCCTTGAAGATGCTCTATCGCTTCGCCGAGCGCACGGGAAAATCAATGACCTTAGATAGCGTCGTTGACGTCTTTTGCGCGTGGACTGACTTTATGATTCAGCGCACTGAACTTGCAGAGGATAACGGAGAACCCTTTGAGCGCGATTGTGGTCCCATTTCCTACTCAGCTGGGTATGAATACTGTATGAAGGCCTCACGCGTTCTCGACGTCGCCTTGGGGAGGCATGATGGTCTGATGGTATTGACCAAGATGAGACCTCCCCGTCAGCATCAATCAAACGTCGGCAAGCCAAAGCATGATTCGACGACGCACATCACGACCGAGCGAGAATCGATTGCGATAGTACGGACGCAGTGTAATCATGAATCAATACCCGATTTGACCGTTAGCAGCTCGGCGCTGGCAGAAAAATATGAGCCGCTTAACCTCAACATTCTTCTCTATCTTGGCGGCTCTGCGGCAGCAGCAAGAAAAGTTCAAAGTCAAATAGCTATAGGCGTGCTTGGCCTGCCGCTGCGAGACCGGTTAGACGTTGTATGCAGCTTTCATGAAGAACTTAGTACGCGGACCGTAGCCGGTGACAGTCCACATTCTATCGCCAATAACATGAAGGCATTGAGGAAAATTTACGGATTTGCTGACGAGCATGGTCTGCCAATGACTAGAGACGCAATCGTAGGCACCTATTGTTCGTGGATTAATTCACTGCTCCATCGAACCAGAATCTCTACAAAAATCTCGCAAAAAAATGGACAGAATAGCAATAGCCGATTAAAAAACAGCACGGCTTACACATTCGGCACTACGGTAGGAAAACTCATAAATGTCGCCCTCGAGCGACACACCAACATAATCGAACTAACAGGACTGCAGAAGAAAAATAAAAGGCCGACAGCCATTGGCGTCGAGGCGGAAAAACAAAATCTAAGTGAGACGTTCGCATTTGGCCACATGCTTCAAGACGTCTGCGACGCATTAACCACTAAGACTGTCAAGTTCGCGTCATTACCCGTTTTAGTGACGCTTAGAAACGGCAAGACCTTGACCCTTCGCGAGTCCGTGGCATGGACAAAAATGGACCAGACCTCGGGTCTGGGGAAGCGCTACTCTCTTGCGAATGCTCGCATCGAAGCCGAACTAAGCATGTTCATCGGACAGACTGGCATGAATTTGGCGCAAGCGTATGACCTTTCCCTCCGCCGTTTCTTCTACACTGGACACCACGACGGATACCAAGTGCGGGACCATAAAGAGCGCCGAGGCGGCCCTGTTCTCTTCGAAGTATTCAAAGAGTATAAATCCCATTTTGAGCGCTATCTTGAATGGCGCCGAGCCTTTTTTCCGGGGGTCAGTTTGCTATTCCCACTAATAAAAGAAGTAGGAAAAAAGCAAACTGGCAAGTTCCACGCGAATTTCCTTAGGGTGGCATGCGAACAAGCGAACATCACGTATGTCCCGCCACGGTCACTACGGGGCACGAGAGTAAACTGGCTTCTGAGACGAACCGCGGACCCAGACTTAACGGCTGAAATAGGGCAGCATGCAAGGGAAACGTTGCTGAACGTCTATCACCGTCCTAGCTACCAACGCGCCCTCGGGGAGACGATTAACTTCTGGAGCATTGCGGACCCGACCTTGGTCCCAACTCAAGCAGTGGCTCCTGGGCAGTGTGAAGGAAAGCCCGAACAGGTCGCGCTCGCTCCTAGAGGCGCACCAAGTCCGGATTGCGCAAGAGCATCTGGATGCTTGTGGTGTGTTAATCATAAAGATGTCGATTCTCTCGATTACGTTTGGGCATTAGTCACGTTCAAAAATCTTAAGATTATTGAATTGAGCAAGGGCCCTTCGCCCAAGAACCATGGAGATATACCTCCAGCAAAGCTGGTCATTGACCGGCTGGACGAAAAATTGAAAGCATTTGAAGAATCGAGCGATTTACGTCGCGACTGGGTGCTAGAGGCGAAATTGCGCGCGGAAGAAGAAGATTTTCACCCCTCCTTCGGGGACGAAATTGTCGAGTTACAGGATAAAGTGTGATGGAATTGCTACCAAACCTTTCACTCAAGCTTAACGTTCCTACGGCAGCAGAGATTAGCCACTGCCATCAACCTCCATCGTGGCCGCCTCTCCCGGATTGGGTCATCTCTCTTAATGCGAATTGCAACCCAGTATCCAAGTGGGGTGATGCCGTATGGGATTTTTCTGCTTGGGCAGGCAAAGTTTTCAAGCTCTACTTCGCTAAGCAGCCGCGTACGGCCGATTCTGGGCTCGGCCAACAGAACCAGAACGTGCTCAGAATGTGCATGTCATGGTTGATATGGGGTCCACAGGGCTATACGTCATGGCAAACCCTGAAAAACGACTTTAACACCTTTCGGCGCGTCGTGCTTCTCTGTGAAAAAAACGGAATCGTCGCTAGCGACCTTGCTAGATTTCCACAAGTTGTACGTCTCATTGGCGCTACGATTAAACGCAAAAGCCACCGCGACAATCTTCTAGTCATACTCGACCGCCTATTTCGAGCACGTGAAGAACTTGACTTTACGCTCCTGGACGAATCGGGCATGCGTTCACTTGCTGAGGAATTCTCCATCACCAAACACAGAGACATCGTGCAAACCGCCTATATTCCGCCAAGAATTTGGGTGTATCAAGTCACACGCCTTCGAGAAGGTCTAGATGATTTCTTAGTCCATCAGAAGGCAGTGGAGAATTTCTATGAGTTTTGCCTTGGTGCGTACACCAGGAACTATGAATTGCTTGCCGCGGCTGGCGCGCCGATAAGGGATGTCAGTCCTTTCACTCTCACACGGCGCAAACCAGCCCGCGAGTACCACGGGTCATTCGAGGAGAATGCCAAACGGTTTGGAATTGATTTGCTCCTTCGTAAATGGGTTGCGACTGACCGCGGACATCTCAACATCTCGCAGCTCTCAACGTATTTCTCACTGGTTCAATTCGCCGGATTGGCATACATCGCAAATTTCACCCTTCAACGTTCGGAGGAATTTGCCGGTTTGCGTTCTGATTGCCTCATCTGGGAAGAAGACCCCACATTCGGTCGAATCCCAACAATCTGTGGTGAAACCACTAAAACAGACCCTGACAGTGATGCGCGATGGCCCACAAGTCCCAGCGTTGAAGTGGCGGTGAACGCGCTAACCCAGGTGGCGACGATGCGTGTTAACGCTGCTCTTGCTTCCCCTGAGGTTAATTGGACCGCCGACGACGTGAAAAATCCTTTTCTTCTGTCCGGCGCGAATGAGCCATGGGCTCAGGGGGACCAAGACAGGGATTACGCAGTGCGGCCACTTCTTGCGCGCTATTGGGTAGCCATTAGAAGATTTCCGCGACTGTTTGACCGCGAGGCGCTTCGGATTACGCAAGAGGACTATGAGACGGCCAGGCTCTTCACTCCCAACCTTGGAGAATCTCCAAAATTTAAAGTAGGAGAAATTTGGCCTCTCGCATTCCATCAACTCCGCCGAACCGGAGCAATTAACATGTTCGCCAGTGGCATATTAAGCGACACCTCGATTCAATTCCTTATGAAGCATCTAACACTGCTTCAAACCCGTTACTACGGAAAGAACTTTAGTCGGCTCAAGTTCAATTCCGAATGGGATGGCATGACAGTCACAGCGCGCTACGAAGTCATGGCCAAACAACTTCAAGCTATTACGGACGAGCGCTATGTATCACCGTATGGCGAAGAACGGAAGAAACAAATTGTCCTTGATTTCGTTGGTGCAAAGGATTTCGCCAGTCTGGTTAAAGAAGGGCAGAAGGGAAATGTATCGTTCCGCGCTATTCGGCTAGGTGGGTGCACAAACCGGGAACACTGCGAATATGGAGGAATAGAGTCAATCTCCCGATGTGCCGGTGGCGACGGCGGCAAACCGTGTCATCAAGTGGTTTACGACAAGCGGAAGCGCTCATCAGCTGAACGGCAACTCAAAAGTGTAGAACAAAAAATCGTCAGCGCCGAAGCAAATAGTCCCCGCGCACGGGCCCTACAAGCGGAAGCTCAAGGCTTAAGGAATTTTCTCCATGACACAAAACACTGAAACAGCAGAGGATAACTATCGCGCTGCGTTCGAAAGGCTCAAACAAGGTCAGTCAAACGTCGTTCCGCGCGGAACACCCGTGACCCAAAATAACGTCGCGCGAGAAGCCGGAAGGGAGCCAGACGCGTTCAAGAAAACGCGTTACCCGGCACTGATTCGTGAGATTCAAGCGCACATCGAAATCAGTGCTCAACATAAGGAAATCAAAAATAAGCGGCGGGAGCGTAGACATGAACGACAGGACTTAGTGACCAAAGCCCAAAGGTACAAGAAACAGCGTGACGAAGCACAGTCGAGATTAGTTAGCGCTCACCGAGCGGTTCTCACCCTCCTCCGCGAAAAGGCCGAGTTGCAACGCAGGTTGGACGAGTATCTTCCACCGCTCTCACCATTGTGGAACTCCTAGGCTCACCATATGTTTCGTGCAATTCCCCAGAATCCAACGCCCCCCATTCGGCCCTCCAAGGCTGCGATTGCTTCCTTGTGACGGCCCATCGAGCTCGGCCCTACAAGCAAACTCCTCACGTCCTGGCTTCGACGTGGCACATGTGTCTGCGTGCTCGACACCGAGCAATACCGCAGTCAACAACCCGCCTTGCGGCTTGTCAGCCACGTGGGCGGACACCTCTGCTAGCCGGCCTTACTCGCCTGCATAAACTCGCGAAACTGCGTATGATGATACGTCCCCTCCCTGAGCCACTACGACTCGCCAGTCACTTTCGACCTGTTCGCCGATGCAGTGACTGCCGCAACAAAGCCTTCCTCGGTCGGCGGTTCTAGTACGCTCAACGAGAACTCTCCGCGCGGTTGAAGCGAAGACGCCGTGTATCGGCGTCTTCGCTGCTTTCCACGGCACACGCCGCAGTCGCGCAAGCGTGACACCTGTAGCGAGCTACCTCTTTCGCAATCACACAACCAAGCTTTGACGCCAGTTCACGCGCACAGAACCGGGCTCGCAATCTTCCGAGGTCCTACGCGTACTTCCGACTTCGATTGTCGAACGCTCGCTTTGTACCTTCCAAAACATCAACGACCACTCTGTTCATTTGTAACTCTTCGATAGCGCCGGCCTGATATGTAATCCGGCTCTGTCCTTCGCGGTCCATATCGCAGCAGATTATCTGCTCGGCGTCACAGGCCACTGCCAAGTTTGCGTTGTGCGTAATCATGATGACCTGACGATTTTGCTTCGCCTTATTGATGACATTCACCAAGAGCCGGAAGACAGTCTCGTTGTCCAGATTCTCTTCTGGCTGGTCCAGCACGATTGGAATCCGGTCGCGGTCTACCAACAGGTAGAAAATGAGAAGCAAAGCACCTCGCTGTCCAGGCGACAAGCGCTCAAGGGAGACACCGCTCATGCTCAACCCATACGCGAGCTGTACATATTCGAGTTGATAGAGGTAGTTGAATAGATTCTCTGGCTTCTTGTCGCTACGAAGGATGCTGTCCAAGCTCACTGGTCGCCGCTCACTGCCGCGAACATCCTCTGAAAGCGCTGTCTCAATGTCAGCAAGAAAGCGCTCCAAGCCGTCTTCGGTCGTCAAGTCATTCGCGCTTAGAATTCGATTCACGAGCGCCTTGGATTCACTCGACCCGACGAACGAACCCGCACTTTGCTTCACATAGTCAAAGATTCCTATTGCGAACGCCTCGAACGACAAATTAACCGAAAATTCTACGTGCAAGTGCTCACGAATATCTGCGTCACTGTCTACCAACTGTTGGACGGGCCGATACAGGGCTGCCCGAACCGCTGCAATCTCTTGAATAGCTCCAAGGATTTGCTTTGCCTGCGTAACGCGCGTGCGTCGCAGGTCATTAAGCTGCACCTCAAGCAAGGGTAGCGCCTCAAGCTCCCACCAAATCGACCAGAAAGTTCCTGGCGTTTCAGAGTCACCCAATAAATCAGACCAAGCGTCTTTCCACTGACTGTGCGCAAGTAACCCCTGTTGATACTGGCTGTTCGGCTCGTCGAGCTTGCCCTTCAACTCTGCGAGCTCTTTTTGAGTCGCTAATCGCGTGGCGTGGACCGAGGTTTCGCCCTCCGCTGCGAGAAGACCATTCAGTTCCGCATGGACCGTCTTGGTATCGACCTCGAGCTGCTCAATGGTGGAAAGGTCCACACCGAACTGGACAATCTGGTCAAAATGCATGCCCAACTCGCCCAGACTTGCGCTCATCTGCCTTTTGAAGTTGTCAACGCCTTCTGCGAACGATGACACCCGAGCTCGGACGTCTTCGATGCGTCTGAGTTTGAGACGCACCGCCTCAAGTTCCTGCTGCTTTTCGCTGATGTTCTTTTCAATTGCACCGAGCTTCTCGCCCACAACCGCAATCCGCAAATTGAGCTGCGTGACTGTGGGGTCGTCAGTGTTCGGGGGCGTTGGAAGAGTCGGCTCCTGGCCCTTCAACGTCCGGAGTTTTTCCATCAGCAAATCAAGCTGCCTCCGAAGATATTGAGCATGTTCGTGGCTCGCGCGTTCAGATAGCATTCCGATTCGTGAGCTCACGTGAGCCACTTCCTCCCGGCTACGTTGCAGCTTCTCATTGATGACAGATGTTCGAATTTCGATGAGCTCGTCGAGGGACCGGGCGCCCTCCCGCTCAGTGGGCGAAAGATGGGAGAAGATGACAGTTTGCAGTTCGCGTTGCAGGAGGTCGTCCTTGCCTTCGACGTGGTCATTGCAGAGCTCTTCGAAGTATCGTTGCGGCAGATATTTCACCCGCTCGACGGCAGTCGATTCCGTATCTGCCGACAACGACCGGAATTCCACGTCGCTCGCACCCTCAGCCCATTTGAGGCGACCTTCGAACGCGGCGGCCTTGTTATCTCGCGCGAGTCTGAATCTTGTCGGAGATAAAAATGAGAAGTGCTCGCTGTTTGGTGTATCGCCGAGGAAGCCGATAACGTCAGCCAGTGCGCTCTTACCACTGCCCTTCCGGCCGATAATTGCAACAAGGTCGTCGCTAAACCCAAGGTTCGTTTTATCAAACCATACGCCCGGTTCTTTGCTTTCCGTAAGTTTCCTGATTTCGATACCGCGTACGAATAGCTGCGGGTTCCTACGAACGAACTCCAGCTTCGGGGGCTCGGCGCCAATGTAAGACCGGTTGGCTGGTTCCTTACATGCCTGCAATAAGCCCGCGAACGTTGGTGCTGCTTTCAGCCAGGTGTTCTTTTCGCCTGGGAACTTGCCATAGTCGGAAAGCCGGTGCGCATCGCTACCGCGGACTGCGAGTTTCGGGTGCTGGATGGCCGCCTGAAAATCTTTGAAGAATTTCTGGTTATCCTCGGTCGAAATCCCGACGAACGCGTCGCGCGTCGGCAGGTGACTCACCTCAAAGATGGCCTCCATCGCCAGCAATTCGCGAGGGAAGTTATAGTGCTCTCGAAACTGAACCTTCTTCAGCCCGTCATTGGTGTCAAACGGAATCAACAAGATTGCGTCTTCGTGACCGAATGTCTTCAGCGCGTCACGAACCGAATCTGGGCTCACTTCAATCGTCTTCGAAGCAGCGATTAGCGCTGCAGCGTCGCTACCGAGAACTTTGTCCTTTGATAGTCCTAGGTCTGCGAGTCGGGCATCCGTAACTCGCGTCCGCCCGTACTCCACAAGATTCGCGTCGACGAGAGGCTTGTCAAAATTCGCTATCCGCAATTGTGCTTTAAACGCGTCTAATTGGTCATCCAGCAGCCGAGGATTCAAAAGAACATGCATGTTCAGCCGGAAGTCCCCCGGGGAAACCATCCGAAGCTCGATGCCGGGAAACAACGTCGGCCGCAGCTCTTCGGCACCAGGCTTGCGGAGGTAGGTGCGAAGAGCCTTGACGCCCTCGAAAGTCCAATAGTCCATCACACCGACGGCGACGCAATCGGACGCGTTCATTGCGGAGACCACGTCCTTCAAAAGTGCGTCCCGTTCAGCTTCGTCGTGGATGTCCCTCAGCCGCCTTCCATTCCACTCGTAAGACGCTGGAGTATGAATGTGCAGGTCCCACTTGCCCCACGTTGACCCTCGATACATAGATTTTCCTTTTAATTTATGAACAACTTTGTCTGTGCATAACGTCCTACAGGAGAGGGCCGAACGTACCGCCGCGAAGTTCTAATGGATAATAGGAGCCACCTAGCTTCCGTTTGAAGTCACGGTGCCCGCACTTCCACTCTGCTCCGACAATGAAGCATCCGCTCTGCGTAGCATCCGCGCCGAAATAAATGTTCCGTTGCCCGGTCCCTAGCCAAGCGATGCCCCTATTGTGGCCGGTCCCGGTCATCAAGAATCGCATACAACGCCCGTACTCTTCTCACGGTCGAACTACCTTGCCGGTCTCGGCAATCGCAGCAAGCACAATCTTCTGGTCGGCATACCACCGAACGAGACATTCGCGGTCATGACATTGCTGCTCACGGTAATTCCACTGAGCCCGGGTCTGCGCCTTAAACGCAACTGGGTCATCCACTGCCGCTTTTGCCTTGCCATAGATTGCCGCCAGTTGAACGTCGTCCGAAGCCAACTCGACATCACTGCAAATGATGCGCTCTGCATCGGAATGAGCCTTCGAGCAATCAAAGCTGGTCTGCTGGAAAGAAGCCGCCTGAGCCGAAGGCGCAGTATCTGTGACTGCCGATTCTCCCTCAACGGCGTTTGCCCCCTTTTTCTGCGCCCAGCTTGATAGCGGTGTCACACGAACGGGCAAGTCGGGCCACTGGTATGCCTTTATCGAGGGGGCGTCCGACGGTTTTACGGTTTGCTTGACGAGGGCAACGCCTTTGCCGGTCGTTTCATTGATGGCAAAAGCGGCTTGCTCGGTACTGCACTCATGTTCCTTGCAGCCTTCCGCGACGAGATAGCCGTCTTGCGGCTGGATACCCGATGAGTTGGTCACGGCAAGCCGTTCCGTGATTTGTTTCCAGTCGGCTCGCGAGATGCCGTTAAATGCAGAACGGAATCGTTTGTCATTCACGACATCAGAAGGATACTTACCAACAAGCCAGCTAAAGTCCGGAACCGGATGAACTGTATTCAGTGTCCTGGCAGTAGCGGCAGCCGGCACAACGCCATTCGAACCGACTGAGGTTGTGTCGGCTTGATGCGTCGCCAGTTCACCATTGCCATTCGACGCGAGGTGGTGAGGATAGACGATGATGGTGTAGATGACCGCCGCGGCGGTGACTGTTGCGGATGCCGCCGCCTTGAGGGCAACATAGTCATTACTCGAACGGATGGCTGGTCGCGGCGTGACCTCCACAGTTAGTTTGGATTGAAACCACTCGTGCGCCTCCTTGATGGCTTGAGAGGAAACGGCCTTCTTACGCATGAAACTGAAGGTCTTGTATCCACCGTAGGCAAACGCGAATCCAGTTAAAGCGAGCCCCACGGGCACGCTAAGCACAGCCATGAGGAAGCAACCCAACAGCGCAGCAAACAGAGGACCAACAAATCCAGGAGCACGCGGCCAAGCCCGCACCCTGGCCATCAAAGCGCTCGCGGCTGTCTGCAGCTCACCGCGAGGTCCTTGCGCAGCAGCACACTTGTGCTCCATCTCGTAGACCGCCAGCATCGCCTTTTCTTTTTCTGCGAGCGAGACCGTACCGATGTCTACGGCTAGCTTGATAGCTTTAGTTGTGAGCGCCAGGTCGTGCGCGAGCGTATTGAGAAACGGTTGAAACGCTTCGAGCTTGACCGCTTCGCTGATGTCATCGTCTTCGACATAAACACCATGGGAAATAAAATACTGTCGTAGGGCATTCGTTGTGCGTGACTGCACCTTGTAGACGAAGTCCTGCGTTGCCTGCTCTCTCTTTGATAGGTTCTCAGTATTCATATGTTCAGTACCGATGCTCTCAGACGTGCCGTGACCGTCCCGACGGCTCGAGTCCCTGCCCTTCAAATTTGTCGAATATCTGATTCCGGTTCCCGGAATGCTTGTGGTGATGCGGCCACGGGTGTTGTACGTGAAGCCCTTTCCACCAATGGATGTGCTGATTCCGCTCTTGCTGAGATTTATTCGGATACCGGGCGCAACCTTTATGCTTTTCCTGAAGCCCCAACCCATGCCGTCCCCCCAGTACCTTCGCCAGCGAACCAATGTCGCCTGTTCGGCAAGGAAATTTGCTGCCGGTTGCGCAGACGGCCGGACATCTACCGTGCCGACCCTCGTGCTGTTTTAGTCTTCGGCGTCAACGTTCCGAAAAGCGGTCTTCGTCGCATCCGACCAAGCCATTTCAAGACGCGTTCTGCTGCCTGCGTTTAGTTTGCGAAGACCCACTTCACGGGCCATCGCCGGCACCCCAGACTCTTCGTCATGCCCTGCCTGCATCATGTCGAACGCGAGTGCTCGGAGTTCGGAAAGAGAGATTTCATCGACTGACCGTGCAGTGCCATCAATGGGCCGCCGGAATTGAATCTGCATATCAGCAGGTTCACCTTTAGGTCGGAAAAACGTCCCCACATCCTCTGGGTCGCCGTTGAAGTGTTGCGACGCCAGCCGTACGACCCGGTCCTGGATTTTTGCGCCTGTCCGAACCCAGCCATGCGCCCGCGCAATGCGACGCGCCAGGACTTCGTCCCGAACCGGTCCTTCCACGCGTACGACGTGCTCAATCAAACGCAGAAGCGTTGGGTTATAGACGACGTCGAAGAACGCGTTGGCATCGACCGCGTATCCCTCAAGCGTCAAATCGACCTCCGTGAAGCGTCCCTCAATTAGCTTGCTAGAATGGGCAACGGCGGCGTTCCGGGCATAGGTAACAGGAAGTGTGGGAGCGTCCGCCGCTACTTCGACACCGCTCGATGGTTGGGTTGTCGCACCTGCCGACTGGTCCACTGGCTCAACCGGCATCGCCATTATGTCCGCGACAACCTGCTCCGCAAGGACTGTCGCCTCCTGCTCGGTCTGCGCTCGCTTCGCCCGCTGTCCGGCGAGCAACTCCTCGAGCTGACGATGAATCTTCTCGACGGTACCCTGCATGTCAATCCACCAATCGGTCGACCAGATACGCAAAATGTCCCAGCCTAGCCCACGTAAGACCTGCTCACGCAACTTGTCGCGGTCGCGGGCTGTTGCAGAACGATGATAGGTCGCACCATCACACTCAACGCCGGCAAGGTAACGTCCAGGTGCGTCCGGGTCGACTACACCGAGGTCAATGCGGAAAGCCGACACACCGACCTGCGGATGCAAAGTCCAGCCTCTATCGGTGAGCGCGTTCGATACAGCTTTTTCAAACGGGCTCTCGAAGTCTCCGACGCTACCTGTAACCGCTTCGCCAAGCGCGCGTGCGCCGCGGTCCGCAAACTCCAGAAAGTGCTTCAAGTCACGCACTCCGAGCGCCTGAGTTCTCGCCAAGTCCATCTGCTCTGGACGGAAACTACCGAAAACTCGCAGCTCCTGCCTCGCACGGGTAATGGCAACGTTCAGACGACGCTCCCCACCCTGCTGGTTCATCGGGCCGAAATTCATTGGCATGGTGCCGTCAACCCCCGGGCCGTAGGTGGTTGAAAAATACATGATGTCCCGCTCATCACCCTGCGCGCTCTCCAGGTTCTTTACAAACACGGGTTCAAGCTGCGTTTCCAGGAAGAAATGCTCAATGGATGGGTCTTTACGACGTTCTTCGTCGAGCAAGTCTTCGATGAGAGATTGCTGTTCAGAGTTGAACGTCACCACGCCGATGGTCAACCCACTGTCGCGGAAGCCGGGCGTTTTCATTTTGCCGACCAGGTCGGCCACCAGCGCTTTCGCTTCTGGCTTATTTGTTCGCGCCCCGCCGCGCTCGTATTGGCCATTGGCAACGTGATTGAAGCTGACGGCACGGTCGTTCGTAACCGGACTTGGGAACGTCACCAGGTCCCCGTCGTAATAACGATGATTCGAGAATGCAATCAGACTTTCATGGCGGCTACGATAGTGCCACGATAGCTTCATCGTCGGCAGGTTGGCGCCGATACACTCCTCAAGAATGCTCTCGAGCTCAGTCTCGACATCAGTGTCATCAATGTCCGATTCCGCGCGGTCGAAGAAACTTGTCGGTGGCAACTGTTTCGGGTCACCAACCATGATGACCTGTTTTGCACGCGCCATTGCGCCAATGGCGTCCCACACTGGAATCTGTGATGCCTCGTCGAAGATGACGACATCAAAGTTCGCCGTCTCGGCCGGCAGATATTGTGCAATCGACAGCGGGCTCATCAGAAGGCACGGCGTCAGGCGCATCACGGCGCTCGAAGCTTGAGACATCAACTCGCGAAGAGGCAGATGGCGAGTCTTCTTTTGCATTTCGTATCGCAGCACGCCCCATTCAGAGCCTCGTGAGACACGGTCAGGAGAGGGATGCCCGGCCGAAAGCTGTGCACGCACCCAGGCTTGTGTCAAGCCGATGAACCGTTCGTCAAGCTCCCGGAAATCGCGAATGCGTTTCTCGTGCTCTGCGGAAACAAAGGTGCGCAACACGTCGTCCACATCGACAACTGCATTCAACCACCAGCGACAATAGCAGGTCTCGAACGCTTCTTTTACGCGTCCGAGCTGGATTGCGCCCTGCTCAACGCCAGCGACGAGGGGAGCAAGCCCCAACGCAAGAGCCGCCGCGCGGGTCTTGCGCCACGCACACCAAGCATTCAGCCGATTCGAGCTAGCCAGGACGTCGCTTGCACGTCCGGCCAGTGCGGCAGGGAGAAGTGCACCCAGAGTCGTGACATCAGAGCTCGGCAAGCCGCTCGCGACCGTGAATTGCGTCACTGCCTGATTAAACGCCTGTAGTGCGTCGGCATACATACGCCCGGAACCCGCAATCGCGCCCGTCGGCTCAAGCAGAACATTGCTATCGCCCAACAGCAAAGCAATCGGGCTCTTTACCGCCACCAGTGCCTCAGGCGAATTTGCCATCAATGCGAGCGAGCCCGACAGCGCCTCGAAGAAATCAAGCGCTGGTTCGATTGCCTCCAGTTTTGTCTGCAAACCGTTCCAGAGTCCGCCGGTCTTCGCGGGGAGGTCATCAAACTCCTTGAGACGAACACCGAGCGCAACCAGCTCGCGCATCTTCTTGAGGTCCGCCGACGCGACGGCCCCCCCGCTGCCGCGTTCGATAACGCTGAAGCCCTCGTCCTGCCAATAACTGCTGGCCACTGCTGCTGCCAGCGCACCCTGAAAGACGACGTACGTCTTCGCGACAGCCAAATCCGTTTTATATCCAACCCATACGCCGTCTGTCTCTTCTTCGAGTCCTGAAAGGCGATTGATAACCTGGTCAATCTGACGAAGTTCTCTGATGCGAGCGAGGTCTTCACGCGCCGTCTCGCCACACTGCCCTCGGCTAACCGGGTCAAGGCCAACATCTTCCCAAACCGCCCGTACGCGAGCCTGTTCGAGGGCGGTTTGGAAACCAAGAGAAGCCCGCGCGACATCAAGCTCGGTCTTCAATCCCAGCCACGCGTTCGATGTCGGCAGCGATAGGTCGTCGAGCGTTTTGATTTCTTCCTGAAGTGATTCAATCTGCTTGAGACGTTCGATGTCACCGCCAATGTCTGGCTCGCCTCCGCCGGTTGACAGGTCCACGAGCTTCTTCGAAAGCGAGCGGCGGCGCATCGTGCTCATCGGCCAGGACGAATCCTGCAACTCCCGCCAATCGAGCTGGAGTTGCTGAACCGTTGCCGTCGAAATACCGTCTTTGTATTTGAGCGACAGTTGGTTAACCACGTCCTGGCGCTTTCGTAGCAGCTCAATTCCAGCGGAAAGCCGTGACCTTAGCGATTCGTTCCACGGCTGGGAAAGCTGCGAATGAAGTTCGTGATAACGAGTGAGCTGAACGATACCTTGTCGCACATCCTCCAAAACTTGGTTGCCCCGCGGCGCTGAAAGTGAAGCGTGCAGCTCGCGGTGTCGTTCGACCAATGGTTTCGCAACGCGCAGGTTATCTGCAATTGTTTTTGCATCCGGACGCAGAACGAACTGCCAATCGTGCCCAGACGCTGACGGTAAAGTCGCAGCCAGGAGACGCAGGCCTTCCCTAACACGCGCGTCGAAAACAGATGACGGCAGACCGACGGCCGCACGCAGTTGCTCAGTTGCTGCTTCAAAACGAGCTACCACTGGGCCAATAGCGCGTGCCGAATCGAGCAACGCGGCTTGCCAAAGCGGCGACCATTCGGTTTGAACCACGTGAGCGAGCGGACTGGACGTCAGCTGCCCCTCTCCCATCACTTTCGCGTGAACATCTAGCAGCTCGGCCGTCTCGCGCAGCGTTCGCATGGCCACTGAATCGTGAACCCGAGCGGACGGCCATGACACCTGCAGGACGGGCAAGTCAAGCCCGGCGACAACGCGACCGATGGCCTCATATACGCTCAGCCCGTTCGGGTACCTCAGATGCAGACGTTCAACATACCCATTCAACTGGTTGCGCAATCCCTCCAGTCGAGCGGCTTCCGCATGCCATTCGTCGGGTTCCATGGCCGCGGCGGAATCCCACGAAGTGCGGAGCTGCTCGAGCACTTCAGTCTTACGTGCTTTGCTGGAATGCATTTCGAGACAGAAATTGCCAAGACCAACATCGGCGAGGCGCCGGTACACGACATCGAGTGCTGCCATCTTCTCTGAAACGAATAGCACACGCTTCCTTTCCGCCAGACACTGCGCAATCAGATTCGAGATGGTCTGGCTCTTCCCGGTTCCCGGGGGCCCAATTAGGACGAAGTCTTTTCCTTTGCTTCCCGCCACGACCGCGGAAAGCTGCGACGAATCGGCCGGCAATGGGCAGAAGGTGTTCTTCACCGGGAGTTCTACGTCGAGCCTCCTAGCGTCAGGAAACTCAATCGTGCTCTCATAGGAATCGCGCGGCGTTTCAATGAGGTGCCGCACGACCGCATTCTGTTTGAGCTGCTCGGTTCGCTCAGTCAAGTCCTTCCACATCAAATACTTCGCGAACGAGAACGTCGCGAGAACGACTTCTTCGACTACCTCCCAACCCTTGATGTCCTTGACTGCACTGGATATGGTTTTCCAGATTCCCGCGACATCCAAGCCCGAATCATCCTTCGGCAGCTCGGTGTCTTGGATACCCAGCTCCAGTTCGAAATCCTGGCGAAGCATTTCAATCAGCGTCGGATTGAAGCGCGGTTCGTCATCGTGCAAAGTCAGGCTGAACCCCGAGCGCGCGCTTCGCCGCTCAAGCGACACAGGTACTAGAATGAGTGGCGCGCGATACTTCTTGTCGTCCTTCGCTTCACGTGTCCAGGAAAGAAAGCCCAGCGCCAGATACAAGGTGTTGGAACCACCCTCCTGCAGGTTTGTGCGTGAGGTCCGAAAGAGCTCGACCAGCCGAGCATCCATCTCGTCTTGCGAGAGTCCGACGAAAACTTCTTTTCGCTTCAATGCGTCAATCGCATGGGAACGACGAATGTTTTCGCGCTCCCGAGCTTCATGAATTGCCTGGCTACGCGGGTCGTCGCCGTCCATAAGGTCGGGACGCGTGAGCAGCTTGATGGCGTGCCCCTCCGACAGAATATCTTCCAGTTGGCCGGGGTCCGGCGCTTCTAGCTTCAGCGATTTCTTGCCGGCCTTGAAACTGAGCAGATTATTGCGAAGCGACAGGTCGAGGAGTTTCCGTTGCCAACGGGTCAGCCGGTCCTCCGGGCGTTCGACAGCCTTATCTTCCGAGGAGCGTTCCAGTTCTTCTGGCAATTCCGGAGCGCCCTCGAACCCTCTCTCGAGATTGACTTCTTCCGTCCCGACAGTCCCACGTTCAATCGCCTGCTCGCTGGCAAGCGGCTTGATACGCTGCATTCGCGCGCGGCGGATGTCGATAGCCAAATGGAATTTTCGCTCCGCCTCTTCGGAAATCTGCTCCTCGCCGTTCGCAATAGCAAAGCTGAATGCCGGATGGGGGCGATGCGTGAGCATCGTCGACTCAAACAGCACCAACTCCTTCAATTTCACACGTTTCCGGAGCGCCGTAACATCGTCGATAACGGACGTCGAGAATTCTTCGCGTTTGAGCCAGACGCCTGGGAATGCGTGTCCA
Organism: Paraburkholderia sp. BL18I3N2; assembly: GCF_003001875.1. Taxonomy (NCBI): domain Bacteria; kingdom Pseudomonadati; phylum Pseudomonadota; class Betaproteobacteria; order Burkholderiales; family Burkholderiaceae; genus Paraburkholderia; species Paraburkholderia sp. BL18I3N2. The sequence continues at coordinate 599,018 of NZ_PVNC01000003.1, forward strand.
TCCGTGAAAATGAGCACAGCGTTGAGACCGGCCTGTTCGAGCGCGGCACACACAAACAAAGCGAGGTCGAGACAGGTCCCAAGGCCCGAGTCGGCTATCTGGCTGGGGCTACGCACCTTCTGCCCGGACTGTTCGAAACTTGCCGGCGGCACCGCATAGTCAATGCCCATCGAGCCGATGGCATTCCAGATGGCGGATGCCAATTCCCAAGCTCGCTTTGCACCTTCCTGATACCCGTTGATAGCCCCTGACTTGCCTGCTTTGTGAAGGACGTCCGCGGCCTTCTTCAAGACCCGCTCCACCGCCTGTTCGTTCGGCTGAATGAATGCCGCGACCATATCGGGGAGAGCCGATAAACCGCCCCACTGGTTACGTGGCAATAATTCGACGGTTGTCTCGGATGAAGCAAGTTCAATGGGATTTTCCAACCCCGCCGTCAGCTTGAAAGTGATGAGTGCCCTTTCCGACTCGGTCAGTCGGCCGAGAAGCGCTCCGTCCAGCGACAGGTCGAGGTCGCTAATGCGTATATCTTTTCCGGTCGCGATGTGGTCTAGGTGCCACGTCTTCGGCTTGAAAAATGACGGCTCGGAGGATGCGATAAGCCTCAACTCCTTGACGTCATCGGTCGTCTCGTTGGTAAGCGAAAGTTCGTGGACAACCGGAATGGCATTCTGGAAATCGGCCAGATTTATTTTGCCAGCGAGCGTAGCTTTAATCTGCACGCAACGTGGCTCCTCCGGCGTTTCCGCCGGCTCAACAATAGTCTCGTCCATCTGGCCCCCAAAGCCTTTCGCTTGTACGTCTTCTCTCAATTTGATTATGCCGCCGACCTACCACGTTCCATCCGCCGAAAAGGCAGTGAGAATACAGGCTCTTTGAGGAATGAACGTATGCCCTTACCGCGACGGTCGCGCCCCGCCACATAATCTCACAACGACATGGTGGAGAGTGATAGTGCGCGCCAAATATTCACAGAGCCATCGGCGAGAAGCGTGGGGCTTTAAACGCGCTGAATGCTGGCGGACCGGGTATCAGAAAATCGAATGGCAGCGGATGGCAAACGATTGCGAGCATCGGGACAGCCGCAGGCGACCTCAGGGACGCTGGCTTTATGCATAACGCATAGACCACAGACCTTATCGTAGAAAGGCCCGGACTGTGCGCCCGAGCGAGGACTGATTCATGAGCGTTCCACTAGTAGGCTGCGGGGGCTGGCAGGCCACACGCACCCTGCTCGTTCCGCGCGGTGACTTATTCGAAGCTGCTTTCGTCTTGACCGCACTTGGTTCGCCGGTCTGCTTGAACATCTTGCCCATCAAACCCTGAACCACGCCGTCGGCATTCGGAAACTGATGTAACACGGAATTCTTCCAGTGCCCGGATGCGATAAGACCGCCGCTCGGCGCCTTGTAGAAGCGAATGTCCATAGCGCGCAGATACATGATGATGTCCCAGTACCAACTGTCGGTGTAGGTGACGTTCATGTCCGCTTTGTCGCATGCGCGTGCAACCGATACCGATACACCATAATTTTCCCGTTGCGCTGAATTGCTGCATCCATGTCGGCGGACCTGCCACCGTGGGCGGTGAAGCACGCTGATGTCATCGGCAAGCCTTTCGCCTGCGGAGCAGCAGTGACACTTTGAGTTGCGGAGCACCCAGGAAGAACGGCCAGCGTCGACACAGCGGCGACAAGCGATACCAGAGTGCGCATTTTATTTTTTCCTGTGTGAATGCAAGACGGCACTCTGAATATCGCCGTCTACGTCACGAACTTGAGCAAGCGGAAGGAACACCATCCGGCCGTCGTTAGGCGGAATGCGCACCATCACACGCTTCGCGTCACACTGCGCCTGCGCTCGATTGCCCCCATGGCATGCAGCCAATATGCGCCCAGCGCGTTAAAAATAACCGTGCCACTTTCAATGTTCTTCGCGTCCATAGGCCCCGCCCTGGATGACAAGCACATAGCGCACCGTATCCGTCGGAACGTTTCTCCCGCGCAGTCCCGCTTCGAGAGCTTTCGGCGCTTAGCCGTCTGTCAGGAAGGCTCCAAAAGCCAGTTTCTCGAAAGTAATGAGACGAGGCTAGGTACACCGCCATGGGGGCTCGACACCTCCTCGCAGCATCCGCCAAGACTCTTCCACCACGCCGATGTCCTTCAACAGGTCGAAGGTAGCATCCGCGATGCCACCACACTGGGTGACCAGTGTTTTAACGGCAGTCTCGGAAGGCTCGATTGACATGCTGTACAGCATATCCACGAACAGTTGAGCGTTGAACTGGGCGCCCGCATATCGGACGGCCGCATCACTTGCGCGTAAGAGCGCAACGTCTTCCGACGGCCATCGCTCCCGCCACGTCCACTCTCGCCGTAGAGCCACGACCGTAGGCTTGCTTACAGCTCGGGCCGGTGTCGAGGCTTTCGCGGGATGCACAGGCGGTTCCGGCCGCGCCGGCGGCCAGAGGCTCCCGTGAACAACGGAAAATGCGTCGCCGTTACGCTCGAGAAATCCGCATTTCGCAAGATACCCGAGGAAAAGTCTCAGCGCCGCCGACACCTGATGCCGGACCAGTTCCGAGGTGCCGAATCTGCCACTGACCCAGTCGTAAACATGCGACAGAGAAAACCGCTTCGTCTCTTCACGACCGCCGATGGGGTCATAGATGAACCGGACAAAGATAGCGCCTTGCCATACATCAATGGGAAAGGGTATGGCCTGCGCTCCTTCCCGGACAGATACCTGCAGATGCCGTGGCCAGCGTGCACCGTTTGCCAGCCCGAGCACGATGCGCAATTCAAGACGCTTTATCTCATCCGGTAGAGCCTGATACCGCGCGTTAGCCTCGTCGGCCTTGCTCGGCTGCTTCGGCGGTTCAGGCTGGTGACGCGGGACACCTGCGACCTCGCTTCTTTTGCGCGCAATCCAGGCTTGGTATTCTGCAAGCAGTTCCGCCTCGATTTCAGCGTAGGCGCTGTTGCTGACCCAGCTGCGATTGGTCCCGCATTCGAGTACGTGCCATGCGAGCTCCTGCAGTGTGAGCGACTCCTCCAACAGTGGGAGCAGGTCAATCTCGATGCACGGCACGCGGCGCGCACGAAGATACTTCGCTTTCTCCGGTTCAACCTCGTGTCGGACTTTCACTTCGACGATGACCTCGGTCCTGTCGTCCAGATGTCCCGCGACATCGGCGATGTACGTTCCGATGCGCGACTCCGCGCGAGCTTCGCTCAATCGCCAAACTTTCTCCGGCAGCTCAACGGTCATCGAGCGCTCGAAGAGACCGAACCTCGGGTGCAGTCTTTTGAAATTGACCAAGAGCGGTGGAAGCGCGACAGCGCGATGCTCGAGTATCAGACATTTCGCAGCAAGGTGCAGAGCGGTCTCTGGGCCACCGACACACTCGGCTCCGGACGCGTGCGAGAAATACCACGCCCGAATTTGCCCCTGCTTTGCTAAAAGGCGGCCGCCGCACCCCGGACAAACGCAACCGCACGCTAGGCCCTGAGGCACTGAGTGTATGTCGACAAGCCCGCCTTGACGGTCGAGCGCAAAAACGATGCGGTGGATGCATAAAGTCCGATGCAGGTCTCGTTGACTGAATGGCTGCCGATTCTAACTGTTCCGTCGGGTGGCTTGATAGGCGGACCGAACGGTTGCTCCTGGCCGGGTCCACGAATGCGTGCGCCTGAATACGGGGGGAGACGATGACGCAAAGCTTATTTTCATTCGCACATTTGCGAGCTCACGCTGACGAATTCGTCGAGACCGCCCACGTCAATCGCGGTGTCATAGTCACCACAGCCAACGGTGACTCAACGACGCACTGCAAATGTGCGCTCTTTCGAGTCTATTCATCGTGCGGTTACGTTCTCTGGGACATACGATTCGAGCGCAGACGTTAATTCTCAGGCGCATGCGGTACGCCGACGCCGGTAATGCCGTGTTACCAATCTCGCACTGCCGTTTCACATGTGTCCAATTTCGCCTCCTACACTCCGAGCCATAGTCAGTGACATTGCACTCAATGTGCGAGGAGTAGCGAAGATGAACAAGAAAATTCTCGGCGCAGCGCTCGGTGTGGCAGTACTGGCAGCATCATCGGCAGCATCGGCACACGTCGACGTCGCCATCGGATTGGGCATCCCCGGAGTCGTATATGCGCCGGCAGAGCCAGTGTACGCACCGCCGCCTCCCGTCGTGTATGCTCCCGCACCTGTTGCCGTTGCGTATGGCGGTGACGACTGGCGAGCCCGCGAATGGCGCGAACGTCGCGAGTGGCGTGAACGTGAATGGCGCCGCCAGGAATGGCGTCAGCACGAGTGGCGTGAGCGCGGTCGCTGGGGTGGCTATTGAAACGACGCCGGAACGACCCACGTCCCCAAAATGCAATCTCAGAGCACTTTCGAATGAAAGCTAGCCCGTTAAAAATAGCCTTGATTGCAACGACGCTGGCCTTGGCAACGATAGGAACGTCGAACGCCGCCGGCTGCCTCAAAGGCGCGGTCGTCGGCGGAGTGGCCGGTCACTATGCTGGACACCACGCGGTCGTCGGTGCAGTTGGCGGCTGCGTGGTCGGCAGACACCTTGCGAAGCAGCACGCTCAACAGCAAGCCGCACACCGTCAGGCAGCACAGGCGCAATAAAAAGCCGTCGGCTTGACGTCTCGGTGGAATCAGATAATCGCTCTTCCACGGGTACCTGACAACTACGTTTAGGTCGTCAAGTCAGTACCAGACTCGACTGCCGCCCCCGGAGTGGGCACGGCAGCAGTCTTGCGCGGCGCATTCTTTGCAGACGCTTTCTTGACTGCACCCGGCACCGTGCTCTTCGCTACTGCTTTCTTAGCCCGCACTTCGCGCTCACGGCCTTCTTGGCAGCAGTTTTCTTTGCCGCCGGAGCGTTCTTCGCAACAGCCTTCGTGACCGCCGGTTTTGCGTCGACCGCCACGGCACCGTCAATGAGGAACCGCGTCCGGTCTTTGGAACCAGACAGCCACGTCGGAGCCGGACCGCGCCCGCCCCAAGTTGCACCGGACTTCGGGTCACGGTAAAGCGCCGGTTGCGGACCTTTCCGCTGCCCCTTGCCCGCAGTCGCACTGACCGACCTCGACGTCTTTTTGACCGCAGTCCTTGACTTGCTCGCACCACCCACGCTCGTCGCAGCGGTCGCTTCAGCACCATCTGCAATCAGGAATTTGCTGCGGTCCTTGACGTTAGCAAGCCAAGCCGGCGGACGGGCATGACTGTCGCGCGACTCCTCGCAGTTGCTCTCGCTAGCATCAACGTTGGGGACTCTTCCCCTTTCCCGTTGACGCCTCCTTAAATCCGGAAGATAGCATTGCAAGAGTGACTTTTTCGAATTTGGCCAGCAGCGCACTTTGAGCGTCCCGCAGGGTCGCGGAGAGGTGCGCGTTCACTGCTCGCTCAATCAGACACTCGGGACGGTCTTCCGACACGAGGTGGGAAAACAAGGGGGGCTCGCCCACCGCCCGATAGACGTCCAGCAGCGTAATTTCCTCAAGCGGCGTGGCCAGGACCCAGCCGCCGCCGTGCCCCTTTTCCGACTGCACGTATCCAGCATCCCGCAATCCGCCAAACATACGCCGAACTACAACCGCGTTCGTGGCGAGCATTTCCGCCAGCGCCTCCGACGTCAGTGGCCCATCGGCGCGTTCCATGTGAATCAACGCGTGCAGCGTCCGCGACATCCGGCTATCAGTCCTCATCCAGGTCGCCCCATTTCATGAAACACGTGAAGTTGCGTAACAGCATACCACACGGGTATCATGCAACTTGATGTGTTACTTGTATTCCTCGAGCAGGACTGCTGCGGTCACAAGCGGTGCTGTCCACCTGGCCTCACAATGGGAGAATCGTCGTGCGTTCGCAATTTGATGTCATCGTTGTCGGCGGGAGCTTTGCCGGATTGTCTGCCGCCATGCAACTTGCGCGGGCAAGACGCCGTGTGCTTGTCGTCGACGGAAGAAAGCCTCGCAACCGATTTACCGCCCATTCACATGGTTTCTTCGGGCAGGATGGCAACAGCCCGGCGGAAATTATTGGCGAAGCAACGGCCCAGTTGGGCCGGTATCCGACCGTCGATATCGTGACGACTGAAGCAGATACCGCCATGCGAGCCGATGGTAGTTTCGTCGTCACGCTAACCGACGGACGGTCGTTCGATGCGGACAGGATAGTGCTTGCAACGGGCGTGCGGGATGAGCTGCCCCCGTTGCCGGGGCTTGAAGAGCGCTGGGGCGTCAGCGTGCTTCACTGTCCGTATTGCCACGGATATGAAGTTGCCGACAAAAGGCTCGGCGTCCTTGCGACGAACGCGTTGTCAATCCATCAGGCGTTACTGATACCCGATTGGGGGCCAACGACGTGGTTCACGCAAGGCATCGCGGAAGCAACATCGCAAGAGGCGGCGCTCCTTGCTGCGCGCAACGTGCGAGTTGAGCGTGCCCCAGTCGTGGAAGTCCTCGGAAATGCGCCGGAAATTGCGGGAGTGCGTCTTGCCGATGGCCGGGTCGTCGCAATCGACGCCCTGTTCGTCGGCCCACACACTCACATGGCCAGCAATCTCGCGTTGCAGCTCGGATGCGAATTCGACGATGGACCAGTGGGGTCGACGATTCGAGTCAACGAGTCGAAGCAGACTAGCATTCCGGGAGTCTTCGCGGCAGGTGATGCTGCTAGTGCGTGGACGAACGCGACGTTCGCTGCTGCTGCAGGAGTTGCCGCCGGCGTTGCTGCTCACCGGTCGCTCATCTTTGGGTTGTAACGCTCTGCCACACGCGTAAGCAGTGCGGGCGTTTGCACTTGCGTATCTGGATTCATCTACCGCATGGTGAACGTTCAGCCACTGACCAGGTACGCCGCGCGATGCGCCGACGCGAGTAATGCCGTGTTACCCATCTCGCACCGTCGTTTCACAAGTGTCCGACGCCGCCTCCTACACTCCGAAGCGTAGTCACTCACATTGCACTCGAATGTGCGAGGAGTAGCGAAGATGAACAAGAAGATTCTTGGCGCAGTACTCGGTCTGGCAGTACTGGCAGCATCAACGGCAGCATCGGCACACGTCGACGTCGTCATCGGATTGGGCATCCCTGGAGCCGTGTATGCGCCGGCAGAGCCAGTGTACGCACCGCCGTCTCCCGTCGTGTACGCTCCCGCACCGGTCGCCGTCGCTTACGGTGGTGACGACGACTGGCGAGCCCGCGATTGCCGCGAACGCCGCGAGTGGCGTGAACATGAATGGCGCCGTCAGGAATGGCGTGAGCACGAGTGGCGCGAGCGTCGTGATTGGCGCGGGTATTGAATCGACGCCGGAAGGCGCCACATCGACCAATCCAATCTCCGAGTATCGTCGAATGAAAGCTAGCCCGATAAGAACCGCCTTGATTGCAACGACGCTGGTCTTCGCGACAGCAGGCACGGCAAACGCCGCAGGTTGCATCAAGGGCGCGGTGGTCGGCGGGGTCGCTGGGCATTACGCGCGGCACCGCGCTGTAGTTGGCGCGGTCGGTGGCTGCATGGTCGGCAGACACCTTGCGAAGCAGCACCCTCAACAACAAGCCGAGCAGCAAGCACAACAGCAGGCTGCGCAACGTCAGGCAGCACAGCCCCAATAAGTCGTCGTCGGCTTGGCGTACCGGTGGAAACAGAAAATCGCTGGTCCACCGGGCACCTGACAACTACGTTTAGGTCGTCAACTCGGCGTCAGATTCGACTGAGGCCACCGGAGCGGGCACGGCCACGCTACGCGGCGCTCTTTTTCCAGGCGCCTTCGTAGCCGGCAACTTCCCGCTCACGGCCTCCCTGGCAATCACCTTCTTCACAGCAACCTTCTTCGTCGGTGCGCTCTTTGTCGCTGCGACCTTCTTGACGACGGCATTCTTGGCAACTGTCTTTTTGGCCGCCGCGCTGGCGCCAACAATTAGAAACTTGCCGCTGATTAGCGATATCGAGTATTCGACTGCTGGTGCCGGTCACCGTGTCCCGACAGCGTGTTATCCCCAGAGTTGATGGTAACTCCCCGAGGACATCGGCCGACATGCAATAGAATGGGACTACTTGTCAGGCATTTCAGGCTCCGCTAACCGGCAGCCGTGTCGGCAAAGCAGCGCGAACTCATTCGGTGTCAGTTTGTCTCTGACGAATTTCCGGACCCGTTCAAACTCATCGAGTTCCTTAATATCCCTAATCATGAAACACTCAGACGCTGTTGCGGACGAAGTCGGCGAAGGGAAACCCCCGTCTGCAGCAACAGTTTGCCCAATCGATGTCTGCGGCGATTGTTCACCTGGTAGAGTTGATACGCCGGCTGGGACTGTCGGTGCATGTTGACTAGGGCCGGAAGGCGAGCCCACGGCTTGCCGAGCCGACGGGGGAGCGTCAAAGGGTGAGACCGTCGAGCACACCTCCCAAAGTGCCTCAAAGAGGCGCTTTCTGTTTACTATGTCTTCCCGCGTCACTTCCCCCGCCATCACGCGCAACGCGCCCTGATTATTAAAATCTCCTTCGAAAAGCAGCACTTTCTTTTTGCCCAAGTAAAATGCGCCAAAATACGTGCGCTGAAGGTTCTCCGCACTGACGCCTGACTGTTGAAGCGCATAGTGAAATTTTTCGAGCTTTTCTGAATTTTCGCCAGACGCCTCAAGGACTTCCTTTGTCAGATACCTAAACTCGACTGAACCAGCCGTGCCGGGCGTGTCAGAATCTTCATCTGGAAAAGGACCTGTATTCCCCACACATATTGAGGCGCGTTGCAGACCAATTACAGCTTGGGCATGCCGGCACTCTGCCGAGCGCGGCATAGCCAAATCATAACCAGAGAGATTGAATATACGGCGGACGCTGACTCCTTTCCTTGCAATCATGAATGTCGTCGCCTGTATGTATTCATCGTTCGGGTCGTCGTTGTACAGCCGAACGTTTGCGAGTGAGTCATACCGGTCACCGAGCGAGAGGCTTCGAATCTGGGCTTTCAGCAGATGCCGGTACTGTACATAACGGTCTGGAGGTGTGAAGCAGACCAGGCAGTCTCCATGTCGATGTAGCGCACTGATGAGTCGAGCCATTTGTCCGGCGACATCCGAAACGAAGCAATCGGTTGTCCAGGCCAAAAAACTCATGATATGCCGGACCTCCGTTGTGGGTTTTGCTTCGGATAGCCTCCTAATCTCGTCCATGTTACTGATTGCTTGCAGCAGATTGCGTACGATGTAGTGGTACTTGTCGCCCGAAAATAGTAAGGGCAGAGCTCCTTGGATGACCTCGAAAGGTTCTGTGCGGATAACCTGCCCGTGGGCCATCACTTCGAGCATCTTCAAATGTTCGTCATATTCAACTTCTTTCTTGAACTTGCCAACAGATAGGGTGTAAACCTCAACGCCAATGCCTACAACGCCTGCAATCATGAGCGCCATTCCAAACTCGTGCAAAAGGTGCTGAAAAGGCACGGTCCATGCCCAGCTCGACGTTTCGGCATACGTTGAAAACAGCCCTAGCAGAATAAGAGCGAGTGCAACGGCCAATCCACGGCTGCGGTAGACGAACCATTTCCTGAAGAGTTCTTCCTTGGTGAAAGGCTGGGGATAAACCCGGCCCTTTGGCGGCGCGTCAGCTTTCAAAGCGGGGGCGGCATCCGTTCTCGCCAGCCCGTTTCTCATCCACAGTGGCATCCGCATGGCTACTCCTCGTTGCCGACTTATGCGCCGCGCATTATGTTAGCGTAGGTGGTCTAAAGAGACGGGGCTAAATAGCGTAAACCCTTGAACTGGAAAAAATGGGATTCGTCCGGTGGAATAACCGGAACCTGCGGGACGGACTAAACAGCGCTGCCCCGCTCATCCAGTCCTAGGACGATGACGCATTGGTCGCGCAGACCCGATGCCCGCACCATGCCATGCGCAAGACGCAGTGCGCTAGTTTTGGCTGGAGAACGGAAAGGACATGCTGCGCCGAGCTAAGCGGACAGAAGTTGTTCGCAAGCGGACGCGCGGCGGCAGTCGAAGTGCTTGCTTCCTGCACAATCCGTGACGTCCTGCTGATGCTTGCGACTCAGAACGTATGCGCAATGCCGACCACCACCGCGAGTTGGTTCGCGCCGGTCGCGACTGGAGTGGTCGAGCCTGTCGCACTCAAAGCAGACTTCGTGCTGTTGATGACGTACGTGACATCCGCGTACAGCGTGGTGCGCTTGGATAATAAATAGTCTGCGTTGACGCCTGTGCTTATGGCATGTGCCGAAACCGTCCGAAATATGTGATAGTAGGAAGCGGCCGAAACCTGGAACGCAGGCGTTACCTTATACCGAAGGCCTCCGAATGCCATGGTCTGCGGTGGGGACGCCGTGAGCGTAGCGACAATGTCGTTCAGAAGGAGTTCGTAACCAGCGTACAGGGTCGCATTGCCGATGGCCCACGAACCGCCCGCCAGATACCGCCGTTCGCTGTCGCCAGACGAGGCCACACTTGTACCTCGGCGTTGCTCATATACCAGGGTCAAGTTAAATGGTCCTTGGCGATACCGCCCACCGATATCAAATTGCTTCCCAACCCGGAACTCTCCCGGCACCTGACCACCGTTCGCAATCGTCGAATCGTAGCCAAAACTATAGAGAGCGTTCAACTCGAACGGACCGACGTGCCCCAGATATTCGAGCGCGTTATCAGCGCGTCCAACAAACTGTGCATCCTGGGCGGACAAGCCATAGCTTGAGTAGTTCAGAGGGTCGAGAGCAAGGGAAAAGCGATACATCGGTGTCATCTGGCGGCCAGCCATCACCGCACCAAACTTGTCGCTTTCGAGGCCAACGAACGCCTGGCGGCCGAACAGCCGTCCGCCCTGCTGTGAGGTACCGTTATTTGTCGCGAAGCCCGATTCGAGTGTGAATATCGAGCGCAGACCTTCGCCCAGGTCTTCCTTGCCCGTGAAACCCCAACGCGAATTGATGCGATTGCCGGTGTTTACACGAAACAGGTTGCCGGAGCCTTGCCTGGCTGCGTGAGTGACGTACTCAACGCCAGAGTCGAGAATGCCATAGAGCGTTACCGATGACTGAGCGTGAGCTGCAAATGTTGCCAACGAGCATAGCGTAGCGGCGAATACAGTCCTCACCAGTCGCGTAGCGTGATTCGATTTCAAGCTTGTCTCCTTACCTTATGTTGGTAGTCGTACTAATTTAATGTTACAGCGAAGAGCGTCGATTCTTCGTCCTGCGTTCGACGCTGCAGGATGCTCAAACTTGAGCGATGCGTTTGCTCACGAACAACATCGCTACAAGACCGATGACCGGCCCGATGGCCAGCGTAAGCACGGCTAGCACGACGGAATGTGTTCCGCCATAGACATGTCCAACGGCCAGTGGAGACACCGCACTTCCCATCTGCCAGATGGCGTTTGTCCAGCCAGCGCTCGCTCCCGCCAGCCGCTTACCGGATGCATCGCTCACCTGTGCCATCAACACCGGCAGGTAGCCATAGGAAAATGCGCCCAGAATCGGCGCGACGATATAGAACTGCGTGACGGTCGAGCACATGCCGAAAACAATCAGTGTGATAGCGAACGCGACGAGAACCAGGATGGACATGAGCCGACGCGAGATGCCCGGCAGGTCGGAAATCCATCCGAGTGTAGGTTTCGCAACGACCGCGCCGATGCCGAAGGACGCGATAATCGACCCGGCCACGACAGGAGAGATGCCGTATTGGCGCGTCATCAGCGCATTCCCCCATGCGCCGAAGCCAACAGTCGCCCACAGACCACCACAACCTGCAATGGAAAGGAATATCAGATTGCGATTGCGCAAGAGGCCAAGCATCTCTTTCGCACTGTTGCGAGCCGGAGCTCGCTCTCCACCCGGGCGATTCTTGAGAAACAGCAAGGAGACGATACCCCAGGCGAACGTGGCGACACCGAGCATGCGAAACGCACTCGACCAGCCGTACTGTGCGGAAATTGTGGGCACAATCGCATTGGCAAGCACCACCGCGAGCGATGTCGCCGTGGTGTAAATCCCCATCGCTCGACCGCGGTCTCGCGTGAACCACGCAGGAATCACCTTCATCCCGGCCGAATAGTCAGCGCCCGCGGCAAAGCCCATCGCCAGTTGAATCAGAATGCCCACCGTCAACGAGGTCGTTTCACCAAAGAAGAATGTGAAGACCCCGAGTGGAAGCAAGGCAAGCGTCATCATGGCCCGACCGCCGAGAAAGTCGGTCAGCATGCCTCCGATGATGTTCGCAACGACATACCCCGCATAGAACGCCGTGACAAAGGCACCAAGCAGCGACACCTTGATACCGAGCGAGGCGCCGACAGGCGCTGCGACCGTGCTCCATGCGACGCGGTCTACGTAGCTGAGAAGAAATGCTGCCCACACGATGAACAGAGCAACCCAGCGGTAGGGGCTAGCCTCCGTTTCACCGGCGCTTGACGCGGCCCGGTCCGCGCGCGATACGTCACCCGGTGACGTCAGGTTTTTTTCCATGACTCCTCCATGCGTGGCGTGCTTACGCCGCCCTTGTTCTTCTTCGGTTTTGACATCCGGCACGCAGTGTGCACCGGGCGTGTATTGCAGGATTACGGCGTTACAGGTCCAGCACAAGTCTCCTTGACTTCGAGCGGGAGCAGCATGGCAGGAACTGGTCGTTGCGCGACTGCTCTTCCGGGGATAGAAACAGGTCGCGGTGTTCCGGCTCACCGTCGAGCACGCGGGTAACGCAGGTTCCGCAGATGCCCTGCTCGCATGAGACCGGCACTTCTACACCAGCGTCCGCGAGCGTTTGGGTCACCGTGCGGTCTGCGGGGATGGTTACTGTCTTTCCGGTGCGCGCGAGGCACACTTCAAAGGCGCCATCGGACGACGTATCGACGGCAGTGCCCGAGAAGAACTCGTAATGCAGCCGACTCTCTGGCCACCCGTTCGCCCGCGCAGCATCAAGCACCGCAGTCATGAAGCCTTGTGGTCCGCAGACATACAGGTGCGTTTCCGGGATGACTTCGTTCAACAGAGCATCAAGATGAAGTCGTTGCTCGTCGTCAAAGTGATATTTAACGCGTTCCGACCATGGCGCATTCGCAAGCCGCTCCAGGAACGCCGCACGGGAACGGGAGCGTGCGCAGTAATGCAGTTCGAATTCTTCGCAGGCGTGGTCGAGGTGTTGTGCCATGCAAAGAAGCGGAGTCAGCCCAATGCCTCCGGCTACCAACAGGTGCTTCACAGCATCCGGCGCGAGGGCAAAGTGGTTCCGGGGCATGCTCACGCGCAGTTCATCACCTTCTTTAACTGCGTCGTGCATACCTGCCGAACCACCTCGCGATTGAGCTTCGCGTAACACGGCAATTTGGTAGCGTGACCGCTGGTGCGGCGCGCTGCAAATTGAATACTGCCGCACATGCCCCGTTGGCAAGTGAACATCGACGTGTGAACCTGCATCGAACGCCGGCAAATCACAACCGTCTGGACTCGCAAGCTCGAAACTGACGATTCCGTCAGCCTCGATATTGCGCCGTGCGACGCGCACGGTCATTGTGGAATCGTTCATGGTCAGCACCGTTACATAATCGACAAGCCACCGTCGACCATCAGCGTCGTGCCGGTGATAAACGATGCCTCGTCGCTCGCCAGCCATAGAATCGGCCAGGCGACCTCCTCGGGAGACGCCCATCGTCCTATCAACGAGGTGTCTTGCCTCTGCGTCCTGAGCACTTCTACGCTTTTCCCAGCGGCCTGCGCGCGGTTAACGTGAAAATCAGTCAGCGTCGAGCCGGGGCATATTGCGTTGGCGCGCACGCCATGCGCCGCCTCCTCAAACGCAAGCGTGCGGGTCATGGCAAGCATGCCGGCTTTAGTTGCGTCGTAAAGGCCCATCCCTTTGCGGCCGGTAACCGCGTAACAGGACGATACGTTGACGATGCTTCCCGCCCCCGCCTGCCGTAGAAACGGCAAGGCCGCCTTGCAGTAGTTTGAGGTGCCCACCAGGTTCACCGACACCATGCTTTGCCATTCTTCCGGCGTCGCGTCGGCGAGGGCGCTGTAGTTGCGCATCGCGGCGTTGTTGACGAGCACGTCAAGCCGCCCAAAGCTACTTACCGCGAGCTCCGCCGCCGCAGCCGCCTGGGCTGCGTTGGCGACGTCAGCGACATGCGTTTGAACCTGTGCAGCCGGGTCACGGCTGAGCAGCTCGTCGACGACGTTCGCGAGGGCTTGTGAATTTGCGTCGACGAGGATGACTGCCGCACCTTCGTCGCAGAACACGCGTGCGGTTGCGGCCCCAATGCCGCCTCCGCCGCCGGTAATCAGCGCGACTTTCTCTCTTAGTCTTGAACCTTGCATCTCGCGCCGGCGTGGTGCCGGCCTCCTTATACAGAGAAGATTGGGGAGCGTTAAGCTCGCTCAGATGGAGTAAATCGGCTGACCCTTGCCATCCGAGAGATGGATGACCGCCCACTCTTGCGGTTTCTGGTCGCGCGGGAGCAATGCGCCGGCCGCGCGCACGCGCTGCTGGTCTGCATCGATTGCGGGCGGGTCAGTGTCAAGCTGCAAAGCAGTAGCTGCCTCATAGAGCATGCGTCGAGCCATTACGATGGCGCGGTCCGTCGGCAGCAGCTTCTCTTTGCTGTGGTCCTGAATGGCACCCATGCTTTCCTGCAGCGACGCGTCCTGCATCGCGAAACCGAAGACGCCGGAATAGGCGCGCTTGTCCTTCTGGGCCTGACGGTCAATCAGATAGTCGTTGTCCTTGTTCGCCTTCGGACGGAACGTGCCTGGCTCATATTCGCAGTGAATGCCCCTACCTGCGTTCAGGTCGCTCATCTCTTCCTCGGACAGCGGACGGTCCGGACGGAAATTGATACTCCACGCCCAGCAGGTATGGTCGTCAATTGGCACCCAGACGTGGCCCGCCAGCGAGTGGTCGCCAAATGGCGGAATGAGCGTGTACCACGGGAACAGGTACTGCGTGATGCGCCAGTAGTAAGAATCCGGCTCACCATTGCGACGTCCGAACAGCGTGAGTCCGAAAGGCTGCTTCTCGATTTCGAAGATGACGTTGCCGTCCGCCTTGATGTATTCGAGCGCTTTCGTGCCCTGATGCATTGGGTCTTCGTCGACCTCATAGCGGTGCACATATGAGACGTGGCTCGTGTCGATGCCGCCTTCCATAGCCTGCAGGTAGTTGGACTCCTGCAGACGCTTTGATACGAACACGTGGTCCGGCGGCAAGTTGCACCACTCGAGGTCCGGCGGTGCCGGTTGCTTGTCTTTGGGGCCCATGTACGCCCAGACAATACCGGCGCGCTCGATACACGGGTAGGCAGTGATGCTCATGTGCTTGCAGGCCTGCGGCGCAGACGGCACTTCGACGCAGTTGCCGTTCCTGTCAAATTTGAGACCGTGGTACGAGCAGCGGATGCCGTTTTCCTCGTTGCGCCCGAAATAGAGCGAGACACCGCGATGCGAGCAGAACTCGTCAATCAGCGCAGCGTTGCCATCCGAATCCCGGAATGCCAGCAACTTTTCGCCGAGGATTTGCACGCGCACCGGTGGGCAATCCGGCTCGGCGATTTCGCTCACGAGCAGTATCGGTACCCAATAGCGCCGCATCAGATTGCCCATCGCCGTGCCCGGGCCGGTGCGCACGAGCGTTTCCGACATGTTCTTGTCCATGCTCCAACTCCAATTCGTATGTGACGTTTGTCCGTCTGGTGAGAATGTGATTTCATTGTACGGACACCAACTGGAAAGCTCAAGTGTTGGGACATAGGGGATTTTCTCTACAATGGCGCTGACAACACCGCCCAAAAGGACCGTAGAAAATGGAAGAAAAGAAGGCGCACGAGAGCGTTCGCGCGGTTGAGCGGGCATTGGACATTCTTTTGGCGTTCAGACCGGGGGACAAATCGCTGACGGTCGCGGAACTGCTCGCGCGGGTCAATCTCAGCCGCCCGACCCTGTATCGACTGCTCAATACGCTAGAGCAGGCGGGCTTTCTGGCGTCGTCAGGCGAGCCACAGCGATTCAACCTGGGAAGCTCCGTCGCCCAATTGGCTCACGTATGGTTGAGCGACCATCGAATTGCCGAACTAGCACTGCCGGTGCTGCGAAACCTCAGAGACGCGACGTCCGAAACCGTCGCCCTATTCGTACCCGACGACACCTATCGGCTCTGCGTAGCCGAACTGGAGAGCATCCACCCGCTCAGTTTTCGGCGCGGCGTTGGATACCGTGAAAAACTGGTGCGTGGAGCGAGTGGGCGCACCATCCTTTCGCAGATGCAACTCGGGCCGGAAGAACTTCGGCGCTACCTCGTCGACCCCAGCCAGGACATATCAGCGCTGATGAACGACATTGAAGAAATCCGAGTCAAGGGTTTCGGTACCAGTCATCACGAACTGATTGAGGGCGCTGTGGCTGTGGCAGCACCGTTCTTCAACGGCGCTAATCAGGTCGCCGGTTCGCTTTGCATTTTTGGCCCGAGCATCCGGGTCAATGAGCAGCGTGTAGAGCAGTTCGCTGAACTGCTAAAGCATGCGACCGCAGATTTGTCTCAACTGCTCGGACATCGGAATGCCTAACAACCAATGGCGCGCAACACTCGAGACATTGCCTTGACAATAAACGGCGGCGTCTCGTCATCTTGAGTAAAGTTCGCCAGGCTACCTATCGGTCGCACGCCTGCAAAGCGATGCTCAACAGTTTGAGGGATATTTGTCGGCGTAATCACAACGACCGACGAGCAGAGGCCGACGGCCGACGGCCGACGCCGGCAACAGCTTATGAAAGTGCATGATGGAGTGGCACGCGCTGCGCATGTCCTGCCGGAGGTCGTGATGCAAGACAGCGCTCAGTTTGCCGCCACGCAGCAAGTCAACGTTATCCTTGTCAAGGTCATGCCCGATGAAACATTTCGGCGACTGACCCAGCGCGCCGAGGCAATGCCAATCAACCACCGAACCTGCCTATAAAACCAGAAAGGCTAGGCCTGCGATTATGGTTGGCATGAGCGCGGCGCCGAGGAGTTTCATCGGACTGACTGCGCCTCCCTCAAACCGGTTTCCAAGTATCGCGAGGCCGGCCGGGTTCGGAGCATTTGCAATCACCGTCAATCCTCCGCCCGTCACCGCTCCTGCCACGAGCAGGTACTTTGCGCTGTCTGATAAGCCAGGTATGAGCGACCCGAGATACGTGATGGCAGCGTTGTCCATGACTGCCGTCAGACCTGTGGCGCCGAAATACAGTGTCAACGCATCCATGGAACGCACTATCGGCTGAAGCCACCATTGCTGTAGGCCGCCGAGTACAACCAGGCCGCCAAGGAAGAAAGCGACCAGAAGGCTTTCGCGCAGCATGAGAGGCGACTGGTGGCGCTCGTAAGCGTGCGTGTACCCCAGGAAAAAGAGGAACGCCCCGACGAACACGACAGCGTGATGCGAGTTGATGACGACAAGCGCGAGAAACCCGAGATGGACTAGCGTGACGCCAACCGGAACGTGTTGGGACGGTGAGGTTATATCACCCTCGCTCCCTCGGGACGTCGGCACGCTCCTGGCAATCAGGGCGACGAAAGCCGTAGCATTGAAAACGACTGCAAGCGCCGCTTTCCATCCGAAGGTGGCTGCCATAAATCCGGTGCTCCAACCCCAGGCACTCGCGACCATCAACACCGGCGGTGCTGCATACGCCGTCATGACCCCACCGATGGACACATTCACAAAAAGCAACGCCAGGCCGAAATACTTCACCCGCTCGGAACTTCGCGCGGAGAACAGCGTATCGCGCAGCAATAGCGCAGCGAGTGTCATCGCCGCAGGTTCAGTGATGATAGAGCCCAGGAGGGGAACGGCAGACAGGGAGAACCAGATAACGGCAACTTCAGTGCGCACAGGCAGAAACCGCGCGAGCCGCATCACAATCGTCGTTACCAGTACGAGAATGGGTCGACTCGCGGCGACCACCATAATGACAAAGACGAACAGCGCCTCCGTAAACTCACGATGCTCCAGGTACTCGATGGTCATGTGTGACCCGACGAGCGCCCACATCACGAGACACAGAATCAGCGCCCAGAATCCGAAGACGACCTCCACCTCCGCGAGGAAGTGGAAGACACCCGCATGCCGCGGGAAACGGTGCGAGAGCTTCTCAATGCGTGCTACGGCGAACGTATGAATGAGCGCAAGGGCAAAGATAACGGCGGCAGAAATTTCAACAGAATTGGGCATTGAACAGGGTGCTGGAGACGCTTTCGTTTTGACGACTCCGCCATAATATTACAAACACCCTACGCGCCGATTGTTTCGGCGACGATGACGTTACATCCGCGGCACCTGCTCAGGCTAAGCTGAAACGCTGGACGAAGGCCAACTGACTGATGCTGCAATCGCCTGGAGAATCCGGCATTACCATGCGCTACGCCACCTATTCCCAGCGCGCCCGTGCCTTGTTCATTGATTCGCTTTGGTGGACCGTCATCGTGCTCTTTGTGCCTCTCGGACCGTCAACTCAAGACCTGTTGCTGGCCCCTGACGCCTTTGCTTCGACCCTTGTCTTATGGCTGCTGGTAGGCCAGTGTGTCCCGATTCTCGTGACTGGCATTCTTTGGGCCGTATGGGGCACGTATCCCGGTAAGCGCGTCTTGCGATTGCGAATCGTGGATGCGGATACAGGTCAGGCAATGACGGTCAGGCAAGCTTTCTTGCGCACAGCGGGCTACATGCTTACCTTCGCAACGTGCGGAGCGGGATTTCTATGGGTTCCGTTCAATCCGCGAAGGCAGGCGCTGCATGACCGAATGGCAAACACTGTTGTCGTTAACGAATACCTTGTTTCATCATAGACTATCAACCCGTCGCATCTTGATTCCCTATGGCAAAGCACCCCCGTTCTTTTGCTGGCCGATAGGAAAGCAAACCAGCCCTCCGACGTCCACTTGCACGTTGCTCGCTGGTTTCGCACCTCTTCAAATTCCGTAGAGCTTTCCTCCATCGCCTGCTCGCCGCAGGTCCGCCTGAATTTTTTTTTCAGCCAAATCTCTAATGCTCGCAGCCACAATTCGGAGTGCGTCCTTCCCATGCGAAATCATCACCCCTGTTGCGCGGTATACATGCTGCTGCCCGTTCCGCGGTGCAGCCGCGCGACTGGTCGGACATCAACGGCAGCGGTCGCGGGACAACCGGTACTGTGGGATAGCCTTGAGACACCGGACAAGGTGGCGAAGTTAGCGCCCTGAGGCGAACGGCTGACGGGCGACGCTGGCTCCGAGGGGCATCTCATGATGCTGTGGAACGTGTCTGAAGGCCTCGCTTAGGATAAGGCGGCGCTCAACTTCACCAAGGGGCATTCACAAAAACAAGAGATATACGCTAGAGCGAACTCTGAGACGTCGCAAGGTGCTGCATTAGCCAGATTGAAAGCACCATTGGCGAATGGCGTCGGACAGTTCGGAACCATTATTCTGGCGCATTTGCGCCACCGATGTCCGCGCCGGCCTCGGACGACACCGTTCACGTTCAGATGCGGTTTTAGTGCATCCCGGAATGATTGGACTTGTCGCTCGTGGTGCGCGGGTCGAACAAGCCGCTAGCTTGGAAGAAGACCAGCTTTACGATAGTCCTCAACCAGCGAATCGTAGGCCGCTATATCAGCGCGGCCCCTCGCCATGAGTTGCGCGCCAGAAATGGCGGCGTAAATGGCGCGCGCGCGGCCTGCGCTTTCCTCGGGCTTCACCACCCCGGCGGCAACGAGCACTTTCGCCAGCCAACTGATGTTCACATCGGCGAACCTCTGAACTTCCTTTTTCACCATGTCCGGCAAGTCATCATATTCAGCGGCCATGAAGCTGCATAGACACATGCGATTATCGTTCTGCAGCGCCGTCCTGAATGTATCAGGGTATCCGCGCAAGCTGAGACTCGGGTCGCCCGTGGCAGACAGTCGCGCGTCGAGCATCACGGCAAACTGCTCCGCATAACGTTTAGCCACTTCGGCGCCCAGCTCGGCCTTTGTGGGGAAGTGATGGTAGATGCTGGCGGCCTTGATACCGACTTCCGCCGCGATGTCACGAAAGTTCAGCCCGCCATACCCGTGCGCCCCCGCAACCTTAGTCGCCGCAGCAAGGATGTTCTCCCTCGAATTTGAACCGCCTTCCGTTTTCACCGGTGCTACCTCTTTTTGCAAATGGTCTTGACAGGCTCAATTCTATCTCATAAAGTTCATCCTACCAAGTGGCAGGTAGGAACACTTGGAAGTGACCACCCGGCAACGCAAGTTGCTTTTTTTACAACGCGTCGGCCTACCAAGTGGCAGGTAGCCTGCGTGGTAGAGATAAGCCTTCTTAACCTCAGGAGTCGCACCATGTCGTCCAAATTTCAAGTCTTCACTTCGCCCTCCGCATTCCCCAATCCGCAGCGCTTGCGGCTCTTCATGTACGAGAAAGGCATCGCCGAGCATTTCGACGAGACCATCTACAACATGACCCCAGTTGGCGAACAACGTGGCTGGCGGCACCTGAAGATGAATCCGTGGGGCGAAACGCCGACGCTACAGCTAGCCGACGGCAGCTTTATTTCGGAGACGGCGGCCGTAGTTCGTTATCTCGACCAGACCTTCCCGGGCCGCAAGATTATGGGCGAGACCCCGCTGGAGCAGGGTCTCGACAACATGTGGGACAACCGCATCTGGGTTCACATCCTGTACCGAATTGTCACGGCCTTCCACGTGCTGCATAGCGGCCTCGGTTTCAAACTTGAACTGACGAAGAACGAGGCATGGGGTGAGCACAGCCGCAAGGAGGCAATCGCCCATGCGGCCCTGGTCAACCAACATCTGTCGGATGGACGCGACTGGCTGCTGGGCGGCGACGAACCCACCTTCGCAGACATCACGCTGGCAACTGCAATCGCGTTCTCCAAGTTCCCGGTGAACGCCACTCCGCTTGACGAGCGTTTTGAGTTCCTGGACGCCTACTGGAAGCGTTGGCAGCAACGCCCGAGCTTCAAGGCTGCCTATGCAGACCGTCAAAGCGGCATTCCAGAGCTCGACAATCCCCAAGACCTTTAAATCGATTCCGCACCAAGGCAGGTCGCTTTTTTCTTCTGCCAATACTCTACCAAGTGGTTGGTAGCCTATTTGTGAAGTCACAATTCCCTTAATCGTAGGAGCCGCACCATGTCATCCACTTCTTCCAAACTTCGAGTCTTCACTTCGCCCTCCGCATTCCCCAATCCGCAGCGCTTGCGGCTCTTCATGTACGAGAAAGGTATCGTGGAGCAGTTCGACGAGACGATTTACGACATGACGCCGGTTGGCGAGCAGCGCGGCTGGCGTCACCTGAAGATGAATCCGTGGGGCGAAACGCCGACGCTCCAGCTGGCCGACGGCAGCTTTATTTCGGAGACAGCCGCTGTGGTTCGCTATCTCGACCAGACTTTCCCGGGCCGGAAGATTATGGGCGAGACCCCGCTGGAACAGGGCCTCGACAACATGTGGGATAACCGCATCTGGGTTCATATCCTCTATCGAATAGTCACGGCTTTCCACGTGCTGCACACCGGTCTCGGTTTCAAGCTCGAACTGACAAAAAACGAGGCATGGGGGGAACACAGCCGCAAGGAAGCACTAGCCCATGCGGCACTGGTCAACAAGCACCTCTCGGACGGACGCGAATGGTTGCTCGGCGGTGACGAACCCACCTTCGCAGACATCACGCTGGCAACTGCAATCGCGTTCTCCAAGTTCCCGGTGAACGCCACTCCGCTTGACGAGCGTTTTGAGTTCCTCGATGCGTACTGGAAACGCTGGCAACAACGCCCGAGCTTCAAGGCGGCATACGCTGACCGTCAGAGTGGTATCCCGGAACTGGACAATCCACAAGGTAAGTAAGGCAAACAGCTGGGAAGGAGCTCTCCGGAATAGCTACAAAAACAATAGAAGCAGTGTGTCCTGCTAAATCAGAGATGCTCCAACCAGCACGCGTCACGCGTATGTATGCACGATTTTTTACAGCAAGAGATACCTCCTTCTAACCAGGGCATGGGCTCCCCTCAGCCTTGCTCCTGAATCCGAAAACGGATATACGCCATGAACACGTTCACGTTGGATGACATCAAGGTCGCTGGCTGGCTAAAGGAAGCGAACTACGTTGCCGGGAACTGGGTGGGTGCCGACGACGGCAGCACTTATGATGTCGAGGACCCGGCAAGCGGCACACGCGTCGGTACCATTCCCTGGGTTTCCGGTGCTGAGACGGGCCGTGCCGTCGACGCAGCACAAGAAGCCTTTCTCACCTGGTCAATGACGACGGCAGCGGAGCGGGCCGAGAAGCTTCAACGCATGGCGCAACTCGTCCGAGACAATCTGGACATCCTCGCAACGATGCTGACGCTTGAGCAGGGGAAACCCCTCGCCGAAGCGCGTGGAGAGATGAAGCTCGGTGCGGACTACATCCAGTGGTTCGCCGAAGAAGCGCGTCGCATCAATGGCGAAATCATCCCTTCGCCGTGGAAAGACCGGCAGATTCTGGTGACGCGCGAGCCTGTTGGAGTGGTGGGCGCGATTTCACCGTGGAACTTCCCGTTTTCGATGCTCTCCCGCAAAGTCGCGCCGGCGCTCGCCGCTGGTTGCACTATCGTCATCAAGCCATCGGAATTTACTCCGTACTGTGGCCTGCTTTACGCGGTACTGGCTGAAAGAGCTGGCATTCCAGCAGGCGTCGTCAACGTCGTCACGGGCGACGGCGCTGCGGTGGGCGGCGAACTTACCCGGAATCCGTTGGTTCGCAAGATAACGTTCACGGGCTCAACCCGTGTCGGAAAGCTGCTCTATAAGCAATCTGCTGACAGCATGAAGAAACTGTCGATGGAGTTAGGTGGCAATGCACCAACTATCGTTTTCGACGATGCCGACCTTGACCTCGCTGTCGAGACCGCTGTGGCAGGCAAATTCCGAAACAGCGGACAGACATGCGTATGCACGAACCGCTTCTACGTGCAGGATGGCATTTACGATGAGTTTGCGCGTCGGCTGACGGACCGCGTCAAGAAGCTGAAGGTCGCCAATGGTTTAATGGAGGGTGCCGACCAGGGACCTCTCATTAACCTGGCTGCGGTTGAGAAAGTTGAATCGCAAGTCGAGGATGCCAAGGCGAAAGGTGGCCGCGTGTTGCTGGGCGGAAAGCGCCACGAGCTTGGCGCTACATTCTTTGAGCCGACCGTCATCGCTGACGCCACCCAGGACATGCTGATTGCAAGTGAGGAGACCTTTGGTCCCGTCGCCGCGCTGTTCCGCTTCAAGGAAGAGCATGAAGCAGTCGAGGCGGCGAATGCGACGGAATTTGGTCTCGCCGCCTACTTTTATACTCGAGACCTGGCACGTACTTTCCGCGTGTCGCGGGCGATTCAAAGTGGCATGATTGGAATCAATGCCGGGGTCATTACGACAGCCGAAGCACCATTTGGTGGTGTGAAGGACAGTGGTCTCGGTCGAGAGGGCTCGGCGCACGGCATCGAAGAGTACCTCAACTTGAAATATCTCAGCCTCGCCGGTCTGTAAGCGGCCCAGACGATGGTGCCAAGGTCCTGAAGATGGAGAGCGCATGTCCAGGGCGGGCATGCGCTCGCTGATGTATGAAGCTTCCTGCAGCGCCGGGCTTGAGTGCCGCCCGATGTGGGCGATGGCCGCGTTACCCGCGTGAAATCCCAGTAGCGGGTTGCAAAGGAGGCCGTCGATAGATGCAGACTGACAAATACCGTGGATACACCCTGTGGGGCCATGCCATCCTTCAGCAGGATGACATCTTGCGACCGGAGCGCTTCGCCAGCAGTGCCACAATTATGCTCGACTCGAAGGTAGTGGCGGCGTCTGGGGTGCTCGACGCATTCGATACTGATGAAGCGGCAGAAACAGCAGGTCTTTCGTGGTGTCGCGCGTGGGTCGATAGCCACGGGTAGTGAGGGGCAAGGCGCTTCGCCGTCGATTGCGTCAGCTAACGTAGGGCGACACATAGAGCGGGCCCGACGCCGCATTGCCGTGTCGCATTTGTCACCGGGTTTGCTGAGCGAATGGGTTGATGGGGTACACCTTCTCGGGTTCCTTGACCCGTTCGAGCATCTGGACCTTAGACCAGTCCGCCACCTTTGCCTCCAGGCCCCGCACCACATTGGTTTCCAGCGGCTGTATTCCAGCGTCACCGTTGAAGTTGGCACTGAACGCTGAGTGAAACCGATACTGAAAGTATCCTGAGACTTCGGCTATTCGCTCAGGCGTTTTTGAGTCCGTGTAGATGACGGACTCGGGCGAGAACGGGTCGTAGTAAATCACGTTCGGGTAGTCAGTGTTGACTGCAACGCGCGGCTCATCGCAGACCATCAGCGACCCAACTAGCTGAATTGAACCTTTCATGCCCTTCGGCGTCTTGAATACCCAGATTCGCTCAGGTAATCGTCCCGCGAGTTCCGAGAGCTTTGGGTTGTTGGAACCAAAGTACCCGACCTCACGGTTCTTGAGGTTGGTTTCGAGCTTTTGCCAGTAGTAGAAGATGTCCATTCAACGACGCTTGATTGTTCGGTTGGTTGATAGATAGATAGATAGATAGATACATGGTGATTTTACCAACTCGGTGATGCGGCCCGTCTGGCGCATGCCGCTCGTCAAGAGTAGGCGTATCGTTGGGTGTCAGCTGCAGACTCAAAATTTTTTTGCAGGCAAATCTCCCACGCACGCGGCCAGATTTCTGCTCGCAGCGTGTCCCATGCGAAATCATCACCCCTGTGGCGCGGTATATAGTGCTGCCCGTTCCGAGGTGCAGCCGCGCGACTGGTCGGACATCAACGGCAGCGGTCGCAGGATAGCCGGTACTGTGGGATAGCCTTGAGACACCGGACAGGGTGGCGAAGTTAGCGCCCTGAGGCGAACGGCTGACGGGCGACGCTGGCTCCGGGGGGCCTCTCATGATGCTTTGGAACGTGTCTGAAGGCCTCGCTTAGGATATGGCGGCGCTCAACTCCACCAAGGGGCATTCACAAAAACAAGAGATATACGCTAGAGGAAAATAACAGCAAAAAGAAGAAGCAAGATTGAGCGATGGTAGGCGAGAGAAGATAGCTCGACGTCCTCAACGCGGACATCCCGAGCGGCACGTGTCGCAGGCGAGGCGCCCCCCTAAGAAGGTAACGATGGTCGCGGCTTTCATTTGAATTCGCGACGACCGTCATTTCAACGCGTCGGGCGAGATGGGCAGCCGTCCCGAGGACGGTTCCCCAGAGCGCCGAACCAAGTCCTAGGAAACTCATGTTGGACACGGTCGCGATGACTATGATGAACGCCGCCTGCAGATGAGACTCGTCGTGAACTACTCGAATGTCGCCAGCTACGAGAAGAAAGATTAACGGCGACCAAGTGGTCATCGACCACACGTTGCGCGACGATGCTGCCCACTCTGGGGCCTGCACCGTCGTCCGCAGCCACAAGCCCGAAGCGAACACGTTTGCCATTCACGGTTATGTTCCTGGCGTTGAGCGCGTCAATGGCCAACTCCTCACTATTCTGTACGTCTCTGCCCAAGCTTGCCCATTGGCCAGTGGCCGGCCCAGCGACGGCAATTGCTGACACCAAATCATCTGCGTGTGAATTCGTTGACGCAAATGCGAATAAGGCGGCGACACACGTACCAGCGAGTGATGTTTAAATTTGAGTTCGGTGAGACATGTCGTTTCTCCAAGGGTTCTAGCCGTTTCAATTGACACATGCGCGATGGAGCCGTTGGGTATCCTTAATTTTAAGTCCGCGGTCACCCTCGGTTATTGACTTGCCGCCCGCGCCCTTACGTGAAAATTGTCATATCCGAGTCCGAATGAATTCTTATATATGAGAAAAGTGCTAGCTGCCCCGGGCACCTAGAATCGGTCCGCTCGAAACGGGGTTAAGTCTACGGTCGGGTGAACGCCCAGAATCGATTCCGCAATTAAACGCCCAGTGATGGGGCCCAGCGTCAACCCGTGGTGCGCGTGCCCAAACGCGAACCACAGGTTCTTGTGACGGGGTGCAGGCCCAATGACAGGCATCATGTCTGGAGTGCACGGACGGCGGCCTAGCCACGGTTCCGAATCGACTCGTTCTCCCAGAGGAAAGACTTCGCGGGCGACAGGTTCGACCGCTTCCAATTGCACGGGCGTCTTCGGCGAATCCCGGAAGCCAAGTTCTACGCCTGTCGTCAGTCGAATTCCTCGAGCCATGGGCGTAATCATGTAACCAACTTCGGCATCCAAGACGGGCTGGTTGAGTGTTGCCCCATTCTTGGTCGCGTAGTGCATGTGGTAACCACGCTTGACCTCCAATGGCAGCGAATAGCCAAGCCGTGTTGTCACGTCGCCGGACCACGGGCCCATGGCGATGACTGCAGTTTCCGCCTCTGCCACCCCGACCTCGGTTGGCACGCGCCAGCCATGCTCCAGCGTGGAAGCGTCACCGATGAGCACTTTGCCACCGAGTCGTTCAAAAAGCCTCGCGTACGCACCGACGAGGGCCGCCGGGTCCCTTACGGACTCAGACGCCGAGTAGCGGACCCCCGCGTGAAGCACGGGGTTCAACGATGGCTCGGCTTGTCTTAAAGCGTTGTCTTCAAGGACATCGAACTCGACTCCGTACTCTTCCTTCCACCGCGACGCTTCCGCGACCGCGCCGTCGAAGGCCTTTACTGTACGGAACGCTTTTATCCACCCGTTCTTTCTAAGCAGGGCTTGCGCTCCCGCAGCTTCAACAAGCTCCCGATGTTCCGACACGCAGTGCTCTATTAGCGTCGAATAGGCCCTCGCAATCTGTGCGTGACGGTCTGGCCGAGAGTTATGCCAGTACTTCACAAGAAACGACGTCAGTTTCGGCATTGCCGTTGGGTGATAGCGGACATCGGTCCCGCGGTTCCCAGCATAGTGCGCGAGTGACGCAAAGTCGCGAGGGAAGGCGTATGGATACACGCCTTCGCGCTGGATAAGTCCAGCATTGCCGAGCGAGGTCTCGTTGCCAGGCGCCTTGCGGTCGATGAGGGCCACGTTGAGGCCGCGGCGCTGCAACTGCAATGCTACAGATGTGCCAACGATGCCGCCGCCGAGGACCATTGCGTCAAACTTCATCTCGATATTCCTTCCGTACCCGCACCATACGAAGTGCCTGATTGACTGAGGGCCGACCAGTCAGGCGAGCGCCGTAACAGCAATCTCAACGTCAAGGCCCGGTTTCATGAGAATCGACGTGACGCAAGCACGCGTCGGAGCGTGCCCCTTTGCCACCCACTCGTCCCACACACCGTTGAATCCGTCGAAGTGCTTTGGGTCGCTCAACCAAACGTTGGCAGTCAGTAAGCGAGTCTTGTCGATTCCGGCTGACGCCAACAGATTGTCAATACGCGTGAGGATTTCAGTGGCTTGTACATCTATAGCGGCGCCAGCCGTATCAGGGACTTGGCCCGACAAGTACACAACACCGTTTGCCACGACGACCTGGCTCATGCGGGCATTGGTATGAAGGCGTTCAATGTGGTTATTCATGTTTAAACCATTGATAAACCGGAGGTACCGCTTCCGGATGCGGTGAAAATCGGAGGTGACGTGACGAGAGACTTCAGCGCCGGATTCACTGCGCGCAGGTGCGAAACGTTCGGTCGGGGCCGACGCAGGGTCGGCGAAACGGCAAAGGCTCGCTCGAAGGCATGCGAAACCGCCAATGTCTGCGAGTCGCCACGGAACGGCCCGACTATTTGCAGGCCAAAAGGCATGCCTGCTTCATCGACGCCACATGGTAGGGAGAGCGCGGGATGCGTCGTGAGCGTGACGACATAGGTGAGCGCAAGCCAACGATAGTAGTTTTCCTGCGGCCTCCCTTGTACAGTGGATGCATAGAGTTCGGTCCATGGGAACGGCGACACTGGAGTCGTGGGCGAGATTAGGATGTCGTACCGGGAGAATGCCGACTGGAAGCGCTGGAAGATTCGCGTCTGCTCTGACTGGGCCCATGCGGAATCCGCAAGTGACATCTTCGCGCCCATCTCGTAATTTGCGCGAGTGTTCGGGCCCAAGGCGTTCCGGTCACGTTCGTATGCGGCGTGCAGGCCGGCGACGAAGCTCTCGGCCCGGATTACATCAAAGCACCGATGCACCTCGCCCAGTTTAAAATCGACAGGCTCGCACGTGTGGACAAGTTCCTTGATGGCAGCGACTCTCGACCGGAAGGTTTCCCGAATTGTCTGGTCGACGTCGCAACAGCCAAAATCCTCGGTGTAACCAACGCGGAGTTTCGATAGGTCGACGCTCCCAAGGCGACTTAAGCTCAGCGCATCAACCGAGTAGCTTAATGGGTCACCGGCCGACTCGCCGGCCGTCGCAGCGAGCTGCAACGCGGCCTCGGCGACGGTGCGGCCCATTGGACCGACGACCGAGATGGGAGTCCAGCCCAACAGGCGGCGTGAGTTCGGCACCAGCCCAGGTGACGGTCTGAAGCCGACCACCCCACACTTCGAAGCCGGAATGCGCAGGGAGCCTCCCGTATCCGACCCAGTGCAGACAGGTAACATGTCACATGCAAGTGCGGCAGCAGACCCTCCTGAGCTACCGCCTGCGTTGAGCGCTGGGTTGAAAGGATTGCCCGTAGCACCCCATACGGGGTTGCGCGTGTTCGCACCGGCCCCGAGTTCTGGCACGTTCGTCTTCGCCAGCAATATCGCTCCCTGTTGGCGCAGACGCTCAACAAGCACGACATCTCGCGATGGCACATTGCCCCGAGACATGGGCGAACCATAGGTGGTAAGCAACCCTGCGGTGTCCTCAAGGTCTTTGACACCCATCGGTAGGCCGTGCAACAACCCCAGCTCTCTCCCGTCCATCACTTGCTGTTCAGAGACTTTTGCCTCGCTTCTCGCGCTGTCAAAGCGGGTCGCTGTTACGGCGTTGACGGCTGGATTAAGCGATTCGATACGGTCGATACATGCGTCGACCAGTTCGACAGGCGAAATCTGCTTGGTGCCAATCAGTCTGCGGAGTTCTTCCGCGGACTTGGTCACTAATTCTTCGTTTGAAGAGGTCATTGTCTTTCCCGATTCCAGCTTCAGTTTATGGCTTCGCCAGTACGGTCACGCAGCCAGATTACAGGGACCAAAGACACTGCGCACGCAGCCGCTACGTACCATGCTGGTGCCAGCGGATTGCCCGTACGCTCCACAATCCAGCTTGCGATAAGCGGAGAAAATCCACCAAAAAACGATGCACTCACCACGTATGTCAGCGCGATGCCCGTTGCTCGTACCTCCCGCGGAAACAGCTCCGGAATCATCACCAGCACCGGGACAATCTGTCCAGCAACGAGGATGGCGAGGAATGCGGACACTGCGCACAGCAGAGAGACTGATGGATGTGCGCTCAGAACGGAGAACGCGGGATAGACCGCTGCCAGCAGGACAACTCGCGAGATGACCAATACACGCTTGCGTGTGAACCGGTCCGCAAGCTTTCCAGCGATGGGAGCCGCGACGAATAGCGTCAATGAAGTGACCACGCCTGAGACGACTGATGCAGTCGGCGAAAGATGCAACGTTCGGACTGCGTGATTCGGTAGAAAAAATGCCGTGATGTACACGGACACCGAACCACCCAATTCCGCAAATGTCCCCAGGATGGTGAGCTTAAGGTGAGTCGTGAGTGCCGCCTTCAGTGCGCTGCGCTTCTTCGTGCCGTGTGCTGACGCAACGCTGAGCGTTTCTTCAAGGCGACGCCGAATCAGCATCCCAACTGGGGCAGCAACAATTCCAAGGAGGAATGGAATACGCCATCCCCAGTCGTCAACGACTTCCTTAGGCAAGGTGACATTCACGATGGTGGCGACAATTGCTCCGAGCGCTAGACCGAGCGCGGTCGCCGCGAAGTTCCAACTGGCGAAGAATGCGCGCGTATTGTCTGCCGCGTACTCAACGAGAAGTGTCGTACCGGGGCCGAATTCGCCGCCTGCGGCAAAGCCCTGAATCAGGCGAGCTGCAAGAACAATTAGGGGTGCGAGGAAGCCTGCCACCGCATACGTCGGAGCGCACGCAATAAGCGCGCAGCTCAGGGCCATCAACAGGATGGTCAGCACCATGGCCTTCTTCCGCCCCACGCGGTCAGCATATGCGCCAATAACAATGCCACCGAGAGGACGAACTACGAAGCCAACGCCAAACACCCCAATCGAGAGAAGGAACTGGTTGACCGGCGACGCAGACGGGAAAAAGAGCTTCCCGATTTGGATAGCGAAAAAGCTATAGATGGTGAAGTCGTAATATTCAAGTGCTGTGCCGAGGGTAGTCGCGGCAACGACCTGGGTCTTGGAGAGACGAGCCTTTTCAAGCGCGAGCGATGCCACGATGCTGCTCCTTGTGAAAATGGACCTGACGCGAGTTATCATATACGAGAAAAAATAAATTCCCGTATACGACAAAACCCGAATTTAGAAGACCCCTATGCGAAAGTCCGGAGCACAACGCGAGCAACAGAACCCGCCGACAGAGACCGACGGAGCTCCGCCACACATCGACCATAAGGCTGTCGGTGCGCGCTTGCGCGTGGCCCGCAAGTCGCGTGGGCTGACGCTAATGCAGTTGTCCGAGCGCTCGGGCATCGCTGTCTCGACAATCTCAAAAACCGAGCGTGGCGATATTGCCCTCACTTACGACAAGTTCGCCGCGTTGGCCCACGCTCTCAACGTCGACTTCGACACCATCTTCGGCCGTACGCCGACTCGCCCAGCGGGGCCGATTGAACCGACATTAACGCGGTCGGGAAAGCAGTTGATTTACGACACGCCGAATTACGAGTACGGGATGATTGCCAACGACCTTGTCGGCAAACGTATGGTGCCGATGCGAGCGCACATCCGTGCGCATTCGCTCGAAGATTTCCCTGACTACATCCGGCACAGCGGTGAAGAGTTCGTCTTTTTACTGCAAGGAAAACTTGACCTTCACTTCGAAAACGGTTCCGTGTTCAAGCTTGAGCAGGGTGACAGCCTCTACTTCGACAGCGCACAGGGACACGTCTATGTCAGCACTGGTGCGAAGGACGCTGAAGTTCTCGTCTGTTGCGTCGACACGGATGACCATCGGCCGCCACAAACGCTTTGAATGCCCCAGTCGCAACCGCCTGCCGTGCCGCCGATGACGAACCTGGTGGCGTCAGGCCGTCGCCGGACATGCCGCAGAGTTCCAGCACCCTCATGTACGAGTTGATAGGTCGAACGCCGTGCTCTGAAACATCAATCGTCGGCGAAGTCCAGTTCAGCCGACGAGCCGGCGATAAGCGCTGAGATGCCGGACGAGGCCTTGCTTGTCCCCACGAATCTCGCTTAATCTGGCGAGATTGAAATGAGCGTCCGCATGCGTTGGGTCAAGTTCAATGCATCGTTGATAGGATGTTTCCGCAGCGTCGTAACGTTTCAGCTCTTCGAGAACGACCGCCCGATTGAAGTGCAGTAATGCGTCATCGGGGAAGTGCTGTAAAGCCCCGTCGAAAATGGACAACGCCTCGTCGCAGCGCGTTTCCGCCTCGCAAAGCAAGACGCCAAGATTTGTATACGCGTGATAGTGCGGTGATGGCGCGAGTTCCAGCACTCTCCGATATGCCTGCTCCGCGCCAACAGCATCGGTTCCGGTGAGCTGTTCCGCGAGCGCAAACCATTCATCCGCTTGCTGTTCTGCACTCGGTCCGTTTCGCGGTGCAGAATCCAGGAACGCGACGTCACCTCGGATAGGTGCAACCTCGAAGTCGAGCAGCAGTTGGCCCGAGGTCGCGTCCCATTGCGCCTGTCCTGACCTGACAGCGACGGTCTCGCCCACCGATGTGATTCGGATGCCAGACAGCGGAAGCTCGTCAGGCAGTTCGGCTCTCAGTATTGCGAGGGCCTTGAGAATCTTCCGGGACGAGACTTTGGCTGATTGCAGCTGGAACGCTGTGCGCAGGACCACTACGTCCTGGAAAGAGAATCGGAGCTCGTTTCTACGGCCGCGCGCCGGGTGAACAAATCCGGCATCGATAAGTCCAGAAAGCACCCGACGCGATACTCCCAGCAGCGATTGAAGGCTGCGCAATGAGTAATCGTTTGACTGGCTCCGTCTTGTCACTTGCGTGCTCGGACCTTTGCTGGGGGCGCCTCTTTGATGTCGTCTTTCGGTGTGGCCCGTTTGACGGGCCGGCGAGGCTTAGCCGCAAGCACTTCGACGTCGGCAGGCGAAG
Source organism: Paraburkholderia sp. BL18I3N2 (assembly GCF_003001875.1). Taxonomy (NCBI): domain Bacteria; kingdom Pseudomonadati; phylum Pseudomonadota; class Betaproteobacteria; order Burkholderiales; family Burkholderiaceae; genus Paraburkholderia; species Paraburkholderia sp. BL18I3N2. The sequence continues at coordinate 631,275 of NZ_PVNC01000003.1, forward strand.
TCTTTTTCGTCACTGGCGCCTTGGTCGCCGCTGTCTTCACAGTTGCCTCACGTTTGCCCTTATTGGCGCTGAGACTGGCGCGAAGGGCTTCCATCAGGTCAATCACCTGACCACCAGACTCTTTGGCCGGCGCCTCGGGCGACACAATCTGTTTACCCGCAATCTTCCGGTCAATGGCCTCAAGAATCCGCTTCTTTTCTTCGTCTTCGTAAGCTGTCGGGTCATAGGCGTCTTCCGAAACCTGGTCGATGATTTGCAGCGCAAGTTTCAACTCTGTGTCGCTGACAGTGACCTGTTCTATGTGCAGGTCGCTCAGCGCGCGCACCTCATCGGCGAACAGCAGTTGCTGGAAGACCATCCCGTCTTCCGCAGGCCGTATCTGAACAATCCGGGTCCTTCCCTTGTAGGACCATTTTGCAAGCGCGCAGCGTTCACTTTCTCGCATGGCGAGTTGCAGCAGGCTGTAGGGTTTTCCGCCGCGTTTGTCCGGAGCGATGAAGTACGCCTTGTCGTAGTACAGCGGGTCCACTGACTTTTCGGGGACGAACGAGACAATCTCCACGACGTGGCTGGCGCCTTCCTCTAGCGCTTTCAGCTCCTCGGGGGCAAAAACGACGAACTGCCCCTTCTCAAACTCGTATCCCTTCTTCATGTCCGCGCGGGCCACGACTGCGCCGGTGACCTCGGATATGTACTGCTGCTTCACGCGACCGCCCTCCGGCGTCAGAAGGTTGAAGCCCACACCCGCAGCGCTGTCTGTCGCCGAATAGAGTTTCACGGGTATGGACACCAGTCCGAAGGATAGCGTCAGCGAAGCGATGGAACGCGCTGCCATGTGAGTCTCCTGATAGCGGCCGGCGGCAAGTCGCCAGTGCTACAAACTAGCCATGCACGAGGGCTCCAGTGTTCGCGACAAGGAGCATGTTACGTGCCGGCCAGTGGACTAGCCTGCGCCCGCGAATTCGGCTGGCTTGCACGTAGCGCGGGGTACCGCTCCGCAACAACTTTTCGTGCTGAACCGGCGGACCTTTTGCCGCCTATCGTTTTCATCTAAGGCGCATTATCGCCGATGCCAACGATTGTTTCGCGGACCAATAGGCTCCCCAAGGGTCTTGCGTTTGGAAGCTAAGATACTCTCTCGCCGTCTGCACCGTCCAGTGCGCTCCGCTTTTGAGGTCAGACAGTTGCTCCCATGACACGGGCATCGAGACGCCCATCCCGGGCCGCGCCCGCGCGGAAAACGCCGTGGCGGTCGTCTGCGCCTTGCCATTGCGCAGATAGTCGACATAGACCTTGCCGATTCTGTTGGCAGCCCCCGATGTCGCCGAAAAGCGGTCCGGGATTGTCTTCGCCAGATGCCGGACGAATGCCTGCGAGAACGCTTTCACTGATTTGTAGTCCAGTCGTGGCGTTAGCGGCACCACGACATGCAAGCCCTTACCGCCGCTTGTTTTCAGCCACGCTTTCACGTCAAGCTCGTCAAGCATTGCCCGTACAAGAAGCGCCGCCTCCTGAATCTGTTGCCACTTCACGCCTTCGCCAGGGTCGAGGTCAAAGATGACCCTGTCAGGCTTGTCGATTCGCCGAACTGTTGAGTTCCACGTGTGAAACTCGACGACGTTCATCTGGGCTGCAGACATCAGCGCGTCCGCGGTGTCGACGGTCAGCAGCGGCGGATGATTCAGCCACAAACTGCGGTCGTGCGCCTTAAGACCGGGCATGGCAGTCTTCTCGGCGTGCTTCTGGAAAAACAACTCGCCGGAGATTCCCGTGGGCGCGCGGACCATCGCCAGCGGTCGGTCCTTCAGGTGCGGCAGAATCCATTCGACAACGCTTTCGTAGTACCGGACCACGTCGAGTTTTGTGACGCCGCTCGACGGGTCAACGACACGCTCAGGGTGCGTGATTTTGACCTGCGAGGCAGGCGCTGGCTTTAGCGTTGCTCCAGACTCGCGGACGACGCGGCGCGCTGGCTTGTCGAGGCGAATGCCCTTGAACGATGCCTGCCGAACCACACCTTCTTCGGTCCACTCGGCGAACTCGACCTCGGCAACCAGTTCGGGACTGACCCAACGTTCGGCGCCGGCGGCACGCCTGGACCAACGGCTCGGCTTCGATACAACAACGTCAAACGGGGCCGCATCCAGCTCAAGTGGTGCGAGGCGCTTCCACAGGTCCCGGCCAGTGCGAGCGTCCCAACCGGTGCCCACGCTGCCAGCGTCATGAAGCTTGTCGCCCACGTAGTACCCGAGCAGCAGACTGCCGACTTCACCTTCCTTGCCGCTTCTGGCAGTAAAACCACAGACGACCAGTTCCTGCCGCAGCCGGCACTTCGCCTTCAGCCAGGTCTGCGTCCTTCCAGACTCATATCGGGCGTCTCGACGTTTCAACATCAGCCCTTCGAGTCCCAAGCTTCCGGCTGCTTCGAATATCTGGGCGATTGGAGCGTCGAAGTCCTGACTGAAGCGTATGCGGTCGATATCTTCGTCAAGTAGCTGGGCGAGTCGTGCGCGCCTCGCCCATAACGGGACGTTCGTCAGGTCTTTCCCGTCACAGTACGGCAGGTCGAACAGGAAATAGATAATCTCCTGGTTCGCTCCGCCGTCTATCGCGTCCTGCAATGCGCCGAAATCCGGCAGGCCATCGCTGAGTACTACTACCTCGCCATCAAGCCATCCGCTGGAAATGGAAAGTCGCCTGACCTCGGTGGCGAGCGTCGTAAGCTTCTTTGTCCAGTCGTGGCCGCCGCTCGTGAACAACCGGACCCGACCCTTGTCGACTCGGGCGAGCATTCTATAACCGTCCAGCTTCGACTCGATAATCCAGTCGCCGCTCGTCGGTAGCGACGCGGCTAGCGTTGCGCGCTGAGGTTCGAGCTTGGCGGGCAGCGGGACGCTGACTGCGGCTGACAGGTCTATCGCCGGCTTGGTGCCGCGCGCGGCTCTCGCGACTTTCGGCTCCCGCTCTTCGACGAGCCCAAGTGGCTTCGTTGTAACGCTGTCGGGATGCGCTTTGATGACGTCATACTCGGCTAACGGTTGCGCCCACTCATCACGCTTCTTGAATAGCATCCACTGGTCTTGTTTGTCCTCCGGCTTTGATATGCGGACCAGTTCCCATAACCCCGCGAGCTTCTCACCATGGAGCCGGAACACCAGCTTGCCGACCTTCATGCCGTTGCGCAGGTCTCCGACCGGCTCCCACGTTCCGCGGTCCCACACTATCACCGTACCGGCCCCGTATTGCTTCGGTGGAATCGTTCCTTCAAACGTCGAATACTCGACAGGATGGTCCTCCACGTGGACGGCCATTCTCTTTTCCTTCGGGTCGTAGCAGGGCCCCTTCGGTACCGCCCACGAAACTAGCACGCCGTCGAACTCGAGACGGAAGTCGTAGTGAAGGCGGCTCGCCCAATGCTTCTGAACGACGAAGGCAAGACGTTGTTGCTCGCCAGTTGCCGCGTCTGCCGGCGCGGGCTCGGGCGTGAGCCTGAAGTCCCGCTTTTTCTTGTAGCGGCTGAGAGACGGAGAAGTCGATTCGCGTGCAGGGGCCATGCGTGCACCTGGCAAAAGAAGCGAAAAACGCTGGACGACGTCTCAACCCTCGGTCCGTCGGAGACCCCATTCTCACAACGTTGACGGCGTGCGTCCAGCTCGGGCGGCGGAGCCTCCTAGTCGGACTCGAAAGCCCGGAGGCTCACCGGCAAGTCGCTCCCGCGATGTGCCGATGGCGGGACAGATGATTGAGTTCGAGCTTCCGTGCCCTGGAGTTCGCCATGCTTGTGCGAATGTGTCGCCGCGTACTCAAGTTCGAAATGCGCACCCTTGCCGCTTCGCGTTGGCGGGAAGTGTTCGCCCTCGACGCAGGTGACCTCGAAAGTGCCTTTGCCATCATCATGTGAGAACCATTCAGCAAGCGACGTTCCGTGCTTCGTGACACGATGTGTTGACCATTGTTGCCGCGGCTCTGCATCACCGACGAGGTGCAGTTTCGCCAATCGCTCAGCTAGTCGAGAGCGCAACCAGTTCTTCGGGCCAGGCTAACAATGCCTTGTTCGCATTTGCCTGATTCTCGGCGAGGGTGGTCTTGACCACCTGCACCTTGAGCACGGTGAGTTTCTCGCCACCCTCGACGGCGTCGCGAAATCAAATAACTGCTGCTGGCAGTGCTTTTTTTCAACGCGCCGCTGCGCGACTAATGAGTTCACGACGGCTGATGCTTGGAATGACGCGCTGCGCACCCACCCTAGGGCGTTTTGCCGCAAGGCAGCAAAATTCGTTGTATGCGAGTGCGTCTCGCGGTCAACAAGTTGCGCAGCATATTGCGGAAGCTCGTCTAAACCGGAAACGTGGGCGCGAGACGGGAACGTTCCATGCGCACATACATGGCGTAGTGACCTTCCCCCTAGTGCAGCGCGACGCTGCACTTCCGCCAGAGCTCAGCTCTGAGACCCGGGCGCCCATCAGGGTGCGGCATCTAGCGTCGCTAGGGTGCAGCTGTCCGGGATGTCTGACCAGCCAGAGTATCCGTCGCATCGTATGGCAGCGAAGCCTGCCACCTCGTCGCCGGGTATGCGGCCCTCTATGGAGAAGTGACATGTTTATGCACAACAAGCGCCTTCAATACACTGTCCGCGTCAGCGCCCCGAATCCCGGACTGGCCAACCTGCTGCTGGAACAATTTGGCGGTCCTCAAGGAAAACTGGGTGCGGCCTGCAGATATTTCACCCAAGCGGTCGGAGAAGACGACCCGGGGCGGAAGGATTTGTTGTTTGACATCGCCACCGAGGAGCTGAGTCACCTGGAGATTATTGGGTCCATCGTTGCGATGTTGAACAAGAGCGCGAAGGGACAACTTGCTGAGGGCGTGGAAGCCGAGGCCGAGCTTTATCGTTCGATGACAGGTGGCGGCAATGACTCACACACGACAGCGTTGCTATATGGCGGCGGCCCAGCGCTTACCAACTCAGCCGGCGTTCCATGGAGCGCGGCTTATGTCGACACCATCGGTGACCCGACTGCAGACCTGCGCTCAAACATTGCGGCGGAGGCTCGGGCAAAGATTGTGTACGAGCGACTCATGAACGTCACTGACGACCCGGGCATTGCTGAAGCGCTGGGCTTTCTCATGACCCGTGAGATTGCTCACCAGAAGTCATTTGAGAAAGCGCTTCATTCAATCCAGCCAAACTTCCCGCAAGGTAAGCTTCCAGGCGTCCCGGAATTTACGAACGTCTACTACAACATGTCGCGAGGTGACGAAGCGCCGCGGGGTCCGTGGAACGAAGGCCCCGATTGGGAATTTGTTGAGACGCCTGAGCCGGCGGTTGACGGCGGGGACGGGTTGGCGACAGTGAACATTTCTGGTGCCGACGTAAAGGTATTGTCGGCAATGGCTTCGAGGACGGCTTCGGATACGAGTTCCGACCCGATGACGGGGGCTGACCTCGGTGCGGGACAAGACGCTACCGAACTTAAAAAATAGAGCCCCAGGACGCCTTCATGTCGGGCCGGTGGTACAGCAATACACGCCGGCCCGGCGCAATAGGGGGCGCTTCAGCGAGACCTAGGCCATTAGGCGTGAACATCTCGCCCGACATGGACCTGCGTGTACTCCGTTCGGGTTGCAGAGACTCGGAGAATTGGCGACATTGGCAAATCGCCTGCGATTGCCAATGCCGCCAAAGAGGATTAGCTTCGAGCTTCGGTACCTGAAGGTAGCCATGCTTATGTGAATGTGTCGCCTCGTACTTCAGTTCGAATTGCGCGCCCTTGCTGCGACGCGTCGAGGAAAAGTGTCTGCCCTCGACGCAGGTCACCTCAAACGTGTCTAAGCCATGGTCATGCACGACCGAGTAGACCCCAAACTTTCACGATTTCGTCCGGTTCTATATGGTGGCAGCGCTAGTGGACCGCCGGGCCTGGCATCGGCGCAGATTCAATAAAAACACCGCAGGAGTCGGGGTACAGTTCTCGGAAGGCGACGGACACTGCCTGCAACCCTACTGCTAGATGCCCCAAGGTGAGCGTTCCAATAGCCGAAAGACTAACGGATTGAATGAGGGCACTAACAGCGACGTGAACAGCGGATTTGGCAGCGGAAAGACCGCGTACGAAGGTTTCATTACGCCGACGATGCCGCAGTCGGGTCGCTTAGTGAGGTAAATGCCTCATGCCACACCCGCATCGGCGCCAAAAATAGATTTGTCCGGTCCATAGGCGTCTGATAACCATGTAAGCGTCAACCGCGACCACTCCATGCTTCAGTTGACGCGCGTCGCAGTTCTTCACGCTGCCATGGCCTGACTACATAATAGCCACTCGGCTTGCTGACTCGAGGCCGAAATACCGAACTCCTTCGGGCCGGGGTTGGGTACCTCCGTCGAAAGACAAACTTCACGAATTGCGTGGCAATTGTTCATTCCGTGCGCTAGCTATGGCGTGTCGAAACGCGCATCATTGTTATATTCAACCGGCGACTGAATGAATGCAAAATCAATGAGGTGTGACATGACTTCCGCAGTATCTGACAGTGACATCCGAGGACGCGCGTATGAACTGTGGCTTCAGGCCGGCAGTCCAGAAGGGCGCGCTGACGAATTCTGGGAGCAGGCGCGCTCGCAGCTGGCGGAGCCGGAGCCGCCAAATCAAGAGGACACGGTCGCGGACTCCGATGATTTTGCAGAGGCGCCGACGGCAAAGCCCGCGCCTAAGTAGCAGACGTCCCTGCCCGGCGTGCCCTACGTTTTGACTGCATAGCCCGTCACTTTGCATGCCAGGCATCTGGGCTCACCGCCCGTGAGAACCTTCGGCCTTTTGAAGAGCCCGCTACGGCGACCGCATGACGATTGCTTCCTTGCCTATGCTCGTCTGCTCGATGTTGTCGATTCGGTCACATTGCTTTCGGCCAATCAACGGCCCAAATGCACGTCCTCCTTGACGAATTACCAACCGCCAGATTGCGAGCTACGCGCAGAAAGGCGCCGTGCATACTTCTCGGCGATAGAGCGATGCACCGCGTGGCCGCCTGTGTGCATACAGACTTGGCCCTGATGGAGGAACCGGCCCACGAAATCATCTCGTTGGCATCGGGCGCTTTTTCCTTAGAAGTCAGCTATATTTTGCAGTGAGTTACGTCTCGTCAGAGAATCGACTACCCAGCAGCACCGGCCCATATCCCCTGTCTCCTGATTGGCAGTAACCATGGACAGTGACCGCGCACTCGACAATGCCGAGGAACTCGCCCGAAGACGCTCGCGGGCGCCAGACTACCCCGCTGAAAATGAGGCCCTCGTCGCTCTCGCGCAGGCTCAGGCGGGCTCACGCACGGACCTGCTGCAAGCCATAGCGGACGCTGCGATGTCGCTGTGCTCAGCCGGCAGCGCCGGTATCAGCCTCATCGAGAACCGCGGCAGCGAGCGCTTGTTTCGATGGCTTGCCGTATCAGGGCTATGTGCCGAACTGCGGGGGAAGACAACAGCGTGGGATGAGTGCCCGTGCGCCGTCGCGTTGCGGGCAGGCAAGCCCCAGCTTTTTGTCGACCCGCAAACGCACTTTCCATGCCTGGCGTTCGACGGAGCGAAGGTCCCAGAAGGCATCGTCGTCCCCGTCAGCGTTGCGGGACGCGACCTTGGCGCGATATGGGTCATGTCGCACACGGACGAACGCAAATTCGACCTCGAGGACGTGAGGCTGTTGTCTAACCTGGCACAGTTTGCCGCCGCGTCTCTTACCATAGTGAACGCCCGCGATGCGAGCGAGGAAAGCGACCGCAGGAACAACGAGTTCATCGCGATGTTGGGGCACGAACTCCGAAATCCGATGGCGCCTATCGCCAGTGCTATCGGCGCGGCTCAGCGACTATGTGCTGATAATCCGCGAGCGGTTGAAGTTCTCAATATTGCGCATCGACAGATGCGACATCTGAGAACGCTTGTTGACGACCTTCTCGACGCGGCGCGGCTTCAGCATGGCAAGCTTGCTATCAAGCTCACCGATACATCGCTGAACGACATTGCATTTGATGCGATGGCCGCAGTCAGACACCACGTCGACTCGCGTAAGCACAACCTCACCATCGTGGGCCTTGACGAACCGGTCTACGTCCGGGCAGACCATGTCCGCCTCAGCCAGGTGCTCGGCAACGTGTTGTCCAACGCAGCGAAGTACACGCCCGTCGGCGGCAATCTTGCACTTAAAGTTAGAGTGGAAGAAAGCCGTTCGACCGACCAGACGCCGGACTCGGTGGTCATCGGCATCAGCGATGATGGCATCGGCGTCGATAGCTGCGCGCAGCCGCAGATATTTGACCTGTTCGCTCAATCTGCCCCGGCAGAAGCTCGGACGGAAGGTGGCCTGGGAATCGGCCTCGCGGTAGCCAAACGGATGGTCGAGCTGCACGGAGGAAGCATTGTTCTCCAGAGCGATGGTCCGGGACTCGGGACGACAGTGACGCTTCGTTTGCCCATACTTCGTAGGCCGACCGATGTGGACCAGGCAGGCGCACGCCATAGCACTAACGAAGTCCGGCCGGCGCGCCTCCTACTGGTCGACGACAACCGCGAGGCGCTTCAGACGCTGGCTCTTCTGCTCGAACTCGACGGCCACGAGGTTACGACAGCCGATAACGGCGTCGACGCGGTTCAACTGATGTCCGACCGCCAGCCTGAGGTCGCGATTATCGATGTTGCCATGCCTGTGATGGACGGCTTTGAAGTCGCGCGGCATGTCCGGCTCAACGGAAGGCTGAAGGGGATGCTGTTGGTGGCCCTCACCGGCTACGCGTCCGAATCCGACAAATCCAAAGCGCTTGCGGCCGGCTTCGACTACCACCTTACCAAACCACTCTCTCTTGAGAAGCTGAAACACATTCTTTCAATCCATTCCAGTGGAAGACTGCGCGATATCGTATGACGTCCTTCGTTCGCACGCACAGTGCTCCGTAAGAGTTGAACTTGTTGCTTCGGGCCGCTGCTGGATACGAACATGCCCCGGGTGCTGTAGCTCTTCGCTGCGTCCGGCAGCCCCGCCAGACAGGGCTCAATCCAACTCGCGCCTTTATGTCCGATTGACTATTTGTAAGGGAACATACCTAAAACCTATGTAGCCAATCGGGTTTCACTTTTTGAAGGGGTGGATGGTATGAACCGCGAGCCGCACGCGAAACAATCGCTGATGAGAGCTCCCCAGGAATCCGGGGGTATTGTAATCACCACACTCCAGCAATCGAAGGCGCGCTTGCTACGTCCAATGAATGGGACGGAATTTTTTAAGGCGCAAATTCTTCGGAACCAGTGTCGTAGAGGCCGGCTGCGGGCATAGTCGTTGCGGCCCTTCTGACAACCGGCCACCCAGCCATCATGGCATGGCTTGCTCCTACTTTTTCGACAATGACATCCATCCCGAAACACACTCACAGCAGTTCTGGAAGGTTACGGCTTCGAAGTGCTCCCGTCGCAAGACGCCTCCGATGCACTGGTAGGCAATGCGCGCTTTTGCAGACCTCGTAGTAACCGACTGGCAGATGCCTGCCTTGACGGCATCTCGCTAGGCGAGCGCCCGCGAAGCATTCCGAGCTTCTACGCGATTCGCCTAGTCCTTACGTCCGGCTGTCCTCGAAGCCGGGAACCGCGTCCTTCATGATTTGGAGAATCTCGAGACGGGCCAGCGCGGATATTTGCTTACCAGCGACGACCGTTACCTGGAGCCCTATCGACTGGCGCAGCACGACCTCGACGATATGGTCCTTCGGCTTCATCACCTTGTCACCGGCAACCCTCGTTCTGCAAACCTCGTCCAACGCATCGAACGCGCAAAAAACGCGAAAGCCATGGAGCTGTCCGAGACGTTAGACCTCGCCCGCAGCGGGAATCGCGAGGCAGCACTGGCGCTTGTTCGGACAAATGAAGGCAAGCGGTACATGGACGAGTTGCGGGAAGACCTTGGCAGCCTTCTCAGCGACTGGGAAAATGTCGGGATGGTCGCAGTGCGCGATGTTAACCAACGCACCCTTGTCGCAGCTGCTGCCCTTGCAATAATTGCGGTGCTTGTGTGCTGCCTACTCGTCTACACGCTCCTGATTCAGCGACGGGCATTCGCGCGCGTGCGCGTCTATACGGACATGGTCAGCCGGCGCGCCTCTAAGGACGTTCTGACCGGCCTGCCAAATCGCCCGGCACCTGCTCACTGCTATCGAAGCACTTTCTTCCGAAGCGGAGGCGGCCACTCATCGCGTCGGGCTGCTCTACATGGACATCGATGGCCTCAAGGCAGTAAACGATTCCCTCGGCCACAACGCTGGCGACGGCGTTCTCAAGGCGCTCGCACGGGCTCTTCGGGACGCGACCAGGCAAGACGACGTGCTAACGCGAATCGGAGGGGACGAATTTGTCCTCCTGGCGGTCGACTTCAGGGACGATGCTCAGCTGGGGGAATTGGCCGCGCGTCTAGCCGCTAATGTTCGGAAAGTTGCGCGCGAAGAGCTGGAAGGTCGCTTCTCGCTTGGCGTCAGCATCGGCATCGCGACCTACCCGACACGGTGGATTCCGTCGAAGGTCTGCTTGACGCTGCCGACGCCGCGATGTATGAGGCAAAGCGTGCGGGGCGTTCTTCCTACGCTTTCGCGAAAGGAAGCCAACAGTGGAACGTCTTCCGTTTGCATCGCTGAGTCAAATTTGGCTACTTTTTGGACGCGCCTGCGACGCCCGTGCAATCGCATTGCGCGATGGCGCATCGGTTAGGCAACCAGACGCAGATTCGTGCGGTCTACATAACGTCGACATTGCTGTCATGGATTGCCCATTGGCGAGGGCAGGTCAATCCCGTATCCTAACTATACGGTTGCTGATGCGAGCGCTGCCTTGCGATGCGCTCCGACAGACCATGCAATGACGGTGCCGATTGCGAGCTAACAGCATGCAGTCGGAACGAGCATCGGTGCAAATGACTGTTGGTTACCTTGCCAACGTGCGGCATGAGGTTCTGTCCGAAGAACCCTCCAAGGTTTCCAATGCAATTGATGGCAGCGACGCTTCCGGCGGCTCGAGCGCCAGAAAAGAAGCGTGGTGGGAGCGACCAGAAGCAAGGGTACAGCAGAGGAATACAAGCTCCACCCAGACACAAAGCAATGAAGCGCAACGACACTGTCGGCAACACGAGGCTCGATGCAAAGCATACGACGCCTATGCCGGCGATAGTCCCGCAGCCAAGGACATTGAACCAGTCGAAAAACGGACGGACCTCGGGAACCGCAACCATCGGCAGCGCGGAGAGGCGATGCTCAAGCGACGTAAGTGTCAACACTCGCCGATTCTCATGCCTTGCGAGCACGCAGGCGCTCTGACGTGTCGGCGCTGCGCTGATGCGTGCACTGAAGCCAAGCTTGCGGAGGACCGCCTTCGCCGCACGACACAGTGCAAGCAGGCCGCCAAAGAGGCACAAACCCGCGCCGACCTCGACGACGACCGTTGCTTCATCGAGCAGTGCGACTTCTGGCGAGAAGCGCATCAGGGCGACGCCGACCTCGCGCTGCGCCGCGCCTTTGCGACCCAGGTCGCGCTCATGCATTTCCGTCTCGGGCGACAATGTGAGGACACCGCCGTGCTTCAACCCACATGTTCTTTGCGTTTTGCATCGGCCATCCGGATGACACGTTCCAGTTCTGCCAGTGCGACGGGTTTCGTCAGGTGCGCGTCGAACCCGGCCGCCGTTGTACGCTGTCGGTCTTCTTCAAGTCCGAACCCCGTCATGGCGGCCACGACGAGCGCCTCGTTGCGCGCCGCGTCCCGGAGTCGCGGCATCGCCTCATATCCACTCATGAGCGGCATCGACAGGTCAAGAAGTATCAAGTCCGGCGCGAATTCGGCAGCGAGTGTTATACCTTCGGCAGCCCCATAAGCCTTGCGGACAAGGTGGCCCTCGACCTCGGTAAGCATCGCCATGCTGTCGGCAGAGTCTTCGTTATCGTCAACGACCAACACTTTGAGGGAGCGACTGTCGACTGCAACGGACGGGCTGTTTGTCACTGTTGGCTCCGTGGCGTGCTCGAGTGCGGGGAGCCAAACGGTAAAAGTCGCGCCATGTCCTCTACCGGCACTATCGACCTCGACGCGGCCGCCGTGAAGTTCGACAAGAGAACGGGCAAGGGTCAGTCCAATGCCAAGCCCGCCTTCGTCTCGGGCTGCGGCGGGGTCTTTTTCCTGCGCGAACAGGTCGAACACCCTGTCAAGCGCTTGCGGCTCAATACCTCGGCCCGTGTCTTTTATGCGCACGACTATCATTCGCTGAACCTGTGAAAGCTCCATGCTGATGAGGCCGCCTGCGGGCGTGAATTTCGACGCGTTGTCGAGCAGATTGTGAAGCACTTGGACAAGCCGCGTCATGTCGCCGTGGACCATTAGCGGTTCGGTCGGCACTTCGACATGGAGCGTCTGAGACTTGCCGTCAGCTCTCGGCTGTACGCCCTCGACTGCACTCTCAATGACCTCCTGCACAACGAGGGGCGATGTAGATACACGAACCTTCCCTGTCGTTATGCGGCCCGCGTCCAGCAGGTCATCGACAAGTCGGGTCATCTGCGTGAGCTGCCGGTCAATCAAGGAGCACGCCTTTCGCACGACTTCGGGGGTTGGCGCTTCGTGGAGATGCAGGATGCCGACCGAGTTTCGGATTGGCGCGAGCGGATTTCGAAGCTCGTGTCCAAGCATGACAAGAAACTCGTTCATTCGACGCGTCGTCTCTTCGAGTTCCTCAAGTCTGCGGCGCTCCGTCATATCGCGCACCACCTTCGCAAAACCAGCAAGGTTGCCGTCCTTGTCCCGAATAGCTGAAATTACGATGCTCGCCCAAAACAGGGAGCCGTCTTTCCGGACGCGCCAGCCTTCTTCCGCGTACTCGCCAGCGGCGAGCGCGTTTTGAAGAACCTCTTCCGGGTGCCCTGCATCGACCTGGTCTGGAGTGTAGAACAGGGAGAAGTGACGACCGATTATTTCGCCCGCAGCATATCCCTTCAGACGTTGAGCGCCGCGGTTCCATGTCGTGACTATCCCGGTTTCGCTGAGCCTGAAGATTGCATACCCGCCGACCGACTCGACGAGCAACCGGAACGTGGCATCGCTATCGGGCGAATACTGATGATTCTGCGCTTTCTCACTGGCGAGCCCGTTTTCTTCATTCATGGCTTTTTCCCCGTAATGGCCCTCGCGCGACTTGCGCATAGTACAAGACGTATTCTCCTGAAGAAACAGGCAATTACTGTACCGCCTCCGGCCCAATGTACATGTTATCTCTCGCGGCGCCGTATTAGTCTGCGAGACAATCTCGCTGCCGTTGGCTATCGAAGGATATACCCGGGACCCCGAAGCCACGACATTTACCGTGATGCTCCTCGGCGAGCTCCGCTGTCCATGACCTTGCCAGGCCAATCAATGCCGACTTGGTCCCGGCATACTGGCTGCGCGTCGCAGCGCCATTGATAAGCCGCCAATACGAGATGCGTCGCATCCGGTACCTGCGAAAGAAGTGCCTCACAGGAATCACGGTCAAGAAGGTCCACCGGAAAGTGTTTCGCACGCGAAGTAAAATCGGGCGTTCGACGCGAGACAGCGACCAGATTCACATTTTTATCCTCGTAATGAGCGAGAACTCCGCGACCAATTACTCCGACAGCACCAGCAACAACAACGGTCTTCATGGTTTCGAAAACCTCCAATTTTAGCGATAAGTTCTACGTCGACTACGACACTCCCCGCTTAGGTCGCGCAGATTTTTGACACTTTCATGACTAAACCTAGGCGACAAGCAGGCAGACTCAATTCGAGTTTAGGTGTTATGTGGTCGGCATAAGTAGTAAGAGAAACGACTAGCAGCAGCAAATCTTCTTGTGCGCGGCCATGTTTCGGCGTCGAGCACCGGCAGCCCATGGCGCGACGAGGTCTATAAAGACTATCCAGCCCCATTTATTCGCCGCGCCTCCGACGCTCAGCACGCTGATGTCGCGCCGTCCGTTACGGTGCCGCGCAAGCGCGTTCCACCGGAGCCCGTGTGTTCGACACGATGAAGGCACGGTCGGAGACCAGTTTGGGCGTTCGACGGAGAACGTAAAGCACTTCTACGCTATGAGTAGGTCAGAAATCAGTTCACTGCGCACAACTGGCGGCAGGCACCGTAGGAGCAATGTTAGCCGGCGTCAACTGAGGTTCTCCGGTACTTCCACCGCTCCTCCTTCGGCGTTGGAAGAGAGTGCCGAATCCAACCGCGACAAGCAAGGCCATCATCAGGCCGGCGCTCATGCCGGTCGCGCCACGGGATTGACGACCCCGGTCCCGGGGACGCTTCGGGCGCGGACGGATACGCGTCGTCCGTAGTGATTGACAAAACAGCAGGCGTGCCTCCTGCGGACACCGGGGGAAATGAGCGTTCCCGCCCCGCTGACAAACGGGTCACCACCTCCGATTTCGTAGCACGTGCGCGCCGTGCGTATGGCGTCGGCGTCGCCCGCCGAGAGCGTGTCATGGACCGCAGGAGACTCAATTGTCGACCGTTGGTCGGCGATTTTCACGGGTGCGGCTTAGCCGCCCCCGCCAGCACCCGTTCGAGCGCCATCGACCTGGCCGCTTCCTCCGCTTGTTCGGCCGTATCGAACACACTGCCCGACACATGCACCCTATGCCACTCGGGGTTATCAGACGCGTCACGGAAAATGCGAAAGCGCGCGCAGTAGCCACGTGGCGTAGCCGGTATCACGTCGATGTCGACGGACGCATCTTCTATCTGATGCCTGACGAAGCCGTCCATGCCACCCTCCTGACGCCTGCGTTGTACGCGAAATCCTAGCATGATGGTCGCGATGCGGTAGGTGCGTTGCAGCAAATCACCGGGCATCAATCAGACGCTCGATGACCTGCACACTCGTTCGACATGATTGGTCACAGCCGGGGTCAACCTCGTGACACGTTATTATTCAGGATGTCTAACCTGAATTAAAGTATCTTGGTACTGCCGCGTTGGGCATAAGGTATCATCGGTACAATTAAAGGACTAAATGCTTTGACCTCGAACATGACCCCACGTCCAGGGGTGCAAGACGATTTTTTGCAGACGCTCGTGAAGGACAAGACCAATGTAAGCGTGTTCCTCATGAACGGCATCAGACTGAGCGGCCAACTGGCCGCCTTTGACCAGTTTGTAGTGCTGTTAGAGTCTGGCCCAGGTGTGCAACTTGTTTTCAAGCATGCCATTTCGACCGTGATGCCGGTCAATGGTAGGGGCCCGGCACGCGACCGAACCGAGGCATCAACGCGTCGCGACGAGCCGAATCACTTGTGACCTCGCGTCCGGCGAGAGTGTCATGACATGTTGTGCCCTACCTTTCGTCGGCGCATAACGACGCGACGTAAACAACCTGCATGCCATGCAGAAAAAATGACCCGACTATTTTTTTGGGTTACTAATGGACGACTGCCGCGTCGGGTCAATCTCGGCACCGAATTGCCTTTTGTTGTCCACCGCGCCAATCTCGCTGAAACGACCGAACCCGCACACTCGAGGCCGGCCTTTATGCGCATCGCACAAAATCTTCCCCACTCAGCCGAGTACTGACCGTCCAAGGCCACAGCATTTAATGCGGTCGACAGGAGACCGCAAATTCCGCGCAGTCGGCCAAAGACTTATATCTTCTTGTCTCTCTTCGAACGCCGGTGATAGAACGATTCAGTTCGCGCCACCCTTCCTTCATCCTGTAATGAAATTGGTCAGCTTGGCGAGCGTCGAAGCCTCTGAAAGCATGTGCCTCCCGAGCCAGTTGAGCACTACACTACGGTGATTCGACGAAATCCTCGCGGTCTAAGTCACTTCTTAAATTATCAGACAAACGATAATATTTTCACGCCGTTTAAATGATGAGTTTCACTCATTGACCTTCAAAAACAGTCACAAGGAGGTTTTCGTGAAACATGCTCTGATGCTTACGGTCGGTCTGGCTGGTACCCTGTTCGCCATTTCAGGCAGTGGCGCTGAAATCACCGGCGCCGGTAGCACATTTGCTGCGCCTCTTTACACCAAATGGGCAAGCGCCTATCAGGGAGCAGGCGGCGGTAAGGTGAACTATCGCGGTGTCGGCTCGACGGATGGCCTCAAGCAAATCGTCGCGAGTCAGGTCGACTTCGCCGGTTCGGACGCACCGCTCAACGAGGCCGAGCTCGCGAAAAACGGCTTGTTCCAGTTCCCAACGGTTGTCGGCGGCGTCGTTCCGGTAGTCAACCTTCCGGGCATCAAGTCTGGCGAAGTGAAACTCACCGGTCAGGTGCTCGGGGACATTTTCCTCGGCAAGATTATCTACTGGAATGACGCGGCCATTGCAGCAATCAATCCTATGATGAAAATGCCGGACACCCCGATTGCCGTAGTCCGGCGTCTTGACGGTTCCGGCACGACACTTATCTGGACGCACTTTCTCTCGCAGGTCAATCCCGAATGGAAGGACAAGGTCGGCGAGGGGACTTCGGTGCCTTGGCCTCGCGGAATAGGAGGCAAGGGCAACGAAGGTGTTGCGACCTTCGTGAAGATTCTGCCGGGAGCCATCGGTTATGTTGCATGGGATTTCATGAAACAGAACCACATGACCTATGTGGCCATGCAAAATGCGGCCGGCGCTGCTGTCCGACCTGGTCCGGAAACATTCAAAGCGGCAGCGGCTAGTGCCGATTGGTCTAAATCACTTTTCCCGATTTTAACCAATGAGCCAGGCAAGAATGCATGGCCCATCGTCGGTGCTACGTTCGTGTTACTGCGCAGTACGCAGGAGACGCGGGAGCGTGGTGAGGAAACGTTAAAATTTTTTAACTGGGCATTCACCAACGGTCAGCAGGCGGCGGAAGACCTAGACTACATTCCACTTCCGGCGGCCGTCGCGGACGAAGTTCGCATGCAGTTACGCACCAGAATAACGAACTCGTCGGGCAAGGCAATCACCGCGCAGTGACGTTCGAGGACGGTTTGTATGCAAATGTCAATATGTATCAATGTGACTCGTGCCAGTTTACGCTCACGGCGAGCGGGTCATCTGAGTCTTAGTGAGCGATGCGGTCTAGTCAGACTCTATGACGCGGCGTTTCCCTGGATTGAGCTCCTGGAGAATTGAATGGCTCACGGCAACTCTGACGAGCCGGTCAACACCATGGCGTCAAACACCAACGGGCTGCTGCGCCAGTATCTGCCCAAAGGCACAAACCTTTCGGTCGGCAGTCGGAACGTGCGACCCTATTGCCAGAGAGTCGGAACAGCTCACCTCGCGCGACTCATGCCTTCCATTCGCCATTCAAGGTCCTCCGCGCGACCGTCGCCTCAGCAAGTCAACCTCGAAGCTCTAAGCTCTAAGCTCTAAGCTCTAAGCTCTAAGCTCTAAACATTAAACCCGCTGGTGGGCTTCACTCCTGAACCCGCCCCACTATTGGATTGACGTCGCACGTTGGCATCGCAAGCAATCCACGCGACGGATGCGAGTGCACGGTTAACGACTGCCACTGAGGCAATCGTCAGCCCGTCTTCGCCAGAGACGCGCGTTGGGCTTCGCCCTGCTTGCGCGGCCTTTCACTCACTCAGGGCTACGCGCTCGAGTTGTTCTCGGGGGATGTGGCGGACATCCTTGCCTTTGACGATATAGACGATTAGCTCCGCTATGTTCGTCGCGTGGTCGCCGATACGTTCAATGGCCTTGGCAATGCAGAGATAGTGCAGCCCGATAGAGATGGTTCGAGGGTCCTTCTTCATGCACGACACCAATTTTCGTACAAACGCACGAAATTGTTCATCGATAGTTTCATCATCGCGGACGACTTGAACTGCGGCAACCGTATCCAGGCGGGCGAATGCATCAAGCGCACGCCGGAGGAGACTTATCGCCATCTCGCCAGATAAGGTAATTTCCGTGGCGTCGATGGTCCTTGCCCTACCGTCATCTGCAATACGACGCGTTCGCTTCGCTACTTTCCGCGCTTCATCCCCGGCACGCTCGAGGTTCGTGACGGTCTTCGAGATTGACATCAGCAAACGCAGGTCGCGTGCAGCGGGCTGGCGCCGCGCAATAATGTTTATGCACTCTTCGTCGACTTCCGCTTCCATCGCGTTGAGTCGACGCTCGTCGACAAGGATTCGGCCGACGAGGTCCAAATCGAAGTGATGGAGCGCCTGCATTGCATTGACGACTTGTGACTCAACGATGCCGCCCATCTCGAAGACGTTCGACAACACCAGATTGAGGTCCGCGTCGAATCCGCTGGAAAGGTGCTTATCGGGCATTTGAACCCCCGTCAGCCGAACCGGCCGGCTACACAAGCCCCGTTCGATTTAGCAACCACTGCATCACGGCACGCTGGCGTCGAAGCACCGATGGCCGAAGAAAGACGACATGCGCATAGCTGCTATCACGGCCCTCGGGCCCCCATTCATAGCCTGCCTGCGGCGTGGTATCACTACGACTTTGCTGGTCGGCCAGTCTTGACGGTTTCGACCGCAGAAACAGCGGCCAGCAGACCCTCTGCGGTGGGCGCCGAGTCGAGCAAAAGCAGGCCGGCGCGAAGAAGCTCACTCTTTTTCACCGAGACGCCTGCGTCCAGACACTTCTGTTTCAGTGCCGCGATTTTCTCGTAGTCGGATTTCGGCATTGTGAAGCTGTCGCGCACCACCTTCTCTTTCTTAACGCGTTTTGCCTTCACGTCCACCGCAGGACTGACTGCTTCAGTCTCAACGGGTTTTGCGCGCTTCTGTTTGGCGGTCTTCGTCGGTGCCGGTTGGACATCTGGGGCTGCGGGAGTGTTTTCCTCACTCACCTGCTTCGCATCGGCTTTAGCGTGGCCGTTGGCATTCTTGGGAAAATGAAAGGCGTTCTTCGTCGGCTTCCTCACAATGGGTTCACTCATGGCAATCTCCAGATTGATAAACAATATAAACAGTATATACCGTTTATTGGCGGTTACCAGACCGCGCGGGTCTTATCGACTGCCGAACTCGCGACGCAGAACGGGCCGAGAGGCAGTTGGGAGCTGGCGTGCGATGAGTCAGCCGGCGGTAGGCTAATGTGAGGATGCTGCGCGGACATGGGCGTTCTCAAGCGATGTAACCTGGCGCCTCGCGAAGCCCTGTCCCTCGCTAGCATGTAATCCACAACGCCTTCGGTACGAATTGGAAAATACGCGAAACATACCGAAAAGCGTGTCGGTGCGTGTGGCGGGCGACCCGCAACGCGTTGACGAGCACTCGATTGTCGAAACCGTAAGTCGACGGCCGGACAACCACGAACCGACTTGCTCCATTATCGCCTGCACCGCCTCATGGTCCGCGAGCGTAGTCGTGCGGTGAGAAAGGGGCGACTGCGAGCAGGTCGGCTAGTCGTTGTCGTGGAAATGGATATGGCTATCTTAGACTGGATACGCGACATGTGCGGTGCCGGACAAGGTTGCAACTCTTTGGCTAGCAAGAGAAATAGATGGGCGGCGACAGCGGTAACCTGGCAGAGCAAGTCGCTCCACTCGCTACGACGTGCCGTTAGCCTGTGGCCGGTGCAAGACCATCACTTTCCCCGGAACCTCGACGCGTGCCCGATAAATTTGAGCGCTGCGAGATTCAGCGATAAAAAATGTCTCGGTTCTCAGGTCCGCCGAAAGCGAGGTTCGTGGAGAGATTGCCGGCCGGCGTATTCACACGGTAGGTCGGCTCGACTCGTGCGTTGAAGACCCAGACGGCTCCCGTACCAGCATGGGCAATCAGCAGACCGCTCGAGGAATCGAGCGCCAATCCGTCAGGGCCAACGCCGCTCGAAAGCTGGATGAACGTACCGACGCTCGCGACACCCCCATTGAGGATTGGCACTCGCGACACCGCGTTCGCACACGTACCGCGAGCAGCAGCGCGTGTTCGTCGAGGTTGACCCATATTCTGCGGACATCAACATAACTCCGTTGCTTCGATTGGTCAAACTTACCGAAGGCGCTGGTGCTCGTCGAAAATTGGAAAGCACAAAATGCATGAACTTGCTGGGCAATCCGGCAGCACGCGGCATAACTGGCCGGGCTGATGTAGAGCATGCAATTAACAGGCTACCGCATGGCTCGTGCGTCCACAATCGGCCGATAGACCCAAAGCAGTGTTCGCAGCCGACGCAGTGCTACGCGAAGCTTGTGAAGCTTCTCGGCATTGGTATTGCTCCGAAGAGCAGCCGCCTCTTCGATGGCTTCGCTGACTAATGGGTTGGGATAGGTGGTGAAGTTCGCCTCCGCGAGCGCTTCGATGCCGCGCGTATGGTTGCCTTCGTCTGTATCCATGGTTGTTTCCTCGCCTTGCAGATACATCAGAGGCGCCAAGAACCGTACCTTCCGCGGGATGGCTTGCTGACCGGTAGGCGCGGCGCTTGCTCGAAAAGATTTGCGGCGCTTGTGGCGTGTCCGGTCAACGCGTCGTCACTTCCGGAGCCGCATATGGATGAACAATCGAATTCGGGAAGCGGCATAGCGGCTGACGGCGGCAGCTCGCCGCGCTGGGTGCCGTGGTGCCTGTTGCGACCCACGCAGGGGGCAATCGGCTACGTTCAGGTACTGGCGAAGGAGGCGACCTATCTTGAGCTTGGACCTGAAGCAAGACGTGCGTTCGCAGAAGAACAGGCCGTCGCAGTTGTTCATGGGCCGTCAGGGGCGCTCCACATAATTGACCATCATCATTGGGCGCGCGCATGGTTTGACATGGGCCTGCCGGAAGCGCCGGTTTGCATCAGGGAAGATTTCCGCGACCTCACGGGAGAGCAATTCGCGAAGACCATGTCGGAGCGGGGTTGGCTGCACCCCTTTGATGAAAACGGGCGGAAATTTCCGCTCTCTGACCTGCCTGAGTCTGTTGAAGCAATACCTGACGACCTCTTTCAGAGCCTCGCTGCATTTGTAAGAACAGCAGGCGTTTTTGAAAATCCGGGTGAATTCAATGCCAAATTCGCGTGGGCTGATTTCCTGAGAGGACACGTTGCCCGGCGCCCTGCGACAGTGGATGGATTTGCACTCATGCTTGCGGAAGCGTTCGCAGCCTCGCGGTTGCCCGAGGCGAGGCAGCTTCCCGGGCTCATTCCAACCGGGGGTCGCGAGCATGACTAAACGTTATATTGTGGAGGTCTGTTTTGAGGACGAAGGCTTGCTCGAGCTCCCCGTTGATGCAACCTACACGTTACGGGCGTTCACTGGCGAAACCGACATGCAGGTCAGCGTGTTTGAGACACTCGATGAGAATCTCGCCGCCCAATGGGCGCACATACTTGACGCCGAAGACCGAGCCTACGTCGCGCGGGTGATGGATGGAAATAAGCTCGTTTCCCAGCAATGCGCGCGGAATCCCGGTTGGCGCGCAACCTAGTAGCGCCCCAATATCTGCTCCGATTGAGACGCGGTCTTACGGCGAGCACGTGTCTGCCGTGGTGTGAGTGTCCTGTCGATGTGCTTTTTTCATGTGGTTGAATGGCATTCGTGCTTCAGGGGCAGCAGTGGCTCACGTCGACGTGGGACAAACTATCGGGTTTCCGGCAGCCGTGTATGTAGCGGCCGCCTGTGTATGCGCCACCGCTACTCTGCCGTCTATGAGCAGCCCGCCCGTACGCGCCAGCGCGAGTCATCGCGGGCTCTGAACAAGTCATCGGCTGGAATGGTGACGGGTGTTGGGACGGACATCGTGACTCGAATAGGCGATTGGTGCGCGCGCGGATATCACCACCATCGCTGCGCCTAACTCGCTCCTCAGGTCAGTTAAGCGACAGGGACCACGACCGATGCGACAGTACGAGGTCAGCAGCGAAATGCTACGATGGTCGCGCCGTGTTGCGCCGGTTCTCGATGACGTGCTTAAACCGTCCGGATGCCCACCCACGCTCCGCGCACGCCGCTCAGGCGGGGGCCCTTACGATGAGAACCCCGAAGCCGAAGGGATGCGCGGCAGGCAGTTACCAGTGTCGACAGGGCATGTCGACTAACACTTATCTTTTCCGCGCAGTTTTGACCTGTTCAACGGCCTGCTGGGTCGCTTTGTTTGTGGCGGAAGTTGCTGCCTCAATGTAGTCTTCGGCAATTTCCGGTGCTTGTTCGGCGGCCTTTTTACCGGCTTCAATTGTCCCGTCCGTCGCCTCACTGCCGGCAGTGACAGCCGATTGCATCGCACTCACAGCGGCTTCGCTTCCCGCCGACGCATTGCTCGCGACCGTGTCTACCAACGCCTGCGTCTTCTGCTGTTGCTGCTTCAGTTGGGCCTCGGCGCTCGCGGCAAGTTCGGCCTGGGTGCCGTACACGATGGTGCTCACGTGCCGCCAGTACGACTGTGCTTCCTGCATGGCGGCTTGCGCCCGCCTTGCCTGCAGGGCGAATAGTTCCTGCGGGTCTTTCGTTGACAATGCCAGGTCTGCGATTGCCTGATTTTCGGCAAGCGTCGATTTGACCGCCCGCACGTTCAGTTCGGTCAGCTTTTCGATGCAGCCAAATGCCTTGGTCCATACATCGGACAGCGTTTCCAAACTGGCTCTTTGCAAAGCAACCATTGGTTGACCAGAAAGACTGCTCATTACAACCTCCATCTGGGTAAGGTAGCGGTAATCCGGAAGCCATCCTTCTATGGCCGCCCCGAACAAGGCTACTGGGCAGGAGTCTGGTTGCGAGCAAGGGCTGTTCCAGGGAGTCTGTGCAATGTAAGCTATCCTGAGAATCATAACCGGCACGACCGGCGGCGTGCCATACAGACCGCTGGCAGGTACAACGATGCACGCGACACAGCTGGCATCCGAACGGCAGGTGTCGTGTCGGCATGACTGGGCAAGACTCAGCACTCTGGGCGACCCAGGCCGTGCCGCTGGGCCGGCTCCGGCGCGAATGCCAAGGGCGACGGCCTGACGGCCTTTATCTGGGCGCCTTCCTGCGCGTTTTTCTTCACACAGAGCAGTGCGCGCCGCCGCTGCGAGCCGCCACTCAGGCTTCGTACTTGAATGACAAAGATACGCGCGCGCGATACTCGACGACCTTGCCGCCATCAACCCTCATGTCGAGCTTGCCGACTTCGGCAACGCGCAAATCTCGTAGCGAATTCGCAGCGAGTTCCACAGCATTCTTCGCGGCATCTTCCCAGGAGTTCGGGCTGGTGCCGATAATCTCAGTGACGCTGTAAACGCTGCATTCAGTGTCCTGCGTGGCCATGATTTCCACTCCTCTCGGTTAGGAGGCGCGATTCCCGCACCTCGGTCATTTCATCATAGGCCCCGACGTGCCAACCGTCGTCGCTGCCCTCGGAGCCGCGCGTCTCGGCTGGTTAGCGGCCGGTGGAGAATTTCGGATGTTGCGCGCCGGCCACCTATATCGCAGGCGTTCGTTCCTAAGAAGGCCGGCGCTCAATGGAGCGATTGGCCTCGTTCCGAGCGCTGTACAGGCAACTATCGCCACTTTTTCCAACGTGATGTAGCCAAGGACGGAGCCGAAACTCTTCGCTCGAGTCGGCATTACCCTTCAAATCTCTACCTGCGCTCCCAGTTCGATGACCCGATTGGGCGGAATCTTGAAGTAATCAGCCGCGTCGCGAGCGTTGCGAGACATCGTGGAATACAAGGCTTCCCGCCATAGCGCCATGCCGGCTTTCGGCGTGGCGAGGACTGTCTGGCGGGCGATAAAGAAGGAGGTTTGCATCGGGTTAATCGAGAGTCCAGCATGCCGACCTTTTTGCAAAGCGCGCGGTATGTCGCGCTCATCCGAGAACCCATAGTAGACGTTGACTTGATAGCAGTTGTGTCCAAGCGGGACCACCTTGATGCGTTCCCTATCCGGAACTCTGGGGATGTCGGTGGCGTACACAGTCAAAAATATCGTTCGTTCATGCAGCACCTGGTTATGCAGTAGGTTATGCAACAGTGCATGGGGTACGCCGTCACCTTCTGCACGGAAGAAGACGGCCGTACCAGGCACGCGTAGCGGTGGATTGATGAAGAGCGACTGGAGGAAGTCTTCGAGAGGGATGAGTTGGCGTTGGAGGCTTTGGAATACCAGTTCGCGCCCCCTTCGCCACGTCAGCATGAGCATGACCATCAGCGCACTGATTGTTAGCGTAAACCAGCCGCCGCTAATGATTTTCAAACTCGTGGAAGAGAACAAAGCGACGTCAATCGTCAAAAAGAATCCGGTCGCTGCGACCGACAGCAACAGCGGAAATTTCCAGCCGAAACGAACAACGAAGAACGTCAGCAGCGTCGTCGTCAACATCGTAGCGGTCGCAGCAATGCCATAGGCCGAAGCCAAATTGGAAGACGAGCCGAATCCCACGACGGCCAATATGACAGCCGTGAGCTGGAGCCAATTGACGAGTGGGATGTAGATTTGCCCCTTTTGACTTTCAGAGGTCTGGAGGATACGCATACGGGGCAGGAAGCCCAGCGCAATAGCTTGCTGAGTCACTGAAAATGCACCAGAGATTGTCGCCTGCGATGCGATAACCGTCGCCATCGTCGAGAGCACTACGAGCGGATAGACGCTCCAAGGGCCCAGTTGCAGAAAGAAAGGATTCGAAACCGCTGCCGAATTCGATAACAACAAGGCGCCTTGCCCGAGGTAATTGAGTGCCAGCGCGGGAGCGACGATAGAGAACCAGGCCAAGCGAACTGTCTTCTTGCCAAAATGGCCCATATCAGCATACAGCGCTTCCGCACCGGTGAGCGCCAGGACAACCGCACCGAGGGCGACGAAGGCCAACCACCCGTTGTGGATGAGAAAGCCGAGGGCGTGGAGCGGATTGAAGGCAATCAGAATGACCGGGTTCTTAGCGATATTAGCAACGCCCATCGCAGCAAGCGTAATGAACCAGACCAGCACAATCGGGCCGAACCATTTTCCGATACCGGCTGTGCCCCTGCGCTGCAACAAGTACAATGCAACCAGAACGGCCAATGTCACAGAGATAACATACGGCTTAAGAGCAGGCGCGGCCACTTCCAAGCCTTCAATGGCCGACAAGACTGAAATGGCTGGCGTAATCACACCGTCGCCGAAAAATAGCCCTGCGCCGACCATGCCAAGCAGCATCACCGGATAGTACCAACGGGATTTCTGAGTGACCGACGATAGCGCTAACGCGGTCATCGCCATAATGCCGCCTTCCCCTCGGTTGTCCGCCCGCAAAACAAGAGTTACGTACTTGAGCGAAATCACGATTATGAGGCCCCACAAAATCAGCGAGACCACCCCCAGCACATTGACAGGGACAAGCGAAAGACCGTGATGTTTCGCGAATACCTCCTTCATTGTGTAAAGCGGACTGGTTCCAATGTCGCCGTACACAATTCCAATGGCAGCCAGCGTCAGCGCAGCAATGCTACTTTTATTGGAGTCTGTAGTCACGACGCCGCCTCATTGTTGAGCCTCAAAGCATGTAACTGCGGAGCAAACTGCTGCTCCAGCCCACTACAACTTCTGCAACCGTCGCATCGCATCCGACAGCAACCGACCTCCGCTTACGTTCCGGCAGTTCGCCGCGACGGCGCTTCCCCTTGTGACAGTCATTATAGGCGGGTGCCATTCTTGCCCGCTCCGAATCCGTAGCCGCGAAGTTCGCGCAAGTCTATGCATTGGTTGTCGACCATGATGTTGACGTGGTCGAGACGCTTGACCGACTCTCAATCACACAGGATTCTCACATGGACAACACGGCGGAAATCTTGATTGTGGGCGCTGGAGTAGGCGGACTGACTCTTGCGCTCGCTTTGCATAGTAAAGAAGAAGCTCCTTAGTCCTCGTGAGATTGCGATGTTGTTTGTGCTGTTCAGCGCGCCAGGACAGGCGTCGCTCGCAGACCCAGATGCTGTGCCCCTTCAACAAGAACAATTGGTCGAAATCGTATCAACAACGCCCAGGAACGCCGAATTCCGGTTGACATCGGAGGGTACTGAACTATTGCGGCGCCTGGGGTTGGCGAGGACGTGACAGACAGGTCACCGAGACCGGGACGAGCAGGCACATAGGCACTGCTCGTCCGACCTGCCGCACACACGTCGAATCAGAGTACCGCCTCGGACTGACTACGAACGCTGAAGAATTTCTCCACCGGCATGACTGCAACGACCCCGTCGCCGGCAGTGCAAACATGTGCAATATCCATGATTGTCCTGATTAGCACATCGACGCTTTCCGTCTGTACGAAAATTTCGATTTTGACGTGCTCCGTTGCCCAGTCATCGGCGAAGAGATTCGGGTGCGCATCGAATCCTCCGATAGTTCGCGAGACCGTCTCATACTCCTTTAATGCCGCATTTTTCATCCATTGCAGCCTGAGTCTTGTCGGAATCCTGAACTCTGACCTGGCTCATCTTCCAGGCTGTCTCTGCGATGCCCTAGGTAAACCTCGCATGTCACCGCCATGTGGTCTTCGAAGCATTGCAGACGGGAATGGTGAACGCCGAGATTTCGGCGTCGTGCCGTCCGCTGTGCATGCGCCTTTGTGATGAACGATGCCGGTACAGGTTCTGCCGCTACAGACTGTCGCAAAGCAAACACGGGAAACTCTCTCCGACGGCGAAGCTACATGCCCACCCACGCCGCAACCGCCGGTCGCTGGTGCACCTCCGAATAACAGACTCCCGCAAAGACCAATGGTTAACATGTTCAAGGAAGTTCACTTCGAGTGAAAGAGTTAAAAGACATTGTAGCGACGTCAGTTAGCCTGGGCAGGACCCTAAATTTCAGGCCGCCGCCCCATTGCACCGGTATCGGTCGAACCCTGATGACCGCAGTGCACCGGCGGTTGGAGCTAGAGGTTGCCTCTTCCCACTGAGAAACATGCGGTCAGACCGATAACTAGCAACGAATATGATTGGACGAAACGAATGCTGTCTCTGTTAGTTCTGGCTGTGAATGCCAATCATGATGGTTCTTCTCCGCACGAATGAACGGCACTGATTTACGCTCCCGGCGCTTCTATACCATCGCATATTTCGGTGCAGGCTGATGCCGCTTGGGAACAGCCGTTGCTCACCTGATGGTACACAAACCATCAGGAGGCGAAAATGGCTACCCATCCAACTGAGCAACGTGCGCCCGCTGGTGCCTCTATATTTCAGCCACATTCTGTCTCTCTGAAACCAGTTGCGAAACCAGAGTTAGCAATTGCTCAACGGCCACTGGCTTTGGAAGATAGGCGCCGAAAACGGACGCGTGCGGGTCTGTCGGCGGCGGGCCGTCGGATAGAAGGATGACCGGAAGGCCTTTCCCCGGGCGGGCGGGCGTGTCGGAGCAATTTGTATACACCGGGTCCATCCAGCATCTTCCCATCCGTGATAACGACGTCCAGAAGTCTCCCAGACACCATTTCGAACGCCTCCAGGCCATCGAGCGCCGTCATGATGTGATGACCCTCAGACTTCAGACACAGTCGCAGAACCTCAATCAGATGAGGCTCTTTGCCTACCAGCAATATTCTGCTCACGGACTCCCCACTTGACTCCTTCACACGCGCGCATGGGACGTGCCTGGCAGTGCGCGCAGCGGACGGGCACATCCTGGAGGTTCAGCGGTCTGAGGCGCGACACGACGCGGGGCTGTCGCGGGCTGAGGCGCCGCACGTGATGCTGGCAAGCGAAGGCCTCAACGCGGGCGTGGCTCGAGCGTATCGTCGCGCCGGCGAATCACAGCAGAACTGGCCTGTCACCTGAATTTCTGGACCCCGGCGTACTCACCGGTACGCCCCTGCAAGCAGCGGGTTCAGCGTCACATCCCCTTGTCCTCGCCCAGTCCGGGATGCAAATGAATATGCAGGAGTGTGAGCCAGCGCCCGGGAAAGATTGGACAAATCCAGGTTATGTGAGGCGGACGGCCTTCCAAAACCACATGGCCCTTTCTGACCGCTGCGCCGAATGCCCTGCGTGCGTCAAAAATGACCCATCGGTAGGCAAGTAATACGGTCGCCGCGCCATACCAAACGAGAGCGGTAGGTGATACGGCGCCCGCGCTCAGGTCGACAGTAAGTGAAAGCAGCAGCGCGCTGAGTTGTGCGATGGTGCCTGCAATGAGGGCTGTCGACAATTGAGCTTTGAGCTTGACCTGGAGTGCTGATTTCAAAACGAGCCTCGTTACCGCCGAACGAATTTCGCCGCTTGCGACGCGAGCGCCCGACGAAACGATTCGCAGACTACACTGCGCGCGACTGCGCACAAGTCGGTGAGAGGGCCGACCGTTTCGAGGCCCCGCATCGGCTGAATGGACCGACGACGAGCGGCCGGTCGCCTGCCGTGCGTTCTCGCGTCTCATTATTATTGTCCCCTCAAAATGCCGCTACATCGAAGTTATTTCGGGCTCGGAGGCAAACGTCCGCGCTGCGCTTGAAATTTTGAGGGCGGACGCGATTGAGCGGCTTGCTCCCGATGAACCTCGACTTCGGCTGCATCGTACGGCCCGGGATGTCGCTGGCTGGCAGCAGGCACGCACGCCACCCGGGGAAATGGCTTTTCCTTGTGGCATACACGTTGCGCGCCCAAAGGCATATCCGCACAAGCAGCACCCGGTAGGACCTTACGTCTCTGCCATCGAGGAAATCATGACGAACTATCGAAAGCGACAGGCGCGCCCCGCAGCGCGCGACAATGATAAGGATGAGCCAGCTAGCGACACCCCGGGCTCCTCCGGCTCGTCCGTGCCAGACAGCGCTGCCCCCGTCCTGCAGTCCGAGGATGACGACGCATTAGTCGACGAAGACGCGCCGGGGTAAGATGCGGCCGGACGAGGCGTTCCGCCGAAAAACCGACCTATACGTGGAGTGGATGCAGCGCGTGGAGATATCCGATGGACGACCGATTTGACAGACGAGAACTGCTACTTCACCTCGGGGACATGCTCGAAGCCTTGAGCTGTTCGGCCCGGACAGGCGCGCCCGACACGCTGGTGGTACAGTTTGCGAAGGAACAGGACTTGTTTCGGGACTTCGAGTTCCTCCGGGTGCTTGCCCCGACGATGACGGTGGACGATTTCAGCGCACACGTCGCCAGCGCGTTCTTCCTGTGGCCAAGAGAACTGCTCGATGCCGAGCTCAACCGCTAAGCTCTTGCGTGAAACCGTCCAACACGAGCTCTTGGACGGCAACCCTCACGCTGGAACTCCTACGTCGCTCATATCCAGAAGAAGGTGAAGTGGTTCGGGACGGGGCTCCCTGAGAGGAAAAGGAACGTCTCGGACGACCGAGGGCATGGTGCCGCGGAGGAAGTCACTCCAGTCGGGGTCGCGCAGTCCGCCGGGCGGAATGCGCCCGGGGCACGAAAGGGTTGGCTCTGGCCCGACCCAAAGACGCCGCGCTGACCGCTGCCGTCGCGGCGTTCCAGGCCGGATTCAAGGTCGCCAGCGCGCCCCGCCCCAACCTTGACGAAAGCGTTGTCAACGACAAAGTCTCTCTCGTGAAAAGGACCGGCGACCGACTTCTCGAGTGAGCCGCCTGATGAAGCCTTCGACGCTGGGTCAACGCGTTCGCCCAAGCCCCGCAGGCATGCGGTTAATGGTGACGCGTCGTGCGGTCCTTCGCCGCTTCCCTGGCGTCACCGACGTCTTTTTTGGCTTGTCCCGCGGCTTGCTGGACATCGCCTTTCAGTTCCCGGGACGGTCTGCCGGTGACCTTGCCCATTGCCTCGTTGACCTTGCCCTTCATTTTTTGAGCAACGCCTTTGACCTGGTCCTTGTTCATGATGCATTCCTCCGAATATGCGACCGACGTCGCGTTAACCAGATTGCGACACTATCGGAAAAGCGTTTCGTTCGTGAAGCAAACGGCGGGGAGCGGGAGATGCGTCCTGGGACGCGGAACGGCCGAAGCATTGCGACGTTTTCGGCGCGCGCCACCGACCCGAAAGGCGCCAGCCCCTGACCTGGCGCGTGGCGCCTGCCTGAGTCGAAAAGTCGGTGATTTCATGCATCGTCGACGTGGGCCTGTAGCGATGTTGACGCCGCGTGCAACCCGCTGTTACCCCTACTGGCCGTTTTGCCTTGGGCCGTTCCGTGTGCTGTTGACGTCGCTGTTCGCGCCGCTACGTGTACCCATATTCAGACCATTGGCCTTACCGCTGTTGGAACGTCCCGTCGAAGGGCTACTGCGCGCCTCACCGACGCCACTCGCCGTGACATCCGGAGAACCGTATCCCCCCTCGTTCGGGGTCTTCATCCATCCGGCTGCGACACCCGGTGTTGCCTTCCCGTCAGCATTGCCACCGGCCTGTGCGTACGTTATTGCCGACAGTGCCATCACGAGAGCCGAAGCGCAAAACGTCCTACCGAAATGTCTCATGGTTCACCCTCTCAGAGCAGATGTCTCATGCAAGCGTCTGCCGCTCGCATGACCTAGGCGCCGCATAGTTCGTGCCTCGTGTCGCTGAGTCGTTGCGAAACGTCACGCTCGTCGCACTGACCGGCTACGCCGCGGAGTCCGACATATCACGAGCGTTAGCTGCAGGCTTCGACTACCACTTGACCAAACCGCTATCACTCGAAAAACTGCAATACATCCTGGCGAATCGAAGTGGGGCAAGCTGGGGATTGATTTGATAACCATCGGAATTGCAGGGAATTGAACGTCCGCCCCATTGGATGCGCAGCCTCGCCTGATAGGCATGGCAGCAGCGGGGTCACTCCCGGTCGTAGGCACCCGGCGTGACCGTGCTACTCGACCGCGGGCCTCTGCGGGCCTCAGGATATGAATGCCGAAGATACCGGCGCCCATCGCGACATCGCACGGTCGGAACACACCGGGCGAAGCGTTTCGCGCAAAGGTCGCGATGACAGCAGCAATGCCACTGTTGACTCGAACGCATCAAGGTCGACCGGTTTGAGAAAGAACGCGCTCCAGAGGGCTGGCTTCCGGTGAGGCTGCGCGTGCGCCGAGACCATGATTACCGGTATCGCAGCAAGGGCGGGATACAACTTGAGCTGGCGGCATAAATCGACGCCGTCCATTTCAGGCATGCTGCAGTCCGTGATAATTAGGTCCGGCATGCTTTTTCCAGCCTGGTCCAGCGCGGCCTTCCCGTCCGCCGAGAGGAGGACCCTATATCCACGCCATTCCAAGGCCATGCTCAAGGCGGCCAGAATGTCCGGCTCGTTATCTACTAGAAGGATGGTTGGCATTGGGAACGTCCGAAGCAGCTAACCACTCGAGCGCAACAACCATACCGTGATGCAAAGACCGAAGTTCCAGAGGCGGGTTCGTCTGCGCCGGACTGTAAGCCTGGGGGCGTTGCAGGTCGGGCAGGCGAGCGTTACCGGAACCGGCCGCCGAACACTCGCGCTGAACCATCGAAAAGCCATTCACCATTCAAGTCGGTCTGCTTCCTGAGTTCGGCTCCGCGGTCGGACCGTCCGCGCCTGGCTGCTGCCGCACGTCAATCAAGTGGAGGCAATCATGGACGAATCGAATGGCAACAAAGCTTCGTCAAGCACGTCCGGGGCGCCGCCTTTGTCGCGGTCGGCAGTTTCGGAAGCAATGGAACCGGCGGCCAGCGCGCCGGCATCCGACTCTAAAGACAGCAGTTTCCAAGGTAATGGACCGGCTGTGCTTGCCCAGCCGCCGGTGGAGGGTGCGGAAGGAAAAGGCAGCAAATTGCGCGAGCGGATAGCACGACAGCGTCGAAAGCGACGCTAGCCGTGATTAAAGACGTTCTTGCCGACACACAGGAGGCCGTTGTAACCCGTTACCGCCTCGTGTCGGATTCAACCGACGACTTGGTTCACGGCAGCCCGCGGAGGCGATAGCATTCGCGGCACTTGGCGGCGTCATTGTCGGGATGCTGGCCGCTCGCTGAAGAAGCGATTATCGGGACGGGGCAACGCTTTTGGTGAAGGAAATCCATTGCTCTCCGCGCCGTCCAGCGCGGGCGCTCACGGGCGGCATTGGCTTTTGATACGAGGCAGTGTCAAGGGTTACCGCTCAAGCAACTGCGTTTGCAGCCACTTCAATGCCAGCGGCGAGGCCCGCCGCTGGCGAAAGCCGGATGGCACTACTTGCCCAGCGCCTCTGCCGCGACTTTCTCTTCCGCAAGCAGGGAAAGTTTCTCGTCGGTCGCCTTCTCTTCCTTCAACGTCTCGCCCAAAAGGTCAACAGCGGCCATCTCGCCCAACTGTTTTGCCAGCGCTATCAACGAGCCATATGCGGCGATTTCGTAGTGCTCCACCTTCTGGGCCGCAGCGATGAGAGCGGTGTCGAGGACCGGGCCCCTTTCAATGTTGTCAATCTGCTCCTGGCCTTCCTCGACCAGACCCTCCATGGCAACGCACTTGACGCGTTTGAGCTTGATTCCGGTGGCCTCGACGACCTCGTCAATTCTTCCAATCTGACCTTGCGTTTCTTCCAGGTGCTTCTCAAATGCCGACCTGAGACCCGGATTGGTTGATGCGCGCGCCATCCTGGGCAGAGACTTCGTCATCTGTTTTTCGGCGCTGTAAATGTCGGACAGCGAGTGGATGAACAAATCCTTCAGCGTCTTCGTAGTCATGGCTACTCCTTCACTGGGTTTCGACTCGCACCTGCCAGCGGGTGCGGGTGTGACATGCTTCGCTTCTCATGAGAGGAGCGTGCGCCCGCCGCTCTGCTAACGCACGCGGCGCCGCGTTTCATCCTCCGGACCGGTCGCGAGCGCCGCACCTTGGGCGTACGACGCCCTGGAGGCTCCGCCGCTTTCGACTGCCGGCTGATGCCGGAAACCAAGTGCTCCTGCGCCGAGCGCTATGACGGCGCCGACAACCAGTGCGGCCACCGAAAACCAGCTCGCGCGAGCAACGGCACGTGCGGCAGTGTCGGCCGCCTGTCGCACATCCGCTTCCGCTTGCGAACTGGACGCTACCGCGGTCACTGAGGCGATGGCGTTGCGCGCCTGTTCCGCCAGTGCATTTGTCGCACTATTACCCGCGTTCGTCTGACTCGCTGTCGCCCCAACCGTCGCACTGGCCGACGCAACGTTCCCTGCGACACTGACCGCACCGCCGATGAGTGATGCCATCTCGAACACAACAAAGAGAATCATCACCGCCCACGCCAGCAGCCCATGCAACCAGCCAAGAACTGGTGCACAGCGACCGGCAAAGTACGCTCCGGCGAACACGGACACGACCGTCGTGATAATCATCCAGACGCCCGAGCCGAAACCGAACGCCCGGGAGGGGTTTGGCTGAGATAAGGGGTTGAGCAATGACGCACCGATTGCCGTGCCAAGCACGCTCATCGCAAGATAAACAACGAGCGAGATGATGACGCCGGTGAATACCGCTCCCCACGAAACGCGCGGGAGGCCCGCTTGGGTTACTAGGAGTCGCATGGCCAGTCTCCGGTTGAATTGGTTGCTTCAGATGCATCCGCCGGAGAAGCCCGGCACGAGAGCCCCGCAAGCGGCGTTCCACGGGCGGGTGGCTAACTGCCCACGCGGGCTGGGCATTATTCAAATCCGTGGTTTGCCGCGCTGACCACGGGCCATCCCTGACGCCCGGCGCCAGGTGTTTTCTTGTGTAACGAGGCGTCCGACGTGAAAACCCCGCTCCGTTTGCACGACTCTGAGAAGTCCAGCCGACACGAAATATTCGGTTTCAGAACTCACAACTTTGCGGTCAACATCGCGATAGTCCAGGACGTTGAGCAGATGAACGGCCAGAAGCCGTCCCCTCCACTGAATCGGAGACCAACATGGACACCGCTGCCTTCAAAATCGCCGCGGTTGCAGCGCTTGCGATGTCGTTCACGGGCGTTGCATCGGCGCAAACTAACTGGGACGCGACTCATCCCGGCCGCGCGGAAGTCAATCAGCGACTCGCGAATCAGGACCGTCGTATTCATCAGGAAGTCAGGGAAGGCGAAATATCGCACGCCAAGGCGGCGAGACTGCATCGCGATGACCCTCAGATTCGCCAGGAGGAGCGTGACATGGCAAGTCAGAACGGCAGCCACATCACCAGGCGGGAAGACCTTGCGTTGAACCAGCAGGAAAACCGCTTAAGCCGGCAAATCGGGCAATAGCGTTTATTGCCAGCGCCACCGCTAGCGACAGCACAGCGAAAGGCAAGATGCAGCGCTGGCGTTGGCGGCCTGCGCTCTTTCCGACGTCGGTTGTCCTCAGACTTACTGGAGGGGGACATGAAGAACACCAATGAGCAATCCCTGCGTTGTCAGGTCGAAAAATGGCTCGCATCGGGGCCCGCGACGCCAGTTCATGTGACCGCTTTCAGCCGCACGAGAACGGGCGGGCGACGCTACGTGTGCGTCGAGACGTCTACCCCGGCCGGAGCGCGCGCATTATTCTTCTTCAGACACGATGACGGCAGTTGGTACGTATTCCCGCAGCCTACCAACGGGCGGAAGTTGGCCGCAGAGCATCCTCTCATGCATGCGACCGCCGCCACCTTTTGACGGCGGTCGCAACTTCGCCGCGGTGAATCGTGGCGCTCGCAATTCAGCGCACGCGGGCTGGTCCGCAGCCATCGAGTCGCCTTTCCGTCGGACGAGCGACGCGCAGTGACTCACATAATGTTACTGCGTGGCAATGCAGTAACAGCCGGACCACGCCGAGGCCATCGGCAGGAGCCAATTGCAAACTTGTTGATGGTGACAAGGCGGCGGACGGTCGCTGCGCCGGAATCGCGCACTCTGTCTTTTACTGCCCGCCATACTCCGCGTTTATCCGGTCAAGTTCACCCGACTGGCGCGCGCTCTGAAGTTCCTGTTTGACCTGCGCCCGCGTTTTGCCCATTGACACGCCTGACTCGCTGGTCGTGGCAGAGACACCGCCAACAGAGTCTGTCGAAGATACGGCAGGCCTGGTGGCCTGCATTGCAGGCGACGTCTCCTGAGCCTGAACGTACCCGAATGCGAGAGCGGCGACACTACATGCTGCTAGTTTGAGCGGTTTCATCTCCATGTACTCCATCTAACGTGGTTCGGTCGTTCGAACCAAGCAGGAGGGTCAGATTATCCCGACCCTGCCTCGGCGACGGCCCGTACCGACGGGTCGAATCGGTTACCTGGCAGCGTACTCCTCAGGACGAAGGAAGTCGGCGACCATCGGGCTTCACATCGTGCGGATTCGTCCCCGGCACTGCCCGGTGCAATGCGTGCTGTCTGAGCACCAGCGCTCGAAGGCGGCTTGTCTGCGTTACGGTGACGACTGACAAATCATGCGCGCCGTATGAAACGCCGTCTGCGCGCGCCAGAAGCAACTCGGCCTCCCCATTGGCGAATCGGACACGGGCTGATGCGTCCACCACGACAATGGCCGGTCTGAGCAGGCCCAGTGCCCCCGATACCAGGTCCCGTTCAACACCGAGTCGACCAAGGCGTAGATGTTGGCTCGACAATTCACTAGCGGGATGCTTCGTGAGCCACACCACAATATTAGGAGGTCGGGTCGAACTTTCCGGCCAATATTCAGACGTGTTGAAGATATTCAAAGCGGCATGTCATAGCGCTAACACTCGCCTTGTTTTGTGAGTGAAAGCTCTCTCGGCTGCGCGCCTTCCGCCGTAGAAACGGTAGGCCGAGCGAGCTGTGGGAAAAAGACGGCAGCCCCGAGGGGGACGAGCCACAACTCTTGCAGGCGAACCGTTCGGCGGCGCGACGCAGGCAGCGCGTCCTTGCGTTGTCGCTGCGCGCCGACCCCTCGACGTGCCGGACGCTATCCGGTTTCCTCACGCGAACGCATAACGCTCGTGACCGGAACTCGACTTGAATTACGCACGATAGCGCGCTCGGCGCCCAGGGTGCCGGGCAGCTTCTGGCAGAAATTCTTCCTCGTCAGTCATCCGACGGCCTCAGTGATTTGTAGTGCATTTGTCGGCCCCTTGATTGCGGTTGCGTCGTTTATCTGCTCCGCTGGAAAGGTGCCGCTCGCTGCAGTACTGTGGAACGGCGGCATCAGTTTCGGCTGTGTCGCCTCTTTCATCTTTGCAACCTCATCATTCTTCCCATCCTCAACATCTACCGGAAGTACTACGGCGGACGGATGACGGTGTTTCTCGCGGTGGCCTTCTAATTTGCGATGGTCTCGCGGTACGTATCAGTTACCGGAGGCGTCGGGGTTAAGCTGGTCTCGTGGTACATGGCGAACATCAGTGCCGCTGACCACGTAGACAACTGACTCGGCGATATTGGTCGCGTGGTCGCCAATACGCTCGATGGCCTTCGCGATAAACAGGTAGTCCAGTCCAATCGAGATTGTCCGAGGGTCGTCCATCATGTACGTCACGAGCTTGCGCACGAAGGCTCGAAACTCGTTATCGATGGCTTCGTCATCCCGGATAATCTGTGCTGCTGCAACGGTATCCATCCGCGCAAATGAATCCAGCGCTCTGCGAAGAATGTGCGAGGCCATTTCGCCGGAAACCTTGATTTCAGAAATGTTGATGCTGCGTGCGTTGGTTTCCATGCCAATGCGGCGCGTCCGCTTCGCAATCTTCCGGGCTTCATCACCTGCGCGCTCAAGGTTTGTGACGCACTTCGACGTGGCCATCAGGAGTCGCAGGTCACGTGCGGCGGGCTGTCGACGAGCGATGATGTTGCAAACTTCTTCGTCGATTTCAATTTCCATCGCATTGAGCCTACGTTCGCCATCGAGGACCTGCTCAACAAGTGGCAAATCCAATGTGTTCATTGCCTCCATAGCAAGCGCAATCTGCGATTCCACGAGGCCGCCCATTTCGAGCAACCGGCCTGAGAGCAGGTTGAGGTCAACATCAAATTGTCTTGAGATATGCTTGTCCGACATGGTCGCTCCTCGGTCAAAGCGGCCGTGACAAAAGCCGGCAATTTTCCAGCAGCACGGGTTCGAAATTTCTATCCTTGGAACCATGCCGACGCGAACTCGCCGATGGGGCGCCACCTCTCACAGATACTTGACCGTCCAGTGCGACGCTTAGCCCTGGGTCACGACCAACTCTACGGTATGCCTGCAATTCGCGAACCACAATCGCGCATAGTTGCCGCGTATAAAAGAGACCCGGAATCGCTTCCGGGTCCGAATGGGGTGGTCATGATATTGCTACTTCCAGAACAACGCATTCCTGCGCCGAACTTTGCTAGCAATTTAACCACCTGCGTGGTGGAGCAAACAAACCGGTTTGGGCAGAGTTGCATCCCATGCGTCAGAGACGGAATTTCCTAACGCGCTATCTGCACTGCAGATTAGCGCTTCTCCTTAAGGGCTGCTTATGCGCGGCGACGAATGCGTCGAATCGTTACGCCTGTCGCGTTGGTTACAAAAAAAGTGAAAGGGTTGCGCCTAGGTGTCAGCGAGAACGCAGCAGCCGACAAACTGGCGGACGCAGGGACCAAGTTTTATAGGCGGCCGCGCCCGGCGCTTCAGGCAACCGCGCCGAACAAGACGCCGACACCTGACGACGCGCCCATGGCCAAGGAGCTCCAGAAGACGACGCGGATAACGCCGGGGCCAACTTTCGCTCCGCCAGCTCTCGCTGCGAGACCGCCCAGAGCGGCCAGTGAAACCAGCGCAGAGACCGCGATGGATGGCAGCAGCACCGGTTCTGGGGCGAGTGCAGCGACGAAAACCGGCAACGCGGCCCCGGTCGCAAAGCTGCAGGCAGAAGCCAGCGCGGCTTGCAGAGGTCGGGCCGAAT
This sequence comes from Paraburkholderia sp. BL18I3N2, assembly GCF_003001875.1. Classification (NCBI taxonomy): domain Bacteria; kingdom Pseudomonadati; phylum Pseudomonadota; class Betaproteobacteria; order Burkholderiales; family Burkholderiaceae; genus Paraburkholderia; species Paraburkholderia sp. BL18I3N2. The sequence goes on from NZ_PVNC01000003.1 coordinate 668,899, forward strand.
TGATTCCCGAAATGCCCAGCTCGTCACGCGCGTGAGCACCCAGCGCGTCGTGCTCCATCAGCTTTTCGGCGACCTGTCTGGCAAGCGGCATATCCAGCCCCCTGCGCACATAGATTGCTGTCAATTCCTGATGCTCGCGCGAAAAGTCGGCATCGAGCTCAGCCTGCTCCTGGACCAGGGCTGCCTTTTCGGTATCCCTCTGAGAGGAAACCGATACGTATTCTCCCGTCGCCATCGACATCGCACCAGCAACCATGCCGGCGATGGCCGTGAGCACAACGCTTCCATGGGCGGTGTGCGCTGATGCGACTCCGGCAACAAGGCTCGCCGTCGAGACAATGCCATCATTGGCGCCCAGTACGGCGGCACGCAACCAGTTCACGGATTCCAGACGGTGCGGTTCCTTATGGCCCCTTGGCATAACTCCTCCACGTTCAAAACATAGCTCCACGGTCTGAATGTCGCGGCGCTGAAGCGAGCTGGATATTAGCCGAGCGGGTGGCCTGGAGAGCCTGTCGTGCGCCGTCCCGCTGACAAGGCACCGCCCGCGCATTTCGCGCCGGCGACGACGAGCCTGGCGATTCACGCTTGAGGCTTGCCTCCAGGCTCGGCCATCGCACAACACCGGATGGCGTCGGTGGTCGGTCATATGCTTGTATCCGCATATCGCGCAAGTGAAAGCGTCCAACTCGGGAACCGAACTTGCCATCAATTCAGCAAACGTCGAAGGACGCGGCGAGTTGGCTGCCATGGGTCAGGCCGCTGCTTCCGACGGCTCTACTTCCACCGTGACATGCGACAGTCCCTTGAAGCGCTCGAGCACTGCATGATAGAAGCGCGAATCTCGCTGCCGCTCACTGGTCGAGACCGACACTACGGCGCTCATGTGACCCGGACCTACGCGCCATACGTGCAGGTCAACAACCTTGTCGCCCCGGTCCTCGATAGCATGACGCACATTCTCAGCCATGCCTCGGTCGGGATTCATGTCGAGCAATATCGCGCCCGTGTCGCGCATCAACCCATAGGACCAGTTCCCAATCACGAGCGCTCCGATAACACCTGCGAGCGGGTCCATCCAGAGCCAGCCAAACGCACGCGTCAGTAACAGGCCAATAATTGCCAGCACGGATACCGCCGCGTCGGCCATCACGTGAATATAGGCGGAGCGGAAGTTGTGGTCCCGGGTAGCTGCGTCGTGCACGTCGTGGCCGTGCTCGTGCTCCGTGAAGTCAACCTCGTGCTCACCGTCCTCCATTCGCACGATAGCCTTGAAGGCGCGCGGCTCTGGAATCTTGTCCATCGATTCAAGATACCCGTCGCGGTCTGCAAATGCAAAGACCTGACGCGCGCCGTCAGGTCGCACCGTCGTCACCAAAACAGTCGAAGCATCCAGTCGCGAATTGTCTATTGCGGGCGTAACGCGAAAAACGGGGGGCACGCCATCCTCGAAGATGGAAACGGCCAACACGCCGGACGGAGTAAAAAAAATCTCCTGCGCTTCTTCTTCGTGAACGTGGCCGTCACGACCATGGCTATGACCGTGACCATGAGCATGGCTGTGTCCGTGATGGCCGCCGCTCAGCAGCCATACGCTTGCCAGGTTAACAAGCAGACCGACCACCGCGATGGAAATCGCTTCGCCGAAGTGGATGGGCACCGGTGACAGGAAACGTGAAATCGCCTCGTAACCAATCAGCAGCGCAATCATCGCAAGCACAATGGCACTTGTGAATCCTGCCAGGTCGCCCAGCTTGCCCGTACCGAACACGAAACGCGCATCAGTGGCGTGTTCGCGCGCGTACGTGTAGGCGAGTGCCGCAATCAGCACGGCGCCCGCATGGGTCGACATGTGCAGACCGTCGGCGACGAGCGCAAGCGCCCCGAACATACTGCCGCCGACGATTTCAACCAGCATCATCGCGCTGCACAGCGCAATCACGGCCCACGTCTTTCGCTCGTTCTGTTCGTGACCGGCACCGAGAAAAATGTGGTCATGTCCCCGCACCGAACGCGGCGTCTATGAAATCATTCATTTCCAACCCTAATCACTTGAAATAGCTGTGAACAACTTCGATGAGCTGTTCGGTGGCACTATCGCCTGGCTCATCGCCGCTTTCCGCGTCGACGAGGTGGTTCCTGATGTGGTCCTCGAGCACGACGGCAAGCAGGCCATTCATCGCCCCTCGGCAACTCGTGATGCGCTGCAGGATGTCTGAACAGCCGTGCTCTTCCTCCAGCGCCCGTTCAACGGCTTCGACTTGCCCCTTGATTCGGCGAACCCTGTTGAGAAGCTTCTGTTTTTCCTGAACGGTATGGCCCATGGCATATCCCCTTTATACCCTGGGGGAGTATATACACTTTCTGGGACGCATATAGGGGGTCCAGGTATTTGTCGTGGTTGCGATGGCCGACCCTGACGACCATATACCTACAACGTGGCAAGCGCTCGAGTTATCGAAGCGGGCAAACGGTGGCCGCACCTTGATTATTTCAAGCTCGTCGACAAGCGCTGCGGACATGCCTCGCTGAGCCAGGCGCACATTTCTGCCAGCTGCTCTGGCAAGCCCTGCAGCATCCCCGCTAAGCCATCCATGCGGTTGCGGACTCAACCGGTGACGCCCAGTTCTCTCGCGCGACGTACGCAGGCCTCCCGATAGCCCACGCCCTGCACCTCGCCACGGACCCGAACCAGTCGCGTCTCGAGCGGCCCGTTCCTTATCGTGGGATTCCACGCGCGTACTCCCGTTGCATAGCGACGCAGCCGCAACGGGTGGAAGATGGGGCGACGAGGCGGCCGCAAAAATCCTGCGTCGTTCGCTCGGCTCGCGAAGTTCATCCCGACCTATGGTTCAGAATTCGCACGGAGCGCGTGTGATATCGTTGGCCGACCGATTGCAGACGCCCTTTGTCTGAAGGCCTGCGTGCTCTGCGACCAGCCGTAGTGTCAGGCATTCGTCCTGACAAAAGCAACGCGATGGTCAGAACGCAAAAACCTGCTCCCGCGTAGAACGTGGCCGCCGCACCCAAGCGGTCCCACAAGGTACCGGCGATAACGCTAGGCGCAAGCGTAACGACGCCGCTGAGAAGGTTGAAGAAACCGAACGCGGTGCCGCGCAGTTGCGCGGGCGCGGTGTGAGAGACCATCGTGGCGAGCAATCCTTGGGTCATCCCCATGTGCAGACCCCATAGCGCCACCCCCGCGAGCACAACGCTCCAATGCGTGCCATGTGCGAGCACCACATCCGATGCAATCAAAATAGCGAGGCCCGCGACCAGCAACCTGGTGTGGCTCATCGTGTCGGCAAGTTTCCCGAACGGATACGCCGACAGCGCATACACGACGTTTGGCGACCATCACGAGCGGAACCAGCGCAATCGGCACACCGCTGCGCATCGCGCGCAGCACGAGAAAAGCTTCGCTGAACCGCGCCAGTGCGAACACTGCGCCCACGACCACCACCCACCAATAGCTGGTGCCGAGTTGTTTGATGCTGTCCCAGCGAATCGGATTGACCCGCTTCGCACCTGGTTCTCGCGCCGGCTCCTCGATGCCAAATGCCAGCAGGGCGACGGCGAGCAGACCGGGAATGACCGCCAGCCAGAATGCAAGCCGGAAGTTGTCCGCCCACAGCAGCATGATGACAACGGCCAGCAGCGGGCCGAGGAACGCGCCGACAGTGTCAAGCGACTGACGCAGCCCGAACGCCGCGCCTCGAAGGTGCGCCGACGTGACATCGGCGACGAGCGCGTCGCGTGGCGCGCCTCTGATGCCTTTGCCCACCCGGTCGATGATGCGTGCGGTCATCACGATACCGATGGTCGACGCCACAGCGAAAAGCGGCTTGCTCAGCGCACCCAGCCCATACCCGGCCACTGCGAGCCACTTCCGATTGCCGAGGTAGTCGCTGAGGGTCCCGGAGAACACCTTGACGATGGGGGCGGTCGCCTCAGCGAAGCCTTCCAAGAGGCCAATCGTCGTTGCACTGGCACCGAGACCTGCCATCAAGAACATCGACTGTGGATGATTTCCGATGAAACATCCATGAACAGGCTGACGCAACCAAGAATCCATACGCTGCGCGGAATCTGTCGAAGAACACTGACGTGCGGTTCGGTTCGCATTGGGCCTGTCTGTAAGGAGGTTTGCCGCTGTTGAGGTTAAGGGCGGTTCCAACGCGTCAAGCTACGACGTGACCAGCCGAGGGCCACGCAAGCGTCGTTCTATCGCGTCAGGCTTGTCAACGTCGAACAGTTCCGGTCCTGGCGAGGCGCCGAAGCTGTAGGTGGAGCGGCCGACACGCTTCGCCGCGTACATGGCTGCATCGGCGACATCGAGCAGTCCCTCAACTGTCCACCGGTCCGGACAATGTCGCGATGTCGGTGCTGACGCCAACCGGGAACCGGCCACCGCACTTCTTCTCGCCAATGGCGCGGACTTTTCGATGGTCCCATTTCTTCCGGCGCAACCTGCCGCCACCTCAAAGCGATGCTGAATTCGAATCGCTGGTCAGAAAGGCTGTGAAGCTCGCGATGAGCAACGCAGCGCTCGGACTTCCGGGTTACCCGGGCAAGCCGGCTGACGGAATCGGCAACTTTGTCACTCGGAGCGGGAACTGGGCCCTCGCTGTAGCCGATGGGCCTGGCGCGAGGCCGGGTAAGGGATAACGTCGCAGGTCAGACTGGCAGTCCCCGTCATGGAGCGACTGACAGCATCTGTCGTTATCCGGAAGAGCTCCAACTCCCACGCATAGCCATGCGGGTACATCCGCAGTCGACGTCCGCTTCGATTCGCGGCGCAAATGTATGAACTACCTCAGCGTCAGGCCGACAGCGGTCTGTCCTCGCAATTCATTCACCGTAGAGGTCACTGCCCGGCCCGTCATATCGAACATCGAGCGACGACTGGTCCTTGAAAACCAGTCGTTTCACAACACCACAATCCTGAACGGCATGAACCGCCTCCCGCTTGACGAAAACGCCCGGGCGTTCGTCGGGCAGAACCATCTGGAGCAGCGGGCCGAACTTCCGTACGGCATCAAAAAAGCTGGGTTCGCACGAGGGTTCTGTCGCCCCCAGCCAATAAACGAGGGCAGCACTGGGATTCTTCGAATCGCGCGCGAGAAAGCGTAGCGTCTTTCGCGTAGCGAAGTAGTTCGATGGTTCGATATTTGGCACGTCGCGCATGCGGGTCTCCGTGGGTTGCCTGTTCGTATCGTGACGCTCAAGCCCGGCGGGCCTTCGTCTTCATGTCAACCCAGATGCGCCCCCAGCTGGTCGCATATTTCAACGCCTGCTCATCGTCAAAAAAGTAATCGAGCGCAGCGAAGGCTTCCGGCGCACGACCCGGCCTCTCAATGACAAGGTCTGCAGCGTGCAGACCGCCATGCGCCGGACATGCGCTAGCCGTCAGTTGATAGCCTCGATGCGAAGTCGAAACGGCTGCCGTCATGAAAGTTGTCTCCATTGGTGAGTTCGTCATTCGCGCAGAAAATAACCTCGGCGTTCCAGAATCGACACGACTATCACGGCGGGCCATGACTAGCGTGTGACGACCCATCTATTGGGATTTAATGGTCAGGGGGCATTCTGCGGGAAAGCAGCGACCGCCAGAACCGGTGTTAACTCCAGGCATCGGAAAAGGACTGAACTCGCGTTGACGTTCCCAGCCTCACTGCCGGCCGTCAGATGCTATATCTCGATGAATAATCCCTGCGGTTCCTCATATAGTTATTACATCGGTGCGAACGACAATTTCACGCCAGCCTCACCCTCATGCGTGTGCCCCAATGGATAGGTGGGTGGACAGGAGGCGGCAATGAAATCCCGTACCGTAAGCATCGGGGATAAAAGCCCGTATACGCTACAAAACCTCGACATCGCAATCGCACATCTGGAGCGTATTCCCGGGCGCATACTGGCATCAGCGCATTCGCCAGGTTACCGCGACACCAGGGCTTACCGAAATCCAACGGGAGCGTTTGCAACGACTGTTTGACCGCGTTACCGCCTGGCCAAATCCCGTCAACGCATGCCGAGCCCCAGCCGTGACGAATCGACTTCGCAATGGTAGACATGCACACTGGACGCACGCTCTGATACCGGCACAGCACACGGCATCAACGGCCTTCGTGAACGTTGGCAGCAGAAACGTGGCCACGGGATACCGAACCGACGACCAGACGTGCCCCGGCGATATCGCTTCCGCCCGACCGAAAAAACGCGAGTTATCCACAAAATCTGTTCGCAAGTCTGTGGATAAGGCAACCCGAACGGCAATCAATTGAAACGTATCTTCCTTTGCTGGCACGGCATACGTCGCGGTTCGGAGCCGACCCTCATCGGGTCCCGTTGGCATAACATTCATGTTTCTGACGAACGTCCCGGGACCGCGCGCCCGAGCGACCGCACTGGCGATGTTCATCGGCCACTACGCGCCCTGCGGACATAGGAAACGGCAGTCCGTTGAAAACGTGTGCAGCGCGGACGGAACGCGCCGGGCAAAAGCATCGGCGTAACTACTGACTTGCAGCCGGACCCAGTCATGTTCCAGGCGCCATCGGTTGAGTACATGGGGACTCTGTACTCGCAGTCGTTGGGCAGGACATTGAAGGTCTCGTCGCAAGCGCCGTCATCACCGATGAAACAGAAGCCCACGTCCAGGCTACCAGCGCACTGGGTTCCTTTCCGACCGAAATGCAAGCGCGTCAATTTGCCATCGCGTATGCGAAAGCTGAAATCGGGCGGTGCGCCTTGATGAAGTTGAAAGCCTAGCCATGCGACCGCCGAGCACACGCACCCTAACCAGCCGGCGCGCAGTCGACGCTATTTTTCTTCTCGCATCCCTGGCGGGAAAGTGATACCGACCAGCAATCCTTCCGGTGAGATGAAGCGATTGACAGTTTGCCCCCGAGGTTCTTTCCTGTTCTTGACGAGCATTCGATAGCCTCGCGATTCAAGGTCCGTTGTTGCCTTTTCGACATCGTCAACATCGAACTCGAGCCAGGCTTGCGGAACAGGAACGTTGTCGGGCGAGGTGTCCTTGCCAAAGCAGGACCGGGCCGCCTGAGAGAGCGGCCACAGGGCGAAACTTTTCGCGCCGTCGAGAGCCTCTGTATGAAGATAACCGCCGCTCTCCGCCTTGAACCGGATACCGAGGTTCTCGCCGTAGAGCTTGCGGCTTGCCCATGCATCACGGATGATTGGACCAAAGCCCGCGATAAACCGGATTCCGATGTTTTCGATTTGCTTCATGACGCCACCTCTTCCAACAAGGCATACAGTATCGGGCAGATTGACTCATCTTTCCTGTATCCGCACACATTAACAATGAACTCGGGACAGCTTTCGTCTACTCGCGCGTTGACTCTTTCGCATTCCGATGTCGAAGCGGCAGGCCAGGCGACCTCACCAGGAACTGTTCGTAAATAATCTACCGAAGAGGCTGCAATGGACAGCGTTTCGCGCGAAGAGAAGATTCGGCGGCGGGCCTATGAACTCTGGGAAGAAGATGGCAGCCTGGAGGGATGCGCAGACGAATATTGGCAGCAGGCTCGGGCTCAAATAGACGAAGAAGAATCCGAGGCCAACGGCGGCAAAGCTGCCTCGAAAGGCCGGCCCCCAATGTGACGAGAACGAGCGGAGCGCTGGGCGAAGAACTACGCCGTGGATGGCCCGCTGAGCCGCAACTGCCGCAGGCGAAGCGTGCGTACCGCGGCGCGATGCTCGCGGCTCGCCGCTCCGTTGTCGCTATGCGCCGTACCCACGGCGTTCCGCATGACGAACCATCGAAAGAGACAGACGCGCGACGTGGACCACGACGAGGACAAAGATGAGCGGCCATGCGACGCCCCGAACCCTTCCGGCTCGCCAGTGCCTGACAGCGCAACCCCGGTCTTTCAGTCGGAGGACGATGACGCATTGGTCGACGAAGACGCGTCGGGCTAAGACGCGCCAGGACGTTGCACGACGCCGCGGATGCCCAGTCGGGGTCCCGCGGAGGCCCAGTCGAGGTCCTTCGCCCCTGAGCGGGATGCGCCTGGCGAGCGGAAGGGCTGGCCTTGGGCCGAGCCACAGAGCACGACCTGGCCCCTGCACGTCGTGGCATCCAGTCCTGGTTTCAACGTCCCCAGGATTGCCCAGCCCCGCCTCGGCGACAGCATTGTTACGCTCCCGTTAAAACAGCAAATGCGCTGACGGTAGAGCACCGCTCTCAGCGCAAAGCCGCCGGGTACGACGAACAACAGAGCGTCTTCGGGGGCCCAGGCCGGCGGTTGTGCGAAGCGCATGTTTAATGCGCAGAATCGATATGTCCCGGGGTCGCGATATGGCGCGCATTCTGCTGGTCGACGATGACGATGAATCACTGTGGATGCTTCAGTTGGTTTTCGAGCGAAGTGGTCATCGGGTGCTGCTCGCCGATAGTGGTGAACCGGCGCTGGCGTTGGCGGGGCGCCATTTGCCTGATTTGACTATCACCGACTGGAACATGCCGGGACTGGACGGCCTCGGCCTCTGCGAGTGGCTGAAGTTTTACCCCTCCCTTGCGCAGATTCCGGTAGTGATGACATCCGGCGAGTGGCCGCCGAAAGATAAGTCCGCGCTGTGGAACGCGTTCTTCTCCAAGCCCGTCGACCTCGAAGCCCTTGAGTCTGCCGTCGACTCGCTCCTGGCCAGGCGTTTGTGCTGTTCCAAAAACCGCGTCAATGTGCCGGCTCCGGCGCCCTCGCGTTGGGCTCCGATGCCCTCAAAGTATTGGGTGTAAGTGGCCGGTTAACGCGACCCGACGAGCCGGGGCAACGCCGCCGACAGCATGGCCACCGGGCTGGTGGCCGCGGCAACATCGCTTTTCACGCGTCGACACAGTTCCAGTCCGACAATGCGCGGCATCATCCAGTCAGCCACGCCGAGACTCGGCCTGCAAATAGCAACTTCGGCGCGGGCCGCCTCCCCTGTAATACGGTCAGGACGCGAACACCCTCCTGCTCAATCACCGCCGAAGGGGGCGCAGAAAGTTCGGGGCGTCATTCCATCTGGCCTGCATTGCAACGACTACAATTCACTCGTGATGCAATTTGTTCTGCATGCCGGCAGAAGAATTTACTGACGAGGAGGCCACATGGTGGGACTGCCCGCGACATCTGCAGCGGACCGTTCACGACGCGCGGGCACGCTGGCCACGCGGTCGCTTGACACCCGGCCGCAACGGCCGCCCGATTTTGCTGCGGAAAACAGCGCGATGCACCGCTTGGCTCAGGCACTGACGTCGTCTGACGAAGCCATGCTGCAGACGCTCTCGGATATGGCACTTAGCCTGTGCGAAGCGGGTAGCGCGGGCATCGGCCTGCTGGAAACCGGCACTGACGGCATCCCCGTGTTCCGCTGGGTCGCGGTTTCGGGTGCATGTGTTGCCGCTGCGGGCACCACCATCCCGATTGCAAAGAGTCCAGGTGGCGCTACACTCGAACTGGCAGCGGGACAACTGTTTTCGTTTCCCCGGCGCCACTTCGCCGGCCTGAAACAGGTTTCCCTCGAGATTATTGAAGAGCTGGTCGTACCGATTCCGGGCGAACCTGAGCCGTGGGGCACCCTGTGGGTGATGGCTCACGACCGGGAACACCTTTTCGATACCGAGGACCGCAGAATCCTAACCAGCCTCGCGAACTTCACCTGCGCAGCGCTCACGATGACCCGGGCGAAGGTCGACGCCGAAGCGCGCGCGGCAGAGGCGGAGGCGGCAAGGAATGCACTGGCGCTGGCCGAAGCACGCAAGGACGACTTCATCGCGTTGCTGAGCCATGAACTGCGCAATCCCCTCGCGCCCATCGACAGTGCCCTGACGGCCGCGCGAACACTGGCTACAGACAATAATCCCGCCGTGCTGTCTGCGTTGGGCATCGCTGACCGGCAGATGCGGATATTGAAGCGACTCGTCAGCGACCTGCTCGACGCATCCCGGATAAGGCATGGCAAACTTTCAGTCCGTCCTTCGTACGCGTTGCTCCAGGATATCGTGGCCGATGCAGTGGCGGCCATGAAGGCCGACGCCAATAATGGCCTGCACCAGTTGCATGTCACCATTCCGCCGTTTCCGGTGACCGTTCACGCCGACGCTGCCCGACTCACCCAGGTCATATCGAATCTGCTGACGAATGCAGTGAAATACACCCCTCCTGGCGGCGACATCACTGTGTCAGTAGAGGCACCGGACCTGAGCATCGAGCCGATACACGATTTATCGCCCCGCACTGCGGTCGTCACGGTGAGGGACAACGGCGTGGGCATTTCATCGTCACTGCTACCACACGTCTTCGAGATGTTTGCCCAGTCGGCGTCAGCACGCGGAAAGGCAGAAGGCGGACTCGGAATCGGACTGGCGGTCGTGAAGCATCTGGTTGCCGCACACAACGGCACGGTTATCGTTGCGAGCGACGGCGAAGGCCAGGGGACGGAAGTCACCGTGCAGCTCCCCATTGTCTGCAAAAGCACGAATGCCCCCGTCGCGTCCGCGACACACACCATGGCACCGGCTCGCATCCTTCTCGTCGACGACAACGCAGACGCCACGGCGGCGCTCGGCATATTGCTGGAGCTGGAGGGGCACGAGGTGAAGCGGGCACAGAGCGGACCCGACGCGCTCTCGATAGTGGAATCATTCACCCCGGACGTGGCGCTAATTGATATCACGATGCCAGGGATGGATGGCATCGAGCTGGCGCAACTACTTCGCCTGCGCGCCCAATGCTCCCTGACGAAACTGGTCGCATTGACCGGCAGTACCGATGCCCCCGGCAGACCTCAGATTGATGAGCGGATATTTGACTGCCATCTCATCAAACCGTTGTCGCTCGATGACCTCGCGGAGGTCATGCGCTCATAGCGGCGCGGTCGGCGGAAAGTGTCGATGGCGACGGCATCATTCCCGGGCAGCGCCAATTCCGCCGATTCACTGGTTACGAAAATCTGGCACAGACGTTGAGACGCGACCCGACTTCGTAAAGACTGGCACCGCTCGTGACACGTCGAGGACGCTCCACAACTTACGCGTCGGACTTCCACGGCCACGAGGGGTAGACTCGCCCATTGCTTTCAACGCTCTCCCGTTGGTCCTCGGCTTGTCCGCCATTGCGCTCGACATCGCCAGCGCTCGGAGCCTCGCGTCCGCCTGCAAGTTTTCGGAACTGCCATCGGTCGAGTCAGCACACACGCACGATTCTAGCTTGCCTGTCGCGCAGCGCTGTGAGAGGCACGGTGTACGCGGTGCCGAGCCGGACTGTGCCGTCGGCCGTGCAGTTCCTGGCAATTCTCTGAGGCCCACTCACCTCGAAATATCCGGTTTCAGAAATCACAAATCTTTGGTCAACATTGCGGCGTCTGCGGCGTCTGCGGCGTTAAAGAGATGAACGGCGAGAAACGGTACCGTTACCTGAACGGAAAACCTGCTGGAGCGGAACATGAAAAACTCGAACGAGCAGTCCCTGCGTTGTCAGGTCGAAAAGTGGCTCGCACCGGCTCCCACGATGCACGTTCATGTAACCAGATTCAGTCGCACCGCAGGGAATGGGAGACGCTACGTGTACGTCGAAACGTCGTCACCAGCCGGAGCGCGCGCGTTGTTTTTCTTCAGGCACGATGACGGCACGTGGAGCGTGTTCCCGCCCACTGCCAACAGGCGGAAGTCAACCGCAGAGCCTCCTCTCGCGCAGGTGGCCGCCACCACCTTTTGATGACGGTCACGAGTTCGCCGCGCTCAATCGCGGCGTTCGGGATTCAATCCGGTTTTCGGGCCTGTGCACGGCTATTGAACCGCATTTTCGCAGGATGGACGAAGTCCACGGACACGTGGAGTGTCCACTGCACGGCGCGGCCGTCGTCTCGGCACAAATCGAGCAAGTGTGAGCTATGCAGATGAAGACCGCCCGAGCGACGGGAACTGGAGCCTAACTGTGCAGATTGCCGGGTACTCGTCCAACAGCACCGCTCGCATCAGGTCTTCGCTTTCGCGCCCATCGTGTGCGTTCTCGCTGCAACATCCCTGACCTTTTCCGGGCCGCATATGAAAGTTGACGACCACGATGGGACCCATCAGACCGGACCGGTGCGAGCAGGCACCTTATCTTATTGCCCCCATACTCCGCGTTGATGCGGTCGAGTTCGCCCGATTGGCGTGCCTGCTGAAGCTCCTGCCTGACCTGTGCTCGGGTCTTTCCCATTGGAGCGCCAGCGTCACTCCTCGTGGCGGGCACACCACCCACGGAGTCTGCCGAAGACACGGTGGGATTTGTGGGCTGCGTTGCAGGCGCCATGTCTTGCGCCTGGACATATCCGAATGAGAGAACTGCGGCGACAGCTGCCGCGACTTTAAGCGGTTTCATATTCATGTACTCCACAAAGTTCGAATGGCTTGTTTTTGAACCGGCCAATAGAGCCGCTATTTCAAATACGTTCACTGGGGCTATCACGTCACTGGCACTGCGGTCGGACAATAAACCGCGGCGTGACACTCCCATGCACTCTGACGTAGATGCCGAAAAAACGTCGCCTCGAGTCCTCGGCTGACCCACGTACGCCTAAAACGAGATTCGAGCAACAACGACTCGCGGCCCAACCAAGGCGGTCATCCAAATTTCCGTGTGCGCCCCAAACTGGCATCGGCGACCCCAGGCGTGCTAGCTTCCCTGATAGATATCGCAGGACAAACCCACCGTGCACGGTGCACCGTTTCTGGCTTTGCCGCTGTCGCTGCTTCCGCCGGGCTGGCGTCCGTATCCCAGGTCAGGAGTACGGTCCATTGTTGTTGCCGGCTGAGCATTTGTCATGGGCTGCTGGGCAGACGACGGGTCAGTTGTGCCCGAGGGTTGCATTTGCTGCGAGTGGGCGGCGCCGGTCGCAGCGAGCAGGGATAACGCGCTGACTATAGTTAAAAGTTGCACTTTCATTTCGTCACCTCGTTTTCATCAACGGGTTGCGAATAACACAACCCCCGGAATAACAGGGGATTGGCATCCCACGAGCACGCGAGGATTGCCTTCGACCCTTTCTCGCTCCATGCTGATTCTTGCTTTCGCTTTACCAGATGCCATACAGCCTCATCTCCGACGCTGTTTAGCCGAGCAAATGCGAAGTTGGCTTGTGGCACCGTTTGTGCTCAAAGCCACACTTATTCGATGACTACTGGGTAATAACGCGAGGCTGGTACCGGGCGGGGCAGAAGGATGCGCAATGAGAGCGCTAGCGAAAGGACGTTGTAAAGTCAGTTGGCCAATAAGACCCTTGCTGCGTTTATGTTATAGAACGCAAAGGTTGTGATTGACAGCGCAATCGACAATTGGCAAATCAGGCCGACCGTCGCGCCTGTTCGCTCGCACTGCCCCGGAAGCAGCGACACACTGTCGCCCCTTCATCCAGCTGCCCGAGGCCGGCACCGGCTACCGGGAAGCCTGCGTACGCCACCGCGGGTACCGCCGACGGCTGCAAATCTGTCGGCCAAGCTTGCGTTGCGACAGGACTTCAGCCTCTCGTGGACATTCCAGCAGGGATGCCGCCCGATACCAGCATGGATGTCGAAGATGCCATTCGACCTGTCGCACGACTTCCAACCTAAAATTGCCAGCGGTCAAAAATATAATTGCCGTTCGCTGAAGATGTCTTTAACTTCCTCATCTCTTGAAACACTTTTTTGAGACATCAAGCCATCAATGGACGGGACTCTTTTTAATGGAAAGGGCGGCACTCTCGCAGAGTGGCACGCGGCTCGAGAGCGCTAGACTCCCCTCCACAGAGTCAAAATAAGCCCAACTTCGGGCACGACAAAAAAGGAGTTGGTTCAAGTTCACCATTTTGCCAAGGAAGCGTGTGCACAAAATCTGAATATGGAGGGGCCATAGCATGTTGAACAATCGGTCCAAACCAGCATCTGCGATTGTCCTGTCGCTGAACACACCCTTGTGAGAACGAGAAGCGTAGGTCCACGTTGCTCCGAACCGGACTACTTGTGGACGTTGCCTCAGTGACGGCGCATCGCTTGTTGTCCAGGACAGTATCAACGACCCATTAGCCATTGCTCAGCATCTAGCTCAATATGGTATCAACGCCAACGCTGGGCTATCGAACCAGGAACCCATAAGTCAAGGGGTCACGCTCGTCCACAATCCAATTCGCAAAGCCGCAGAGGTATGCGTTGCCTTCCACCTCCGGGATGACTGCCTTGAAGTTGCCGACGGTCGTTTCGCTGAGAACGCGGCCTTTGAAAACAGTCCCGATGATAGACTCATTTACAAGCGTCTCGTCTTTGCCCAATTCGCCGCGTAGGTAAAGTTGAGCGATGCGACCGGCTGTTCCGGAGCCGGTCGGCGAACGGTCCACCTCGCGGTCGGCAAACACACAGCAGTTGGCTTGCGTGGAACCTTCATGCCGCGGTTTGTTGGCAACAATGGTCCCGTAGATGTGGTTGATTTCCGGAATGTCGGGATGCTGCACAGGGAATGCCTGATTTGCAGCGTCCTTCACTTCGGCACCGAACTTGATGAGCTCTTCGACAGAAGACTCGCGAACTTCAACACCGTGCGGCGCGCCGTCCGTGTAGAAGTAAAATGCGCCACCGAACGCGATGTCGCCCTTGACCGTGCCAAACGACGCGGTCTCGACAGTGACATCTCGCTTCCAGATAAAGGACGGCACATTAACGAAACGGACATTGCCCGCGTGCTCGCCGTCCCACTGCACGAATGCCTCGATGAATCCGCACGGCGCATCGATACCGACGCGGGTTTCGGGCACCTGACGTTGCACCCACCCAAGCTCCACCGCCGCCGTCGACAGTGCGATGACACCGTGCCCGCAATGGTCGCTGTAGCCTTCGTTGTGAAGGAAGATGATGCCGAAATCGGCATTCGGGCTAACTGGCTCCGTCAGGTAACCGCCGTACATGTCCGCATGACCGCGAGGTTCGAACATCAGTGCCTTGCGGATTTCGTCGGCGTTCTCCTTCAGCCACGCGCGTCGCTTGACGATAGTGTCGCCAGGCAGGCGCGGAAGACCGCTGGTGACAATGCGGAACGCTTCACCGCCGGTGTGAACTTCAACAGTCGAGATGGTGCGTGTGATTTTCATGTTTGCTTCGGTGAAATCTGTGGATGCCCTGCTTTTACTCACCGCACGGGACCGGCAGCGATTTAAATCGACGCTACTTACATATCAGCGCCGAATTGCCAGGCGTTTGAGTCGAGCGCCGAACGTGCTAATCGGCATGCAGCCAGGTCCCACGCAGCGCAGCCAACACTCTTGAACAGAATCGGCGTACTCGGCTTCCGCTCGCCAGCCAGTGCCTTGGCTAGCGGAGAAACTGAGGTCCACTCAACCTTGGCTTGGATAAGGTCGCCCGCTTCATGCATTGCGCCGACAGGGTCGTCTACAACCAGGAAACTTCCGTCGACGGTTTCCTTGCCAATTTCCGCTGCCTCTGCCGTGAAAGCGCCGACCCCGACGACGAGACGGCCAGGTCGCGCCGACAATGTGTAGACGGGAGACTTGCTCGTTGTCAAGGTGATGACGACTTCAATGCTATCGGGAATCACATCGCCATCAAGGACAGACAGGTTCGGTGCTACCGACCGGCTCCGGGCCACGAAGGCCTCCGCGGCCGCCTGGGAGCTACCCTGGACGAACAGTTTGGCTTGCGGGAAGGAGGCCGCGAAAGCTTCCGCGTGATTGGACGCCTGTTTGCCGGTGCCGATGATGAGAATTTTGCGCGGGTCCATGCCATGCAGGGTCTGGATGCCCAGCACAGTGACCGCCGCCGTTCGCCGCCCGGTCACCGTCGGCCCGTCGAGCACGAACAACATTTCCCCGGTGCGCGCATCGCATGCGATGACCTGACCATGGATGGTCGGAAGCTGGCGTTTTTTGTTCGAAGGACAAACGGTCACCAACTTGTGGATGGCGATGTCTTTAGCACTGGCAGGCATCGACAGCATCAGTCCGCTTTCCTGCATCGGAATGGCCAGGCGCTCAGGACTCACGATGTGTCCCGCGCCGTACTCGATGATGGTTTCCCGAAGAACGCGCACCAGCGAGGGATAGTCCAGCAGTGCAGCTGTTGCGTGGGCGTCGAAATTCCGGGTGCTGAGAGAGGTCATGTTCGGGTTCGCCTTTGGAGGGGTGGGCGCGACCGATGCCGCGCGCCAGCAGTTCACTCTGCGATTGGTTCGAGCAGTCGGCCGGCTTCCTTCATACACACTCCAGCCTTGATGACCACGGGAATGTGTTCGCCCTGCCCCAGCAGAAGGGAAATGTCCTCAATCGGGTCACCGTCGACCACAATGAGGTCAGCTGCGGCTCCGACGGCGACGGTTCCCCGCACGCCTGCTTCACCTGTAATTTCGGCGGCAACGCAGGTTGCCGACCGGATGGCCTCAACGTTGCCGACGATTTCTGCCCGAACCGCGAACTCGTCGGACTGGAAGGTGTGCAGCTCGCCCAGCATGTCTGAGCCGAACCCGACCTTCACGCCTTCGCGCGCCATCAGCGCAAGTGCCTGCCGGCCGACGGAGCGCGCTCCCTCAATCTTTGCGAGCGACTCAGCGGGGAAACCAAGCGCGGGACCTTGTTCAATGAGACGGTCGAGAGTGGCGATTGTGGGCACAACCGCTACGCCACGCTCCGCCAGCAGACGGGCAGTCTCCTCGTCGATGAGGTTTCCGTGCTCGATACATTTCACCCCGCACTCGACGGCCCGCTGGACGGCACGAGCGGTGTAGGCGTGCGCCATCACGTAAGTCCCGGCAGCCTCCGCTTCCTGAACCGCGGCACGGATTTCATCTTCCGAATACTGGGTGTTGGTGATGGGGTCGTTGGGCGAAGCAACACCGCCCGACGCCATTATCTTGATTTGGGAAGCACCTTTGAGGAGTTCTTCGCGTACTGCCAGGCGCATCGCCTCGACACCATCGACCACCCGGGCAATTGCTCCCTGACGCCCCAGGCACCCGCAGGCATCGTCAAGCTTGTCATTGCGCTGACGGAAGTCGCCGTGCCCACCGGTCTGCGATAGCGCCTTACCCGAAGACAGGATGCGTGGACCCCAAAGCACGCCGCTGTTGACAGCATCGCACATTGCAAAGTCTGCGCCACCTGCATCACGAACGGTGGTGAACCCGCGATTCAGCATGCCGCGCAGGATGGGCAACGTTCTAAGCGCAGCCAGGAAGTTTGGCATCATCGCGTTAGCGCCCAGATTCGCATGCGACGCGACGACGTGGACATGCAGGTCGATGAAGCCCGGCAAGACGGTACGCCCGGGAAGGCTCATTTTGCGGGCATCGACAAACGACGACGGTATCTGTCCTATTGTCGCAATCCTCCCGTCGACGATGCAGACATTGGTGTTCGTCTGGCGTTTCTTCGTTGCGGGGTCGAAAATGTTCACCCCTTCGATTACCAACATGTTCATGTGAATTTCCTCAAGCCTGGTATGGCTTTGTCAGCAAGATGCCGAGCAGACTAACCACCGCGGCGAAGATGATGTAGTAAGACGCAGACTCGGCGTCACCCGTGTGTTGGGTGAGCCAGGTGATGATGAAAGCGGCAAAGCCACCAAAGATGGTCACGGCGCCGTTGTAGGCCAAAGACAATCCGGTCGCGCGGACGCGGCTCGGGAACATTTCCGTGAACAGAGCCAGAATCGGGCCGGTGTATGCAGCAATCAGCACGCCGAAAATCGCCTGGAAAGTCAGCAGCGTGGCAAAGTCGGGCGATTTAATCAGATGAGAGAACAGTGGATAGCTGGCCACCAGAATTACGAGCGCAGCAACCGACTGAACCCGCCGCTTGCCGACCTTATCCGACAGTGCCCCGAACACGGGCGCCATGACCATCAGCACGACACCGCTGACGACGCCCGACGTGAAGCCTTCGCGCTGGGTCATGTGCAGATACTTCACAACATAAGTCGGGATGTAGAACAGGATGACGTACGTGCAGACGGTCCACAGTACGACCATCAGCAGGCTGGAGAGCACCTGGCGGGGATACTCGCGAATGACGTCACGCAGCGGCGTGTTGGTGTGGTGCTTCTCCGATACGAACTCGGGCGTTTCCTCGATTTTCAGCCGAATGTAGTATCCAACCGGGGCCACCAGCATGCCGATGAAAAACGGAATGCGCCATCCCCACGCGGTCAGCGACTCAGCCGACATGCTCGACGTGATAAGCGTACCGGAAAGGCTGCCGATGACCACGGCGAAACCGATACTCGTCTGAATCCAGCTCGAATAGAAAGCACGACGTTTAGCTGGAGCATGTTCGGTCAGGAACGCAGTAGCGCCGCCCATTTCACCGCCAGCGGACAGACCCTGCAGCAATCGCGCGATGACGATAAGACACGGCGCGGCGATGCCGATAGATTGGTACGTAGGGGCGAAAGCAATGATGCCCGAGCCGAGCGCCATGATGAGCATGGCGAGCGACAGCGCTCGCTTGCGACCCACCTTGTCGCCGTAGATGCCGAACGCGATGCCGCCGAGCGGTCGCATCACAAAACCAACGCCAAAAGTTGCCAGTGAAAGCAGCAGCGACGTTGTCTCGTTGCCTGCGGGGAAAAATAGCTTACCGATGGTTGCAGCGAAGAACGCGTACCCGGAAAAGTCGAACCATTCCAGACCGCTGCCAATGACGGTGGCGAAAATCGCCTTCCGGCGCGTCACTGTTCTTGTGGGCGGCTCGCCCACCAGTATGCCGCTTGATGCACTCGTTGCCATTTGGACCTCTCCGGATTGTCGCTCTGCGAGGTGAGCGTTCGCGATTCGTCACGCAATCAATGTAATTTTTGGCGTGACGACCGCATAACGCTAAATTCGCAAACGCGCTTGCAAAAAACGCAACCGCATCCAGAGGCTTGCAACGGGGGACGTCAGGAAGCGGGTGTCTGGCTAATTACCCACTCGCGGAACCGACGGGCAGCCGGTGTTTCCGCGCGCTCTGATGGCCAGGTGACAAAGTAGGAGCCGCCCATTGTGGCGTGAGAGCCTGATGCCCTGACGAGCGCGCCGTGCTCAAGGAGCGGGTCGATAACCCGGTTCCAACCGAGCGCGACGCCCTTGCCATGCGTCGCAAGCTGGACAATGAGTGGGTAGCTGTTGACGATGATGGTTTGATTGAGCGCTGGTCGTTCAAGGCCCGCCTTTTCGAACCAGGTGTGCCACGACATCCAGCTCCGCTCTGCGTCCTCAAGAACAAGCAGCGTACAAGTCAGCAGTTCCACCGGCTTCAGTTTGCGCCCATCGAGATAGGTAGGCGAACACACCGGAAAGACCTCTTCGTCGAAAAGCTTCCGTGTGTGCGTCCCGGGCACCTCGGAGTTGCGCAGATAGAAAATGCCTACATCGTATTCCGCTGGCGAGACGGCTCCAAAGTGGTCCCGCACAATGATGCGCAAGTCCACATCGGGATTACCGTCGATAAACGAGCCGATTCTGGGCGCGAGCCAGAATACCGAAACGCCAGCTGAACAGGACACCGTGAGGCGAGACCTGACAACGCGAGCCATCAGACTCGAGGTAACGCTGGTGCACAGCTCCAACATGCGCCGCACATCCACCGCATAGGTTTCCCCGGCCGGCGTGAGCCTTAGGGCGTTGTGCTCCCGCACGAACAGCCGGCGCCCCAGGAAATCTTCGAGTTGAGAAATCTGGCGGCTCACAGCACTAGTGGACAAGTGCAGTTCCTGCCCCGCGCGAGTGAAGCTCAAATAACGGGCGCTAGCCTCGAATGCTTGCAGACATGCGAGTGGAGGTAACGGAGAGAGAGCCATAGCGTTCGGCGGACTGTCCAGGTTGTGGTAGAGCAACAGGATAGCCCAACGACGTCAGCCGACGGTCATGAGTGTCCGCAGACAGCTTCACGGCCATACAAAAGTCGCTTGGATAGCGGAGAAATGAATCTGCATATTGTCTGCAGGCCTCGTCGATTGCGCGCGGAGTCTACCGACACGACCGGAGTGAAGTGGGCTCCGGCCACTTCGGCACTAAACAGACTGCCATCAGCGTGCAGCCGCTCAACTTGCTTCCCATTCGCGCGAATGCGCTCTCTGAAGTCGGTGGGTGACACCAATCTCTATTTGCAATCATTTCGCGACGGGCGACGACTGCTTGCTGCTGGAGACAGAGCGTCGAAGTAGTAGGTGCCGCAAACAACGTCTTCTTCGCGAGCAATCACATTGACGGGAATTGGCAGTATTACCGCTTCATCAGGTTTGAAGCGACTGCTGAGAGAGCGAGTCGTCGGGAGCTCCGATGGCTCGATGCGGTCGGATGCAGCTGCCAAAGCTACCGTGTCTAGAGGGCAAGTTCCGACCGTAGCACCTTCCAATTGAAGTTCTTTTGCATATGCGGCGAGCCGGTCGCCGACATGAGTTTTCAGTGCATCAATGAATTGCTTGGTTTTCGCATCGACGCGATGGGTATAGCGCGTAGACACTTCTCGCGTGAGTATGGTACTGCGGCAGCACTCGCTCGAGTGAACCGCTGCGAAGGTCGTCCATCGCAGTGAATCCGGCAATCAAACCAATTCCAGCGCCTTCACGAAGAGCCATCGACATTGAGTCGAGGTCGTTCACGCTGAAATGCGGTTCAGCCGGCCGAAAGCTGGCGTTGTCAGAAGCGCTCTGAAGCTGCCACTCGTCTGGCGCGTAGTCGACTGTCCCGAGAAGGCTGCATTGGGGGTCAAGCAGGCCTTTAATCCGACGGTCACGTGCAGCATTACTTGCCTCCAGTGACTTTGCGAACGCGCTACGCGAGCGCCACTGCGTCGCTTGGCGACATCGGCAGCGGCCCACAGGGCGCTACGTTCAAGACCCAGTCTGCCAACCGGCTCACAAGCGATGCATCGTCTTCGTTCAGTCCCAGCGCCGACAACGACTGCACCAACGATTCCAACTGCGGAGAACAGCAATAAATGGCATCGAAAAGCGGCACGTACGCGCGTAGACGGTTAGCCCCGCAGCGCCACAAGTGACCGGGGTCTTGTCGCGGGGCTTTAGGACATCGAGATTGGAGCATCACATCTGAGAGCCGACCATGAAAATCGTCGTCATTGGCGCTGGGGGCCGTCGGTTCGTACTTCGGCGCAGCGTTCGCGCTTGCTGGTCACGATGTCACGTTCTGTGTTCGAGACACTTCGCGCAGTGAAATTGAAACGGCAGGAATTCGACTGACAGGGCCGCGGGGCGACTTCCTCGTCGAAAGAGTCAGGCACACGTCCCAGCCCGCGCACTGCTCACGTCGATTGAGTGACACCTGCCGGTCGCACGCTTGCAAAGCGATGCTCGACAGTTTGAGGGATATTTGTCGGCGTAATCACAACGACCGACGAGGATAGGTCGACGGCCGACGCCGGCAACAGCTTATGAAAGTGCATGATGGAGTGGCACGCGCTGCGCATGTCCTGCCGGAGGTCGTGATGCAACACCGCGCTCAGTTTGCCGTCGCGCAGCAAGTCAACGTTATCCTTGTCAAGGTCATGCCCGATGAAACATTTCGGCGCCTGACCCAGCGCGCCGAGCGCACGGAGTATCGCAACGTTGCCTCCGCCCATCGAATAAACCGCGACAATTTTGCGGTCTGCATCAACGGCCCGCTTGACTCGCTTCTCCGTTTCCCTGTCGAGGCCGTGCCCCCCGCTGGCATCGACGAGTCTTAGCTTCGGATTTCGGCGCGTCAATTCATCCCGAAAGCTCGCTCCGCGTTCTTCTTCCCCGCGAAACCGTTCACTACTCATGGTGACCAGAACATCGCCTTCACGGCGACCAAGCCATTGACCGATGAGGTAAGCGGCGGTT
This sequence comes from Paraburkholderia sp. BL18I3N2, assembly GCF_003001875.1. Classification (NCBI taxonomy): domain Bacteria; kingdom Pseudomonadati; phylum Pseudomonadota; class Betaproteobacteria; order Burkholderiales; family Burkholderiaceae; genus Paraburkholderia; species Paraburkholderia sp. BL18I3N2. The sequence continues at coordinate 690,731 of NZ_PVNC01000003.1, forward strand.
GCGCCTGCCATGTGGTTGTCGAGCCCGGCATAGGCAATGCGCGATGACTGCGGAATATCCGTAAAGATGGTGACGACAGGAATGCCCCGCTGCTGCAAGCCCGAAACAGCGGCAACAATCTCAGGGACATCTCGTGCCTTGAGCAACACACCGTGGCTGCCCCTGCGTCCAATCGCGCTCAATGCGTCCACAACTTCCGCAGTGGTCATCGTGTCTTGCATCAGAAACCGTGGTCTGAATACCGCCGGATGCAACCCCGGTAGCTCAGACTCCAACGCTTCCCGTATTTCGTCAGAAAACCTTTGCGGCGCTTCGACGACGACATCGACGACAACCTTGCGCCCGCTGGTCGACAGCTGAAACTGTTGTTTCTCCAGTTCCTTTATGGCGTGCTGCACCCGTTGACGAGTGTGTTCGCGGACGTGCTCCCTGCCATTCAGCACGCGGTCGACTGTGGCAAGTCCAAGGCCCGCCTGCAAGGCAATCTCCTTCATAAGAAAACGGTGCGCCATGAGGGACTTCGAATTGAGGTGTTTTTGAGGTGTTTATGGTACCCCAAGCGCCAAAAGGAGGACTATCGTTAGAGGAAGAACCGAAGGAGACACCGTGAACCCCATTGAACCGCGTCTCGACGTCCGCGCAGGCGGTTGGTATCGGGAGCAGGATTGCCTTCTCCAGGACTTCCTTGCTGTACTCCAGCATTCTCCGGACGACGACAGGCTTACTTTTGCCGCCGGAACAGTAGACCACGTTCCGTTGTACGACTGCCGCGAACTTACCTCGGTCCTTGAGGACGTTTCCGGGCGAATGGACCTTCAGGCTGAGTGGGCGCGCGTTTTGAAAACGGGCGCGGGCGTGCTCGTATTGAAGCGCATGTGTGCCGACACCGCACCGGTCGACGAAGCGACCAAGGTCTTTGAATCACTCATTCAGGAAGAGCGCGAAGCTGGCGGCACTGCTGCGGACCACTTCGCCACGGCGGGTGCAAATGACCGAATCTGGAATGCGCAGGAGAAGCTTTGTTTGCGCGCGCCAGATGTGTTCGCACGTTACTTTGCGAATCTGCCGCTTCGGGCTGTGGCCGAGGCGTGGCTCGGTCCAAACTTTCAGATGACCTCTCAAGTCAATGTCGTACGCCCCGGTGGACAAGCTCAGCAGGCCCACCGGGACTACCACCTCGGGTTCCAGACTGTTTCCGAAGCCGAACGTTATCCGGCACACGTTCATACGATGTCTCCGTTTCTCACGCTGCAAGGGGCCATCGCCCACATCGACATGCCGCTGGAAAGCGGGCCGACCAAGCTACTGCCGTACTCACAGCGCTACGCCGAGGGATACCTTGCCTGGCGTCGGCAGGACTTTCGCGACTACTTCGAAACGAGCTACGTTCAACTGCCACTTGAAAAAGGCGATGCACTCTTCTTCAATCCAGCGCTCTTTCATGCAGCCGGCTCGAACCGCACAGCCTCCGTCCAACGCATGGTGAACCTTCTTCAGATTTCCTCAGCCTACGGCCGTGCGATGGAATCACTGAATCGCACGAAGATGTGCGAGGTCCTATATCCGGTGCTGCTTGACCTCGTTCGCACGGCGGCTTTCACGACAGAAGAGGTTGACGCTGTCATCGCGTCAAGCGCCGAGGGCTATCCGTTTCCCACGAACCTGGACAAGGACTCACCACATGGTGGCTTAGCTCCCGCGAGCCAGCAGGAGCTGCTACGTCGAGCGCTTGCAGAAGACTGGGCCCAAGACACATTCGTGGCTGCGCTTCGCGAGCAGGTTCACCGACGCACCGCTTGATTCCCACCGTGGAACTCCGAGGACGCTCCCAGCTGAGCTGAAGCATTATGAGCTGTCTTGAGAGTACACATACTGCTGCCCGTTCCGCAGTCGCGCATGGTCGGACACGAACGGCAGCGGTCGCGGGACAGCCGGTACTGTGGGATAGCCTTGAGATACCGGACAGGATGGCGAAGTTAGCGCCCTGAGGCGAACGGCTGACGGGCGACGCTGGCTCCGGGGGGCATGTCATGACGCTCTGGAACGTGTCTGAAGGCCTCGCTCAGGATAAGGCGGGGCTCAACTTCACCAAGGGGCATTCACAAAAACAAGAGATGTACGCTAGAGAGAATGCTCAAATGTAGGAAGGTGAAACAAGGATTTAAGGGGTAGTGCGCTTACGCCGCGAGACGACGCTTGCAGCTCGGCCGCCGGCGGTCGTGCCGGATGGCGACGAGCGACGCTGGGTCCTTCGGGTCGAGACGCACCTAGCCATCGCCGCATCTGGCTACAGCGCGGTCTGGTACCGAGTACCGGGAGACCATCCGACGCCTGATATTCAAGGCTTGAACCCGGAGCTCACGTCGTTGGACAACCGGATGAGCTCGTCAATCACAACTCTGACTCGTGGCTGGACATATTTCGTTCTCGGCCAGATGACATGAACCGGCATCTCCCCACCAGACCATTCCTTCAGAATTTCAATCAAGTCCCCGTTGCGAAGATGCGCACCCACAAGCCAAGTTGGAAGCTGAGCCACGCCGCAACCTGCTACCGCAGCATTTAGCATCGCCTCACCGTCTCCCCACTCATGCCGCGCTCTTACCGGCGTGAGCTCAAATTCGCCCGCATCATTCCGAAGCAGCCATGCGGACCGACGATTTCGTTGCAACCCCGCAATGCAGTCGTGATTCAGAAGCAGGTCTGCCTTGTCTTTAGGTCTCCCGTGTTCTTTAAAGTATTCAGGCGAGGCGCAAATCACCAGACGCTGTTCCCCAAGTCGTCGCGCTGCAATGTCAGCGTCATCCTTCAATTGGCCGATTCGAACGGCAACATCGACGCCTTCGGCGATAAGGTCGACCAACCTTTCGCTGAAATTCGCCGAGATGTCCAGCCGAGGATAGCGGCGCGAAAGTTCGAGCAGCGACGGAAGCAGGTGACGCCGGCCAAAGGTGGCCGGCAACTCAATTCTGACTCGCCCCACCGGCTCACGGTGTCCTGTGGCCAAAAAGCTCTCAGTCTCGTCCAAATCCTCAAGCACGCGCAGACAGCTGGCGAGGTATGCCTCTCCTTCGTTCGTCAGGGTGAGACGCCGGGTGGTTCGATGGACCAGCTTGGCCCCAATACGTCCCTCTAACCGCGTGATGGCCTTGCCGACCGCACTGCTGGTCAAACCAAGCCGAGCGCCGGCTGCCGTAAAGGTTCCCTCCTGGGCTGACAGGACAAACTCGCTGAGACCATCGAATCTATCTTTCGACATGATTTGAGAATCGAGGGATGAAGTAAATGGAATTCTAGGGGGTTAATGGCCCTCCCGGACAAAATTAGAATGAAGCCAACATGGAGAACCCGTATGAACGCGAACGTTGAGCATGGCTTCAGCCGCGCACAGCTTTCTGAACAGCCCGGTTATGAACGCCTCTTTTTGCGAGAGAAGCTGACCATCGGCCTGATTCTGCCGCTTGAGACCCATCCGAATAGTCCGGCGCCTACGATGCGGGACCACGTTACGATGGCTCAGAAAGCCGATAGTCTCGGCTTTGCTGCCCTATGGATGCGCGACGTCCCGTTCTATGACCCAGACTACGGCGATGTTGGTCAGGTTTTCGACCCTATTCCATACATCGCCTATCTAGCTGCCTTTACCCGGAAGATAGCGCTCGGGACGGCAGGAATTGTCTTGCCAATGCGAGAGCCGTTGATTCTTGCCAAGCAGATAGCTTCGCTTGACCAATTGTCGGGTGGCCGCATGGTCTTGGGGCTCTCATCCGGCGACCGTCCGGCCGAGTACCCCCTCTTCGGCATCGACTTTGAGACAAGAGGCGAGCGCTTCCGTGACGCTTTTGATGTCTTCACCAGAGTGTTACACAACGATTTTCCGCGGTTCTCCTCGCCCAGATTCGGAAGCTCGCGTGGAACGCACGACCTTGTACCGAAGCCACCATTCGGTGGGACGCCGACTGTTGCAATCGGGCGAGCCCAACAAAGCTTGGCCTGGATTGCTGAGAACATGGACGGATTCATTGGCTCCTCGCCGGTGCCCGAGCAGCTGCCATCGTTTGCGAACGAATGGCACGCTCACGTCGAACAGACAAGCGGTCCCGAAGAATTCAAGCCTCTCGGTATTGGCGGCTTTCTTAACCTGGTAGAAAACCAGAATGAGCCGCTTATCCGAACTCGCGGCGGATTCCGAGCCGGGAGCAAAGGCCTTGTGAACTTTCTGCACGACGCTCAAGCAGCGGGCGTGAATCACATCGCACTGAATCCCAAGGTTAGTCGACGCCCGTACGCTGAGCTGATGGATGAGCTCGCTTCTGAAGTCCTTCCGCACTTTCCTTCACACTGAACGATGTGCACTCGAGTGCACGCTGGCTCCCTGACGTGGTCGCGTAATCCATCTATGAAAACCATTTTTGAACCATTCAATCTCTCTGGCACAGCATTAAAGAATCGCATTGTCATGGCTCCGCTAACGCGAGCACGCGCTTCGCGTGATGTCGCTGATGAACGCATTGCTCTCTATTACACCCAGCGCGCCACGGCTGGTCTGATTGTCAGCGAAGGCACATCGATTTCGCGAGAAGGAACGGGTTATCTTTTCAACCCGGGCATCTACACGCCGGAGCAAATTGCCGGCTGGCGCCTGACTACTGATTCCGTTCACGCAGTCGGTGGAAAAATTTTCGCGCAGCTCTGGCACGTCGGCCGCGTTTCCCATCATTCAATCCAGGAAGGCGGGAAGGCCCCCGTCAGCGCCAGTTCCAAACAGGCAGTGAACGCGAAGGCCTTCGCCTACGACGATAGCGGGAAGCCCAACCCCGTAGACACGCCCACGCCTCGCCAGCTCGAAACGCAGGAAGTTCGGCGTATCGTCCAGGATTTTGCTCAGGCTGCCGAGAATGCTATGAAGGCAGGGTTTGACGGGGTCGAAATTCATGGCGCGAACGGCTATCTGTTCGAGCAGTTTATGAACCCGCTCGTCAATGACCGGAGCGATTGCTACTCAGCCGACAACATTGGGAATCGGTTGCGCTTCACTCTCGAAGTCATCGATGCCGTTGCTGGGCGTATCGGTGTTGAGCGGGTCGGCATTCGAATATCGCCTTATGGCAAGCTATTCGACATGCCCTTCTATCCGACCATTGATGCGACATACACTGAGCTCTGCCGCGAAATCGGGAAGCGAAAGCTCGCGTATGTTCACGTCATGAATCAGTCGGGATACTCGCGCCTGGACAACGCACTCGAACCGGACGCCGAGTCTGGATTCATGGCCCTCCTGCGCCTCTTGAAAGGCTTTCTGCCACATACTGCGCTCATTCTTGCAGGTGGTATGTCGCGAGAACGTGCGGAGGAAATGATTGCCGCTGACGTCATCGACCTCGTCGCGTTCGGCGCACCATTCATCAGCAACCCTGACCTCGTTGCTCGTCTTCAGAATGATTGGCCACTGAGCCCCGCGAATCCGGCGACCTTCTATGGTGGCGGAGCAGAGGGCTACGTGGATTACGCTCCGTACGCTCCATCTTGAAGGCAATCGTGGCGCCAGATGCTAGGGTTACCGACCTTAGCAGATTCCAAGACTCCATCTTCCATGCCCAGACCGACGTCGCGGACAGCGAGTGACAACGAAATCAAAATAGGCCTTTTGTCAGTGCGTCGGTGTCGAGTCTCCGCTGGTTCGGCGTTAACGCCGCTTACCCCTATCGAACGGAGCGCGCTGGCCGATGAGATGTCAGCGTGGTTGCGGTAGACGCCTCGCTTCCCACTTTTGTCTGCTAAATCCTTCGAAGGTCAACCCATGTCTAACTTCGTTGTCGAAAAGCTGTATCGACCGCCCTACGTCCAAACTCGACCAGGTGGAAGCGAGCCGCTGACAGTTCTCTTTTCGTTGCTGTCCCGTGCGGATACGACGCCACCCGACGTACGTCGAGTGGGTGATGGTTACACGCTCGACACGTCTGGCCATCCATTACGCGACCCGGCGAAAGATTCCTCCACCATTGGTTTCGAGAGTAATCCCAACGTCAGCTTCGAGCACTGGGGCGAGTATTGGCGAAAGGTGCATGGCGTTCGTTTCACCTACATCGAAGAGCACGACGACCGCAGCTTGGAGCGACTGCTGCGTTATGAACAACTGCATCGATTCGCTCCAGGGCCAACAAGCTTTAATGCGCCCCCATACCGCGCTCCAGTCGACCAAAGCGGAATGCTCTGGCCGACAATTCTCGGACACATTGAACCGTATCAACGGCCGCGCTGGGATGGCGTCGCGTATCTCAACTTTGAGAGCATCGATGACATCGCAGCCGTGTTCGCTAACGAGCGAGTGCGCACCAAAATTCTTCCCGAAGACTTGACCATGTTTCGTGACATCGCGCCGGTACTTGCCCTGCAGCACATCATCATTCCCAGCGAATCGGGAAATGAAGCAGTCACATTGGTCAAGCTACATGTGCGTCGAAAAGACGAGGCGCGCGAATCATTCCAGCAGTGGTGGCTCAAGGACCATGGCCCCTATGTCAGCAGTCACTGCCAAGGCAGTCAGTTGGTCAAACGTTATGTCCAGCTTCACAACATCGGTGGTCGAGCATCCGGCCAGCCGTTTTTTCATCCTGACGCAGCGACGCTTGATGGAATAAGTCTTATGAGCTTTTCAAGCCTCGCAGACCTCGAGGATTTTCTGCTGAGCCCGATGAATGCACGTATTGTCGAGCACGAGTCCCTGAAGACTGAGCACGCAGCGTCGGAATATTGGACCACCATCGGCATGATGATTGTCAACCGCATCCGCCCCGAGGTTCGCACCGCGTAACGAATGCCGCTGCGGCGTTGTAGCGACCGGCCGCACTCACCTGTCCGAATATGCGCCGCGTTATCGATTTGTTCGCCGAGCCATCACCACTGAAAGCACTAGGAGTCGACGGCATTGGGGCAACCTGTTAATTCTGAAATTTCCCACTCCCGCGAAACGCCCCGTCCCTTAGGACGGGGCGAACTACTTACCGCATCGAAACCTGCTCAGTCGTCGTCCGCCTCCTGGCACACGGCACCTTCCTTCTCCGCCGAATCAGAGTCCCAGTATGGGAGACTCGTGTTGCCTTCAGACTTGAAGCAGCCTGCTTTGAGCAAAGGCAAGTTCAAGGACGACGGGAGGCTTGCGCCAACATACAGTGAGACGGTACTTCCCGTCAGAGAGACCGCCTGAGGATGCGTCGGAAAGCATGCGTCGGTGCCGAGTACGGGAGAGCATTGCGAGTTTGCCGGAGGCGGCGACCCGATGCCGTTCGACTGCTGCGTCGGAGTTTGAGTGCTGACGATGAGTCGGACCTTGCTTCCCGCCGGAATTGAGGCAAATTTCGGCGAAATCAAGAAGTCGTAACGACGAATATTACCGGCGGGTACGTAGTGGTCTGCGAAGTATTCGCCGTAAGGCTTCACAGGCACGCCGTTCTTGTCGAGCCATGAGCGATTCGGGTCGTTCTTCGAGAGGCTGCCGAGGACAGTACCACTGGAAAGCGGAGTGACACTCCCATCCGGACCCACCAGTTGTACCGTCGCGATGAGTTCCAGATTCGGCGTGGTCGACGAGGCGTAGAATGACGCGCTCATCGGGCCGGCCAGCGTCGCTCCCTTTTTCAGGACCGGCCCATCAAATTGCGCCGTGCTCCCGGCGCCTGGCTGCGCCCAAAGTAAATTAACTTCCGCCGATTGATTCGAAGGCTTCTTTGAAAGCGCTCCCTTGGGCGTGAGGAAGTATTGCGTGTACACAGGCGCAACCGGGTAAGCCGACGTGCTAATCCAGTTGTTGGAAATTAGCTCGTGGACGTGAACTGGTTGCTTAGTGTCCGCCATCCCTGTCTTCTTACCTTTGAGCCAGGTATCGAACCATTCCAGCGTGATGTTGTTTGTAATGTTCTGCCCAGTCGTCTGCTCCTCAAACTGGCAGTGACCGCCCTGGCTGATAATCACCTGGTACCGGCCTGTGACATCCTGGTTCGGACGCATGGGACCGTATACGTATTGGCCGCTTCTCGCGTTCTGCAAATATGCGTACATGGACGTAGAGCTCTCAGCGTAAATGTCCTGGTGCGTGCTCCAAATAAGAGTCGGAATGTCGAGGTCTGCGAGTTGCCGGGCGAACGTGCCGGGAGAGCGCACCTTCCAGAAGTCTCTGTAATAAGCCCTGGGGCCACCCGCGTTGATTTCGTCGACCATTGCCTGGCCGTATGCGGTCGCGCCATGATTATTACCAACCGCCGCACCGAAACCTAGTGGGAACTGGCCCGTTTGCGTAGGGATGCCGCCTGCGAAATACGTCTCACGGTAAAACTCGGCTCCTGCACAAAATGGTGCTAGAGCCTTGATAGGTGAATTTTTTCCGGCTGCCAGCGCCGTCGTGTATTGGTTCAGTCCTGACCATGAACCGCCCTGCAGAGCAATCTTGCCGCTTGAGTTCTGCAGCTTCGTCGCGGCCCATTGGACTATCTCCGCACCATCCGTCCCGTCGTTGCCGAAGAACGAAAATTCGCCGCCTGAGTTTCGAGTCCCTCTGACCGATGCTGTCACATAGATGTAGCCTCGCTGAACGAAGTAATCACCAGCCGTGGACGGATTCCCAAGGTATGGCGTTTGAGTGAGAATGACGGGGAACGGACCCTTCGCCCGAGCACCGGTATGCAAGTCGGTGGGATAGGACACATCGACCATAAGCACCGTTCCATCGCTCATGGTGACCGGGACGCTTTTGTCTAGTGCGGTCCCGTAAGTCGGATTACCCGGGCTCCATACTCCACCCGGAAAAGGTGTAGACGCAAGCGCGGGAACTGCCGCACCGGATAACAGAATTGCCGCGGCTGCAAGCAGCGCTGCACGACTTGAACGCTTCATAACGACCTCCATCGGTGTCTCGCCAATCGTTAGATAAACTTACTCTTCATTCCTAACTTTATTTACAAGACGTAATCCACTTACGCCAGCACCACAACCGCGGGCCCCGCCGTCGCAGGGACGCGGCACCACTCAATTCCAGGGACGTCAGATGATTCGGTGCTCCTCGACCAGGAATGCGGTGATGCCGGCGAGGAATGTTTTTGCATGTTCCATCGTCTTCACGCCGACCTCTGATTCGAACGCCTTTTGCAACGACTCAGTGCTTTCGAACCAGAACTCAACGACCCCATCAATGGGTAGGTCGTCGTAACTGCAAGGCGTGCCTTTCTGAAGCTCTCGCTGCACTACCGCGTTCTGCCGATAGCCTTTGACGCCAGGCATCGTGCGAACGAAATCCGCATGTACTTTCCACTCGTTCAGAAAGTCCTGCTCCGAAAGCTCGGGGCGACGGCGGATGAGAGAAATCCGCTTCTTGAGCTTTGCACGAGACGCGTCTTCCGGCACTTCTACTACCGTCGTCTGCTTGACGGTCAGGATATGAAGGCGGCCGAGGAAATGGTTCTCGTCTTCGATGATTCTTTGCGGCAGCTCCCCCTCTCCGAACGGCTTGTTCGGGTCCGAAATCCACAGTTGCGAGAAACCGTCGAACTCCCACGGCTCCCGCTCGAAGTCGATTCCGCGCTGAATACGGTCGACAATGTGGTTCTGCCAATACTGACTAAGCCCAGGTGCGTTTTTCACCAACGGGCCGTGATGGCCGAGCCAATGCTTGTAAAACTCATCGTTCGACCATTCGGGCTTCTTTGAAATAAGCCCCATGCGTACCGTGCTCATCAATCCTCCAATGTCGTGACTTAGGTCGAAAGCTCGGCGCGGTCAATGCGCGCCTAAATATGCCGCCTTGACTTTTGGGTCGTTCAGCAAGTCGCGCCCAGACCCCTCCAGCGTGATGTTGCCAACCTCAAGCACATATGCCCTGTCAGCGACCCCCAAGGCCTGCTTCGCCATCTGCTCGACCAGCAGAATGGTGAGGCCATCCTCGCGCAGACTACGGATGGCATCGAAAATGTCGCGGATGACCAGCGGAGCCAGGCCCAACGAAGGCTCATCGAGAAGAAGCATGCGCGGCTGACTCATCAATGCGCGCGAAATGGCGAGCATTTGCTGCTCGCCCCCGGAAAGCGTTCCCGAGAGCTGATTCTGACGTTCGCGAAGACGTGGAAACCGGTCAAACTCCCGCTCCATCGCTACCTCAGTCGCGGACATCGGCTGTTTGCGGGAATAGGCTCCGAGAAGGAGGTTCTCACGCACGGTCTGGTCGGGAAACACGCCGCGACCTTCGGGCGACAGGGCAATACCGAGGCCGAGGCGCATGTGTGCAGGCAACTGGGTGCAGTCGCGACCGCCAACCGTGATGCGGCCGGAGGAGACCGCCTGCAGCCCCGCGATGCTCTTTAGAAGGCTGCTTTTCCCGGCACCGTTCGCGCCGATGATGGTGACGACTTCGCCTTCCCTCACCTCGAGGCTCACACCCTTCACGGCCTGAATAGCGCCGTAAGAGACCTTTACTGAATCGACTTTGAGCATCGTTGCTCCTCTCTCATGCGGCTTCAGCTTCGTCGACGCCGAGATATGCTTCGACGACGCGCGGGTTGGCCTGGACGTCTGCAGGCTTGCCTTCGGCAATCTTGATGCCGTAGTCAAGCACGATGACGTGGTCGGAAATCGACATGACGAGGTCCATGTGGTGCTCGACCATCAGGATGCTCACGCCATATTTGCTGATACGAAGGAGCAGCTGTCCCAGCTCCGCCGTTTCCTGTGGGTTCAAACCCGCTGCCGGCTCATCCAGCAGTAACAGCTGCGGTTCGGTGGCCAGTGCACGGGCGAGCTCGGCCCGGCGTTGCAGGCCATACGGCAGACTCCCTGCGGGACGGCTCGCCAGGTGACCGAGGTCAACCAGCTCAAGCAGCTCGCGCGCACGTTGCCTCGTGATTTCCTCCTCTTGACGCGCCTTCGAGGTCGCGAACAAGGAAGCAAACAAGCCGTTCTTCATCCGGCTGTGCCGACCAAGCATTACATTGTCGAGAACCGACAAATCGGCGAAGAGTCTCAGGTTCTGGAAGGTACGGCCCATACCGAGGCAACAGATGGAATGAACCGCGCTTCCACCTATCTCCTTCCCGTTGAAGCGAATCGACCCGCTGTCCGGACGGACGATGCCCGTTACCATGTTAATCATCGTGCTCTTCCCGGCGCCATTCGGGCCAATGAGCGCGTGGATATGACCGCGCTTCAAGGCGAACGAAATGTCTTGAGCAGGCTTCACGCCACCGTATGCTTTCGAGAGCTTAGTGACTGTCAGCAGTTCTGCGCTGTTCGCCCGACCGCCGCGCAAGAGCGTTGTAACCTGCCCGCCCGGGGCAGCGTATTCTTCCTTCGTATCTTGACTCTTGCGTCCGACGAGCTTCGATAGCGTTCCGACTACTCCGCCGGGCATCACATAGAGCGCAAACAGGAGAAGCAGCCCATACAGCGCGTGCTGAACTGAAGGCCAACGTGCGAGAAGTGCATCAAGCAGGGTCAGGACGATTGCGCCAACGACGGGCCCTAGCTTCGTTCCCGCTCCACCAAAAAGGACAAGCAGCAGGATGAAGATAGAGAGCTGAAACGAGATGAAATCGGAATTGATGTACTGGTTCTGCTGAGCGACCATTGCGCCAGCAAGTCCACATGTCACCGCTGCAATCACGAACGCAATCACTTTGCCCCGATAGACACGAACGCCCACCGACGACGATGCAATTTCGTCAGCCTGAAGGGAAAGGAAGGCACGGCCAAACCTTCCATTCAGCAGGTTGCGAAGCAACAGGTGAGTAACCGCGCAGAAAACGAGCCCGACGCACACCCATTGACCGAGCGACATCGGCTCCCCACCCATTTCCGGGCTACGAATCCCGTAGATGCCTTGGGCTCCGCCAAACACATCTGTCCAGTCACTGACCAGCCGTTCCACAACGATACCGAACGCGAGCGTCACCATGGCCAGGTACGGCCCTTTGACGCGAAGCGACGGGAGCGCGATGAGCACCCCGCAGACGCCCGAGATGGCCGTTGCGATGGCCATGGCTGCCCACGGACTGATTTCCGTCTGCGATGTGAGAAGTGCGACTGCGTAAGCTCCCGCTCCGAAGAGCCCAGCTTGACCGAGCGATTTCTGTCCTGCGAAGCCGACAAGGACGTTCATGCCGGCGGCGCACAGGTAGTAGACGCACATCATGAACGCGATGTGCAGGTAATAGTCGTTTCCGATGGACAGCGCGGCGGCACCAAGCACGACCGCGATGGCACATACGACCGCCAAATGGCTGTACTTTTTCATACCTTCTCCACGAGGCGGCTGCCAAAGAGGCCCGTCGGCTTGAAAGCGAGGACGAGAATCACCACAGCGAACACCGCAATCTCACGCCACTGCGCCTGCCACAAATTGACAGTTGACTCGAACACTCCGAGAGCAAAGCCACCGATAACGCAACCGCGGGGATTATTAAGACCACCTACCATCGCGCCAGAAAAGCCCTTCAGCCCAATAGCCAGGCCCATGAAGAGAGACGCCTGCGTGATGGGTGCAATGAGAAAGCCAGACAGCCCAGCCAACGCCGAGCTGACCACGAAGGCACCAATCATCACTGCATTAGTGTTGATGCCCATCAGGCTCGCGACGTTACCGTTGGCAGCGACAGCGCGCATCATCTTTCCAACCATCGTCTTTCGCATGACGACGTCAAAGGCAACCATCACGAGGACAGCCACCGCCAGGAGAAGCAGCTCTTGCGGACGCACGCCGATTCCGAAAAGTTGAATGACGGAGTCACCCACAGGCGACGGCACCACAACCGGTTTGGGGCCCCAGATGGCCAGCCCGATGCTGTCCAGGACCACACCGAACCCGAGAGTGCTCATGACCCATGCCATTCCGGGCTGTTTTGCGAAAGGACGCACGCCGATGGCATACAGGAGCCATCCGAGCGCGCCCATCACCACGAGTGCGGCAACCAGCGCCAGCAATTGCGCACTCACGCTGGGAACAGCCCCGCCGAAAGTTGTCGAGGTGATTGGCTTTCCCAAGAGGAGCAGCATCACGCTCATTCCAATGAATGCGCCGCTCGATACAAACTCGCCGTGCGAGAAGTTGAGCGTTTTCGTCGTGGTGAACGTGATGCTGAAGCCCAGCGCCACAAGCGCATATGCGCCGCCGACCGCCAGCCCACTGATTACCGCCTGAAAGATAGCTTCCATGATGAGTGTTCTCCGCTGTGACGGCATCTGCGGTGCCGCCATCATCAATGGGACCGTTACTGCTTGTAGTCCGCCGGGGTCAGGGACGCAACGAGCGCATCGCTGTACGGCACGAGTCGGCCATCTTTCCAGTGCACCCAAACGAAGTCCTTTGCTACCAGTGCTTCGTGATTTGTCTTGCTGAAAGGCTTGTTGTAGGTTTTAAGCAGACCTTGCACCGGTGCATTGAGGTTCTCGAGCGCAACACGGATTGCCGCGCCATCGGTACTGTTCGCCTGCTTGATTGCCTGAACCAGAATCATCACGGAGTCGTAGCCGTGCAGCGCAAACGAGAACGAACTCGGAGCCTTCAGCTGAGACCCAACGCGGGTGAACAGCTTGTCTTGGGCCGGGGTCCGATTTTCACTGACGGTACGCAGAAAAAGTGGCTTCTCTGCCAACGTCTTTCCGGCTGCATCATAGAAAGTGATGTTGTCCGCCGCCCAGGAACTGAGCGTACGCGGGTAGTAGTTGATTTTCTCCATGCTCCGCATGACTTGAGCGATAGGAGTACCCTGCGCCCAGATGATGACTGTGTCGACACCTGCTTCCTTGAGCTTGTTCAACTGGGAAGTCATGTCTGTGTCGCTGACGCCGAATTGTTCGATGGCAGCGGGAGTGATTCCCTGCATCTCGGCGATGGACTTCATGTCTTTGAGAGCACCTTGACCATAGCCTGTCGTCTCGGTCATGAAGCCAACCTTCTTCGCACTACCCGTCTTCTTCACATACGCCATCAGCGCCGCGACTTGCTCACGGTCGACCATCGAGACGCGGAACATATAGTTGTCCGCACCGGGGCTCATCGGCTTGGTGATGTCCGTTCCCGACGAGACATTGTCAATCACCGGCATCTTCTTCTGATTGACGATGTGCTTCCATGCCATTGCGTTTCCAGAGTTCGTCGGACCGAAGACGGCAACAACCTTTTCGTTGTCGATGAGGTCCGTCATGTTCTGGATGGACTTGGGCGGCTGTGATACATCGTCGCGCACGACAAGCGCCAGTTTTTTGCCAAGCACTCCGCCGCCCGCATTTACATCTGCGATTGCAGCTTGCATGCCCAGGACAGCGGCTTGTCCGCTCTGTGCCGAGGGCGACGCAGAAAGGTCGCCGTTGAAGCCAATCTTTATTTCCTGCGCCGACGCGGCGGGGACTGCCGCAGCAAAACTGAGCGAGGCTACGATTCCTGCGATGACGCGAATTGCTTTCATGATGTCTCCAACCTGTTGCTTCAGCATTCGATGGGCGTATTCATCCCATCGTCGTTTCAATCAATCAGAACTTGCTCACGACACCCAAGCTGAGCGCAATTAAAGAGCGGCTAGCCCCCGGCGTTGTCTGGAAGCTGTCACCGATGGTCGGTGTGGCATTGATAATCGCGCCAGTTCCCGGGTTACCCAGCGTCTGGCCCGACGCACGCTGGTATCCTTCGAGCGCGTATAAACCTGTACGCTTCGACAGCGCGTAATACTGGGCGAGAACGACCTGGTGATACCTGGCTGCGTCCGAAATGTTGTTCGCCTTGGAAGCCCAGGTGTAGCTGTAGCCGAGCGACAAGTCGAACGCAGCGGCCGGCTTCCAATGAAGCACACTGCCCGCCGTGTTCCAGATGGCCGTGTCCCTGAACTTGGAATTCACACCCGGGATGTACTGCACATTCGAATATGCAAACGAGATGTCCCAGTTCTGGTTGAAGACATATCCACCAGTGACAGCAAAACGCTGCTGAGCCTGGGCTTGGCTGTAGCCATTTGTGATGGCTGATACGCCCTGCTGACCGGAGGAGTTCACTGAAGATTCCGCGCCGTATGGACCGCCGCCTGGAGTCGAGTTATTGATGCGCCAGAAGCCTGCAGCAAGACCGAAGTTCCCACCCTTGTACTGAAGTCCACCGCTCCAGGTCGACCCCTGATTCAAGCTCCCGGGCACGCCGGCAGGTGCGAATTGACCACTTGCTGTAATCCCGTAGAACGTCGGCGTCGTATAGGAAATCGCGTTGTTGGCGCGATAGTAGGTATCCAAGCCGTCAAGGTCGCCAGGATGCGAACCGTACCCGGTTTGATAGAGCGCGGGAACCCACGGTGAAAGCATCACGTAATAAGCGCTATATTGACGGCCCACTGACAAGGCCCCATAGGCGGGGTTCGACAACTCGATACGCGCCTGTCTGCCAAACATCGCATTCGTGAACTGCTGTCCGCCATTCGCGATATTGAATCCCGACTCCAGGACAAACAACGTCTGATAACCGTTACCGAGGTCCTCTGTGCCACGAAGCCCCCAACGGTCTCCGTTCCACACACCCGACTGCATGCGAACGTTGGACTTTCCCGGCGTCGTCGAGCCGAGAGTTGTTTGACTGTTTTGATAGGTGATAGACGTGTCGACAATGCCGTACAGAATCACGCTCGACTGAGCAAATGCAGGAAGAACAGCCAAACCAAGAATCGCACCTACTGCACATCGAACAACTCTCTTCTTCGCCATTAAAAGTCTCCTTAATAATTTTCTAGTCCGAGTCGTCAGCGGCGGCGTCTGATTGCCATCACTTGTCGCGGCCTGTCGTGGGCAACAGGGCCAATTCGGCTTGCTATATGTAGGACAACGAATCGGTGTAGCGATTTACTCTCACTGGATTCGAGAGGAACGCACCGTGTTACGCGCGGCGCGCAGATTGACCTATTTGCGGCGCTCGTTGTCTTGAGGGAGGGCTGCCTCCCCCGATAGCCCAGATACTACGCCACAAAATTAAACATTCGCCACTTCTTTTGCATAGGTGCAAATCCCTATCGGGCAGCTCCTCATTCATCTCAAAGACCATCGGACGGCGAGAACCCACACACCGTGCAGGTTCCAGCCGGAGTCATACGCTAAGTCGCAAGCAACGCATCAGCGCTATCGCAATATCGATGGAATGTGGTGTCTGGATGTGAGTAATTACACCTATGCAATGACATATGTTTACGTGAAACACTTACGCAGCGGGCGTTGCTAACCGTATATCCATCAGACATCAAGGAGAAATCATGTCGTTCCCTCAATACGTCGCGCCACGTTTGCTCGAAGACCGCGTGGCTTTCGTAACCGGCGCAGGACAAGGCAATGGCCGTGCACTCGCGCTCGGCCTTGCCCAGGCCGGCGCCAAGGTTGTGGTTAGCGACATTGCTTTCGAACACGTCAGGGAAACCGCCGCGCTCATTGAGAAGGAAGGTGGGAAAGCGTGGCCGTTCGAGCTGGATGTCACCAACGCAGACGCTTGCTGCACCCTTGCCGAAAAGGTCTCCGACGACATCGGCTGTGTCGACCTGCTTGTGAATAATGCGGGCATCATTATTCGTGAGAACTTGACAAGCCCGAATGCAGCCAAGAACTGGAAGAAAGTGATGGAAGTGAACGTTCAAGGGACGTTCAATGTCACGCACGCGTTTCTTGAGGCTATCAAGACGACCAAAGGCGTGATTATCAACGTTGCATCTATCGCCGCTTATGCTGGACAAGGCGCTAGCCTCGGCTATTCCCCGTCCAAAGGTGCAATCAAGATGTTCACGCAGTCTCTAGCGGCCGAACTCGCGCCTCACGGGGTACGCGTAAATGCATTGGCGCCCGGCGTCATCGAAACCCCTATGACGGCTGCAACACGCGAGAATCCGGCGCGTCTCGAGGCGTTTATGTCACGCATCCCTATGGGTCGGGTTGGCCAAACGGAGGACCTCGTCGGCCCGACAATATTCCTGGCGTCTGGAATGTCGCGCTACGTGACGGGGATAACCCTCGCGGTAGATGGCGGATTTCTAGCTATCTAAGGTCTGTCTTGCAAAAGCCCGCCCAGCGGGCTTTTCTTGGTACCACAGCGTCTACGCCGGAGCAGTCAGAAGCGTGGCGTTCGCGGTTCTCGCGGCGAAATCCGTTTGCAGATAGCACATGCCGGCGCCAGCATCAGAAGCTGCACATTTTCGAGAACCTCCCTCCAATCATCCTTTCCACCAGCTTGCTGGGCAGGCACGGACCACCCGGGTCTTCGATTCCCAAGGCGTTACGAGGACAGCTTTTCAGAGAGCTGAAGCAGTCCCCTCGCAACGGTTCCGGTATCAGAAGTATCCAGCGTGCTTGACGGGCCGAAAATGGTAACTGAAAGCACCATCTGCCCGCGGTCGAAAACAGGCGCGCTCAGGCTGTCGACGCCAGGGATTGGCACACCCAGCGTTCGTGACAGATGTGTGCGCCGCACATCTCCTGCGAAGTTCTCAATTACATCGACAAAGCATCCCGCCGAGACCGCATCAGCCTTCGCAAATTCACGAGCAAGCATCGGTTCTATCGTCTGCCTCTGAAGGAACGCGGCGAACAGTCGTCCTGTGCTGCTGTGGGCGATGGACATTACCGACCCCACATGCAAGCCGACATGCAGGTACATTTCGGGGCCGTGGTATCGAATGACGGTGGGGCCATGGTCTGTCCATATCGCGACAAACGCACCGTGATTATCGTCTTTAAGCAGTTCAATGGCCAACTCCACCGTCTTATGCAATGGGTGGAGCTGCGCTAAAGCTCGCAAGCCAAGCTTCAATGCAAGTGGCCCAGGCTCGAAGCTTTGGGTCGTTGAATCACGTCTAACCAGTCCTGTGCGAACCAAGCTGACCATGTATGTGAAGACCTGATTCAAAGGTAAGGCGGTTGCAGCGCTCAGCCCCAGCATCGAAACAGGTTTTCCGGCGTCGGCCAGATGCTGCAAAAGCGTCCCTCCAACCTCCATCGCATGGATTCCGCGCTGCTCCCTGGTTCTTCTCGGAGCAAGTTGCTCGACGCATTCGGCAGTCTCCATATCTCCCCCTCGTTTGCGAGCATCGTCCCGGACCGGATGATGCCGGCCGGTCGGCACGTCGCTTTCTCGACAAGGTCCGACATGCGAAAAAAACCGCGGCCGCTGGGCAACAGCAACCGCGGAAATGCACGCCCATCGGAATCCCTACGCTTCGTTAATGGGACACCACTGCAAATTTGGTGGCCTGAGCGTCCATCACAGTGTCTTCCTTCAGAACCTCTGTGGCAGATGCGATTGCTTTGCCTGCGATGTAGCCGAAAGTCAACGCCGGTCCCAGCGTAATGCCGGCGCCGGGGTAGTTCCCGCCCATGATGCTGCACGCGTCGTTGCCAACCGCGAAGAGACCGTGGATTGGCGAGCCGTCGGAGTTGAGCACGCGGCATGAAGAATCAGTCTTCAGGCCAGCGAATGTGCCGATGTCACCGATGCGAATTTTGAGAGCATAGAAAGGGCCTTTCTCGATAGGCGCGACACACGGGTTCGGCGAATGAAGAGCGTCACCCTGATAACGGTTATATGCTGTGCTTCCCTTCCCGAAGAGTGAGTCGCGACCTAGTCGCGCCTCGGCGTTATAGCCTCGCACCGTCTCTTTGAAGTTGAGCGCATTGACGCCAATCTTCTCGGCCAGCTCGTCTACGGTTGATGCTTTCGTCAGGTAGCCGACACGCAGATAGCGGCCAATGGGCATCGGGAACGGAGCAACACTACCCAGGCCGTATGTTCGGAGAGTCTTGTGGTCGCAGATGAGATGTGCGGAAATCTCCTCTCCCGCCGGCGTCGACTTCACCAGCGCTTGCACGAAGTCATGGTACGAGTGGCCTTCGTTCGTGAACCGACGGCCGTCGCGCAGCACGGATATAACGCCAGGCTTCGCGCGGTCGATAAAGTGCGGCATGATGCCTGTTGTTCCGTCCTTTCTGGTCAGCGTCGAAACCGGCACCCAGGCAGCCGCGTTCGGCAGCGTTGTCGTCACTTGAGCGCCGACTGCTTCAGCCATGCGCAATCCGTCGCCCGTGTTACCGGTCGGAGAAGGCGAGAAATGTTCGGAGCCTGTCGGAGCGTGGGGGAAGAGTTGCTTGCGACGTTCGATGTCGTACGGAAAACCGCCGCTCGCCAAGATAACAGCACGATTCGCGGTCACACGTACTTTCGAACCGGCCCGGTCAAGGACCGCTCCGGTGATTCGGCCGTTGTCGTTGGTGAGGCTGAGCGCCTTGGTGTTGAGCCAAAGAGGAACGTTCAGGTCGAAGAGCGACTTTGCGAGACGACCGGCAAGCGCGTTGCCGTTCGTCAGCGTCATGCCGCGACCATGCTTCAAAACATCTGCGAAGTGGCGAGAGAGACGCTTGGTGACGTACCAGGCAGACTTGATTGACTTCGTCACCCGCATGAAGTGCACAATTTCCTTGCCCGAACCAAGCATCATTCCGAATACGGTGAGTTCGGGCAGAGCAGGAGCGAGGTCCTTGATTGCCGTGCCGAGTTCGCGGCCGTCAAACGGACGAGTGACCATGGAACGACCACCTTGCGTACCGCCGGGCGCCTCGGCGTGATAGTCGGGAAACACAAGAGGCATGTCGAAGCGTACAGCTGTCTTCGCTGTGAAGAAGTCTACAGCTTCCGGCCCATTCTTGATGAAGGCGTCGACGCGCTCACCATCAAAGCTCGACCCCGCCTCGTGCTGGAGATACGTACGCGCGGCATCTTCTGCCTCGTAAATCCCTTGCACCTTTGCAAGCGCTGTATTCGGAATCCAGAGCCAACCGCCCGAGCGAGCTGTTGAGCCGCCGAACTTCGGCTCTTTCTCGATAACGAGGACATTGAGCCCCTCAGACGCGGCCGTGATTGCCGCGGACATTCCCGAGCATCCCGAACCAATAACAAGCACGTCACAGCTGTATTCGCTTTCCTGCTTCATCACGCATCTCCGATAGCGAGGACGCGTCACCTCAGGTGCGTCCTCATAATCCATCCCCGTCTTCTGGGCCATGGTCAAATCATACGCCGCAATTACATATACGCGTACATATTTGCGTAAGTACAATCCCTATGCCGGATTCCATCGTCTCGGATGTAAATTGAGGACTCCATGGGAAAGGTTGTGCCCTTTTGCTTGGATGCGGTTGGCGGCCTCGTGTGCAGGCGCTGCGCTCGCCACCTTTGTCATCGAATTTCCGGCTACGGTCTGTCGCCGGTACCGTTTGCTTCACCTACTCTGGAGACGACATGATTAAACGTATGACTTTGCTGGCGCGCAAAGAAGGCACTTCGGTAAGCGACTTTCGTGCGTACTGGTCTGGCTGCCATGCTCAACTTGCTTTGTGCATGGATGGCATTGCGAAATACACGCAAAACAGGGTCGATAAAACTCTCTGGAAGTCCGGAGGTGGTTCGGGATGTTTTGATGTCGATGGCATCGTCGAGCTCTGCTTCGAAAGCGATGAGCTCATGTCGGAAGCGCAACGTTCCGCGGTCGGGAGTCGATACATTCCCGAAGATGAGCCAAACTTCCTGCGTGGATGGACGCTCTGCGTAGTCGACCACGAGGATGGAGCCAAAGAGCACACAGGCGTGAAGGTCATCCTCGTCGCTGCCCTGAAGGCAGGTGTCTCACGAATCGAGTTCGAGAAGGTGATGGTCGAATCCGACGAGGAACAACCGACGCCTGCGACAACATCGCTCAATTGGACGACCAGAAGCGCGAAGCGTGAACGCCTATGGGCAGAGCCGGTTGTGCCCACCGTGCTTGCGGCGCTGTGGTTCAAGAATCTTGCGGAAGTGCATGACGCGTTTCGAGTTGAGAGCAGCCTTGTGCAAAGGATTGACGGCTTAGCCGACCGTGCGGCTGCGTACCTCATCAACCCGCTCGTGGTCAGGTAATCCATTTCAGACCGGTAGCCGGTTTGGTGGGCGCGTCGCCCCCTCTCTCTCTCGCGAAACCATAGCGCACTGCGATTCGGAAATTGCTACGAAACCGCACCGTCAGCCCGTACCAAAAAAATAAAACGGGCGCTGGAGCTCCGAGCGCCCGGTGCATCTCATTTTCGGCTCTCAGCTCACGCTTTATGCAGATTCCTCGCCCGTTCGGACCGTAACGCAAAAAACATCGCTGTGCAGGCAAGAAGCAGAATGAATGCAATGAAATAGAACGCGTTGTTCATGCTTCCAGTGTAGGTCTTGATAAGACCGATTAGATACGGGGTGATGGTTCCGCTGGTTACCCCGATAGTGCTGACCAGCGCGATGCTCGCAGGAGCGCTGGAACCGCGAAAGAAGCTAGCGGGCACAGACCAGAAGATGGGATGAGCCGCGTAAATAAATACGGCCGCCGCAGTCAACAGCGCCATGGATAGTGCGAAGCCCAGGCCATGCGAAGTCAGTAGCGCCAGCGCCGCAGCGGCGCCAGAGCCACAGACGATGAAATGCCATTTGCGTTCGTTGCGTCGGTCGGAACGACGAGCAATCAAAATAACGCCCACAGCGCCGATTGCATTCGGGATTGCCGAGTACAGACTAATCTGAACGATGTCGGTAATTCCGAATTCGCGAATCATCGTCGGCATCCAGAATAGCAACAGGAGGATGCCCGAGGTCAGGCAGAAGTACACAAACGCGAACACATAGACGTACGGGTTACCCACCGCCGCAAGCAGGGAATGGCTATGCTCAGCAGGCTTTCCGTCGTTCGCCAGCACGTCTTCCAACCGCCGCTTCTCACCTGCGCTAAGCCACGGTGCAGCGGACGGCCTGTCCTTCAAGAAGAAGAATGCGATAACACCCAGCAGGATTGCGGGAGCACCCTCGATGGCCAGCATCCACTGCCACCCGTGGACACCATGGACCCCATCCATGCCGCGCATAATCCAGCCAGAGACTAGACCGCCAAGCACACCGGCGACGGCGACACCAGCATAAAAGACGGATAGCGCTCCTGCGCGACGGCGTGCCGGGAACCAGTACGTCAGATATAAAACGATGCCTGGGAAGAAGCCGGCCTCGAATACACCGAGAAGAAAGCGTAAGACGTAAAACTGCGTGCTGTTGGATACCGCGACCATCACCACCGAACACGCGCCCCACAACACCATGATTCGTGCGAAGGTCTTCCTGGCTCCGTACTTATGCAAGAGTATGTTGCTGGGCACTTCGAAGAGGACGTACCCGACAAAGAAGAACACTGCGCCCAAACTGTACGCGGCGTCAGTGAAGGAAAGGTCGTGCTTCATCTGCAACTGGGCGAACCCGATGTTGTTCCGGTCCAGGATTGCAATGACGTAACAGAAGAAGAGAAACGGAATGATTCGCAGCGTCACTTTGCGAAACAAGGTGTCATCCGATGTGCCGACAGATGGGGGATTCGTCGGTGCAGGGACCGTGCCGACTGAACTTCGCGTTGTCATCAGAAACTCCAGTGCAGTTATTTTCAGTTGTGGTCCGCTGTCAGTCGAGGCACCTACGCCACCTCGCTGACCGCCAACCCACTCAGAAGGTAACCGCACCATGGCAGGTCCACGCTTCTTGATTACATATTAACGCTTCACTTCGCACATATATAATTCTCGTTTGTACCTATCTGGGTTCTTCTGGACCGCGAACGGCTTCGAAGTGCTGGTAAACACCTAACGTGCCTGCGACTGGTTCGTCAGATGTCGCACAGGCCAAGACCAGCAAGTTCGAATTGGCCGCCCTTGCCTCGAATTCGCTTTGCCTGGCGGCCCGCAGCGCCACCAAGTACGTTTTGTTTTACGCTCATACGTTTGCGTATATATAATAAAGCACGAGTGAGCTGCTACGTACAGCGATTGCATCGTTAAGGAGACCGGTTTGTCCGCGAGAATGTTGTGGCTTCTGAGCGCGTGCTGCTTTGCCAGCATGGCGTCAATGCGGGTCTGCGATTCACTGTTACCGTCACTGCAGGCGGAGTTTGGTGTGAACATGGGGCACGCCGCCCTCGCAATTTCAGGATTCGCCCTCGCATACGGCCTTACGCAACTTGTCTTCGGGCCTTTGGGAGACAAGTTTGGAAAAATCCTCGTAATCGCGCTGACCACGCTGGCCTGCACGGTAGGAAACCTTGGTGCAGCATTGTCCGTTCATGTGGGCCAATTGGTAGCGGCCCGGGTCTTGTCCGGGGCTGCGGCCGCGGGAATCGTGCCTTTAACTATGGCGTGGATTGGCGACACAGTGCCTTATGAACGGCGTCAAGAAATCCTTGCGCGGCTGCTCGGCGCGACTGTTTTCGGGATGATTGCCGGTCAGTGGCTAGGGGCATTGCTCGCCGACGCGGCTGCCTGGCGAATCTTGTTTGCCTCCCTGGCCCTGATTTATCTGGTTGCGGGGCTCTTCGTCTTGCGAGAAGTCAATTCGTCGGACATGGCGCGCAAGTCGACGCCCGGCCGTTTCGCGTACCGTGCTTTTGAGGTGTTGGCGATTCCTTGGGCTCGAACAGTGCTCCTCGTTACCTTCATCGAAGGCTCGCTCGCGTTCAGCGCGCTCTCGTTCATCCCGACCTATCTACACGGGACATTCGAACTTCCGATGTCGAGGGCGGGCGCGATTGTGGCTCTTTATGGGGTAGGCGGTTTAACGTACAGCCGATGCGCCCGCCTCTTGGTCCGTCGCTTGGGGGAAGCCAATCTGGCGAGGCTTGGCGGTGTCTGTCTCGCAGTGTCATATGGCGGACTCGCGATTCTCAACACCTGGTTGCTCGCATTGCCCGCCTGCTTCATGGCTGGGTTTGGCTTCTACGCTTTGCACAACACCTTGCAGACCCATGCCACGCAGATGGCACCGAGCGCCCGCGGAACCGCCGTGTCACTCTTTTCGTGCTTTCTTTTCTTTGGGCAATCACTAGGCGTTGCTTGCGCTGCGTGGTTCATCGACAGATTTTCAGCGCCGCCCGTTTTTATAGGCTGTGCTTTCGGCCTTTTTCTAGTCGCAGCCGTGTTTTCGTCGCTGGTTTCTCGCCAAACCGCACAGCTGGCGAGGACCTAGCGGAATGCCGACGGAGGAGATACCCAGGGTGGCCGCGAGCTGGCAAAGGAAGCGCACGGCAAACCAGCTGGAACAGGCGTGCCTAGACGGCCGGTACCGTCGGCGCGGAATTCTGCTCGGTCAACAGCTTGGTGGTCGCAAGAAGACTGGTAACCAGCGGGCCTTTCCAGGAAACGTCGAAATTCGCGGCAACGCCGAAGAGCGTCAAAACAAGAACAATCTCTCCGTTGTTGTCAAAAACCGGCGCGCTGATGCTGTTGATTCCTGGAATCGGCATACCTTCTCCTCGCGCGACTCCTCGCTTTCGAATATCCGCCAGAATGGCGTCGAACTGCGTGATGGTCAGACGCTCGCCATCAGGCGTTTGCGACCCGAAGTCCGCCCCGACGAGCTCGTCGAGCGTGGAACTCTGCTTGTATGCAGCAAACACGCGGCCAGTCGTCGAATGCGTGAGGGACATAACCGTGCCGACGTGAACACCTGCATGCAGCGAGGCGGCCGGCTCGATGCTTTGCAGAACGGTTGGACCGCGGTCTCCCCACGCGGCGAGAAGCACACTTTGCTCGACGCGCGTCGCAAGGTCGGTGGAAGGCTGCATTGCATTACGGACTGCGGGCACCATGCGAAGCGCATGCAACCCCATGCGGAGAGACAAAGGCCCTGGCTCGAAACGCGAGGTCACGGGGTCCCGTTTGACGAGGCCGGTACGAAGCAGGCTCACCATATAGGTGAACACCTGATTCGTGGGAATGCCGCTGCGCGCGCTGAGCTCTGCAAGTGTCACCGGTTCGCCAGCGTCCGCGAGATACTGAAGGAAGCGGCCACCAACTTCCATGCTCTGAATGCCGCGTTGCTCCTTCCGGGCACTTGAATCGAGGCTTTCCGGATTTTCTTTTGCCCGCTGCTTCGTTACCATGCAATCCTCTGTGCACGAACACATTATGTTTTGCCGATTTTACCGGCTTCCTGGTCACCGTAAGGCACTTGGATTCTGAATCCGACAAGATACGCAAAATGGACACCGAAAGCACCGAAAAAGCCCAGCGGGGAATCCAGTCAGTTGAAGTGGGCAGCGAAATTCTGCTGGCACTCACGCAATCTGACTCGCCCATGCCGCTCAAAGAAATTTCGCGGGTCACGGGCATGTCTCCCGCCAAACTTTTCCCGTATCTGGTCAGCCTCATCAAGCTTCAACTGGTACAGCGAATGGAGCCGTCAGGCGATTATGCCCCAGGTCCCTTGGCGCTGCGGCTTGGCCTGTACGGACTCCAACGATTGAATCCTCTGCGCGAAGCCGAGGCAGACGTATTGGCGCTAGCCTCGAAAACGGGACAAAGCGTTTTTTTGACGACTTGGGGACCAAACGGACCGGTCGTCGTCAGGCAGGAAGACCCTTCGTATCCGCTGCATCTCACTTTGCGAGTCGGCACGGTCATGTCGCTCGTCAACACGGCAACGGGACGACTTTTCGGCGCGTATATGCCAGAGTCCTTGGTGCAGAAGGCTCTCGCAGACGAGAACATACGGCTTAGCGGTGCAACCGCACTGAAGACAACGGAAAAGCAGGACCTGTTCAAGGAGTATCGGAAGATTCGCGAGGAAGGCATGACGCGAACTTCGGGCCATCCTTTGCCGGGTGTAAATGCTATCGCGGCACCTGTATTCCTGTTCACGGGGTCCATAGCGCTCGCCATCACTCTGGTTGGGCCCGCAGGTACGTTCGATACAAGTTGGGATGGGGAACTTGCGTTGACCCTGCGCCAGACCACACTGGACCTGTCCTACCGACTAGGCTACTCGGCCATCCCGGGCGACGAGGCCTAGTTCATCGCGATGCGACAGCAACGCCCGAGAAATGCGAAGACAATTCGCGGCTGCCTCGGGCGTCGCCAGTCAGCGGCTTGAGACCTTTCCAACGCACGCCGGCGGCACTCCCGCGAGCCCCCTTCAAATCCCTGCATCGCTTTGATGCGATGGCGCAGGCGACCCTGAAAAACTTGGGCTCGCTTGCGCGGCCACCTCTCTGAAACCCTTCGAAACACAGAAGCCCTGACGTCGAGCACATATCAGTGCGGCACGTCGGCCCATTCGGCCGCCAAGAACAATCAACACACATGTTGGCTTCACGGTAGTTCACCGCAACGCGTGCTCCAGTGCCGAAGACGTCCACGGACGCAAGTGTGCCGTCCGACAATCGTACGAAATGAATCCACGCTTGCGTCTTAGCGTCGCGCCAGTTCGTCCCCGCTTCCGCCGCTCGTCGACAGCCAGCGCCCCCATATACCAGCGTGCTTCGGATGTCTGTGATTGCAGAGGGCAAGCAGGACTGGCAGCCCGGGTTTTGGGGACAGTTAAGGCGTACGGGAAATTATCTATATGCGACTATGTTCGCTTATGTATAATAAACTTCAACGTCAGGGTCGCTGGACAAAACCCACCCTGTCCCTTCAATTACTCCTGTAGAGGTCTCCTACCATGGCGACAGAAAAGAAGTTTGCTTCCCACGCGGACGTTGAAGAAAAGAAAGTCACGTTCGAACAGCTTTCCGAACATGCCTACGCGTACACCGCTGAAGGCGACCCGAACACCGGCATCATCATTGGCGACGATGCCGTGCTCGTGGCCGATACACAGGCGACGCCCGTGATGGCTCAGGACGTCATCCGCCGCATCCGCGAAGTCACCGACAAGCCCATCAAGTATGTTTTGCTGACTCACTATCATGCGGTCCGCGTGCTCGGCGCATCGGCCTACAACGCCGAGCAAATCATCGCCAGCCAGGACACCTACGACCTCATCGTCGAACGTGGTGAGCAGGATATGAAGAGCGAGATTGAGCGCTTCCCGCGTCTCTTCAATGCGGTCGAATCGGTGCCGGGTCTCACGTGGCCGACCCTTACCTTCCAGAAAAAGATGACGCTCTGGATGGGCAAGCTCGAAGTTCAAATCCTGCAGCTTGGTCGCGGGCACACGAAGGGCGATACCGTAGTCTGGCTGCCGCAGGAAAAGACGCTTCTTTCCGGTGACCTGGTCGAGTACGGCGCAACGCCGTATGCCGGCGACGCGTATTTCCAGGATTGGCCGGCCACCCTTGACGCAATCGCTGCGCTGAAGCCTGAAAAGCTTGTCCCCGGCCGCGGCGCTGCTCTCAAGACGCCGCAGGAAGTTGCCGACGGTCTGGCTGGAACCCGCGCTTTCGTCAGCGAGCTCTACAGCAAGGTCAAGTCTGGTGCCAGCGAAGGCAAAGACCTGAACGCCATTTACAAAGAAACCTACGCCACGCTGAAGCCGAAGTTCGGCGACTGGGTCATCTTCGACCACTGCATGCCGTTCGACGTCACACGGGCACACGACGAAGCAACGCAGTACCCGGACCCGCGTATCTGGACTGCTCAGCGCGACAAGGAAATGTGGGAGACCCTCGAGGGCTGATTATTAGCCCCACGCGCCAGCCTGCGAGCATCAGGAGCACGCAGGCTGGAACGACAAGTCCAATCTGGAGACATTAAAGTGCAACAGCCGACGCGAGACACATCAAGCCGCCGTGAACCTGTTCAGGGCGGCACGTTCTGCAACACTGCATTGGAACGCGCATCGTCCGCGTCTGCGTTCTCTGCTCATCCGGATGGCTATCAGTCGGGGTTTGCCAGTGAGTTCACCACCGAGGCGCTCCCCGGCGCGCTTCCCGTTGGCCGGAATTCGCCGCAGCGTGCTCCCTACGGCCTGTACGCAGAACAACTCTCAGGCACGGCCTTCACTGCCCCTCGCTCCCACAACCGACGTTCATGGCTGTATCGCGTGCGACCGGCAGCGGTTCACATGCCATTCACGCCGCTGGAGAGCAGCAGACTGGTCAGCGACTTTTCGCGTGTACCACCGACTCCTCCCAATCAGTTGCGCTGGGACCCGCTTCCGATGCCGGAAGCGCCGACAGATTTCATTGACGGTCTGGTCACGATGGCGGGTAACGGGTCGGCGGATGCGATGTCGGGATGTGCTATCCACATGTACGCAACGAACCGCTCCATGATGGACCGATTCTTCTACAGCGCTGACGGAGAATTGCTGATTGTTCCGCAAGAAGGTCGCCTCAGCATTGCGACAGAACTCGGCCTTCTCGACATCGAACCTCAAGAAATTGCCGTGATTCCGCGTGGCGTACGGTTTCGCGTCGAGCTACCGGATGGCAAAGCGCGCGGATACATCTGCGAAAACTTTGGGGCGCTGCTACGCCTACCTGACCTCGGACCTATCGGCTCGAACGGTCTTGCCAATCCGCGCGACTTCCTGACACCTCAAGCGGCGTATGAAGTTCGTGAAGGCAATTTTGAACTCGTGGCAAAACTTAACGGTCATCTCTGGCGTGCAGATATAGGCCACTCCCCCTTGGATGTGGTCGCCTGGCATGGCAACTACGCGCCGTACAAATACGACCTTCGACGTTTCAACACCATTGGCTCGATAAGCTTCGACCATCCGGACCCGTCAATCTTTCTGGTGCTGCACTCACCGAGTGATACGCCCGGCGTTGACACTATCGATTTCGTCATCTTCCCGCCCCGGTGGCTTGCTGCTGAAGACACCTTCCGCCCGCCCTGGTTCCATCGGAATTTCGCTAGCGAGTTCATGGGGCTGATTCATGGCGAGTACGATGCCAAAGCCGAAGGCTTCGTGCCAGGTGGCGCCAGCCTCCATAACTGCATGTCAGGTCATGGTCCCGACGCTGGCACGTTTGAAAAGGCATCGGTGTCTGACACGACGCAGCCAACGAAGGTCGATTCGACCATGGCTTTCATGTTTGAGACGCGCAATCTCATCAAGCCGACTCAGTTCGCTCTGGAAACCTCGCAGATGCAGGCACAGTATTTTGAATGCTGGCAGGGCCTTGGAAACAACTTTAACCCGGACGTCAAGTGATGCCAGCCAATACAGACGATACCCAGATGCTTAGTCGGACGACTAACCCGAGCCTTCGGAGCTGGGTCGAGTCAGCGAATTCTGCCGATACCGACTTTCCCATCCAGAACCTTCCTTTCGGGGTGTTCTCCGACGACAAGTCCGACACGGGACGGGTCGGTGTTGCAATCGGAGACCTGATTGTCGACCTTTCGGAGCTTGAGTCCGCAGGACTGATTGCCGTGCCATACGTAGTCACCGACGACAACGGTCAACCTAAAATCGTCTTCCGTCAGGCACGGCTCAATGATTTCGTCGCCTTGGGAAAAGCCACCTGGACAAGTATCCGGATTCAGCTCTCGACGTTGCTGGCCAGAGACGGTTCGGCGCTTCGGGATAATCCTGAACTGCGCGAGCGGGCTTTCGTGCGCCAGCGCGACGCGACTATGCATCTCCCTTTCGACATACCTGGTTACACCGATTTCTACTCATCCCGCGAACATGCGACGAATGTCGGCGCGATGTTCCGCGACCCGAAAAACGCGTTGATGCCGAATTGGCTCGAGATTCCTATCGGGTATAACGGGCGAGCGTCTTCTGTGGTCGTCAGTGGTACGCCCATTCGTCGACCGAACGGCCAACGCAAGGAGCCGAACGCTGAACGTCCCACTTTTGGACCTTGTCGTAAGCTCGACATTGAACTGGAAACGGGCTTTTTCGTGGGTGTGGGCAACGGCCTCGGCTCGACTATCAGTGCAACCGACGCCGACGGTCATATCTTCGGTATGGTCCTTCTCAACGACTGGAGCGCGCGCGACATCCAGCAGTGGGAGTACCAACCGCTTGGACCGTTCAATTCGAAAGGTTTCGCGACAACCATTTCTCCGTGGGTGGTCACCATGGAAGCAGTGGAACCTTTCCGCGTTGACCAACCCCTGCAAGAGCCGAAGCCTCTGTCTTACCTCCGCGGAGCTACGCGCGCTGGAGTCGACCTCCATCTTGAGGTACAGCTGAAGCCGAAGTTCGCTACGTCGCCAACGACTATCGCCAAGACCAATTTCAAGTATATGTACTGGTCGATGGCGCAGCAGCTGGTGCACCACACTTCCGCAGGCTGCAACACTCGTGTCGGTGACCTGCTTGGTTCCGGGACTATCAGCGGGCCAAAATCTGAATCGACCGATGACAAAATCGGGACATTCGGAAGTTTGCTCGAGCTGACTTGGAACGGGCAATCACCTCTGAAGCTCGACGATGGCGAGACACGGGGCTTCATCGAGGATGGCGACGAACTTACTCTGACTGGCTGGTGTCAAGGCGATGGCTATCGCGTCGGGTTCGGTTCATGCGTCGGAGTTGTACTGCCTGCGCTTGAGGTCCCCGTCTTGGAGGACCATGAATGAAGCTGTATAGCTACTTTCGCAGCTCAGCGTCTTATCGGGTCCGCATCGCACTCGCCTTGAAAAAGCTGCCGTTTCAGTACGAGGCTGTTCATCTTCTTAAAGACGGTGGCCAACAGCTCTCACCGGCATACCGTCGGGTAAATCCAGACGGTATCGTCCCAGCGCTTGAGGACGGACCGGAGGTTTTGACGCAGTCTCTGGCGATAATCGAATACCTTGACGAGATTTATCCCGAGCCGCCACTTCTACCCGGACACCCCACCGACAGGGCCTACGTCCGCTCGGTTGCGCTTCAGGTCGCCTGCGAAATACATCCGGTCAATAATTTGCGGATACTCCAGTACCTGAAGAAAAACCTCGGTGTATCTGATGAGCAGAAGTCGCAATGGTACCGGCATTGGATTGATGTCGGCTTCGGTTCATTGGAGGTGCGGCTCAAAGCGGAAAGACGCCTTGGAAAGTTCGTGTTCGGCGACGCACCAACTCTTGCTGACATATGCCTGGTACCACAAGTCTGGAACGCCCGCCGTTTTGACATACCGCTGGACAGCTATCCGACAATCAAACGCATTTCTGACAATGCGTTTCATCTGGAAGCCTT
Organism: Paraburkholderia sp. BL18I3N2; assembly: GCF_003001875.1. NCBI lineage: Bacteria > Pseudomonadati > Pseudomonadota > Betaproteobacteria > Burkholderiales > Burkholderiaceae > Paraburkholderia > Paraburkholderia sp. BL18I3N2. The sequence continues at coordinate 721,680 of NZ_PVNC01000003.1, forward strand.
CAGGCAAGCCGAACCCTCCGCCCAACCAGACGCGGAGGGTTGAACTGACCGTTCATCCACGCTAGATGTGCGGGGTCAACCGTCTCTGATTTGTCCATGGAAGCTTACCCGCCGCGGTCGTGGCCGTAAGGCATGGGGTCGGTGACGGCAACGCGGGCACTCGTTACGAACGAGCCTACGGTTTTCCACTGGCCGTCCGCGGCTGATAGATAATTCATCATTAAACAAGAACGAAGGGTATGGTCGAGTTACGAATGGTCGCAACAACTATATAGCGCCGGAGCCTGGCTCCATGGTGCAGTTTGGAGACATCATGAGTGCAGGCTTTCAACACCCATTCCCCGCAGCCGCCAATAGTGTCGCGCAAGGCAAAATCGTTAGCGCACAACAAGCCGTCTGACTGATTCGACCAGGAAACACCGTGGCAACCGGTGGCTTCGTTGGTATTGGGTTCGCGGAAGAAGTCGCCATCGCGATAGAACAGCTGTTCCTTGACTCAGGCGACAGCGGAAGCGACACGGCTCGAGACTTGACACTGGTCTACGCGGGTGGTCAGGGCGACGGAGCCGGTAAAGGCTTAAATCACCTCGCCCACGAAGGACTCGTCCGGCGGGTTGTCGGTGGCCACTGGGGACTTGTTCCTGGCCTCCAACGCCTGGCCGTCGAAGGTCTCATCGAAGCCTACAACCTTCCCCAAGGCGTCATTTCCCAGCTGTTCCGCGACATTGCTGCTCATCGGCCAGGTCACCTATCCACAGTTGGACTCGGCACGTTCGTCGACCCACGCAACGGCGGCGGCAAGCTTAACGCCCAAACGACGGAGGACCTGGTCAGCCTCATATCCGTCAACGGCGCTGATTGCCTTCTGTATAGAACTTTCCCGGTCGACGTCGCCATCGTGCGTGGCACCACCGCCGACGCGAATGGGAATGTGACAATGGAGAAGGAGGCACTCACGCTCGAATCACTGGCCATCGCGATGGCCGCGCGTAACTCCGGCGGAATTGTGATAGTCCAAGTGGAGCGTATCGCCGAGTCAGGCACTCTGAATCCACGACAGGTCAAAATACCAGGGATTCTGGTCGACTGCATCGTGGTTGCAAAACAGGAAAACCATTGGCAAACGTTCACTGAGCTCTACAGCCCGGGCTTCGCGAGTGAACTTCGCATCGCGACAGGTTCAATTCCGTCGATGACGATGAGTGAACGAAAAATCATCGCCAGACGTGCTTCTTTCGAGCTGATGGCCAATAGCGTCGTCAACCTCGGCATCGGAATGCCTGAAGGAATTGCGAGCGTTGCTAACGAAGAGAAGGTATGCGACCTTTTCACGATGACGACCGAGCCCGGTGTCATTGGCGGGATACCGGCAGGCGGGCTGAATTTCGGCGCAGCAACCAACACCGATGCCATCATCGACCAGCCTTACCAGTTCGACTTCTACGATGGCGGCGGTCTCGACATCGCATTTCTTGGACTTGCGCAGGTCGACCGCGAGGGTAACCTCAACGTCAGCAAGTTTGGGCCAAAGCTCGCTGGCGCCGGCGGTTTTATCAATATCTCGCAGGCAGCGAAGAAGGTCGTCTTTGTCGGAACGTTCAATGCAGGCCAGCTCAACGTGAGTATCAAAGATGGACGTCTGCAGATTCTCAACGAAGGTGTTTGCCAGAAGTTTGTGGACGCAGTTGAGCATCGAACCTTCGGCGGCCACTACGCCATTGAACGCCAACAACCGGTCCTGTACATCACAGAACGTTGCGTCTTTTCTCTTACCCGTGACGGTCTCGAACTCATCGAGATTGCACCAGGAGTCGACCTCCACCGTGACATCGTCTCTCAGATGGGTTTCGCTCCCATCCTGAAAGGTACCCCCCGCCTCATGGACGCGTGCATCTTTGAAGAACGGCCGATGGGCCTGCGGGCAATGTTGCTGCGGCTGAAACTCAGCGAGCGGTTCAGTTACGATTTAGAAAAGAACATGTTTTTCATCAACTTCGAAGGACACAAGGTGTCGACGGAGGACGATGTCGAAGCAATTCGCGCCGAGGTTGAACATTCGCTCTCAGGACTCAACGTCAGACCCCATGCAATAGTCAACTACGACAATTTCTCGATAGCACCCGAGGTCATCGACGCGTACTCCAAAATGGTGACCGGTCTTGTCGCAAGATTTTACTCAGATGTGACTCGGTATACGACAAGCAGCTTTCTGCGGATGAAATTGGGCAACGCGCTACAACAGCGCAGCGTCGCCACATATATCTACGAAAGTCCAGAAGATGTGTCGTCCCATGAAACGCGCAAGAAATGACGGACTTCAATCCATGGGCGGCGGCCCGGCCGTGCAACGCTTCAAGCGTGTGGCTCCTACAGCTCTTTCTCAACGGGCCGCCTCAGGTACATTGCTGCCAACTTTTCCTTAAGTTCCGACAGGACCTCGGGCGCACTGATTCCGAGCACGTCGTCGGTCCCAACCAAGTTGCTGGCGCACCAGGTTGGCCAGCCCTCATCGTCGTCCAGCGCCAACCAACCAATTGGTTTTCGCCTTATCGCATCTGACCATACCTGCATACCGCGCGGCGAGCTAAGATATCAAGACAAAGAACATATCCGCCTGGGCGCTTTGGCGGAGGCACGTCGAATGTGGGCCCAGGAATTCCTGTCAGCATTGCGATGCTCCGTCCGATTCCCTTGATGGCGGGCTAGGGGTGGGCCCGACGTGACTTTTCTCGATAACAGCGTCGGTTTCGGCATCTGCCAGCTGAATTCTCTGTAGGCCGAGCTAGAGTCCAAGCGGTCGTCAGAGACCGGGCGGTTCGTCGTCTTCCGTCTGGGTAAGGAGATACAGCCTTGCCCTTTCGTCCAACTCAAGCCGATACGTCCGGACCGAACTCTCGTCGACAATGCATTCGCCTTCGTCCGCAAGTGTGCCGCGTAGGGTTCCGTTCTCTAGGAGTCGTCTTACGTGCGAGCGGCTCACAAATAAAAACTCGGCGGCTTCGGCAACGGTCATGCTTTAACTCCGCTAGATGCGCGTAACAGAAAGTGCAGTCCTCGGGCACTATTTCGCATAGAGCCCAGCTTCTTGTGAGACACGTGCGAGTTCTTCCAGCGCCCTGCGACCTCGCCGCTTTGCTGTCAAGCGATACGCTTCAGCGTCTGTGCATGCGCACCGTGTGCCTGCCATCCGCACTTGCGTTTGCCGGCAGTTTGCCGTCGCGGATTAGCTTAACGACATACATCGGCGTCACATTCAATGCCGCGGCGACTTCGGCGACGGTCATCGCTTGTTTCATGTTCGCTCCCATAGGAACAGTGGGCGACCGGCGTAGCCAACGTCTTTCGACCTCCACGCAGTCTGCGACGAGTTGATACACATTCGACCCTACGTTCAGTTGCCTGCTACCAGTTGAGCAACGCTCGCAGCCGTTCGACAAGCCAGTCCGCTTCCACAACGCTTACCCACCCTCTGCTTCCAATTGCCCGTCTGATTCGCTGCAACGTGACCTCGCGCGAATGCTGCGGATGCTTTGCTGAGTCTTTCTGAGCCTTCGCGACGAGCTGCTGTGCAAGGTCTTCGCACACCTCCCATCGTTCAAACCGCTCATCATCGGTCTGCCCGACGACCACCTTTCCGTTAATGAGGCGGCCGACGAGTTTAGGCTGTTTGCCCGGGACAGAGGCTGGCCCCACGTCTCGAGGAAAGTCATCAGGTACGTTTCGCATTGGTCAGATGAGCGATGACTCGCTTCGCAATATCAATAGGGCCTTCGGGATTGCCCGCAGGCATTATCTTTGAGCTAAGCGTCGCACCGGGCGGAGCAACAACGCGGATGCGGATGTCTTCGCCGTCGACTAAAATTTGCACGCAAGCCTCCGACATCGGCGCCGCGCCTCCGAATGTGTGTCGTTCAATAAAAAGCGTAAAGCTACGCACGTCCGGGTACGGGCCCAGCGGCCATTGATATCCGTGTACGTGAAGCGCCTCGGACGCACGCTCCCAAAGCGGTCTGCGTGGGTCAATTTCCGCGCTCGCTGTGTACAACGGCGACACGTCACTTGGCGCCGTCTCGTGCATTCCCTCGTACAGTTTTACAACGGTGCGCGACCACTCCGCAGCCCACGCCGCGGCTGCTTGCCGTAGCGTCTTGAAATCAGCATTGTCCTTGAGCATGTCAAGCGGACGCTGGTCGGCAAGAGTGCCATTCCGCGACGTCAAAAAATCGAGGCGGCTCAGGGGCGGTGCCGACGCGATGACCCGGCAGATTGTCTGCAGCCGCCGCAGGTTGTGGGCAGCGCCTGCCAAGACGGCGGGAACGTATTGAACGCCGTCGACTTCAACACTAAACAGACTGCCATCGTTGAGCAACTTCTCGAGTCGCTTCTCGGTCACACCGATTCGCCGCCTGAACTCAGTGGGTGGCAGCAGCTCTCCACTTGCAATCATCGCGCGACGGCCGTCGAGGGCTTGCCGCCAAAGATGCGCGCGTAGTATGTCGCCCCCTACGTCTTCGCCAGCTTCGATGTAAGCCTGCCGAACAATGTCTTCTATGCGAGCAATCACATCATCCGGTAACTTTTGGAATTTTTCGCGCTTGCTTTCCGGCAGGCGAAAGTCGCTCGCGGCGATAGTGCGTACAAGAGAGGACGCCAGAAACTGCGGGATGTCGTACTCCGCATCGATGCGTCGCATTGCGGTGCTCCAGCCGCGTTCATGCAATGTGGACTGACGTGACATGGCGTCGTTACGTTGCTAGCAAAATCACGGAGACGTTGTCGTACGTCACGTTCTCGCAATCGTAACGAAGTTCGCTGTGCGGTTCGCCCCGATACACTGATTCATATGGACGCCCCTTACTTGAGCCCCGCTCATACGTCCACGTTTTCTCGTCCGAACGAACGGAGCGGACCGGTTCAGCATCTGCATCCGGTGCATCGTAGGACACGAGCATCACCGTAGCATCGGGGTCCGCGTTCCGCAAATGACCGATTAAGTCTCTCACCTTCATTGCATCAACTCCTTCACCCCATGATGGACGCGTTCAGTGCCTGTTTTTCCGCGCAGAGGTCGGCCTCCGCATGCCCGACGATGGCTGCGCTCGACGGGATTGCAAGTAACAACCAGTTCTCCCGGAGCAACTGAAGGAAGAAGATTGTCATTGAGCCGCCCGAAAAATTGCACGAGTAACCTCGACTACGTCGTCGCCAATGTGAAAGCGGACAGCGTTCAAATCAACGCACGAACGCATGCTTCGAACGCGTGCGCGCGCCGCGCTCTGTCCGCATGTGACGTCGATGCGATAAGTCGCCAGCACGCGCGTGTCGGCGGACGAGTTTGGAAACGTCTCGTGGACAAAGACCGTGAAGCGATTCGAGACAGGGTACGGGCCGCGGGGTGACGGAAAGGCAAGTGCGTCCAGGGCGCGCTGCCACGTGGAGCCACCAGGTTCAATGGTTGTGCCCTCGCAAGCAATGAGCAAGCTACTGCCCGCGCAATTGCCCAAATACACAGCGACGTCGGTCTGCAAGCTCATGGCCGAGCTGCCTGACAACGGCAGCTTCCTAGTTGTCTCGTCTGCGTCGCTCATAGATGACTCGCTTGCTGCCTACTTGAATCCTTCGGCTTATCCGCCGTCGTCCCGTGGTCACCGCTGGCATCATCGGTATTTGGGTGGACCGGCCGGAGTTGTATTCTTCAGCTAGCATTCCGGGACCGACCGCAATCCCAAGTTTTTCAAAAGCCTCGGCGGCGATTGACTCGAAAGTGGCAGCAGGCATTAGCGTCCGGGTGAATTTGTTCATCTTCGTCTTTGCGTAGATGCCATGCCCGATTCGTATCAATTTCCTGGCGTCGACTAACCTCGCGAGGACGCGAGTGAGCTGCGAGCGGCCACCCAGCTTGGCCAGCTCTGACCGCAAAATTACGACCCCTGCGCGACGGTGAATTGAACGCGTTACTCGGTCTTCGAGTCGGACTTTCTTCCGTACCCTCGTGTTCATCCGTTATACGAACCCGATGCGACAGAGCATTGCGTCATAAATTCGTTCCGCCAAATCGCAAACATCGGTCACCGGAACTGCCGGCACGAACGGCGAGCTACGTTGTGACCAGTAAAGCAGCAAGTCGACAGTTACGCTGTCTCTGTCGGGTAGCTGTAGCGCCGGAATGGCTACATCAAGAATTTTAAAACTAGGGTGCGCAATATCATCGACCGTTACGCCTTCGGCCTCTACAACCTCGACACAGCACAGATACATGCACTCGAGCGCCAGTCGATAACGTGTATGCGGGGAGAGCGACTCATTCTTGGCGTCGCGCAGTAGGTCCTTGCAGCCAAGAACACGAGGCCGAATGCTGTCGAGAGACCGCCGTCCATTTGCTGTCATTCGTCCCTTCGTTAGCGCTGGCGAATGTGGTTCGGTGGCGTCGACCGTCGCTTCAGCAATGGAGCCCGCTTGTGAGTTCATTGCTGCGGGTTCCCGTCGAAGTGAGCGCGGGCGTCGGATGCCGATGGACCATCTGGGGCGACTTTCCCGCTCATCCATCCGTCGGTAACGTCATCCCAGGATTCAATCCGGTTTGTCGCGCACCACTGCCGCCAAATCGCGTCGGCCACCGTTGAGTGAGCGCTGTCGCCTTCGAGGCGATAGACGTTTCCTGAGCGCGTTATTCCACGCTGCAGCGCTCGGTCGAACTCCTTGATTGCAGAACTAACCCGCCCGCGTCCATGAGTCGTGCGGCAACCGACGAAATGACAGGTTCCTTGGGATGTTCGTAGAATGCGCCAATCAGAAAGGACGACTTCCTGTGGCTTCAAGATGCCGCTGACAATCCCCCAAGCCATCATTCGTCTCCGGAACTGACAAGCGCATCGCCCGGACCGACGTTCGCTGCATCCTCCGCAGGCTCCTCGCCGAGGATGATTTTTGTGTAACGGCTAACTAACGCGGACCACTCCGTCGCTAGTTGGTCATCGATGAGCTTGCGAGCCTTCGTAAGGTTGGCGACATCTTCGTCCGAAACATCTTGTATCGATACAAGAGCGGCTTCAGCCACAGCTTGAGCCTCAAGCGTGTGAAATTGAGATTTGCTAACGAGCGACTGTTCGACCTGCAAAAGCTTCTCAATCCTCTCACTCGGGGGCACAGAGGCCAAGAAATAAAAGGTCTTCCGAACGTGCCACTTGAGTACCTCGACCCACCACTCGATTTCACCAGGCATCTCGTGCGGCGGCAAGGCGACAGTCTCGCCTGCGATGTTTGCGACCAGCGGGGAACCAAGCAGCGACATCGTTGCGCGAGTTGATGGGGCAATGTAGTTCAACGGGACGCTTTCCAATTTGACCTCCGCGACGGACGAAAGGTGTTTCTCAAAGCGCTTCTCCGCTCATGCTTCAATGACATGACCGTCCACAGTGGTCAGCGACCCGCCGCCTGAAGGCGCTAGGAGGTTGAATTTAGATGACTTCGTGAACCTGCGCCTTTCCGCAGAAAGCGGGATGGACCTAACACTGAAAGTTAGTTTAGGTGCAAACAGATGAGATGTAAACTCTGTAGATGTAAAAGCTGTAGGCGCAAACTCTGTAGGCGTATCGACTGTAGATGTAAGAACGTCAATCGGCGATGCTTCCGCTCCATGGAAGAACAATCGAAATTGACAGACGAACAACTAGCTGCACGTCTCCGGCTGTCCGAGAATCTAAAGCGGATTCGCGCTTCACAGGGGCTGTCCCAAGAAGCTTTGGCGGACCGCGCAGGGCTTCATCGCACCTACGCGAGCCAGGTAGAACGCAAGATTGTCAATGCGTCGTTGGACAATATCGTCTTGCTCGCGCGAGCTTTGGGCGTCGACGTTTCAGAGCTTTTTGCAAATGTCGCCGATGACTCGGAATCCACCATGGAGCGAATTGAAAAGAAAACGCCGAGTTCGTCCATTGAGAAAAAGTCTCGGCGTAAAGCCACCTAGCCCGTCCTGCCGTTCAGCCACACCTGAACTCGGTCGCTTCTCCAGCGAAGCAACTCACGGTCATAAAGTTGCGCGCGCGGTGGGAGGAGCCATGGACGGTGTTTTGCTCGCAGGATAACAGTCTGGAGCGAGATGCCAAGCAGCTCCGCGAGTTCTAATGCGTCAAGGTAAGAATGGGGCAGGTTCGGTTTTAAAGGGTTCATGCTATGTGTAGCACACCGCCTTAAATGCTCTTGCCGCCGCCGGTCAACAGCAGGCAATCACTACCTTGCAGCTTCTTTTACGCACCCAGCAACCGCCACGGGTGAGCCCGCCCCGCATCAGGCCGAGTCGTCTGCGTTTGAACTGGCGCTTGCGCTCAATCGGCTTCTCAATGAGGAAGGTACAAGACATGACCGCCCGCGGCGGGCGTAAGTATTGGATAGTCAGGCTCGTTTTGCTATTGAAAGCATGAGTGCGATTGCGGAGTTTCTACTTGCGGCTGTCGAAGGCGTGCTAGCCTCGCCGTGGCCTATAGGTCACGGTTGGCGGCAAATAACACGGCTGCTCTCCGCCGAGGTATAGACATTGGCACCATTAGACAGAGCAAAAAATGGCGTGAAGTATGGACATAGCTCTGTCGGCATATTTTTCTTATAAATCAATATATTAGGGTTTCGTCCATGGCGCTGCAACGTCGGGGTGGCTTGCCAGCATCGGCGTGCCGCTCGTGGCCATGCCGATCCTGAGCCACTTCCTGCCGATCAAGGAAGCCGTTCTTCTGCTGTCGATGCCGATCATTCTCGGCAATATCCCGCAGGCGCTCGAAGGCGGCGAACTCCTGCCGACCGTCAGGCGCATCGCCGCGCCGTTGATCGGCACGGTGATCGGCAACATCGTCGGCGTGACCGTATTGATTTCGCTGGCGCCGCATCGCGCGCAAGCGGCCGCCGGCGCCTTGCTGATGATCGCAGCATTGCTGTTGCTCGCCTCGCCGCGGCTGACGCTCTCGCCGACGTGGGCCAAGCCGGCCGGATTCGTGTTGGGATTCGGCGCGGCGCTGATGGAGAGCATTGCTTCGGTGCCCGGCCCCTTGCTCGCGATGTATCTGATCGCCACGGGCGCGACGGGCAAAGCATTCACGAAGCAGATCGCCATCATTCTGGTGGTGTCGATCATCACGCTCGTCGCGACGTTCAGCGGCGGAGTGCATGCTAGCTGGACGGACCTGGCCATCTCCGCCTGCGCGAGCGTGCCGGTGATCGCAGGCATGCTGCTGGTGCGACCCTTGCGCGATCGCTTGCCGCCCTCCGCATTCAGGATTCTGGTGCTCGTGTTCGTAGTGGCCGCCGCCGCGCAGATGATCTGGAAATCCGGCGTCCTATAAGGACTGCACCGTTAGCGCGCGTTCGAAATGGGCCGTGGTACGCGCATTGCTGCGCAAAGGTGTACCCCAATCAACCGGAGAGCCCGTCGTGGCAACCATGGCCAATTCCCCGAACGAGCAAGAGCACGAGCCCCCGCGCCAGCCCGAGGAAGACCCCGGCAGGCCGCCCACCGAGGTTTCCAAACCGATCGGCGATGCAATCCCCACGCCGGTCGAACCGGGTCTCGATCAACCGCTGCCGAAAAAAGGCGAAACGCCGCCGCCCGCTGACGACGACGGCGAAGCACTGGGCGACACCGAAACGCCCCCGGGCGTCCCGGAGCCGGGTCCATCGGATTTCGCGTAGCTAGTGCGGCCAATAAAAAAGCGGCGCCATGACGGGCGCCGCCTAGTGTTTGCGATCGACGCTATCCGTCGATCATCCGTTCAAGCCGCTTCCGGCTCGTGAACGATCTTTAGCGCGCTCTTGTGTTCCCTGATCAACCGGTACACGGTTTCGCCGGGCACTGTTTCCTGCTCGAGCAATTCGTCCGCAATTGCACGCAGCACCGGCTCGTACGCATGCAGCAAGCCGTAACACAGTTCGTTCAATTCCTTGAGCAGCACATTCGCGTGCTCGATGGCGCTCTTCATTTGCAGACCCGCGTACTGCGACGGCAGCGCCGCGAGGCTGAACAGATCGCCGTCGCTGTTGAAACCGAATTTCGACACCATGTCGAGGCTGATGCGCGACGCTTCCTGCAAATCCGATGCGGCGCCGCTCGATGCTTCGGAGAACGTCAGAATTTCCGCGTTGCGGCCGCCGAGCAATACCTGGATTTCGTTGCGGATCTCGGTCTCGCGATACAGGTGCTTGTCCTGCGCTTTCGTGATGAGCGCCACACCGAGTGCACCGCCGCGCGGCAAGATCGTGACTTCTTCCAGCACGCCCGTGCCGAGTAGCGCGGCGACGAGACCGTGCCCCGCTTCGTGCACGGCGATACGCGTGCGTTCGTCTTCGCTCAGCGCGCGCTCGGCGCCGCTCACGTCGCCGATCCGCGCAATCTTGATCGCTTCCATGAAATGCTTCGAGGCGATTTCGGTGTCTCCCGCCTTACGCGCGACGAGCCCCGCCTGATTCACTACCATCGCGACCGTTGCCGGCGACAAACCCGTGGTCAGGCGCGCCAGTTGATCGTAGTCGATGTCAGCGGCTTTCGACTTCAGTTTCTGCGCGTAGAAACGGAAAATCTTCGCTCGGTCTTCGCGATCGGGCAAACGGACCTGCACGGTGCGATCGAAGCGGCCCGGCCGGCGCAACGCCTCGTCCAGATTGTCGGGGTGATTGGTCGCCGCGACGACGATCACGCCTTCGTTCGAAGCGAAGCCATCCATTTCCGCCAGCAGTTGATTGATGATGCGGTTGCTCTCGGCTTCGACCGGACCGCTGCCCGTATCCGTGCGCTTGGCGAGCCCGTCGGCTTCGTCGATGAAGATCACCGTGGGCGCATTCTTGCGCGCCAGTTCGAACAGGTGCTTGACCTTCTGGATGCCGACGCCGTAATACTTCGCGCTGAAATAGCTGCCCGTGATCGAGATGAAGTTGGCGCCGCACTCGCCGGCTAGCGCCTGCGCAAGCCGCGTCTTGCCGACGCCCGGCCCGCCCACCATCAGAATGCCGCACGGCGCGCGCACGCCCATCGACGTGAATTGTTTCGGGTCGGACAGATAGCCGCGAATGTCCGCGAGCGCCGCCTTCGCTTCGCCCGCGCCGATCACGTCGTCGAAACGCAGGGCGGGCGCCCTGGCGAGCAGCGTGGCGCCACCGCGCATTTCGCGCCGCATGAACCACACCATCCCGCCGATCAGCAACAACGGCAGCAACACGCTGATGGCCTCGCGCACCTGATCGAACAACTGCACCCAGCGCGAACCGCCGGTTTGAATATCCGCATCGGGAAGCCAGACGAGTTGATACGCGGCGGCTTCGTCGGCCTTCGGCTCGCCGAGTAGCAGCGCATGCGAGAACGTCGCGTTGTGGTCGGTGACGAAGTATTTCGTGCCGTCGCGCTTCGAGATCAGTATCGCGTTGGGACTCACGCCGATCGCGGCAACCTTGGCGTCGTGAATATCGCGCAGCATTTGCGAAGCGTCTTTTTCTTCGTGCGTCCATGCCGAGGAATCGTGGCGCATCTGGCTCGCGACGCCGGTCAGCGCAGGCGCGACCTGTGCCGCACGCTGCTGGTAATGCCACACGCCGAACGCGAGCAGCACTGCGATAAGCGCCGCCGCTACCGAGATAGCGATCTTGCGTGTGCGTCTTTTACCAAGCGAATTGTTTCCCGGCTTCATGAGTCACTTCCAAAAACGGGCTCAAAGCGAGCCCCGATACTTGTCAAAGTTCAGTTGGGCAGAGGTTGGCGGAGGGGAATCGACTGATGCGACACCAATGCATAACCGGAAGACAGGACAGCCAACCATACGTCCCTTTTAGCAACGTGCACACGGCCAGTATGCCGCGCCGCCGCTTCTTCCAAATCGCAGAAAAGGCCTAGTTCTACCGTCTATCCGGCGTTTTGGAAACGCCGGATTTTGGGGAGCGAGCGCTGCGTGCAGCGCGCTACGACAGTGCTCCGGCGCACAGTTTATCAGCGCTAAATTCATTGCGTATTCAACATATCTATTATTAACCGCTCCCTATTTAAAGCGGTCAGAATTACTGAATATCGGCTTGTCGCGCTAGCGTATCCTCCGACGAAAAATTAGCCGCTGCCGCAGCGCTCATCTCCATCCACTCTAAAAAGACCGCCGCGGATGGAGGTTCGATGCGGCGAGTCGCACAACCCTGTGAATCACCGCCGTGCGACACGCACGACACCACGCCGGTATTCGATACAGCGCCTGACCGCTTGCTCGCCGGCACCCCGTCGTTTCAGCCGGCATGGGCGGCCCGGCGCGTCGAGTTGGCGGTCGCCGTTTCTGAAGCCGGCGGCTTCGACCTGCTCGGCATGGTCGGAGAAGCACCAGTGATCGAGCTTCAGCACGATCTCCCCGCTACGCGATACGCGTGGGCGATATGAAAAAAATGGCGTTGTTCGCGGGGGAATCGTCGGCGCTGGTCGAGCGGTGCGCGCCGGCGGCGGAAGTTATCGCCCGGCTCATGGATGAGGCGGCGGAGGCAGCGACGCGGGTCGGCGCCGCAGGTGTGCACCGACAGTCAAGCGTTGGGGAGGTGCGACGGGCCTCTTCGGGCCCGTTCGCACCGTCGCCGCTTGCTCTCTCAGGTTCTGCTGCCTTTATTAGCTTATTAGCTTTTATTAGCGATGTCGGCCCGCATCGAACTGGTCTCCCCGACTAAAATCCGGTTCTCGTATTTCTGTGTGCCGACAGACTCAAGCCGCCGTGCGCGGCTTCAGCGCCAACCGTGCCATCTGTGCCATTTGCGCCATTTGCGCTTCGCTCGCGAGTCTTTCGGAAAGTCTCGTCAGACGGTGGCGCTGGCTGGCAATCAATTCGTAAGTCTCTTCCAGCGCCCTGATACGTTTTTCCCAATACTCGTGGTCGAGCGGATAAAGTCCGCCGGACGCGTCCCCACGCGTCAGGTACTCCACCACGTTCTCGAGATGTCGCAAGTGGCCGTCCACCAGACTAGCCGGAAGCCGAGCGCCACATTGCGCGGTCGGTTGCATGTTCGTGCCGCTCATCGTTGATACCCCGTGAATTGCCTGCCGGCAACGCGTAAACCTCGCACCCTTGGAGCGCGCGTAAGGGCTCGGCGCTGTTTCTGCGCGCAGCTGCGATTTCCCTTGGGCGGCGGCGGTTGACTGCCGGCCACGTCGTCAGCGAAAGCGATCTGCATCTAATCACACAACATTAATGCATCTTTTTTGTTAGGCTTGACCGTCCGTCTCAAAATTCGGAGGGCGGCGCGTGAGATAGCCGTATGCACGCCGCAGCCACGCCGAAACACATTTCTCGCTTGCAGCAACCGATTAATGAACCAGCGTACCTTGCCGGACCATCTGCCCGCGGCCGCCGCGGACCATTCGCACTCCGCTGTGTCGACGAGCCGTTTCAGCACGCACGGACTGGCGCCTGGCGAACAATTCCTTGCCTGGCGCCGGCGCGTGGGGCATGTGGTCGACGCGCCGCCGTCGAAAGCGCAGATTGCCGGGGGATTTCGCGGGGAAATCGATTTATACGCGGTCGGCGGCATGACTTTTACCGACTGCCGCACCGATTCGATGCAACTGGAGCGCTCGGTAGCCCGCGTATCCACCGACTCGCGGCGCGATTACGTGTTTCAGCTCTTCGTGGAAGGGGAAATCGGCCACGTCACCGGCATGCACAAAAAACGCAGCGCGCCGGGCTCGGTGCAAGGCATTGTCGCGTTCGATCTGAACCAGCCGTTTCGCGCCGAGCGCCCCGAATGCCGCCTTCTAAGCCTGTTCGTGCCGGCTGCGGTGGTCGACGAAGAATTACGCGACGGCGCGGCGATTCACGGCCGCATCGTCCAGCAAGGCTCGCCGCTGACCGGCGTCGTGCTGGATCACATGACGGCGCTCGCCCGCGACATCGCGCGGCTCGATCCGGCCAGCGCCATCCATGCCCTGCAGACGGGCACGCAGTTGCTGGTGGCCGCGTTTCGCAAGGAAGCGCGCCTGAGCGGCGCCAGCCGCGCCGCGCTGCAGGCCGCCGTCATGGGCCGGGTGCGCCGCTATATCGACGCCAACCTGCACCAGGGCGAGCTCACGCCGACCGGCGTGGTTCAGGCGCTGCAGCTGAAACGCGCGACGATCTATCGCTGGTTCGAGCACGAAGGCGGTCTCGGCGCCTATATCCGCAACCGCCGTTTGCGCGAGGCAGCGGACGAACTAGTCCGTTATCGGCATCTGCAGGTCGCGGAAATCGCTTTTGGCCTCGGCTTTCAGAGCGCGTCCGACTTCACCCGCGCGTTTCGCCGCGCCTTCGACATGAGCCCGCAGGACATGCGCGCCCGCGCCTTCGACCTGCAGCAGTCGCGCAACGCGGCCTAGCGCTTCAGGCAAGCGATTGCGACGCGCTTGCAGCGCGCGCGCCCGCCTCGGGCTCCGCTTCCGGGAACGCCTTCAGCGCGAGCAGTGTAAGCGCGGTGGCGCCCATCAGATACCACGCCGGAATCATCGGATCGCCTGTCCGGTTGATGAGCCACGTCACGAGAAACGGCGAAAAGCCGCCGAACAGGACCACGCCGAAGCTGTAAATCACCGACAGTCCGGCCGCGCGCCGGTGAACCGGGAACGCTTCCATCATCAGCACGGAAGCGGCGCCGGCATTGTTCACCGCGAGCGCCACATAAGCCGTGATAATGACGAGCGCCGCGAGATCGCCGGCACCGTGGGTCAGCGCCCAGAAAGCAGGCCACGCCGCCGCCAGCGATGCGAGAAGCGACGCGTACTGCAGCGTCTTGCGGCTCGCGAGCCGGTCGGCCGCGTGCGCGACCAGCGGCGTCACGAGCAGAATCACGACGCCCGAGAGGCACGCCGTCAAAAGACTGATGGTCGGCGGCCGGTGCAAGGTACGCACCAGATAAGCCGGCATGTAGAACACGGTGATGTAGATGCTCACCGAAGGCGCCGCCATCATCAGAATGCCGCAGACGAGCGGGCGCGTATGCTCCGCGAACAGCCGCCGCGGGCTGAGCCGGGTGCGCTCCTGCGGCGCGGCCGCCGGCATGCGGCGGCGCAGATACCAGCCGACGGGGCCGATCAATCCACCGAGCACGAACGGAATCCGCCAGCCCCATTCATGCATGGCGGCGGGCGATAGCAGCGCCGTGGTGCCCACCCCGACCAGCGCGGCGGCGAAAGCGGCCGCGCCCTGACTGGCACCGCGCCAGCTCACCATGAAGCAGCGGTGCCGGTAGCCGGCCGATTCCATCAGCGAGGCCGACGCCGGGCCGATCTCGCCGCCCGCCGCGAGCCCTTGCATCAGGCGCGCGAGCACCATCAGCACGGTCGCCGCCGGGCCGATCGACGCATAGCCCGGCAGGCATGCGATCAGCCACGTGCCGAGCGTCATCAAGGCGAGCGATACGGTGAGGCCGGCTTTACGGCCACGGCTGTCGGCAATATGGCCGATCATGATCGCGCCGAGCGGGCGCATCACGAACCCCGCGCCAAAGGTGGCGAGCGACAGCAACAGCGATGACGCGGGATTGTGCGATGGAAAGAACAGATTGCCGATCGCGACGGCCGAGAAGCTGTAGACAGTGAAGTCGTAAGCGACAAAACCATTGCCGATCACGATGGCGGCGACGATACGCCTGAGTTCGGCGCGGGACAGCGGGGCCGCATTGCCGGCAACAGTGTGCATGAGTGGTTGTCGACGAATTCGTCGAGGTATTCAGGAAAGTGACGGAAGAAACGCGAGCCGCCTGTTTAACGTAACCGCCCCGCATCACGCTGCAATTCCACGTGTCGGGGCCCTCGGTCTTGCACAGGCTCGCGCGCGCCAGCAGGCATCTCGAAGCTCAAGCGGCCCGCGGTCGACGCGTGCCTCTTCGCGGCATATTCAGCATGTCGGCGATGGCGGCCAGTTGCATGTCGCCGCGCTGCTTCGCCGGCAGTTCGATGATGGCCAGCGCCCGCTCGAGATTCCCCGCCATGATGCACGCTCAATTCGATTTCGACGCCGAATGAGAACACGATTCCATATTGGAACTCAAGAGCGCCCTCGTTTGGCGCCAGGGGACAACACGTCTACCACGTCGCTCCCAAGGCAACAGCGCCCAATGCAGTCACCAAGGCGGGCAGCGTCACGACGACACCCAGCTTGAGAAAAGACCACGCAGTCACCTCGATACCGTCCCGGCGCAGGGCCGTCAGCCAGAGAATGGTGGCGAGCGAGCCCGTGACCGAGAAGTTCGGACCGAGGTCGACGCCTATCAGGACCGCACTCGCGACGGTCGTGGGTGCATGAGCGGCTGTGAGCGCTGAGCCGGCTATCAGGCCAGCCGGCAGGTTATTGATGAGATTGCAGGCGACAGCCATGACGGCACCGGAAATCCAGCCTGCGTGGGTGGGAATGGTTGTCGAAGCTGTCCTGACGACAGCGGCCAGATTTGCTATCACGCCTGTGCGCTGAAGACCCTCGACCAGAACGAAAAGTCCGGCGACCAGTGGGAGGACCGCCCAGGAAATCTCGCCAAGATGCGCACCGAGAAATTTCCCCTTCAGGATGCAGATGGCGAAAAAGAGAGCGAGCCCGGCGCAAAAAGTCGGCAGGCCAAGGGATACATCAAGTGCCGACGCGCCCAGCATCACGATGGCCATCACGGCGATGCCGAGGCCCGTCGCTTTGCCGGCGGCCGACAGCCTGGGAACATCGACCTCGGACTCAATCTGCTGCGTGAGTTCCTCCCGCTGCATGAAACGCAGCGCCAGATAGGTGACGACAATGCTCAACACGGACGGTACGGCGAAACGACCGAGCCAGTTCAGCAGTGTCGGCATACGGTCCTGAAAGATGACCAGATTCGCAGGGTTTGAGATGGGCAAAACGAAACTCGCGGCGTTCGCGATGAAGGCGCAAATGTAGAGATACGGCAGAGGCTTCTCTGCCTTGACGACGTGGGCAACCGCGAGCACCGCGGGTGTCAGCACGACTGCCGTCGCGTCGTTGGACATGAAGACGGTCACGATCGTACCGACGCAATACATCAGAAAGAACAGTTTCTTCGCCGAGCCTGCAGCGCGTTTCGCAGCAAGTGCAGCCAGGTAGTCGAATAGCCCCTCCTTTCGGGCCAGCTCCGAGGCCACCATCATGCCGGTCAGAAACAGGTAGACGTCGAGGCCCTTGCCGACGGCCGCAAGTGCGGCGGACCATGACAGCATCCCAAGCCCGCATAGGGCAAGTGCGCCGAGCACGGCCCACACCGCCTCGGGAAACCTGAACGGCCGGGTGATGACGCCGAGCGTCGAGAGCGCGGCGATAGCCCAGACGGACACAGGGGAACTCAGCAATGCATTCATTTTTTCAAGTCAGTTCGATGTTGGAATGAAGTCTCGGAGCTGCCCGCCCGGCACCGCCTTACCATCTTCGTGCGGTCGCGTTTCCGGCATGAACGCCGTGAAGAATATGAGTGCCAAGGCGCTGATGGCAGCCAGGCTCAGAAATCCTGCCGTAAAACCAAATTTCTCAACGACATATCCCCCGGTGACGTTACTGAGCGCAGCGCCGATTCCCACCGCAAGCGCCATGAGGCCCTGAGCAAGATTGAACCGTCCGGTGCCGCGCATCAGGTCGGACGCTATGACGACCCCGATAACACCAAAAATGCCGGCAGCGACCCCGTCGAGCAACTGAATCGCCACCACGGCATAGGGACTGCTCGTCATCGAGAACAGCACACCCCGGACCGGCAGTACAGCCAGTGCGACCAGGAAGATCTTCTTGCGCCCAACACCTTTGTGCAGGGCATGGCCCACGGTCGCGGCAACCGCGACCATCACGAGTTGTGCAGCGATCACGCAGGCACTCAGCGCGATGACGTCCATCCCTGGATGGACCTTTGCAATGACCTGGCCTGCGAGCGGCAGCATCGCGGCATTGCCAAAGTGAAAGAGGACGACCGAGATGATGAATACCTTGAGGTCGCGTTTTTTCCATAGTGCCGAAAACGTCATGGGGCTAGTGCGCCCCTTCGTCTCCGACGGCTTTTCGGCGCCACGGGCGAGCTCGTGGTCAATCTCTTTCGGCTTGATCAGCAGAACCACAAGCGCACTTGCCACTGCAAATCCGCAGATAAGATAGAACAGCCAGATAACCCCGACGTACTGTCCCAGAGCGCCCGCCAGAACAGCTGCCGTGAAATTTCCTGCGTGATTAAACCCTTCGTTGCGGCTTATCCGGGCGGGCAACAGCCGGTGTCCCACCACGCCGAGGCTCAATGCCGCGAGACAAGGTGGAATGATGGCCGAGGCTGCGCCGAGCGTAATTTGCGCGGCGAGCACGGTTGGCAGTTTCGGGAAGAAGGCAATCAGAAGACATCCCGCGCCGACCAGCAGACCTGAAATTGCAATGAGCAGGCGCTTGACGCGGACCGCGTCCACCAGCAATCCCGCCGGAATCTGGCAGATAGCCGCTGCAACACCGCTGGCCGCCATGACCAGACCGATGTTGCCCGAGCCCCAGTGTTGGGTGCCTTTCAGATAGACGGACAGGAAGGGGCCGAGACCGTCCCGCACGTCGGCCATCAGGAAATTCAACCCGTCGAGCCCGCGCAGGCTGCGTGACGACGGGGACTTCGGCGCTTCGTCGTCAGCCGGCTGCTGCTCTGACCGCGGGCTCACCACTTTCTCCCGTTACGGTTCGGTCCGAGCTGGGTGCCCATGAGGTGTTTCTCTTCCCACGCGCCAATCGTGTCGCGATCGCTTCCATCCGCGTGCCGCTCCCGGCTCTCATCGAATGTCGAGGTGGCTTCGATGCTGTCGAAGCCGGTAGACCCGGCACGGTCCGTCGCGCGCACAAAAATCGGACATGCCCCATCGGGGATTGCACAATTGAGCGTCCAGAGCCGCTCCGATGCCGCGAAAACCATGGGCTGCCATTCGCCGTCGCCAATCCGGCAGTCCACGCATGTTATGCCTTTCGCGCTCCACGCTTTCGCTCTGATGGAGGCTTGACCGGAGGGCACCTGATTGGGCAGATACGGTCGCGTAACCAGTCGCCTGTCCGCCGGCGAGGTAATCATCGCCACAGGCCATGCTTCATCGAGAGGTTTGAAACGCCAGCTCACCACACCGCTATCCACCGCTAAAAGAGAGAAGCCCGCCGGTCCCTCCTCTATCTGACCGGTCGAGCGTGTCGATGCATAGATGGTCCTGCCGTCATTCGCGAGTTCGTTGTAGTGGGTATGCCCCATATCGACAGCCGCGACGCGGAACTCCCGGAGCAAACGATGGAACGCAAAGGCTTCTTCAGCGTCCGCAAGGTCTGCCGGATAGCCATGGGCGAAAACCACCGTTTCTTTACCTGCTGCAGCGGCCTTTTGAAGCTCTGCCTTCAGCCAATCCATTTGAGGCTGCCCTAGTCTGAAATCCGGACCACCCGTTCCAGCAGAGACGTAGTCCAGAAAGAAGCAGCGATAGTCTCTAACGGAGATGACTTTCGGAAGATGTTCAGCGCGAAGTACAGTGTGAAATGCGTGCAGGTCTCGCGACTTGAAGTCGTGGTCACCGGGGATGATGTGAACCGGGAGCTTGAGATGGTCAAGCTCGGCGCGAAGAATCTGGTACTGCGCAGACGTACCGTCGTCGGCATTGTCGCCGGGTAGCACGGCAAAGTCGATTTGCCCTGCGAGATGCGCATTCGCCTGCCCGATGATGTCGCGTAGCGCGAGATGGTTGGGCAGTTCGGCCTCAGTCAGATGGAGGTCGCCGATATGCATCCATACAAGCGGCTCGCCGCAGTGCGAAAGCCTCGATGGCGGGAACGTGTTTTGCCTTTGTACCATTTCGCATTCTTCTTCAATGAAAGTGGCTGGATAAGGTTCGGTTCGTGTGACTACTCCGCCGTCGCTGGGAGATCCTCCGCATCGACCAGTTCGGCGATGTCGTCGACTTCAATGGTTTTGCCGTGCCGGTTCTTCACGCCATGGCCCCAGACCTGGATGTGGGCACCGGCTTCGAGGTAACTGGACAGATTCTCCGCGGCATGAGGAGGCATGCGAATCGAGGTTCCATCGGTCAACAAGGCGCCGCGCAGTTCGCCCTTGGGCCCGTACAGTGAGAGTTCCACTTCACCTATGGCCTCCATCGCGCGCCTGTCGGCATGCGGCTTCTCATGCCTCTCGCCATGGCGATGCGGACCTTCGTCGAGAATCACGACACCTGTTCCCAATGTCAGCTGGACGGCTGCGACCATATCGGCAGCACGTGGTTTGACGCCTCTCACGCGAACCTTGTCGCCAACGCTGACATGTTTCGCGATCTGTCTGGAAAGATGGGGCGGGAAATGCACCTGTCGCACCTGTCTGTCGTTGTCGAGAATCAAACCGTCCAGTTCTCCGTGGGGATTCAGGAGGAACCGGGTAACGGTGCCGCGCGCTTCCTGCAAGCACTCCGGGTCAATCCAATGCATGGTGTAACTCCAGTAAGAAAGAAGAAGTTAGTTGGGTGTATCGCCGTACAACTGCGTGACGTTGCCAGGCGTGCCGAACGCTGTTGCCTGCAGCGCTTCGCCGAATTGATTGCGCGTTCCGTATCCGCTGGCGGCCACCACTGCATCTGGTCGCATCAGGTTGGCAAACTGCTGTGCTTGCGGCGGCGGCATCTTGATGACCGTTCCATTGCTGAGAATCACGCCATCAGGCTCTCCGCGCGGTGCAGTCGTGACACGTGCCACCGTGCCCTTGACACTGAGTTTGACGAGACCTGCTCCGCGCAAGGCCGGCGGAAGACGCATTGCGTTGACTGGCGGGGGTTGGTCGACGATCTGCTGGGACGTTCGTTGATTGGTGATTTGCTGCGCAGTGATGTTGCCCGCGCCGCCACGAAACCCTGCGATTTGCACCGGGTCGCCAGCATGGACAACGCTGACCAGTTGTGCGCTCATATGCGGCGGGAAGTGGACCAGCGAACCGTCACCCAGAAGAAAGCCGTCGACATCGCCTTCCGGGTTGATGACGAAGCGGCTCACCGTCCCGGTTGCGACCACCGGCTGCTGCTGCATCGCCAATGGGGCGGGCGGCATCGGAGGTGGCGGCGCCACGGCGGGCATCGCGCCAGCGGGTGCACCGGCGAGCGGTGGAGGAACAGGCGTGCCGGGTCCCTGAAGAGGCGGGGTTTGCGCGGCGCACGCGAGCGTGGCGAGACACAGTGCTAAGGCTGCAGCGCGGGCGACCTTTGCGGTTGGAGCGGTACGGCCCGCCAGCGTGTGCTGGCCGCCCGTCGGGTTGAAATGATCTGAGGCCATGATGCTCTCCGTTGAACGACACGGAGTCAATTGCAAGGCCTATGCCATTACGAATGTTCCTTCTCAGCAGGGCTTTGCGGGCGATTCAGCCAGACAAGGTGTCAGGCAACCCGACAGAGCGCGTCGGATTGCTTGACACCTCATTCGAGCTTGAGCGCCGCCAGCTTCGCGTAAAGCGTCTGGCGGCTAATGCCCAACCGGCGCGCCGCATCGGCGCGGTTGTTGTCAGCGAGTCTCAGCGCGTGGCTAATCATTGCCCGCTCGACTGCTTCCACGGCGCCCGGCAATGACATGTCAAAGAAGCTTGCGTTCAGGAGCGGCTGGCCATCGTTCGGTTTCGCGCTCAGAAACCCGAGGTCCTCTGCCGTGATAGAAGGTCCCGGAGCCAGTGCACCCGCGCGCTCGATTGCGTTTCTAAGTTCACGGACATTTCCCGGCCATGTGTAACCGAGCAGCAGGCGTTGCGCCGGCGAGGACAGCCGCACGCCGCGAGACCGGCGAATGCCGGCTTCGGCGAGAAAGTGTTCGGCGAGCGGAAGGATGTCGGCCAGTCGCTCGCGCAGAGGGGGTAATTCGATGGGGATGATGTTGAGCCGGTAAAGCAGGTCCTCGCGGAACTCGCCTGCTTCGACCATCGCCTTCAGGTCGCGATGGGTTGCCGCGACGAGCCTGATGTCGACAGGAATCACGCGATTGGAGCCCAGCGGAGTAATGTGCCGTTCCTGGATGACCCTCAACAGCTTGGCCTGCATCGGCAGCGGCATGTCGCCGACCTCGTCGAGCAGCAGCGTGCCGCCGTCGGCAGCGGCGAAACATCCGGCGCGGTCTGCCGAGGCGCCTGTGAAGGCGCCTTTAACATGCCCGAACAGTTCGCTTTCGAGCAGGTCAGGAGGAATGGCAGCGCAGTTCACCGCGACGAACGGCTTACCCCGACGCTTCGACGCATCGTGAAGCACGCGTGCCGCCACCTCTTTTCCCGTACCGGTTTCGCCACTGAAGAGGACCGTTGCATCTGATGATGCAGCGCGCCCAATTTGCTTCTGTACCTCGCGCAACGTCTCACTGACACCCAGCAACCGGGGCTTCGTACTCGCCGGCTCAACGGTGAACTGAGGCAGCGGTTCGTCGGACGTCGCGCCTGCCGCGGTTGAGGAAACGATACGCTCGAGCAACGACTGTATCGCCTGTCTTCCGACCGGCTTCGTCAGATGGTCGAAGGCCCCTAACGTCATCGCGCCTATCGTGTTGTCGCTCGATGCAAAGCCGGTCAGCATGACAACTGGCAGCATCGGCCCGTGGACGGTTGTCTGCAATGCTTCGAGTACAGCGAGCCCGTCCATGCCGGGCAGGCGGAAGTCGAGAAACATGCAGGTGAATGGAACGGCGGCATTCGTCAAGATTTCCAGCGCCTGTTCGCCGGAGCTCGCCTCATCGATCGAGTGACCAAGGTCGACCAGCGTTTCGACGAGCCCCTCACGAAAGCCATCGTCATCGTCGACTACGAGTATGTGTGCCATGGAATCTCAATGACGAAACAAGCGCCGCTGTCAGTGTCGGCCACGTGTGCACGGCCACCGTGCGCTGCCGCGACTTCGCGGACAACGGCCAGGCCCAGACCTGAGCCATCTGGCCGTCCGGTGACGAATGGCTCGAAAATACGTTCCCGGTCGGCGACAGATATTCCTGGTCCATTATCCACGACAGCAATACGCAACGTGTCGCCGGTGCTGGTTTCGACGTGCTGTGCGCGTACCGCGACTACGCCCCCGGGCGGGGCATGCCTGATTGCATTCAGTATGAGGTTGTCGAGCGCCCTTGCCATCTGTATCGGGTCGAACCTCGCCAGTTGACCGGCAACCGCCGGTTGCGCCGGCTTCAGATGGTCAACATCGAATGTCAGGTTGACACCCTTCAGCGCCGCCCGTTCCTGATGCGTACCCGCGCTCGCCACTAGCCATTGCGCCACATCGACGGCATTCATCACGAGTGTCACGGGCTGCGTCAACGCGAGCAGACTCGTTACCTGCGTCTCGATACGTTCCACCTGACCGAGAGCCGACTTGAGCGATTGATTCGGTGTGTCGCCGTCATGCGCGAGAACATTCTCCAGTTTCAACCTGACGGCACCTAATGGATTACGGATTTCATGTGCTACCTGTGCAGCGAGCTTGCCAAGCGAGGCGAAGCGCTCGGCTTGCAGTAACTTCTCGCTTAAAGCCGAGGCACGGGCTTGTGAAGCCCTGGACCGCGCGGCGAAGGCGTTGACGGCGTTGATGATTTTGTCGAGGTCGGCTTCCCCGACCAGTGGAAGTTCAGTGAGGGAGTCCGCCGTTTCTGGCGATAGGCCCCGCTCGAGTGCCGACAGGTTTTTCCTCCACCGTCGCAGCGCAATGCCGAGAATCAGGGCGATGACCAGAATACCCGTCAGAATGACGGCGAGAGACAGCACGAGGATATGGCCATATTGCCCAAGCGGAGCTTGCGCCCTGGTGAGCGTCCATGCATAAAGCGTCGAACTTCCGGCGACAGGGCAGGCAGCGGAAACCGTAGCGCCTTCTCCGCCTGGCACCGAGTCATAAACCGAAGCGCGTCTGGACACTGCTAGGCGCAGCGCGCGGAGTATCAGGGGCGTCTCTGCCTGAGGAATGTCCCGTTTGACCCCGCTGCCTTCGTACGTCGGGAACGAATACGCAAGAAATCCATCAGGCGCCCTCGGCGGGGCGGTACTGCCGGCCGGACCGGGCACGGGAGGAGGCGCCGGAGTCCGGTTGCTCGGGGCGTCGCCACTGCTTCCCCAGAAGCCACCTTCGATTTTCGGTGTCTGGATCAGGACCGTGTCGAGGACTGCATGCATCAGGTCGGTGGCAGGTGAGTCCGTGCCAAGCTGCCGGGAGAGCGCATAGCGTGCAGCCACGTGTTCGCACGCGGCGATGGACTGTTGACTGGCGGTGGAAATCTGCCGGCTCTGGTCTGTCTGGAATAGCAGCCAGATAAACCCGGCGAGCAGCATGCAGACGACTGCAACAAGCGCCCACAGCAAAGCCAGCTGCGTTGCGAAGGAGATTCGCTTCATTGTCGTGACAGTCCGCAGCGTAAAGTCGAAGTGGCCCAGAAAGTTGCGTGAGGTAGTTTCGGCGGTTGCAACAGATTATCCGGATGGGCGATGAGTGTAATGCAGCACTCCGAGACCGCATGCGACCTGTGCGACAGTTTTTGAATTCATCCCGGAGTTCTCCCCGCGACGCAACGTGCGACCGAACGATAAGCACGTTTCGTTCCAGCCACAGTCCACCGTGCCCAGTCCTTCTGCGCGACGGCTTTCGCTTCCTCTTGGCCGCTTGCCGCCCCGGTCTTGCCATGGAGGTCGCCGGGAACAACGCAGTCTGCCCAGAAAAACGGCGAGCCGCCGATATAAACACCGAGCATTTTGCAGTCCGGCACGACGGTTGCTGCAACGTCATTTTTGCGGCCGCATTACGCCGACACTTCCACAGCCTCGGGGGCACAACAATGAACCATCGATACATCGAAGGCGAACTTTTACACTTGGAGCAGGTGTTTCCTTACATTGCAAACGGCCCTCTTCCCGTTACCTACTGGTTCGCCCGGCTTGAGGTGCTTAAGCTACTCCCAGCGATGCGCGATCAGCGTCGGAGATTAGCGCTGCTGCAAGATCGGTTAGACGCCATTGCAAGATTTGCTACAGCTGCATAACCGCCCCCGGTCGCACGGCGCGCCTCGGAGGACGATCGACACTCAAGGGGGATAGGACGTCGGAGGATTCCCGGCCGAAGTGCGATTGGGTCACCCAACAAGGTAAGCGCCAAAAAATGCGGCAAATTCAGTCGGCTATGCTAACCTCCGGCGAGTAGCTCAACTTCATTTCAAAATAATGAATAACTTCGATTTGGCGATCGAAACATATCTGTCCAACGTACACTTCGGCTATTTCGCGACCCGATCCATTGAACGTATCACCGACCTCTACACGTTCAAAGGCCTTGTACTCATTCCCGTACTTTGGTGGATGTGGTTTCAGCAGAACAAGCGCCGCGATTGGCGGCGAGAAATGGTTATCGCGACGCTTCTCAGCGGCCTCGTCGCGCTCTTCGTTGGAAGACTGCTGACTCACTGGTTGCCGTTCAGGGTGCGCCCCGTCTATAGCGCCGAACTGCATCTGCACTTTGCAGGTAACAATCTTCAGGACGCACTGCTGACGAATTGGAGTTCCTTCCCAAGCGATCACGCGATGCTATGGATGGCGATCGCCACCGGCATCTTCCTCGTGTGGCGTGGCATCGGCGTGCTGGCGATTCTCTATACCGTGCTGTTCATTTGCGTGCCGCGCGCCTATCTCGGCTTCCACTACCCAACCGATTTGCTGGTGGGCGCCGCTGTGGGAATCGGAATTACCTATGTCATGACTCGAGATGCCATCCGCGTGCGCTATGCAACTCCGGCGCTGCGATGGATCGAACGCTACCCGGGGCCGTCAGGGATGCTGGCCTTTGTTCTGTGCCTCGAACTCGTTACGCAGTTCGACGAACTGCGCACCCTGGCGAGCAGTGTGTTCAAAAATTTTTGAATCGCGTGTGGCGCTGCAAAGCGTGTCAGTGGTGCCGCAGCCCGAGCGGGTGATTTTGTCGAAGCCAGGTTCCTCGACGCGACACGCGTTCTGTGATTGAAACGGCCGTTCAGAAAGCGGAGCAGTCGCACAAATGGCCAGGCACGGTCTAGATGAACGTCGCTGGCCGGTCACTTTGGTGGCATTTCGCGCAGATACTCCGGCGCCGCGACGATCGCCAGCGTTTCATCCGGCTCGACCCGTTTTGCGCCGCGCACATTCAAGCGAGATTGCCCGGCATCGCGCAAGATGAAAGCCAGGCAACATTGGAGACACTCGACATGACGCAACCCGACGTCCCTTCATTTTCCACCTCGCTGGATGAAGGCCTCAGCGGCGCCACGCGAGTGGTTTTCATCGTCGGCGATCCCATTGCGCAGGTCCGCTCGCCGTCCGGCGTGACCGCGGCTTTGCGCGCGGCCGGACGCGATGCGCTGGTGGTCCCCGCCCACGTGGCGCCCGCCGATCTGCCCGCGTTTTTTGCAGGCGTGACGCCCATGCGCAATGTCGACGGCGTGATCATTACCGTCCCCCACAAGTTCAGCGCGATCAAGTATTGCGGCTCGCTCACTGAGCAGGCAAGCTTTCTCGGCGCGGTCAACACGTTGCGTCGCACGGCGGACGGCAGCTGGCACGGCGGCATGTTCGACGGCACCGGTTTCGTCGCGGCGCTCGTCGATGCGGGTTGCGATCTGCGCGGCAAACGTGCGCTGCTGGTCGGCGCGGGCGGTGCGGGTTCCGCGATCGGACATGCGCTGGTGCAAGGCGGCGTGGCGTCACTCGGCGTGCGCGATAATGATGCCGAACGTACGGCGTCGCTGATCGGCCGACTGAATGCGCTCGGACAAGGTGAAGTGCACAGCGCGGCTGCTTCCGTAGACGCCAGTGCTTACGACGTCGTCGTAAATGCATCACCGCTCGGCATGCGTGCGGACGACCCGCTGCCTATCGACGTATCGCGTTTGCCGGCCACGACGTTCGTCGGCGATGTGGTGACGAAGCCGCCGCTCACGCCGTTGATCGAAGCAGCCCGCGCGCGCGGATGCCCGACGGTGACGGGCACGCAAATGTTCGGCCGCGTGTGCGACCGGATGGTGACGTTCTTGCTGGATGCCGTCCGATAAGTGAAGCATGGGACGCGACGGCGTCCACGGCTCGCGCTGCTACACTTGCGCGACGCCAACCTGTAGAAGACACGTGCCCCGCAATTCGACGCGGAGGGTCTTCTCCCGACTCACGCTCCAACCATGCTTCGATTCGAAAACCTCAGCAAGCGCTACGGCGAACGCCTCATCTTTCAGGCACTACATTACGACACGGCATCAGGATGCGTCGCGCTGAACGACGAATCCGGCAGCGGCAAGTCGACGTTGCTCGGCATCCTCGCGGGCACGATCGAGCCCGATACCGGCGAGGTGTGGCTCGGCGGCCATTCGCTGCGCAGCGCGCCGCTGGCCGCGCAATCCGTGCTCACTTATGTGCCCGAAGACTGCATGCCTTATTCGGATCAGACCGGTCGCGC
Source organism: Paraburkholderia sp. BL18I3N2 (assembly GCF_003001875.1). Classification (NCBI taxonomy): domain Bacteria; kingdom Pseudomonadati; phylum Pseudomonadota; class Betaproteobacteria; order Burkholderiales; family Burkholderiaceae; genus Paraburkholderia; species Paraburkholderia sp. BL18I3N2. The sequence goes on from NZ_PVNC01000003.1 coordinate 749,092, forward strand.
GTATCTGAACACGGTGGCATCGGCGAGAAACACGGCAGTCACCGCCGACACGCTGGCGCTCGCGGACCGTTTCGGCCTCACGCCGCATCTCGACAAACGCTTCGAGCAGATGTCGTTCGGTACGCGCAAGAAGTTTTTCCTGACGTCGGCCGTGCTCGGCGACACTCAGGTGCTGATAGCGGATGAACCCGTTGGCGGCCTCGACGCCGCCGCACGTGCCGTGCTGGTCGATCTGTTCAAGACGCTGGCGCAAACACGCACGGTGTTCTTCTCGAGCTACGACGAGGTCTTTACGAATGCGTGTGAAGCGCGCTGCGTCAACTTCGCCGACTTGGGAAAGCGCAACTGACACGCCTTCGCATGCCCATGCATGCCAACCGGGAGCGGCATGAACAGCGCGAGAGAAAGCGGCAAGCCGGCGTTCACTCGCGCACGCAAGCCGCGCTTAAACCGCCACGCAAATCTTCCCGAAGTGAGCGCCGGATTCCTCGTGCGCGAACGCCTCGGCGAGCTTCGCCAGTTCGAACGTGCTGTCGATCACCGGCTTGATGCCGGTCACTTCGAGTGCCCGGATCATCTCGCGCTGATCCTGACGGCTGCCGACGATCAAGCCTTGCAAGCGCTGCTGCCTCGCCATCAGCGCCGCGGTCGGCACCGGCCCTGCCCGTCCGGTCAACACGCCGATCAGCGCGATATGACCGCCGATCCGGCACGCGGTGATCGACTGCGGCAAAGTCCCCGGCCCGCCCACTTCGATCACATGATCGACACCGCGCCCGCCGGTCAGCGAGCGGACCTGCTTGCCCCATTCCGGATTCTCGCGATAGTTGATCGTATGGTCGGCTCCGAGTTCGCGAAGCCTGGCGAGCTTCGCGTCCGATGAAGATGTCGCGATCACCGAAGCGCCCATCGCTTTTGCGATCTGCAAGGCGAAAATAGACACGCCGCCGGTGCCGAGCACGAGCACTGTATTGCCGGCCTTCAACTGGCCGTCCACGACGAGCGCGCGCCATGCGGTCAGCCCGGCTGTAGTCAACGTTGCGGACTCGGCGTGGCTATAGCCGCGCGGCGCATGCGTGAAGTAGTGGCTCGGCAGCACGACCGCTTCGCGTGCGTAGCCGTCGACACCGTCGCCGGGTGTGGTCGTGAAATCGGCGATGGCAGGCGGCCCGTTTTCCCAGAACGGAAAGAAGCACGACACCACGTGATCGCCCACTTTGAATTCCGACACGCCCGCGCCGACCGCCTCCACGACACCCGCGCCGTCCGCCATCGGAATCCGCTGTGCTTCGGCAGGCAGATTGCCGCTCACCACGCCATAGTCGTGAAAGTTCAAGGAGTTGGCGTGAATGCGCACGCGAATCTGGCCCGCCGCGGCCTGACCGGGATCGGCGATGTCGACGACCTGGAGATTGGCGACGGTGGCGGGCGAACCGATTTTGACTGCTTTCATTTTTTCGTTCCTCTGTGAGTTGCGCCGGCGCGTGACGCGTCGCGGCGAAATGCTCGCAAAAGAATACCGCAAGCCTGCTCAGCGCGTTGTCGTAGCGCGCACCGGCCGACGCGGGCGAAATGCTCGCTGAAAGCGCGTTGTCACTGGGAGAGGTCACTTCGCGACGCCCGGGAATGACGCAGGGCGGTCGCGACGGTCATGCATTCATTTGACGGTCTGAATGACTTCGAAGCCTTCGAATTCCGGATGCCCGAGATAGAGCACGCGATTGTCACCGCCTGCGTTGCGATGCGCGGCGCGAAAGGCGTCGGACTTCGTCCACGCCTCGAAGGACGCATAGTCCTTCCAGATCGTATGGCTGGAATAGAGAACGTGATCGTCCTTCTGCGGACCCTTCAGCAGATGAAATTCCACGAAACCCGGCACCTCTTTCAGATGCGTATCGCGCGTGGTCCACAGATGTTCGAAAGCAGCTTCGGATCCGGGCGTCACTTTGAAACGGTTCATGGCAATGTACATGCTGAAGGCCTCTTTGCAGTCACGATGTATCTGGCGGATTGCCGGACTGGAACGACTCGTTCCGGCCAACCGGTCAGGCGGCCTTTCATTATAGGCGTGCCACTCTTCCTGCTGATGCCGCGACTCGACACATCCAGGCGGCACGAACGCGGCTGCGTTCAGGCCGCTTTGTCCTGCGCCTCCTGTTCGAGCCATAGCCGGCTGTCGGGAAACCAGAATGCGTCCGGCCGCGGCGGCGACACGAGTTTCACCGGCAGCGCCGGATTGAATATTCTGGACCACGCCGACAGATACGACGGCGTCTTCACCAGATACCCGCAACGGGACAACAGCAGACTGGAGACCAGCGCTTCACGACCGATTTCGAGTCCCGGATAACCGCTGAAATGGATCGGCGTATTGCCGTACGCGAGCAGTTTCGCGGGCGCCACTTTGACCGGTCTGGAAAACGGCCACGCGATAAAGAAGTCGAGAAATGCCTGTTCGTCGCTTGAAACGAAAACGTTGCTCAAGTGCGGGTTTTCCGCAAGAGTCGTTTCTATATGACGGCAGAAATCGCCCCATGAAACCGGGATGGCTTCCAGCGGTTTGTCCGTGCCTCTGAAATGCGCACCGAGCGTGGACGCGCCGATCTCGAGCTTGCCGCAGATCGCGTCGACTTCATCGACGATATGGCCGGCTGGCCGGTAATGTGCGAGGAATAGTTTGCTGGCGCTCTTGAGTTGAAGCTGCGCCTCGTAGCGTTGACGAAACCCCAGCTGGACCAGGTCGCGAACCGTCGACTTTCTCACCTTGTGTGTGAGCGGTGCCGTGGCCTTGCCGTTCACGGAATCGAAGAAGGAAGAGAACCAGTCGATCGTTCCCGCAGCGTCTCCGTAGAGCCCGCCGCGTGCGCTGATGCACGGCGTCAGACACTTCTCGTCGCAGTACATCAGAATAAACAGGACCATCTGCATCACGGAGAAGAAACCAGAGTTCTCCTGAATTTCGATGGCAAAGATTCCCTTGTTTAATCGCTGTGTGGCATGAAGTGAGATACGACGTGGTGTGGCGACGGAATGCTTGAACCCCTCACTGCGTCGGATTTGTTTCGCCCGATCGACTACTTTTCTTAGCATGCCCGGCTCCTAATGGAATCTTTTTCTTAATTCGCGCGCGTCTATGCATGGAAGAAGTCACGACGACCGAGCATAACATCGAAAAAGCGCGGGGCGAGTAAGATCCTCTTGGCTTCGTGAGCTAACGCACAAAGGATCGGTAAGACTTTCTATAGGTGGCACCGGTCGAGCGGAGTAAAACCTCGGCGACACGCTCGAGCACGCCGTCCCGATGCTGAAGATGGGCACTGGCGTAATGCCCGGCTTGCCCCGCCATCATCGCGGCATGGTCGTGATGATGGGCCACTGAACGAGCAGCCTCCTCATGCGCGGACGGCGCATCGCCCACGGAATGCGAGGACCCGCATTTCATGGAGACGGCCGCGAACGACTGAACCGGAAGGCTCAGCACGAGCAGCACGACGATGAAGAGTTTGCGCCAGTAAGACATGGGTACGAAGTCCAGCATGCAGGTTTGCAAAATCGTAAGGCTGGGACGATGCCGCACATGATGGCTTGGAGTGCGTCGACACGATTTCAGCCGCCGACGAAAACCTGCTTGACCTTACCGCCGTGGGAAGGTCCATGCTTGAGCCATGATTTCTCATTGGAGGTAGGAAATGGAATTCGACGTCCCGGATATGTCCTGCGGCGGTTGCGCCAACGCCATCACGCGTGCGGTCACGAGTCTCGACCCTGCAGCGAAGCTCGAAGTCGATGTCCCCGTTAAAATCGTCAAGGTTACGTCGACGCTGGCGGCCGGACGACTCATCGAGGCCATCGAGACGGCGGGCTTTCATCCGTCGCTGAGAGCCTGACGGACACCTTTTCCCAACGGATATTCACTATGAAAAAACTTCGTGCCTTTCGTGCCCTTTGCCTGTTCAGCGGCTTTGCGTTTGCTGTCGCGACCGTGCCCGTCCACGCCCAGCAACCGGCCGCCATGTCTGGCATGGACATGTCGAAGTCAGCGGATGCCGGCGGCGGCGATGCGACGCAAGCCTTCAAGGCCGCCGACGACAAAATGATGCAGGACATGAGCGCCGACTATACGGGCAACGCCGACAAGGACTTCGTCGCGCACATGATTCCGCATCATCAAGGGGCGATCGAAATGGCGCAGGTCGAGTTGAAGTACGGCAAGGACCCGGAGTTGAAGCGGCTGGCCAGAAACATCATCAAGGCGCAGCACGACGAAATCGCGTTCATGAAGAGCTGGCAGGCGAAGCATGGGGTGAAGTGAAGGCGGCGCGCTGGATCGCGCGGCCAGCGGTCTAGCCACCTCGATCGTCGAACGATCCATCTATGGCGGCGGCAGCCGCGCCGGCAGAGCCCGCAGCAATACCCGTCATCTCGCCGCGGCTCCTCCGCCACCCCGCCGGCGGCATTCCGAACTCGCGCTTGAAAGCCCGATTGAACGCCGCCTCCGACTCATATCCCACCTGGTCCGCCACCGCCGCCAGCGACTTCGTGCCGCCACGCAACTCCTGCGCGGCGATCTGCAAACGCCAATGCGCGAGATACTGCATAGGCGGCTGACCGAGCAACTGCGTAAATCGCTGCGCCAGCGCCGAGCGGGACAAGCCGGCTTTGCGCGCCAGCTCATCGACCGTCCACCCGTGCGCAGGCTGCGCATGCATCAACGCGAGCGCTCGACCGACGAACCGATCCCCCACGCCCGCGAGCCAGCCCTTCCGATCGGACGGCAGCGCATCGATACAACGCCGCACCGCCTCCACGAAAAGCAGCTCCGAAAGCCGCGCAAGAACGATCGCGCTGCCTACGCGCCATTCCGCGGCCTCCGCCGCCGCGAACCGTAGCGACGATTCGAGCCACGCGGACTGCGGATCGTTGCGCATGTCGACCTTGAAGATGCGAGGCAGCGCGGACAGCACCGGGTTGCTCAAGGTGTCGTCGCACGCGAGAAAGCCGCACACCAGACGCGTGCGGTCTCCGCCACCGCCGTAGTGAAGCGCCATTACCTGCCCCGGTGCATTGCGCAACTGACTCTCGAGCAGTTCGCCAGTGGGTCCGGGCGTGATGTCGAGCGAACTGCCAAGCAGATGCGCCTCGCCTTGCGGCACGACAAGCAGTTCGCCGGCAGCCACGTAAATAGCGGACCCGAGGTCGTCAGCGAGCGAAGCCCAGCAGCCTCCCTCGGTGATCAGATGGTAGGAGACGATACGTTCGGCCGGAGGAAGAAAGCTGCCGCACAACCCTGCGTCAGCCTGGCCGTACAAACACCACGGTGCGGTGAAGTCGCCATTTAAATACACCGCGCCACCGAGGCGAACCAGGCGAAGCACGTCGGAGAGAGCGTCCATCGTTGTCCAGGAACTTCGGCGTCCTGCGCAAAAGATCTGGACGCCTGGTCATTCATCGATTTGACAGTCGCACCGATACTAGCATCCATGCGAATCCCTTACAACAATGCTAAGGATTCTTGAATGAATCGAATACTTAACCGCAATTAAGGAGGCACCACATGCGTTGATAAACCTTGGCGCACTAACACTAGCGTGCATCGCACAACTTTTTCTCTGGAGCATCTCCATGTCTGAAGTCCATTCTTCTTCACAAACCTCCGAATTCGCTGACGTCAAAGCGCGCCAGCACGCCGCGTGGGAAACGGGCAATTACGCCGTCGTCGGCACAACGCTACAGATCGTCGGAGAAAACCTTTGCGAAGCACTCGACCTGCGCGCCGGCAGCCGCGTGCTCGATGTCGCGGCGGGAAACGGCAACGGCACGCTCGCCGCCGCGCGCCGCTGGTGCGACGTCACCTCGACCGACTACGTGGCCTCGCTGCTCGATGCGGGAAAGGCTCGCGCGCAAGCGGAAGGTCTGACAGCGGTCCAGTTCCGCGAGGCCGACGCCGAAGCGCTGCCCTACGCAGACGCCTCCTTCGATGTCGTCATCTCGACCTTCGGCGTCATGTTCACGCCGAATCAGGAGAAAGCGGCAAGCGAACTGGCGCGCGTATGCAGACCCGGTGGCAAGATCGGCCTCGCGAACTGGACACCCGATAGCTTCATCGGCCAGGTGTTCAAGACGATCGGTAAGTATCTGCCGCCGCCGCCCGGTCTCAAGTCGCCGGCGCTGTGGGGCACCCGGGCGCGGCTCGACGAGCTGTTTCACGGCAGTGCGCGCAGTGTCGTCGTGACGAGCCGCGAATTCATGTTCCGATACCACTCGCCGGCGCATTGGCTCGAGGTGTTCCGGACTTACTACGGCCCGATCAACAAGGCATTCGCCGCAATGGACGGCGAACGGCAAGCAGCCTTCCAGCTCGATCTGATGACGCTGATGGAAAGCCGCAACCGGTCAGGCGACGGGACACTCGTGCTGCCTAGCGAGTATCTCGAGATCGTGATGGTGCGGCAATGAACGGGGTCGGCCGCGTACTGGCCGGCGCGGCTGTCTATTTTTTCGATCGATGGCCACAGGCCAGCGCCGTCGGCTTGCGGTGTATATCGCTAGCTTTCGGCCTGCCGCTGTTTTCGTCCGTTTGTTTCTTCGGTCTTCGGTTCGTTCTCGCCAGCATCGGGCTGACGTCTTAGGCTTCGCCGTTGCATCAAAACCCGTTTGCCGGCTTCGTCCCTTGCGGACGAAGCCGGGCATTCGGCTTACCGCTCCTGCGGCACCCGCACCCAGCCTTCCATCAGCACCCGCGCGCTGCGGCTCATGATGGCCTTGGTCACCGTCCACTCGCCGCCGCTTTCGCTCGCCTCGGCGCCGACCCGCAACGTGCCGGAAGGATGACCGAAGCGCACCGATTCTTTCGCGCCGCCGCCCGCCGCGAGATTCACCAGCGTGCCAGCAATCGCCGCCGCAGTGCCGATGGCCACCGCGGCCGTGCCCATCATCGCGTGATGCAGCTTGCCCATCGACATCGCGCGCACCAGCAGATCGACGTCGCCCGCGCCGATCTGCTTGCCGCTCGATGCCACGTACGCAGCCGGCTTCGCGACGAACGCCACCTTCGGCGTATGCTGGCGCGTCGCGATCTCGTCGAGGTTCTTGATGAGCCCCATGCGCAACGCCCCATGCGCGCGGATCGTCTCGAACATCACGAGCGCCTTGTCGTCGCTATTGATGGCGTCCTGCAACTCCGTGCCCTTGTAGCCGATCGACTCGGCATCGACAAAGATGGTCGGAATGCCCGCGTTGATCATGGTCGCCTTCAGCGTGCCGACGCCAGGCACTTCCAGATCGTCCACCAAATTGCCGGTGGGGAACATCGAGCCGCCCGCACCCTCTTCTTCCGCAGCCGGATCCATGAATTCGAGCTGCACTTCCGCCGCCGGAAACGTGACGCCGTCGAGTTCGAAATCGCCGGTTTCCTGCACGGCGCCGTCGGTCATCGGCACGTGCCCGATGATCGTCTTGCCGATATTCGCCTGCCAGATGCGCACGACAGCCACGCCATCGCGCGGAATCCGGCTCGGGTCGACGAGACCCGAGCTGATCGCGAACGGCCCGACCGCTGCCGAGAGATTGCCGCAATTGCCGGTCCAGTCGATGAACGCCTTATCGATCGATACCTGCCCGAACAGGTAATCCACGTCGTGATCCGGCCGGCTGCTTTTGGCGATGATCACCGTCTTGCTGGTGCTGGACGTCGCGCCGCCCATGCCGTCGATCTGCTTGCCGTACGGGTCGGGGCTGCCGATCACGCGCATCAGCAGCGCGTCGCGCGCGGCGCCGGGCACTTGGGCCGCTTCGGGCAAATCTTGCAGGCGGAAGAACACGCCCTTGCTGGTGCCGCCACGCATGTAGGTGGCCGGAATCTTGATCTGGGGTTGGTGGGCCATGAAAATCGTGTCCTGATGTGGGCGGGTGATATGGCAGAGCGTGCCACGCCACCCGTTGCCGCGTTAAAACGTCCGCCGCCTCAAGCCGCCTTCTTCGACGACTCGAGAAAGTCCTGCGCAAAGCGTTGCAACACGCCGCCGGCTTCGTAGATGGAAACCTCTTCGGCGGTATCGAGCCGGCACGTCACCGGCACCTCGACCCGCTCGCCGTTCTTGCGATGAATCACGAGCGTAAGGTCCGCACGCGGTTTGCGTTCGCCGACCACGTCGAAGGTTTCCGTGCCGTCGATTGCCAGCGTGAGCCGGTTCACACCCGGCTTGAACTCTAGCGGCAGCACACCCATGCCCACCAGATTCGTGCGGTGGATGCGCTCGAATCCTTCGGCGACGATCGCTTCCGCGCCGGCCAGACGCACGCCCTTCGCCGCCCAGTCACGCGACGAACCCTGGCCATAGTCCGCGCCGGCAATCACGATCAGCGGCTGCTTGCGTTCCATGTAGGTTTCGATCGCCTCCCACATGCGCGTGACCTTGCCCTCGGGTTCGATGCGCGCGAGCGATCCCGCTTTCACCTTGCCGTCTTCGAGCACCATCTCGTTCTTCAGCGTCGGGTTGGCAAAGGTCGCGCGCTGCGCCGTGAGGTGATCGCCGCGGTGCGTCGCATACGAATTGAAGTCTTCTTCCGGCAAGCCCATCTTGGCCAGATATTCGCCCGAAGCGCTGTCCGCCAGAATCGCGTTGGACGGTGACAGGTGATCGGTCGTGATGTTGTCGCCAAGCACGGCGAGCGGACGCATGCCTTTCAAAGTGCGCTCGCCGGCAAGCGCGCCTTCCCAATACGGCGGACGGCGAATGTAGGTGCTCATCGGACGCCAGTCGTAAAGCGGATCGGCTTTCTCGCCGGTATCGACGGATACGGCGAACATCGGCTCATACACCTTGCGGAATTGCTCCGGCTTCACGCTCGACGCGACGATCGCGTCGATCTCCGCATCCGTCGGCCAGATGTCCTTCAGCGTGACGGCTTGGCCGTCGGCATCGATACCGAGCACATCTTTCTCGATGTCGAAACGGATCGTGCCCGCAATCGCATACGCCACCACCAGCGGCGGCGACGCCAGGAAAGCCTGCTTCGCGTATGGATGAATGCGGCCGTCGAAGTTGCGATTGCCCGACAGCACGGCGGTCGCATACAGATCGCGCTCGACGATCTCCTTCTGGATCACCGGATCCAGCGCACCGGACATGCCATTGCACGACGTGCACGCATACGCGACCACGCCGAAGCCCAGCTGCTCCAACTCCGGCAACAGCCCGGCCTCTTCGAGATACAGCGTGACCGCCTTCGATCCCGGCGCGAGCGAGGTTTTTGCCCACGGCTTGCGAGTCAGTCCGCGGCGGTTCGCGTTACGCGCCAGCAAACCGGCTGCGATCATGTTGCGCGGATTGTTGGTGTTCGTGCAGCTCGTGATCGCGGCGATGATCACCGCGCCGTCCGGCATCAAACCCGGCTCGTTCTCCACCTTGCCGCTGATGCCGCGCGCCGCCAGTTCCGACACCGGCAACCGGCGATGCGGGTTCGACGGCCCGGCGAGCGTGCGCACCACCGTCGACAGATCGAACTTCAGCACGCGTTCGTATTCGGCGTTCACGAGGCTGTCAGCCCACAGGCCGGCTTCCTTCGCGTAAGTTTCCACCAGCTTGACAAGCTCGTCGTCGCGGCCGGTGAGCTTCAGATACTTGATGGTCTGTTCGTCGATCGAGAACATCGCGGCCGTCGCGCCGAATTCGGGCGCCATATTGGCGATGGTCGCGCGGTCGCCCAGCGTCAGCTTGGCCGTGCCCGCGCCGTAGAATTCGAGGTACGCGCCGACCACTTTTTCCTTGCGCAGGAATTCGGTCAACGAGAGCACCACGTCGGTCGCCGTGATGCCTTCGGCCGGCTTGCCCGTCAGTTCCACGCCGACGATATCCGGCAGGCGCATATACGACGCGCGGCCCAGCATCACGCTTTCCGCTTCGAGCCCGCCCACGCCGATCGCGATCACGCCGAGCGCGTCCACCATCGGCGTATGCGAGTCGGTGCCGACCAGCGTATCGGGGAACGCCACGCCGTCTTTCACCTGCACGACCGGGCTCATGCGCTCAAGGTTGATCTGATGCAGGATGCCGTTGCCCGGCGGAATCACGTCCACGTTCCTGAACGCGCGCTTGGTCCAGTTGATGAAGTCGAAGCGGTCTTCGTTACGGCGATCTTCGATCGCGCGGTTCTTCGCGAACGCATCCGGATCGAAGCCACCGCACTCGACGGCGAGCGAATGGTCGACCACGAGTTGCGTCGGCACCACCGGATTGACCAGCGCCGGATCGCCGCCTTGCGCGGCAATCGCGTCGCGCAGGCCGGTCAGGTCGACGAGCGCCGTCTGGCCGAGAATGTCATGACACACCACGCGCGCCGGGAACCACGGGAAATCCAGCTCGCGCTTGCGTTCGATGATCTGCCTGAGCGACGCGGTCAACGTGGCCGGATCGCAACGGCGCACGAGGTTTTCGGCGAGCACGCGCGACGTGTACGGCAGTTTGTCGTAAGCGCCGGGCTGGATCGCGTCGACTGCGGCGCGCGTGTCGAAGAAATCGAGCTGGGTGCCGGGAAGGCGTTTGCGGTTTGCAGTATTCATGGCGTAGGGGACAAAACAGTAATGATCCGGGGACGATGGCGGCGGCCGATCACGATCGGCGGCCCCTTTTTTTATAGCGTTTCCCTGGCGGGCCAGTCAGGCAGTACGTGTAGTTTAGCGCGCGGCGCCGTGCGGCTCGGGTTTGCAGGCGGCCGCGCGAATGCGCCGCAAAAAACGGCCTTGGCCCGGGGTTTCAGCGAGCCAAGGCCCAACTTCATTGCGCCGCGCTCTTTAGACGCAATGGAGGAGAAACGCTTGCCTGCGCGTGGCTACACGCTCACGCAATCGACGGCGAAGAAGACGCCCCTGAAGACGTCTTCAAAGCACTCTCAAACACGCTTGGCGAGCGGCACGAACGGTAGATCGTCGGGTCCGGTGTAATTCGCGCTCGGACGGATGATCTTGTTGTCGATGCGCTGCTCGATGATGTGCGCGCTCCAACCCGCCGTGCGAGCGATGACGAAGAGCGGCGTGAACATCGCCGTGGGCACGCCCATCATGTGATACGAGACCGCGCTGAACCAGTCGAGATTCGGGAACATCTTCTTCGCCTC